>PLNW01000138.1 GCA_003142855.1 Myxococcales bacterium
GCACGCGCCCCGGAAGCACACGATGGATTTGCATCGCGAGCTGCCCGACGGACGCTGGAGCGCAGCGAGTGGTGACGGTCTCTCAGGGAGAGGTGTGGTGGGCGGATCTGGGTGAACCGCGCGGATCGAAACCAGGATTTCGCCGACCGGTACTGGTCGTACAAGGTGATGCATTGAACCGGAGTCGAATCGCGACTGCCGTCTGTGTTGCCTTGACGAGCAACGTGAAGTGGGCGTCTGCGCCGGGCAATGTTCTTCTATCTGAGAGCGCGACCGGTCTTCCCAAGGAATCGGTGGCGAACGTCTCGCAGATTGTGACTCTCGACAAGTCCGAGTTGACTGTGCGAGTGGGCAAGCTGCCCAAGGCGAAACTGGAGCTTGTTCTGTCCGGAGTGGATGTGGTTCTCGGACGGTAAGCCGCCGCCGAACAGGCCGTTGCAGCGCTCGTCGGCAGTGCAAGCAAAAAGGGGACTGCGACCAAGATCAGAAACTGCCGCAGCAGAGGCTTCGTTCAACAAGCCGTTGCAGCGCCAAGCCGTTCGGCAGACCGTCAGTGTTCCGCAAGTAGTCGGACCGCACGTGATTGGCTCACGCGCTGTGGACCCGGGTGTCTGGGGTTGAGGGACGACAGGCAGACGACGATCAACGGGTCCAGTCCGCCAGTTCCAGTTCACCGAAGTACCGGAAATCCTCGGTGTTGGTGGTGACGAGCGTAAGGCTCTGGCTGTGTGCGATGGCCGCGATCTGACCGTCTACGAAGGGTGGGGTTCTGCCGCTCTCTTCAAGCCGCGCTCTCTCCCGTCCGTGCCAGTCGGCCGCGGAATCATCGTAGGGCAGGATGGGAAAGGACCGTCGGACGACGCCATGGAGGTACTCTTCCAAAGCGTTTCTTCTCTTCCCGGCCGGAAGCCGACTACAACCATAGACCAACTCGTGCCAGACTGGCGCGCCGATGGCACAGGTGCCACCTTGTTGCTCGATCTTCCTCACAACCCGCCGATTGGGCATCTTCGCGATGGGCGCGGAGATGATGGTCGTGTCGAGGAGAAACTTGAGCATCACAGTCGGATACGACGTCCCGGGTCTTGAGCACGAAGCGAGCCAAAGAAGCTAGGCTCCAGCCCGATCTCTGCCGGCGCGTGACGGGCAAGAAACGCACGGTAAGCGTCAGCGAAGTTGGTGTGCTCGCTGCGAAGCATTTCGTACCTTTGTGGAGACAGCACCAGGGCAACTGGTCGACCTCGCCGCGTCAGCTGTACCTCCTTGCCCGCTTCGACGTCGTCCAGAATGTCCGGAAGATGTGCTCTTGCGTCTGCGACCGAATAGCTCCTCGCCATATCAGTATTGTACATCTATCTGTACATCATGCAAGGCATGAGGAAGATCAAATCCCCGCGCCCACCGCCGCGGGCAGCGGCAAGCGGATCGAGAACACGGTTCCGTCGGTGGCGCTGGTGACGAAGCTGACCTGGCCGCCCAGGTAGCGCTCGCCCAGCAGTCTCATGCCATAGGTTCCCAGCCCGTGTCCGGTGCCGGCCTTGGTGGTGAACGAGCGCTGGAACACGCGCGACGCCACCACCGGCAGGATCTCGGCCGCATTGTGCACGTGGAAGGCAACCGTGTCGCGCGGCTCGGACTCGCCCTCCGCAGTCGGGCCAGGCTGGCGTTCGCACCACAGGCGAACCTCGCCGCCGATAGGCGTGGCTTCGAAGGCGTTCTTCACCATGTTGACCAGCACCCGGCCCAGCAGCACGGGATCGGTGACCAACTCGACACCCAGACAGCGGTCTTCCACTGTGAGGGTGCGCTGTTTGGCGGTTTGCGTGTCGGCGAACATGCCCTGCAGATCCGCGAGCAGCGTCGCAGGCGCGACCGCGACGCGCTGGGGCCGCAGGGTGCCCTGCTCGGCCTCGAGCAGCGTGCGCTGCAACTGGATTTCCCGTTCCAGCTGGCCGACCAGGCGACTGATGCGTTCGCGGGCGCGCTCTTGACGCTCGCCACTGGAGCTGTTGAGCAGGTGGGTCCAGTTGGACAAGGCCGACAGCGTGTTGAGGATGTCGTGAAAGAAGATCCGCTCCAGCGCCAGGCGGCGTTTCTCATGACTGATGTCGCGCAACGACACCACGGTGTAGTCTCTTCCGTCGATGTCCACCTGGGTGGCGCGCACGTGCAGCTCCATGGGCGTCGCGTTTGCGCCCTCGCCCGAGGTCAGCAGGCATTCTTGCTCGACGGTGCGCTTGCCGGCCTGCGATTGCGTGACGGCCTGAAGGGTTCCACAAGCCAGGCAGTGCTGGCCCGCCCCACAGCCTGCCTCGGCTGCGCGGGGACACGAAAAGAACTCGCCGGGCCGCAGTCCGATGCTGCGTCGTTCGTGGCGCAGATTCTCCAGCAAGGGCGCGCGGTTGGTGGCCAGGATTTGCCGCTCTCGGTTCAGCACCAGCAGACCGGCGTCCGTGGCCTCCAGCAGCGCGCTCACGATGGGACTTTGGCTGACGGTCCGCACCTCCGCCTCCAGCGTGGCAGGGCTGGCGGTTTCGTGAGACAGAATGGGCGTTACCGTCGCGTCTTGGTTTTCTGACTTCGCCACCGTCGGGTAGCCTCGTATGGACTAAGGGTGCTCAACCTGACCCAGTAAGGCTAGCACGCTGGCGGTCATTTGCCCGGAGCACCGTGTTCGGGTGCAAGGCCCTTGCTGCGCAAGTACTCGCTGCGCGCCAGCAGCACGTAGTGTCCCCCCTTGTACACAGTGACGAACTCGCGCAGCACCGACGGGGCCCAGCGTGGGGGCAGGCCCTCGGGCGGCAGGGCGAAGGACGGCATCGACCAGCCGTAGTTCAGCTCCAGGCGATCGGCAAACGAAAGCAAAGTCACGCGAGGGTCTTCCAGATACCCGGCGATCTCCCTGTCAGTCGCCAAATGCAGTCGCTGGGCAGAAGCGGCCGGCAAGTCACGCGTCACGCTGAACGGCCCCATGGAGAGATTGCGCGGCACGGGCCGGTTGGTCTCCAGAGCGGGAATCAGATTGGGCCCAATGAGAGGCTGGCCGGGCGGCAGCAACTGCTGAACCAGCGCGCGGATGCGCGCACTACGTTCGGGCAAGCCGAGGTCGTAGTCGGGAGCCGCCCGAGGCAGGCACAGCGAGGGGGCGTTGCCGCGCGAGTCTGCCCAGCGCGTGCTGTTGGCTATCGGGTTGGCGCCCAGATGAATCGAGAGCAGCACAGCCACCAAGGCCACGCGACGGGGCAGCGACCAAGCGCGGGCCACGTCAGCGACCAGCAGAACGACGGCCAGGGCCAGCGGCAAGAGAAAGGGAACGCTATATTCAGCAACCGCGCCGGAAGGAAGAAGATTGGCTGCCAACGCCAGCACGGCCGCCGCTGCCAGGACGGCCTCGCGGCGCGGCCAGGGCCGAAGCGTCGCCAAGGTGAGTGACGCCAAGCCCAGCAAGCCGATCCAACAGACCGGCGCCTGCAAGAAGATCTCGGTGAAGCCGAGGGACCAATCTCTGTGCTGCAGCGACGAGGCGTGGAACTGAAAGACCCAGAAGTTCATGCTTTCGGGGGCGAGCAGCCAGAAGGGCAAGAACACCACGGCCACAAGCCCGACCAGTTCCGCCACGGCCCGCAGTGCCTGGCGCACCGAAGGCAGGCCGCCGTCGCACAGGGCCGCCAGCCACAGGACCAGGAAGTAGGGCGCGCTGGCCAGACGACAGCCGATCCCCAGCGCAGTCAGCGCCGAGAGAAGCAAATACTTTCGGCCGGCGCGAGGCCATTGCAGAAAGACCCAGGCCGCGGCTGCGGCGGCCAGCGAGGTGAGCGCGTAGGCTTTGCCCAGGTGGATGAAGTACATCCAGGGCGGCCAGAGCGAGAAAGCCAGCGCCAGCACCAGGCCGACCCAGGGCCGCGTCCGCCGGGCCGCCAGCCACGCGCAAAGCCCGAGGGCCAGCGCGCCCCACAGGCCGTTGGTCGAGCGCTGTTGCACAAGCCCAAAGCCGATGAGGCGCATAACCGCGCCGTTGACGAAAGGCAGAACCGGCGGCTGCGAATAGGCGAAATCGCGGTAGGGCAGGGCACCCTCGGTCACGTTCCGTGCCGCCAGCCCGTAGAACCCCTCGTCTACGTTCAGACCACCGAACAGAACATGGAAGGTGGCGCTGGCCAGGTGAAGAGAAATTGCGACGCCCAGGCCTATTGCCAGCCAGAGGCGAGGCTTCGTCGCTTGCGCCGACCCCGAGGGGGCCGCGGGAGTCTGGTGAGTGGCATCGCTCTGCATGTCAGCCATGGTGCCCTATCCAGTGGGGAGTCACCAAGCAACTTTGTGGTAACGACACACATTCCAGCGTTGCGGTGGCTCCTGTGACCAGCACCATCGTAGGCGCCCCGTTGTTTCGATTAACAGTTGATCCAACAAAGTCAAACGGGCTGCGTTCGGTCTCGCAGATCATGGTCGACAAGGTCACTGCCGTCCGGCGTGACAAGATCGGGAAGGCCGTCGGTCGTCTGGATGACGGGACCATGGTGCGAGTCAACCGGGCCATAGCTCTGTGGTTTGGCCTTGCAGCGTAGCGCTGGATAACATGAACTTCTCCGACGGTCAGGATGCCGCCGAACCCGTTGCAGCAGACCGATGTGGTCGTCGCAGGGGCATCGTGTAGAATCGCTGGGCCGGCTTGGCGGCGCCCTGAACGGCAAGGCGCTAGGCCGACGGCGAAGCATCTTTTCCAAGCGTAGAATAATCATGCAGAATCAACCTCTATTGTTGGAGGCATGGAATGAATTTTTCGGCACCTAGTCCGGGCGAGCGAATCAGGGATGTCCACGTTGCCGACGACGCGTTGTGCGTGGGCCTCGCCGACGGCAGGACGATCACGGTACCTTTGGTTTGGTTTCCTCGGCTGTTCCACGCAACAGCGGAGCAACGGAACAATTGGAAAGTCTCTGCTGCCGGGTTTGGCATTCATTGGCCGGACATCGACGAGGACCTCAGCTCGGAAGGGCTGCTTCGTGGGGCTCCCGCGGCGGCGCGCCGGAGAGGTGCGGCCTAACCGTTGACTGACGGTCGCCTTCGGCGCCCGCCGCTAAACGGCAAGGCGTTCGACCGACGTAGGTTCAAGCGAACCTGACGAGACGAGAACCTCGGATCCGGCGGTCGCGAGTTAGAAGTGGGATATGGTGGACGATGCTGGTCGCCGCAATCAGCTCGTCCGCAGGATCACTTTTGAAATCGAGCCTAGTCGACTGAATGCTGACGGCAAGGTCGATTGGCCAGACGTGAATGCTGGAAAGAGTTCTTGTAAGATCTGCATCGTCAAGGTCGATATCGATTCGACCAAGCTGCGCGAGCTTGGCAAGTTCCCAGAGAACAATCGCGGACACACTCCAGGTGTTCGATGCCAGAACTCGACGCTCCCTGTCGGTGACCTCGCCCATCAAGGCGAAGACGAGGATGTGCGTGTCTACGTTAACCATGGGCTTCCCAGGTGACTCCTGTGGACTGGAGTTCACCCTTTACCCGGATGCGCCCGCGAAACGCGCCGATAAGATCCGCCGAGGCTCGCTCGGCAGGGAGGATTCGCGCGACGGGCTTGCCGTGCTTGGTGATCACGAGTCCATCCGGCTCAAGATGATCGAGGATCGAAAGGCACTGCTCCTTGAACTTTGCGGCTGCCAGCTTCTTCATGACCAGAATATATGACCAGTGTGATATTATGTCCAGACATGTGTGCGGGCGCGGTCGAATGCCGTTGCAGCTGTCAATCCCGCCGCGGGGACATCCTGTAGAAGCAAGGGGCCGGCTCGGCGGCGGGCTTGCAGCCGAACGGCAAGGCGTGCGACAGACCAAACTTCGGGTGTAGTATCAAGATTCAGTCGAAAGGGACGGGCGATGAAGCGTTATGCATTCTTGCTTCCCGTGGTCATGCTTCTTGCGGTGGCAGGTTCTTGCACCAAGAGCAGCTCCTCGACGGTCGACCTACGCGGCAGGCTGATCAACGCTCCCGAGGACTACTTCCTCGTCGTCTGTGAAACGGGAGAGCAGCTGTGGGTCGACCTCTATACCCTCCAGCCCTGGTGGTCGCAAATGACCTCAGCCGTAGATGCCGGTGCCGGTCTTGCTCCGCCCCTATACGTTGATATGAGGGCCAAGGTGGAAAGCAATGGTCCTTACGGACATGCCGCCAAGACGAATCGGGCGGTTGTGGAGGTCGAGGAAATGCGGACCATCGACGCCGTTATTCCAGCAGAATGTTCGCAATGAGGCGGGGGTCGAACCCGTTGCAGCTGTCAATCCCGCCGCAGCGACATCGTGTAGAATCGAGACGCCGACTCGGCGGCGGGCTTGCAGCTTAACGGCAAACCGTTCGACGGACGACGTCGCCTAAGCGGGTGCTAGGATTGCCAGACAGGCGGAAGACATGAAGAAGAACGATACATCGCGGAAAGCCGACTCACCATCGCGCCTGATAGACGCAAGGATCAAGGAGCTGGGCGACTGGCGCGGCGAGGTACTTTCCCGGATCCGCTCCCTGGTCAAGGAGGCCGACTCCAGAATTGTCGAAGAATGGAAGTGGCGAGGCGTCCCGGTCTGGTACCACGACGGAATGATATGCACAGGCGAGACCTACAAGAGCGTCGTGAAGGTGACGTTCGCCAAAGGTGCTCAACTGAAGGATCCCTCAGGGCTTTTCAACTCCAGCCTCGAGGGCAACGTAAGGCGTGCCATCAACCTTCATGAAGGCGAGAAGCTTGACGAGCCTGCGTTCAAGGCTCTCATCCGGAATGCAGTGGCGCTGAATGCGTCGCCAAGCCGCGGCTAATCAAAGGGAACTCATTGTCGCGTTACAGTGCGAACAAGGTGATCAACATAAGCAATACGCCGCCATCAGAGTCGAACTCCCCGCCCACCTTCACGGCGGCCTTCATCTATGGTGCGGATGGGAACCGAGTGGTGCAGTCGGTGGGTACCGGCGCCCTGGGGGAGTCAGCGCGAACCGTGTACGTGGGTCTGGGCGGGACCGGGAAGAGCATTTACGAGCGAACCACCTACGTGAAGACCGGGAAGAAGGAGCACGTACACTTCGTCTACGCGGGAGGCGCCCATGGGGGCAACGCCTTCGCCTTGCGCGTGGTCACCGAGGATCAATCGGGAGATCCGCCTCCGCCGACCACCAAATACTATCACTTCGACCACCTGGGCTCGGTGACCGCGATCAGCGACGATACCGGGAACGTCTTTGGCACAACCGGCGGCGCCGCCACAACACTGTTTGGCTATGACGCCTGGGGCGTGCGGCGCAACCCCGATGGAACTCCGGCCGGATCCTCGCTGAGTTTGCAAGTGGGTCACCGCGAATTCACCAGCCACGAAACCGTGCCCAACGTGGGCTTAGTGAACATGAACGGCCGCGTATACGACCCCGACTTGGGTCGTTTCCTGACCCCTGACCCGAACGTTCAGGCAGTGGCCAACTTGCAGAGCTACAACCGCTACAGCTATGTGCTGAACAATCCGCTGCGCTACACAGATCCGACGGGATACGCTTGGTACAGCTTCCTAACGAGTCCGTCTTTCTGGATTGGCATGTACGAATCGGTCGTAACCGCCGCCGCTTGCGCGAGTACGGGAGGGGCGGGCTGCCTGGTCTTGACGGGCTTCATGATCGCGCAAATGGCTATGACCAGCACAGCCGCGATTCTGGATGGCGCGCCATGGCAGCAGGTGTTGAAAGGGGATTCGATCGCTTTGGGCGGGATGCTCGTCGGTCTTGGAGCCCCTGCTGATGCGTCCCCTCTGGCGCGGCTTCTTGGTGGGGCGGTCGGAGGCGGCGTGACTGCAGCCGTCGGCACGGTGCTCATGGGTGGAAACATGGATCAGCTCGGACAGAACGCGCTGGCCGGAGCCATGACCGGGGCGGTAGCCGCTGGGGTTGCATCGGCCGTTCAAGGCCAGAACCCGCTGTCACTGCGGACTGCGGCGGAGAGCCAGGGGGGCGGTGGGAGTGGGGCGGAGAAGAACGAGATGATTCAGCAGGGGCGGACGATCGCCGGGGCGAGCTACGGTCAAGACGGCGGCGACAAGACGTTGCTAATGTGGAACGATATCGAGTACAGCGACAGGCAACAGGCTCTGATAGACAGAAATCAAGGGGCTTTTGAGGCGAAGTTGATGGACCTGGTGGGTCATAATCTCGACGTAGACATGGGAAACACAACGGTGATCCGGGTTAGCGATGTGGAGGGCATTGACGCGGCTCTCAACAGCGGTGACTATTCCCGAGTAGTGTATTTTGGCCACACGGTGGGTGGGGAATTGACGCCCACGCTTGGGCAAGCGGGTATGGATCCGGAGTTGTTCAAGTTCCTGATGCCCGACAGCGTGCGCGAAATCGACGTGTACGGGTGTGAGTCTGCGCAGTTTACTGGCAAGCTCTATGATCCTACGCGTCAGTTGGGAGTGGGGGGAATGCAGGGTGATCTGTTCGATACTGTGACTAATGGCGTAATCCAGAACATGTATACGGGCACGCGAAACAATCCCACGGGGATAGGCTTGTATCGGTACTGAAAGGAGGCCGCATGATTGCCGTGGCGGTGCTTGCAGCGTACAGCCTCTTCTCGCAGGCCTCAGCGATTGGGGCAGACGAGAGATGTACAATTGTGGGTGAGATTCTCGGGCACAATGAGGAGAATGTGCGTGGCGCGTTGGCGACGAAGTCATGCGTGCTTAACAATGGATACCGAGATGGCAAGGTCGTTGTTGAAGTGGACTTGATTCAGGCGACCAAGGGAAAAGGCGCTAGGCGAGTCGTCTTCTTGGGGAAGAATGAGCAGTGTGGAGGCTATCTGGTGCCCGTTGTGCTTAGGGAAATGAAGGGACTGAGTGGAATTATTGGGGCGGTCGTGATCAAGCTCCGGGTTCTCGATAGGAACAAGATCGAGTTCAATGCCTTTCTACGGTCCTTCGATCCAAAAGATCCGGAGGAAAGGAAGGGGACGATCGGCGCTGCGTGTGGTGCAGCCCGCTCAGGTGTTCTTGAACGGAAGAACGGTAAGTGGGCCTCGATAGCAGAGCCAGCCAACCTGAACGGGCTCGAGTACGAGTAGGATCGCACGGATTCGGGGGTGGCAGTGCCCAACGGTGGGCGTCGTTCAGCTGTGCGCCGGCATTCCAGGCTGGCTGGCAGACGCTTGGATGACGTCCGCGTCCAACCGTCCTCGGCGATGGGGGCGGTGAGGCTAGCCGGCGCGCGAGCGATAGAGGTGCCAGACACTTGATTAAGGTTGGTGTCAATCCAGAAAGCGAAGCGGTGAATGTAGGTGTGCTGGCTGCGGGATAGTGCCGCACCGCCGGTGAAATCGGGTCAGCTGGCCGTGCGTCTGTACTGGTCGACGACCTCGACGAACTCGAAGACTTTCTCCTGCTGCCGTCGCGGGAGGGACGAGATGTCCTCGAAGAGCTTCTGATACCTGAGTCCTGTCCGGTCCGAGACCTATCCATTCTGGCTACAGTGCGGCCAGCTTTTCCGCCAGGCCCGACGAGCGGGTCAAGCTGGTGCTGACACCGGAAGCGAGAACCTCGGCGCTGCCGCATATCACGACTGCGTGCCGCGCGCGCGACAGCGCCGTGTAGAGCAGCTCGCGGGTGAAGAGAGGCAGGGGCTGCTCGGGCAAGAGCAGCAGGATCTGATCGTGCTCCGACCCCTGCGCTTTGTGCACGGTCAGGGCGTAAGCCAGGGCCAAGCGGTCACCCATCGCCTCGGGCGGGACCGCCAGCCAGGGCGAGGCTGTTGTTGTCGGCAGACGAAACACTGCCATGGGCCGGGCGGCTTGGCCGGGCTGCGCGACCGACAGGACCAGGCCCTGGTCGCCATTCCACAGGCCGCGTTCATAGTCGTTGCGCAAGACCAGCACGGGCTCGCCGGGCACAAGCTCACCGTCGGAGCCGGCACACAGGCTGTGCAAGAAGGCGTTGACCGGGTTGGCGCCAGTGGGCCATTCGCGCGTCACGCACAGCACGCGCTGGCGCGCCAGGTGCGCGTGCAGGCGGTTCAGGCGGGCGTCGTCCAAGAGCGAGAATCCCTCGGGCCCGAGGAGGTATTCGTGTTCGATGAGCTGGTTCCACTCGGGCAGGGCAACGATGCGATCCTGGACCCAGCGGTGCAGCACAGCCTCGCGCTCTGTGCCTGGCACCAGCTCCACGCCGTCGAAAGCCAGCGCCGCGCTCGTGGGCCGCGGCGTGAGCAAGGCCGCCAGTCGGTCGGCATCGCCCGCGCGCACGGCTGCCGCGCATTCGCTGATGCGACGGCCAGCGCTCTGCGCCTGGTCCGTGCGAAAGCTTCGGTCGAGTCGCACAGCCAGACTTCCCAGGTCGCGAAACACGGCGCCTGCGTCGACGGAAGGCAACTGATCGGCATCGCCCAACAGCAGCAACACGGCATCGTCGCGCAGCGCGCGCAGCAGCCGTTCCATGAGCGACAGATCGATCATCGACCCTTCGTCGACGATCACCGCCTGCGCAGCCAGACGATGATTCTGGTGGTGCAGAAAGCGGCCGGTTGCGGGCGAGTAGCCCAGCAGGCGGTGCAGGGTCTGGGCTGCCGGGCAAGCAGACTGCAGGGCCCGATCCTCGGGCGAGGGTGCGGGCAGCGCGGCCAGCCCGGCTTGAAAGGATTCTTGCAGGCGATTGGCCGCCTTGCCGGTCGGCGCGGCCAGCGCCAAGTCGCAAGCGGGCAGGCCCATGCGCACCAGCCCGCGGGCCAGCGCGAGCGCGATGGTGGTCTTGCCTGTGCCCGGACCGCCGCTGATCACGGCTAGGCGGCGGCCCAGGCTAGCCGCCACCGCAGCCTGTTGCTCGTCGCTCAGTCTTGGGCTGCTGCTGGCTGCGATTTCGGCGACCACGGCCCTGACGGCTCGTGGGTCAGCTCCAGGCAGCGCCGCCCGCGCCTTGATGGCCGCTGCCAGGCGCGTCTCGCAAGCCAGGATGCGCTGGTGATAGAGGAATCCTTCGTCGACGATGAGTGGCTTGCGCTCGCCTGGCACCCCGACCAGCGCTGGCACCTTGTCCAGCAGCGAACGCTCGGCCGCCGCCAGCCGCATGCGCGTGCTGCCCTGACTGTCGCTGATGAGTGACCGCGCGACCAACGCGACCAAGTCTCGTCGCTCGGCTTCGCCAATCCCGCTGGCAAGCTGGCCCATCTGCCAAGCCAGAAACGCCTCTTCTTCGCCCAGGTCAGCGTCGCGCAGCAGGGAAAGCAGGCCGGGCGGATAGGCAGCAGCAGGCGCCAGTCGCTGGCGAGCGGTGCCCAGCGGAGACAGCGGTGAAGCGGCGTCCATTCTCATGTGAGGCTGCGGGCAGTGTACCGGATCGCGACCCCGCTGGGGTCCGTGAGATGCGCGCGTCATGACGGGGCTTGTAGTCGGAGCCGTGGTTCGGTAAAAGAAGGGGCCGAAAGGAAGGACCACCGTGGAAAGCGAACACGAAGCTCACAATCAAGCAGAGCAGGAAGCGCATGAGCACGAGCAAGCGGCCGGAGCCAAGACGCCGGGCCTCTCGCGGGGCAAGATCTTTCTTGGTCTGATAATCGCCGCCATCGTCATCTTTGCCGCCTACTTCGCCACGCGACGGATTTCCCCCAATGCAGCCGCGATATTGCGTACGACGCCAGCGGACATCACGCTGGTGACCTCGGATCGCACCGACGTGGCCTGCGTGTCTCAGAAGGGCCTTCAGGGCTACTATTGCGGGTTTTCTACTGAGATTATCAATTGGCAGGGCGACGAACAGAACAAGCTGGCCCCGTTCTACACGGTGGATCGCCACCAGTACCTCATTCCGGGTCTCTTTCTTGAGCCGGCCATTCGCGCCCGCTACCAGTCCGAGCCTCCCAACAAGCCGCGCGAGCAACTCAAGCGCTTCACGGCCCGTTGCCAGATCAAGATCATTGGCAAGCTGGCCGGGGTGCGCACGCATTGGGTGGCCAACACCGCTTGGGGGAACCCCGAGGACATCGAGGTCGGAACGGTTTCGGGCTGCAAGATCGAAGGCTGAGCGTTTAGTTCAATCGCCGGCTGCCGGGCACGGCCCATGGAATTGGGCTATGGTTTAACCAGACTGAAGCCCCCAGAATTCACTGCCCAACATCTCGGCCTGCCAATTGAGCACGGTCTGCCAGTCGGGCCTGCGAAAGTAGACGCCGGCCAGCTCGTCGCCTGGCCGCATGCCGCGTAGAAAGCAGTAGAGCACGCCGCCGAAGCGTTTTTCGAATGCGGCGCGATCACTCAAGCCAGCCAGGCGCAGCACGGCCAGCGTGTAGAGTCGCGCCTGGATCTCGTAGTTGTTCTCGCAGTGCACGCGGACTCGATCACCGTCCCACGAAGGAAGCCAATCGCCCTTCCAGTCGCAAAAATAGATGCGGTCTTCGTGCTCAAACAGGTAATCAATGAAGCCCTTGACCAGCCCGCGCTCGATGGACCAGACACCATTCGCCGGCCTCTCTGCGCTCTCTCCTCTCCCCTCTGTGTTCTCAGCCGCGGGTCGACAGTGAGCTGTGCGCGGGAGCAGGGAATGATCTCTTTCGGGAATAGGATAGAGAAACTCCGTCTCGCGTAGCGACGGCTGCACCTGGCCGAGACCCGGCACGAGGCAATCGCCCAGGCGCAAAGGCGTAGACAGCGCTGTGTGGACCAGGTGCGCGGCGTGTGCGATCTGACTGGGATCGCGTTCGTGGCGGTGGGCGAGGCGGAGCAAGAGCTTCGCGATCTCAGGCCGGGCGGCCCACTGGGTCGATGAGCCGGAATCAGTGAAACTATCAAGCGGAACCTGTTCCAGGATCGCGTGCAAGAAGATCCCGGACAGCCGCCCGCGGGCAAGCTCGTGTGGGTCCACAGGCGCAGGGGCATCGGGCTCGGTTGGCTCGTTGGCGGTTGACAGGTCGGCTGGATCTTCTGCAACCACGAAGCCGCCGTGGCGGCGCTTCACACCGGTGTACGATGTGACGACAAAGCCGGCGCGCTGCTTGGCAATCTGACGGAATTCCGTGGCGGCGAGGTCGGCTGGCAGCTCGGGCGGCTGCCAGGCCGAAAGCGCCGCAGGCGAAGGAGCAGGCAATTCCACTGGCGCCTCAGCAGGACAGGCGACCGGCAGTCGGTGGAACAAGCGACTGGTCTTGGCGTCTGCAAGTAACTTGTCGAGAATAGGGCTGAGCAGACGGTAGGGCCCCGGAAAGCCCGAGGAACCCACTGGACAGCGGGGAAGGTAGAGCCGGCCGCGGGCACGAGTGAGCGCCACGTAGAGCATGCGCCGGTCTTCGTCGGCGATTTCACTGGCGTAGTCTTGCTGTTCCTGCGGGTCGAGCGATCCCAGATGCACCACGCGCCGATCCTGTCGGTCGTGAAACACGCGCAGAGAAGCGGAAGTCCTGCGATTGAACCCGCCGTACAGGAAGACCACGTCGGCCTCAAGGCCCTTGGCCTTGTGCACAGTCATCACCTGCACGGCATCGGCGTCACTTTCCAGACGCTGCAGGTTTCGCTCGTCGCCCGGAGGCAGGCGCGTTCCGTTGACATACGCGCCCAGCGTCTCCACCAACTCGCGCAGGCTCGCATGGCTGCGCGTCGCCTCTTCCTGCATGACCTCGAAGATATGCAGGTAGTTGGTCAGGGCGCGCTCACTGGGGCTCAAACAGATCTCGCGGCACACGAGGCCGCTTTGCTGGAGGATGCCCGCGAAAAGGCCGCCAAAGTCGCCGGCCAGAGCCAGGTCGCGCCACTCGAAAAGCTGGCGCAACAAGGGGTCCGCATCGTCGGGTCGAGGCGCCAAGTCGGCCAGGTCGAGGGCAAAGAATGCCGTCAGGAAAGCTCGCGCGCGCAAAGTGCGGTCATCGGGCTCGGCAATGGCGCGCAGAAGGTCCAGCACGTCCTTGGCCTGGCTGGTCTGGAACAGGTTGTCTTCTTTGTAGAATGCAAAGGACAGGCCCGCGGCTCGCATTGCTTCGCCGATCTCGCGGCACTCGGGGTTGGTGAAAGCGAGCACAAAGATGTCGCGGGCGGTGATTCGCCTGGGGCCGTCGCTGCTGTGGAGCGAGAGCGCCCCGTCGGGGGAAAGCAGCCGCCGAATCTCGTCCGCCATCCGGCGGCGCAAGGCGCGCCGCACGTCAGCCACACCGGTGCCCGCGGCTGCCTGCACATCCAACATCACCACGCCGGGCCGCGGTTGATCGTCAGGGCCGACCAGGCGCCGATCAGTGCGGGCGCAGGTCACGGGCTGGTCGTAGTCAATGCCCGCCCCAGCCCGGAAAAAGCCCGTGGCCTGGTCAAACACGGCGTTGTATCCGTCGATCACCGCTTGGGTCGAACGGAAGTTCTGCGCCAGCCTGACCAGGGCGCCGCCGGCCTGCAGGATCTCGCCGCGCGCGCGCAGGTAGGTGTGCACGTCAGCGCCGCGAAATCGATAGATGGCCTGTTTGGGATCGCCAATGACCGTCAACACATGTGATTCGCGGCTCTCGAAGAAGAGACGGCGGAAGATGAACCATTGCACATCGTCGGTGTCCTGGAATTCGTCGATGAGCGCGTATTTGTAGCGGCGGCGTAGCGTGGATAGCAGCAACTGCGCCGGCTCACCCTCGTCGCCTAGACGCTCAGCCACCAAAGTGAGCATGTCCTGGAAATCGTAGAGCCCAGCCGCGCGCTTGTGCTCTTCAAGGCGCGCGCGCACCAGCGGCAGGAATTTGTGGACCAGGGCCGCGAGCAGGGGAGGGGCGACAGCGACGAGGTTGGCCAGCGCCCGCCTCAGCTTGGTCACGTGAGGATCGGCTGCGCCTCTGTCCAAGGCGCCGAGGAGATAGGACCAGACATCCTTCTGCGAGTCATCTGCGACAAAGCGATCCAGTTCGCCGAGAAACGCGGCCATGTCGACGCCGCGGGCTTTGAGCACAATCTCGGTCAGTGCCAGCAAGCGGGGACAGACAGCCCCGACTGTGCTGGCATGCACCTTGGCCTTCTTCAGTCGCTCAAGCAGTTGCGGCTCTCGGGCTATCTCGGCTGGCCACGCTGTGATGGCTGCGGCCAGAGCGGCTTCGTCGAATGGCGGCTGCAAGGCCCCTGGCCGCGACGGGAAGATGCCGGCCAGCTCTCTTGCGCACGCGCCCAGTTCGCGTTCCAGATCGGCCGCGCCAGGTTTTGCCGCCAGCCAAGCGCGCAGATACGGCTGCAGCTCGGGCCGAACTGCGAAGTCATTGCGCAGGCACTGCACAAAAGCCGTGTGAAAGGCATCCTTCTCATCCACGGCCTGCTCGTCGAACATGCGTCGATGCAAGAACGCGTGATCCCGCAAAATGCCGCGACAGAAACCGTGGATCGTCGATATCGTCGCGCGATCGAAGGCCAGCAGGGCATCGCGCAGCCGGCTGCGCGCATGGTCGTCGATGAGCCAGCAACTCTGGCTGGTGGCATGGCCAGGCTCGGCCGTCAGATGGCAAAGCTCGCTCAGTTTTTGGCGCAGGCGCAGGCAGAGCTCGGCGGTGGCGCGCTCAGTGAAGGTAACGACCAGGATCTCCTCCATGCGCGCGCCGTGATTGAGCAGCAACTCGACCACCAGGTGCTCAAGCAAGTATGTCTTGCCGGTGCCAGCCGACGCCTCGACCACGGCATGCCGGGTGCCCAGTTGGTCCAGCTCAGGCGGTCGCGGGTAGCGGATGGCGGCAGTCACGTGGCCCCGGTCTCCAATTCAAAGTAGAGGCCGAAGCGATCAGTGGCCATACGCGCGGCTGCTTCTACGGAAGGTGGATTCCATCGCTCCACAGCGTCGCGAATCGGCCCGTACAGGGTGCTGAGACGAATGCGCCCGCCTTCGCGGACCTGTTGGCAGAGACGGGTGGCCTCGTCGCCGGGGACGGTGCCTATTCGTCGCGCGCGGAACACGGCCTCGCAGGGCAGGAAGTAGGCGTGAAGTCCGGTGGGCTCGCCGGAAGGGCCCAGCGCCCCGGTCAGCATGTCGCGCACCAGTCGAGCGAGGTAGTCGCGCGCACGCGCCGGGTCCAGAGCGGCGAAGCGGCGCACTTCGATTTCATGCTTGTTGCCGTCGGTGAGCAGAAGCAGCCCGCGGTGGCCAGCCCTGCCTTGCGACAGTCCCGCCGCTGCCAGCACCACGTGATCCAGAAATGCGGGCAGGGATTCTTTGTCGCGCCGGATCTCCTCGTCAGAGTCCTTGGCCCGGCAGCTCAGAATCACCGAGGCTCGCGGCCCGTCGGGCGTTTCGACGAGAACGCTGGTCCGACCCTGCAGCTCCACGGTCAACGGAGGCCGCGCTCCGTCGGCGGCCAGCTCGATTGTGATGGCCGGTAGGATCTCGTGCGCATCTTCATTTTCGAATGCCTGGCCGAAGTGCAACACACGGCTGCGTAGCGACCCGCCGCCCGCGAGGCCGCCAAACTGTTCGCTCCACTTGTTCAAGATGGCTGCGTGGCGCGTGCGCTCGGCCTCGCGGAAAAGTCCGGCCGGCCCGCGGCCTGCCAATTCTTCGCGTAGGCTGATCTCGTCGTAGCGGGCTGCCACCGCCTCGGGCGAGGGCGCGCCCGCCGACGCCAGCACCGCGCCGACCATGGCTTCGCGCAGTTGCGTTGTCCGATCCAGGGCGGCCGTGGCAAAAGATTCGTCCTCGAGGTCGGCCAGCTCGTCGTCACCTTGGCTTTCGCGCAGACGCAAGCGGAAGCGAGCCGAGCCCTGCAGAGGATCCTCAAGAAAATGTCGCAAGTCCGCCAGGGTGACGACCACTTTGTTTGTAGCTTCAATTGGCTCAGCTGGCGCCAGCGGCACTGGCAATGACAGGCGGGCTGTCACTTCAAGGAAAGCGGACGGCGACAGCGCACGGCGCAGATCCTCCACGCTCGAAGGAGCAGGCGTGCCCGCTGGCAGCGACGCACGCAAGGACTCGCCCAGAAGATGGGCCGCATGTTCGGTGCGTGCGAGCGGCAAGGCGTCCAGGCGCTCGACATCGTCATAGCGGCGCAGCGGCGGCGGCTCAGCGTCGAACAATTTGTTCACTTCATCTTCTGCAAGGTAGCCACTCGACAAGATCTCGCGCAGTTCGAGCAGCACAGCCGAGGGCGGCCGCTTCTCGCCCGTGATCTCGTCGCGGCCCACATAAGAAAGCACCAGCCGGTCGCGCGCACACAGCAGCGTCTCCAGGAACATGTAGAGATCCTGCTCGCGGGGCGTGACGTCGCCTGGCTCGCGTCGGGCCTCGCGCAAGTCCAGATCCCCGCGGCGGGCGCTGCGCGGAAAATCGCCCTGGCCCAAGCCCAGTACGAAGACCACGCGGAAGGGGATGGCCCGCATGGGCACGAACGACGCCACAGTCACGCCGCGCGCGAGGTATTGCCCGCGTGAGCCAGGGACGGACGCCAGCGCGCCGCGCGCCAGCTCGGCCGCGACCCGGTAGCTGACCGGCAAGTCCTGCAGGCCCACCTCTTCGATCTCGTCGAGGCTAGCCTGCCAGCGGCCGAGCAGTCCCTCCTCGCCGTCGTCGACGGGTTGCAAATACGCGGCCAGCATGCCGCGGATGAAGTCCAGCCACTCGGCTAGCGGGCGCTCAATCGGGCTGTCGCTGCCAACCGCGAAGCGCGCATCGGCAATCAGCGAGCGCACCAGCAACGCGAAGTCGAGCGCGCTGGCGCGATCGTCGGGCGCAACCTCGACCGGCAGATATTGGTTCTCTCCGAGACGGACCGGGGTTTCGTCGCCGCTGCGTTCTCCCAGCATGAACGCGCCTAGCGCCAGCCGGCGCAGGCCCTGATCCCAGGTGAACAGATCGCGATCCACGTAGCTTCCTGCGAGATCCTGCTGCTCAGCCCCGCGCACGATGCCTAGCTCGTCGATGAGGCGCAGCCAGTCCGTGGGCCGCGCCTCGGGGAAACGCGCCATCAGCGACGGGTGAGTGACGAGAGGCACCAGCTCCTTGCGCGAAAACGACGAGAACGGCAGGTCGAGCAGCATATGCGCGGCCTCGCCCAGCCGGTGCCCGCCAGCCAGCGGCAGGTCCACCACGTGGTGGGGCAAGTCGCGACTCTCGGCAAACACCGCGCTCACCTGCGACAGATAGGCGTCCTTGCGCGACTCGGGCACAATGACCGCGATGTCGTTGCAGCGCAGATCGGGCGTCGTGCGCAGGCAGCGCCAGATCTCGGCCGCCACGACTTCCAGCTCGCGGCGTATGCCTGGGCAGGCCAGCACCTGCAAGCTGCCATCACAGGCAAGGGTTGGGTCGGGTTCGCTTCTGGCCACGCGATCCAGGATGTCGTTCTGCAGGCGCGCCAGCAGCGTGGGCGCGGTCGAGGCTGCGAAGTGTTCCTCGAAGTCGTAGCCATCGAGCTCGCCGAGCAGACGCAGATTTTCGCGTCCCGGCCGGCCCCACAGGCGCAAAGCGAGATTCTCGGATAGATCGAGCAGGCCAAAGGGATCGTCGAGCGTGTGGTCTGCTTGGGGCATTCTGGCCACGCGCCGGCGTAGCTCCGCCGGGGTTTCCACGTCTTCCCAGAATTCGCGGCAGGGATTGAGCGTGTACAGGTACACATCGATGTGACGAGCCAGCACGCCAAGCATGCGATGGTAGGCCGGCGCCACGTACGAGGCGCCGAACAAGTGTAGGGTGGGACCGAGATTGTCGGCCGCAAGCTGGCCCAGCGCCTCGGCGCGCGCCAGCAGCTCGTCGATGCGCAACCAGGCCACGCCCTCGGCTTGCGAGCGAAGGGCGATGCGACCCGCGGGTCCGAAGATGGCCAGCCAGAGCGCACGCTGCCAGGCTTCCGTCGCTGCGAATAGGTGGTTGTCGTCGAGGGTTGTGCCCGTCTCCCACTGCTTTACCATGTCGGCGCGCGAGGCCGCGTATTCCTCGAAGAGCGGACCCAGCTGAAAAGCGAGCTGGCAGCGTCGACGGTCAACCGCGTCGCGCGACCCACCGCCCGCGCGAAGGTAGTCGCGCACCGGCGCTATTTCTGGCCCTTGGAGAAATCCCTCGTCGTGAAACAGTGCCAGCAGGTGCGCCTGGATCTGTTGCGCATCCACCACGCGGCCGTTGGGTAGCGCCTGCTGCGCCACACGGCCGAGCAGCTTGCGCAGAAACGTGACCTGCAAATTGGCCGCGATCCCGCACGCCCGCGCCACGCCCATGCGCAGGTAGGTTTCCACATTGCGGTTGGGCACCACCACCCGCACCGGCGCAAAAGGCCCCGCGTTCTGCCGCTCGCGCTGCATGTTGCGCACGAACGCCTGCAAGAGCGCCTCGGTGCGGTTGGAGCAGCAAACGCGAATCATGGGAAGGCAGGATAACCCACAATTGGCCCCAGTCGCCGGCTGTGGGATACTTGGGTCATGTCGCTGCCCGCAATTGACCTCGATCGCCTGACCATGGATGAGCGTCTGGACCTTATTGAAAAGCTTTGGGACAGTCTTGGCGCGGAGGCGAGCATGATACCGTTGACCCCGTCCCAGCAGGAGGAACTGGATCGTCGACTCGATGCCCTGGATCGTGAAGGCGCAACCGGTTCGACGTGGGACGAAGCGATGGCGCGGATGCGCTCCTCCCGATGAGGCCCATCATCATACAACCGGCCGCCGAGGCCGACCTGGTGGCGGCCTGCGGGTGGTACAACGAAAAGCGGCGTGGGCTTGCTGACCGCTTCCTCGATGCAGCCACGGCGGCGGCTGGGTTCATCGCTGAGCATCCCGAGGCGTACCAAGTGCTTCACCGGGGTGCCCGGCGCGCGCCACTTCGCGGATTCCCGTATGGTCTGCTCTTTCGCGTCCACGCCGACGCGATCATGGTCGTCGGAGTGTTTCACGCGAGGCTGGATCCAAAGGCTTGGCGACACCGGGTGGCGCGGGACGGCGGCTAGCTCAGGGCATCTCGACGGCTCCGCTCTTTCAGGACTCACACCCTGAGCAGCGACAGCTTGGTGTGACGAGCCACCAGGCGGAAGATTGCGTCTGCCGAAAGCAGGTCCGCGCCCAGGTCGAGCGCGCACTGGGCGACGTGAGCATCGGGGGTTGAGAGGGAAAGACCCTTGGCCGCCAGCGAGTTGCGCAATCGGCCCACGCGCAACCAGTGCGCGATGTCCGCCTGGCAAAGAGGAAGGGTCAGCAGGAATTCTTCCAGCTCGCCGCGCGCGCGTTCGGCCATCCGGCCAGAGAGAAGCTCGCTGGCGACGACCGGCGGCAGGTACACCGTCCCTTGCTCGAGCGCGGGCTCGATGATGGCATCGCCGCTGCCTTGCCGGAAGTACGCAATCCAGGACGAAGTATCAATGACGAGCGCGCTCACGAGAGGTCTCGATGTCGATGGTCAGATGCAGCTTCCCCTTGAGCGCGCGCGCCTTGGCGGCCGCCGCCGAGCGCTTGACCCGCTCCAACCCGGTCACCAGCGTCTCCGTGATGCCCAGGCCAGTTACTTGACACGCGTCAGCGACCAGCTTGATGGGGAGGTTGGCGGTCACCCGCCGGGTTTCCGGTCCTGCACGATGATTCATACGAGTATATGTACCGCCGTATGCATGAGCGGTCAAGGCCACTCCCGGCTTCCTGCGCAAAAAAAAGGCCGCGTTGAGCCTGAATGGGCCGGTTGGGGGCTGAGAGGCCCACAACTATTTGTCGTCGTTGCCGAAAATCGATCGTGCCACGACCAAGAAAACCTAGCCAAGTACAGGGCGCGCGCGTCCGCGCCGAAAGGGCCGCCGTGACCGAACACAGCCTTGTCCCGCTGGAACGGGTGGAGCGGACGATCGTCATCCTGCGCGGACACAGGGTCATCCTCGATTCCGACCTGGCGGCTCTGTACGGCGTGCCCGTCAAACGGTTGAACGAACAGGTCAAGCGGAATGCCGGCCGGTTTCCATCCGATTTCGCCTTCCAGCTTGCCCGCGCGGAGTTCGCCAACTTGAAGTCGCAATTTGCGACTTCAAGGTTGCAGTGGGGAGGAAGGCGGAAACTTCCGACCGCCTTCACCGAGCATGGCGCGCTGATGGCCGCGTCGGTGTTGAACTCGCCCAGAGCCGTGGAAATGAGCATCCTGGTGGTGCAGGCGTTCGTCCGATTCCGGCGCCTCCTTGCCGCGAACCGACAGCTTGCTGTCAAGGTTGACGAGTTGGAGCGAAAGATGGACCAGAAGTTCGCAGCTCACGACAAGAGCATCGAGGCCCATCGCCAAGGCATCGTGTGGCTGTACTCCGCCATCGAGAATCTGATGCCAACCGTGAATGACCGTCAGATCGGATTCAAGGGCAGGGGCTCGGGCAAGGTCACGGACAAGCCCAAGCGCCCGCCTCCTGGCCGTGCCTAGCGTTTCCTGTCCGCACCCGGACGAATTTCGACTCGCCACACGCGCATGGCAGGCACCGGGGCGTAGTGATATAAGACGCGACTAGCGGGGAGACGCGGACGAGATGAGACATCGAGAAGAACAGGCTTGTTTCTTCTACACTCAGGTGCAACCGGCCGAGAAGGCCGCGGGTTGAGGATCACGTGGACGCGCCAAGCAGCTTCTCAGTCACGGCCATCATGGCCGCCTACAACCAGGAAGACATCATCGGGTTGTCTATCCAGCATCTTATCGAGCAGGGTGTGTCGGTGTACCTCATCGATCGCGCTTCGACCGACGCCACCGTGGCAGAAGCCCAACGGTTTGCCGGCAAGGGCCTCATCGCGATCGAGCGTCTTCCCGACGAATCGGGCTTCCCGCCGGAAGAGGCCCAGCGCTTTTCCTGGGTTCAGATCCTGGAGCGCAAGCAGAAGCTGGCGCAGGAATTGGACGGCGGCTGGTTCATCCACCACGGTGTTGACGAGTTCCGCGAGAGCCCGTGGCCGCACCTCGACCTGTGCCAGGCCATCCGGCGGGTGCAGGAAGCCGGTTACAACGCCATCGACTTCGCGGCGTTCGGCTTTCCGCCCACCGACGACAACTACCGCAAGGGAGACGACCTGCGCACAACCTTCCGCTATTGCGAGTCGGCGCGCCGTTTCGACCGGCTGCGCATCAACGCGTGGAAGAGATCGCCGGTGGATTTGCTTTCGTCCGGCGGGCACGAGGCCATCATCCCGGAACGCCGCGTGTTTCCCGTCCGCTTCCTGTTGCGCCACTACCCCATCCGCAACCAGGCTCAGGGCGAGCGCAAGATCCTGCAAGAACTCGAGCCGCGCTGGGATCCGGCCGAGCGCGAGCTTGGCTCGTATGCGCAGTACGACGGCGTGGAGTCTGGCGCCGGCTTGATTCGCGACCCTGCCACGCTGACCGCCTACGATCCCGACGCCATTCGGCTACAGCTTTTCCTGCGCCACCGGGGCGTGGAGGAACTGGAATCCGCGCTGGCGGTTTCCGAGCACGACCTCGACGTCGCGCAGAAGGAAGCGACCATCCGCTCGGAGGAGACGGAGCGAGCGCGGCGCGAGCAGGTCACGGCCAGCCGCGCGACGGAGCGGGCCCAAGAGGAGCGGGAGGCGCTGGCCCGCACCCTGGTCGAGGTCGAAGGGAAGCGGGACGCTCAGACCCGCACGCTGGGGGCGACCAAATGGGAGCGGGACGAGCTGGACCGCACGCTCGACGAGGTTGAAGGTGAGCGCGACACCCTGGCCCGCACGCTGGAGGCGGTCGAAAGGGAGCGCGACACCTTGGCCCACGCGCTCGAGGAGGTTCAAGGGCAGCGCGACTCGCTGGCCCGCACGCTGAGCGACGTTCAAGCCCAGCGCGGCTCGCTGGTCCGCACGCTGGAAGAGGTTGAAGGGCAGCGCGACTCGCTGGCCCGCACGCTGAGCGACGTTCAAGCCCAGCGCGACTCGCTGGTCCGCACGCTGGAAGAAGTTGAAGGGCAGCGCGACTCGCTGGCCCGCACGCTGAGCGACGTTCAAGCCCAGCGCGACACCCTGGCCCGCAGGCTGGACGAGGTTCAAAAGCTGCGCGATGCCCTGGCCCAATCCAACAACGAACTGGGCGCCGGCATGGCCCGGCTGCAGGCACGCATCGACGAGCTGCTGTCGTCCTGGAGCTGGCGCGCCACCGGGCCGGCGCGGGAAGTCCTGCGCCGCCTGCGCGGCACCTGAGGGCGGCGGGGATTGGTGCCAGCGCGATCCTGCGCTGACCGATCGATTCAACTTGCTGGCGCGAAGCCATTGACACATCAAGGTTCGTCCGTGGGGATCTAATCCCGATGGCACCGGTGGAGCGGACGATGCTCGTCGACAAGAGCATCGAACGATTTACCCATGCACCTGACTGGTGCATTCTGCGCGGACATGTTCGGTTTGCCCCATCACCTTGCTCGCGCGGCGAGGAGCCTTTTCGAACCGCCGCGCCGGGAGCAGACCATCGCTGTCGCCATCGTCGCGGGGCTGGCCGTGCTGCTGGGGTGGCAGGCCACGTCGCCTTCGTGGTCCATGGGCATCAACTGGGACACGGCGGGATACGCCACTGACATCGGGCAGGCGTCGCCCTGGGCGAGCCCGCCGTGGAACTCCCACTACGGCGTTGGCCAGGTGTATTGGCTTACCATGCACCTGGCCCCGCGCCTCGGCCTCACGGCGCTGGATGGGCTTCGCCTGCTCAACGCGCTGGCGCTCGCCGCTTCAGCAGTGGTGCTTACCATCTGCGCCCTCCACTTGCGGCTGCGGCCGGTCCTGGCCGCGCTAACAGGGGGACTGTACTTGGCGAGCTGGGGAACGCTGATCCTGGTCTTCACATGGGAGGACAATTTGCTGGTTCATCCAGCCGGGCTGGCGGCCTTGGCGATTTGTCTCTTTCACCTGGGTGCCTGGCGGGGGCGCACCAGCCTCTACGCAGGCTTGTGTGTCGGGCTGGCGAGCCTGATGTCCTGGCAGGGAGCGGCCTATGCCCTTCCCGTGATGTACGTGGCTTTGCTGCTGGCAGGACGAGACCGTCGCTGGTGGAAGCGTGCGCGCGATGTGGGTCTGGTGCCCTTGGGGCTGGCGCTGGCCCGATGGCTGTGGCTGTCTGTTTATTGGCTGACGGCCCATTCACTGTCCTACACAGGCTTGCTGCGGACTGCGTTCGAGAGCCCGGCGCCGAATTTCCTGCCCCAGCGATTGTCGCAATGGCTGGCGCTCTTGGCGAATCCGCACGCAATCCTTACTCACATGGGCATTGGCGTTTGCCACGAACTGGGACCGAGTGCGCGCGATTCTATTGTCCTTGTTCCCTATTGGCCCTACCTCGGAGCAGGCCTGCTTTGCCTTGCGCTTCTGCCATGGGTGGTTGCCGTGGTTAGGTCTCGCAAAGACGATGAAGGTTTTTTTCACTTCCTCACAGCCGCCTTCTTGTTGCTGACTGCCACGGCAGCCATCTATCTCGACCTGCCGGTCGACAAGTACAAGCGCTACGACTATGTGCCGGCGTTCGTGAGCTTGGCCTTCGCTGTCGTGCCTCACTACGCAATCAGGAACAGATCGCTGAAGAGAGCGCGTATTCTCACCTGCCTTGCTGTGGCCCTCCTAGTCGGGCAAGGCGCGGCAGCCTACCAATGGAATCGGCAGTGGTACGCCAAGCTGCCAGCCACGGCGCCCAAGGACTATGTTGGACACGGCAGTCAGACCTGGTTCGCCTATATGCGGGAGCTGAGTCACAAAGCGCCCGACGCATGCTCGTTCGTATTCTCTTTCGACGAAGTGTTGCAGGCGCGCTACCAGCTCGAAATCACGGCCTCGTTGCTCTCCGAATTGCGCCAACCCAAGGTGGTCGGCGCGCCCCCCAGTGCGCGCGAGTGGCCGCGTCGCCTGCCTTTGGCCGAAACCAAGACAGTGGCGGCCAGTCTGCGCGGGTGCGAGTGGCTTTCGCCAGGAGCGAGAAGAGTTCTCGCCGCCAAGTAGAGCTGCGCTAAAATGCCACCAATGGATTGACCAATGACGAGAAACTCCGTCATTCAGAGCGGGCTGGCGTTGGTTGCATCCGCGCTGTGCGCGTGCAGCGGGCACGGAACAGACGGTGGGCAGACCGTCGAGGATGAGGACGGCGGCACTGCGGTCGGCGGCACGTTCGTTCCCCAGGTCGGCCGCGTTCCCGACGCAGCCCCACCCTTCGGGCCCCTCGATCCCGTGCCCTGCGGCAGCATGGGCCTGGGTTCGGTATTGGCTACGGCATTTTCACCTGACGGCACACTGTGATGCGGCTGAACTTAACCAGTTGGGTTTGGGCGGGGGGGCGATTTCCCTGTCCCCCAACAGGCAATTGGCGATTCCGCGCGAGGCTTCGGTTGAAATCCGCGAGCCGCTCGACGGGACCATCACAAACGTCATTTCGCAGGGGAACCTTTCCTACGTGTTTGCCGCCGCATTCTCGCCGGATGGCGAACGACTCGCGACAGCAGGGGGAACGCGTGGATACCCGGGATACAACGGCGTTCTCGACTACAACATATATCTCTGGTACGTCCCGGACGGCTCTCTCATCTCACGGATGCAAGGGCATGTGGACGAGGTCCACGCCCTGGCGTTTTCCCCATTCACCTCGCCATCTTTCGGCGGGGCATTCGCGGTTTCTCGCGACACTTCCCGCATCGCTGCTGGTTCCGGCCCGATCGATCTCTGGTGCCGAACGCCGTAGCAAGACTGGCCGTTAATCACGGCTGAACAGTGATCGCCCACAGCCCGTCTTTGTCGGACGCAATGGGCCCGCGCACGGTGAAGGTCACCAGCAGGGGAGAGTCAGCCGGGCATCCGGACGGCATCGCGATCTCCGTCGAGCTGGTTCCTCCCACCATTCCCCATCCCGGTTTCCACTTCGCATTCGGGGACAATGAAGCAGGGTTGGGGCAGGCCGGCGCAACCCAGAACGACGACACCGGCGAAGCCAGGGTACGCTCGTGCCCCGAGCGAAGGTCGTAGAGAACCAGATCGCCGGTCTGGTTCTGCGGCGAGAAGTGAACATTGGCGAGCACCAGACTGGGCCCGACCGCGACGGTGTCCACCTCTTCAGCCAGACGCCTGACTTGGAAAGCAGGGGCAGGCGCTGCGTAGAGGCTGGCACGCTCATACCCTCCTGGGAGAAGCATCCAACTCCGGCCACCCTTGGGCGTGGCCCAGAAGACCGCAGTCCCGGTCGCCGAATCGAAACTCGCCCCGTCGACCAAACCAGCGCGCGGATGTCGATGACGGCGCGCGGGCGATCGACGGGCGGCGCGGCTGTGCTGGCCGACACCAGTCCGCCCACATAGCGTCCGAACTGCACCGGGTAGCTGCCCGGATAGAAGTCGAGTCGATCGATGAGAAGCGGATGGACGAGGGGGATGTCTCAGCGGCTGACCCCGCATCAAGCGCATCCTGAACGCCGCCGTCGGCATGGGCCGGCGACGTCAGCGTTCCTGAGTCAGCATCTTTCCCGGCGTCCAGAAATGGGCCGGCGAGCACCGTCGAGAAAACGACCGAGGACGCGAAAGCGCAAGTGCCTGCCAGGATCAAGATAGGATCACAACCCGGCTGAATCGTGGCAGCGGTGGAAAGAAATTGTCAAGCAGCGGAATAGCCCCGCAGTTCCACGGGCCCGGCCCGGTTTCTCCGTTGCGGTTGGGCAGCCGCGCGCGCAAGAGTATGATTCGGTAGGAGTTGCATGATGCAGATCGAGAAAGGCGTCGACAAGATCGTCAAGACCATCCGGCTTATGATCCTGGACCAGCCGGGCTACCTGGGTCGCGTGGCCACCGCGGTCGGCAATGCCGGCGGCAACATCACGGATTTGCACCTGGTCTCGTACGGGGTCGAGTACAACACCCGCGACCTGACCCTGTTCATCGACGACGAGGCGCAGCTGCAGGAGGTGCTGGCCGAGATCGGCAAGGTCGAGGGCGTGATCATCTCCGAGATCATCGACCCGGTTCTGGAGATGCACCGGGGCGGCAAGATCCAGGTCAAGAGCCGGGTTCCGCTCGACGGCCTGGCAACCCTGCGCAAGATCTACACGCCGGGCGTGGCCAAGGTGTGCAAGCTGATCGAGCAGACGCCCGAGCTGAAGTACGAATACACCGCGATCGGAAACACGGTGGCCATCGTCACCAATGGCACGGCCATTCTGGGCCTGGGCGACATCGGGCCAGTGGCCGGCATGCCTGTGATGGAGGGCAAGGCGGTCCTGTTCGATGCGCTGGTCGGCATCAATGGCGTGCCCATTCTGCTGGCCACCAAGGACGTCGAAGAGATCATCCGCACCGTCGCGATCATCGCGCCCACCTTCGGCGCCATCAAGCTAGAGGACATCAAGGCGCCCGAGTGCTTCGAGATCGAGACCCGCCTCGATGCCATGCTGGACATCCCGGTCATGCACGACGACCAGCACGGCACCGCCACCGTGGCCCTGGCTGCGCTGCTCAACGCCACTAAGTACGTGGGCAAGCCCTTCCGCAACGACTGCGTGGGCATGGTCGGCCTGGGCGCGGCCGGCATCGGCATCTCGAAGTTGCTGATTGCCTACGGCGTGAAGCGCATGGTGGGCACTGACATCAACCCGAACGCCATGGAGATCTTTGAGAAGGCCGGCGGTTCGCCCATGTCGCTCGACGAGCTGATGAAGACCGCCGACATCGTGATCGGCGTGACCGGGGTGGCCGGTCTGCTCAAGCCCGCCATGATTCGCAAGGGGCAGATCATTTTGGCGCTCTCCAATCCGCGGCCCGAGATCTCGCCCGAGGACGCGCGCGCGGCCGGCGCGGCCTTTGCCGCCGACGGACGCAGCGTGAACAACGGGCTGGCTTTCCCTGGGATCTTTCGCGGCGCCCTCAATGCCCGCGCCCGGTCGATCTGCAACCGCATGAAGATCGCCGCCGCGCGCACCATCGCGTCCTTCGCCGCCACCGGCGAGCTGGTGCCGTCGATGCTCAATCTGGACATGCACAAGGCGGTGGCCCAGGCCGTGGAACGCGCCGCCTTCGAGGCCGGTGTGGCCCAAGCCCGCAGCCCCGACGTGCCCGAGTAGTTTCATCTATCCGCAGAAAAACTCGCCCAATATCACCGTGCTCGACTACACGCTGAAATAGCCTCACTACTTTTTCTGGTAGGTGCCAACCAACTCGGCCTGCGCCAGCACATGCCCTTGCATGGCTTTCTCCACTTGCGCCTTGGTCGGCCGTTTGAGATCCGGCAGCATGGCATCGAGCGCGTAGAGTTTGAAAAAGTAGCGGTGGCGGCCGACGGGCGGACAAGGACCGCGCCAACCCGTGCGCTTCCAATCGTTGAGGCCGTCGAGCGCGCCGGCCGGCAAGGTTCCTCCCGCCGCCAGTCCACGCGTTGAAGCGGACAGGTTGTAGACCACCCAGTGCACCCACGTCATTTTCGGTGCGGCGGGATCAGGCGCGTCCGGATCGTCGACAATCAGGACGAAGCTCTTGCTCGCCGCCGGCACGTCGGTCCACGCCAGCCCCGGCGCACGATCCGGCCCTTCACAGGTGTGAACCGTGGGGATTTCTCCCTTGGCCGAAAAATCAGGCGAAGTCAGATGCATGGTACGACCTCCCGGAGCGGCACCAGCCGCAAACACCAAGAACATCGAAGCGAAAGCGGAGAACCACAGCTTCATTGTCAATCAACTCCCCAAACAAGAATACCGCAATCCAAGCCAAGGTCATCGGCAAAGACTCTCCGGCTCTGTGTCCTCCCCTCTCCCCTCTGTGTTCTCAGCAGCCTGCCGTCGTGCAGATGAACTCGCTCGTCTCCTCGCAGCCCCAATCAAGAGTTCTTCAGTTTCTCCAACCCCGCGAACGGGTTGTTGAAGGGCTTCTTGGGTTGTGGCGGCGGCACCGGGGTGCGCGTGGCTTGCGGTCGGGCGCTGCCGCGACGGTCGTCCTTCGGGCTGCTGGCCTGTTCGCCTTGCCCGCGCGTGCCCTCCGCCCCCGATTTCATGGAGAGCGCGATCTGCTGCTTGTCCAGCTTCACCTCGATCACGCGCACGCTGACGTGGTCGCCGGCGCTCACCACCTCGCGCGGGTCTTTCACGAAACGGTCGGCGAGCTGGGAGATGTGCACCAGCCCGTCCTGGTGCACGCCAATGTCGACAAAGGCACCGAAGTTGGTGACGTTGGTCACGATGCCAGGGCAGACCATGCCGGGTTGTAGATCGTCGAGGGTGTGGATGTCCTGGCGGTAGGAGAACGGGGCGAAGCTTTCGCGTGGGTCGCGGCCCGGCTTTTCCAGTTCGGCGATGATGTCGGCGAAGGTGAAGGCGCCCAGTTCCTTTTCCAGCTCGCGCGCTTGCTTGACCAACTTGACCCCTGCGCCCAGCAGGCCGGCCACTGGAACGTGCAGCTGGCCTGCCAGCTTTTCCAGCACCGCATAGCGCTCGGGGTGCACGCCGGTGTTGTCGAGCGGGTTCTCGCCTTCGGGAATGCGCAGAAAGCCCGCCGCCTGCTCAAAGACCTTTGCGGAAAAGCGCGGCACCTCCAGCAAGGCGGTGCGCGAACGAAATAGGCCCTTTTTCCCTCGGTGCTCGACCATGGCTTTGGCCAGGCCCGGGCCGATTCCCGACACATGGCCGAGCAAATGATACGAGGCCGTGTTCAGGTTCACGCCCACCTGGTTCACGCAAGAATCCACCACCACATCCAGGCTCTTTTTCAGCGCGGCGGGCGAGACATCGTGCTGGTACTGGCCCACGCCGATGCTCTTGGGATCGACCTTCACCAGCTCGGCCAGGGGATCCTGCAGGCGGCGCGCGATGGAGATGGCGCCGCGGACCGTGAGGTCGAGATCGGGGAATTCCTCACGGGCCACGTCGCTGGCGCTGTACACGCTGGCTCCCGATTCACTGACCATGACCACGGGCGCGCGCAGGCCCGCCTCGTCCAGCACCTTGCGCACGAAGGCCTCAGTTTCGCGGCCCGCGGTGCCATTGCCCACCGCCACCGCGCGGATGCCGCCCTCCTTGACCAGCTTGGCCAGGATGGCGCCGGCCGCGACCAAGCCCGACGGAGTCTCCAGGTGCATGACCGTGCTGCCCAGGTATTTGCCTGAATCGTCCACCACAGCCAGTTTGCAGCCGGTGCGCAGGCCCGGGTCCACGCCCAGCACCGCCTTGGGCCCAAAGGGCGCTGACAAGAGCAGCTTTCGCACGTTCTCGGCGAACACTTTGATGGCCGCCTCGTCGGCGATCTCGCGCAGGGCTTTGTGCACCTCGTTCTCGATGGCCGGGATCACGTGCACGCGCAGGGCAAAGCGCGCCGCCTTCTTCAGCAACGGCGCGCCCGCGAAATCGGGCCTGCTGCACGCGGCGGCTTCAAAGCCGTGCAGCAACTCTTCGACCAAGGGATCAGCCGGGCCGCCGGCGCGCGGTTTGGCCGCCAGGTCAGCAGGCGCAGGCGGCGTGGGCCCGCCGAGGGTCATCACAAGCTCTTCTTCCATCCAGCCCCGCCGCATGGCCAGGTAGCGGTGCGAGTTCTCCGGCCTGAGCAGGTTTCGCACCGGCTCCTCGAAGCTGAAGTAGTTCTCGAACTTGCTGGCAGGCTTGGCCTTGTCGCCCTGGCGAGTCTTGGCAAACCCGTCGTCGAAATAGCGCGTGCGCACTGTGCTGCGCAGACCGGCGTCTTCCGACAGGCGCTCGACCAGGATCTCGACCGCGCCGTTCAAGGCCGCGTCTACGTCGGGCACGCCCTTTTCCGGATCGCAGAACGCGCTGGCGTGGCCGTCGGGAGTTTCACCCTGGCTGGGCGCGATGATCCCGTGGCCGCAATCCCACAGCCAGTCGGCCAGAGGCTGCAGCCCCGCTTCGCGTGCGATCACCGCCTTGGTCTTGCGCTTCTGCTTGTAGGGCAGATACAGATCCTCCAGCGCCGTCATGTCGAAGGTGCCCAGGATCTTGTCGCGCAGCTCAGGCGTCAGCTTGCCCTGGCGCTCGATCTCCTCGACGATATACGCCTGCCGCTTGACGATGTCGTCCCACGACTCCTTGCCGTCGATGACCGCGCGGATGGCCACCTCGTCGAGAGCGCCGGTCTGTTCCTTGCGATAGCGCGCGATGAACGGCACCGTGGCCCCACCCTCGGCCAGACGGAGCACCGCCGTGGCGCCCGCAATGGGGATCTGTGGATTGCGCGCGGCGAACCAAGCCTCGAAGGTCATTTGCACGGCCCGACGATAACCAAAACCGCGTTCCAAGAAAGGCTTGATCTTCACAAAGGGTCGTCACCGCCCGCGCGCGTTCGTAGGGGCGACCTGCGGTCGCCCACCCCCGTCTCCAGTTCCTCCTTCATTCGTGGCACAGCCGGGAGTACCATCCCAGAGCGTCATCCATCACCTTCAAGCGCCGTGAAAGTGATCGACGAGCGTGGTAACGAGCAGATGAGAGGCGAGAAGCTGTCATGATCGAATCCTTCCGCATCCAGAATTTCCGCTGCTTTGCCGATCTGACCATCGGTCCGCTCGGCCGCGTGAACCTGATCACCGGCAAGAACAACGCCGGGAAGACCGCCCTGCTGGAGGCGCTGTTCCTCTATTCCGGCAAGACGGGGGAATCGGGCCGCTGGCTCGAACTCGTGGGAAGAAGCTCACCCAGGCACCCATCCGCGAGCGCAAATGCCGAGGTGGAGGGCATCAAATGGTTGTTTCGCAACCGGCAGCAGGCTCCGGATGCTGGCATTGTGATGGAGGGCGTCCCCCAAGGGGGCAAGGCCAGCCGGCTCTCGGCCCGTATCTTGGCCGACCATCCGCCGCTTCCCGGCTCCGAGGACTCCGAGGACTCCGAGGGTGAGCACTGGCATGGACTGCAGAAATCACTGCTCCTTGGGGAGGATATCCATCGGGAAACTCTGGTCATCGAGTTGGTGGAGGATAACCAGCGCCACGAAGCCAAAATCCGTCTGGCGAGTGGCGCCAGTTGGTCGACCACCGGCCAGCGGGGAACAGGCGAGGCGCTTCCTTGTCGCTTCCTTCCCCCCGCATCGAAAGAGTATGAAAAGGATCTCAACCGGTTCAGCCAGTTGAAAGGCGAAAAGCGTGATCGCCCGTTGATAGACGCACTAAGGCTGTTTGAACCACGACTGTCTGATCTTCAAATCCTGGTGGCCCCGGAGGTAGCCTTGCATGGCGAAATTGGAATAGGCCGAATGCTTCCGATCTCGCTTATGGGCGATGGCGTGCAGCGACTGGCCTCCATCCTGATGGCCGGCATCGCTGCGTCCAAGGGATTCCTGCTCCTCGACGAAGTCGAAAACGGTATCCACCACTCCGTCCTGAAGCAGGTCTTTGAAGTCATCGGCCACGCTGCCCGGGAGAATGACGTCCAGATATTCGCCACCACGCACAGCTACGAGTGCATCCAGGCTGCCCAGGCTGCTTTTGCTGGCGAGCATGCGAACGATTTGCGATTGCACCGACTGGAGATGGTCAAGGGAGAGTTGAAGGCGATCACGTACCCCGGTGATGTCTTGCAAGCTGCTCTCGACATGGAACGCGAGGTCCGTTGATGCCGCCCAAGAGCAGGGGATTGGAGAGGCAGCACCTCATAGTCACGGAAGGGCGCGACGACCAGATCGTCGTAGAAAGCCTGGCGGCGAGGGAGGGGGCATCACATGTGCAGGTCATGCACTGTCAGGGCAGGGACAATCTTGAAAACAAGATCAGGGCTGTGGCCGCCGAGTCCGGCTTTCGAAGCCTCGTCTCGCTCGGTATCGTCCTGGACGCCGAAGAATCGGCCGCAGCCACGCAGACCTCCATTGAAGCGGCACTGAAGGCAGCCGGCCTCGGCTCGGGGACAGACCAGCCCAGAGTCCGCATGCATGTCGTCCAGCGGCCGGACGGCAAAGGGATGATGGAGGACATCTGTCTGGCCTCGCTCTCCGGCCGTCCGGTCATGGAATGCGTCGATGCCTACTTGATCTGTTGCAATGAGCGCGGACAGACCGATCCAGCCAACTCCAGCAAGGCCCGATTCCAGGCATGGCTCTCCTCGCAGCCATTGAAGAGCGGCCAGTGGTACTTCTTGGGAACCGCTATCGAGTCAGACCTCCTGGACCTCGGCCATCCCGCATTCGATCCACTGCGCGCCTTTGTCCGCGCGGTGGCCGAAATGTGACGGCCGTCACGGCACCTGGCGCCACCAGAACGTGCGGGACGTGGCCCTGGGCATTCTCACAATGCCCCAACCGGGTGTACTGTGAATTGCGTGAACGGACGGCCGCCGAACATTCTCTGCGCAAGTACCGTGCTGGCGCTGGCCACGCTTGGAAATGCACGTCTGGTTCACGCCGACCAGGCCGGGACACTCACATTCTCGTGGCAGGCGCCTACGGGCTGTCCTTCACGCGGCCAAGTAAGCGGCGAGATTGCGCGCCTTTTGGGTGGCGAGATCCGCGTTCCTCAGGGTGGCGACATCACGGCGCGCGCGGCGGTGGAACATGGGCTGACCTGGTCGCTGGCCATGGACACCGAATTGGCAGGCCGACCAGGACGGCGGTCGCTTGAGGCCGCTTCTTGCCAGGATCTCGCCAATGCGGCGGCTCTCATCATCGCACTGATGATTGATCCAGACGCAGTGGCTGCCCATGCGACGCCGCCTCAGCCAGTGGCTGCGCCGCCGCCAGTGACTCCGCCTGAGCCTGATCCCGGTCCCGCGCCCAAAAGTAGGCCGCGCGCTGTGGAGTTCCTTGTGGGCATTCACGCGGCCGGCAGCTATGGAACCCTGCCATCCATTGACATCGGTGTGGGCGGCGGGATCGGCCTGGCCGGGCGACGCTGGCGCGCGGAGCTGCGCGGAAGCTACGGCTTGCGTCGCGATCAGAAGGCCTGGGCGGCGGCGCCTGCTGGTGCCTACGGCCAGTTCAACTTCTGGGCCGTCGCTTTCGCGGGATGCTTCAATATCGGCAGGGAGAGTCTGGCCTTCGGCCCCTGCGCCGATGCTGAGGTCGGCGTCACCTCGGCCAAGGGTTTTGGCGTGAGCCAAAGCCTCCCGGCCGACACCCTCTGGTCGGCCTTGGGCGCAGGCGGCTATGCGGCAATCTCGCTTGGTCGCCACCTCGGTCTTCCCCTGCACCTGGACGTGTTGGCGCCCCTACGGCGTTCCGAGTTTGTGTTCAAGAATGAGCCAAAGCGAGTTTTTCAGGCCCCGGCCGTTGGGGTTCGCATGAGCGCCGGAATCGAGCTGCGTTTTTAGTAACGGATTCGCGGCGGTTCGGGAACCAAACTATCATCATGAGATCCCCTGCCGGGAACGCCCTTGAATCCGCGCCCTTGCCAGGCTGCGTGTGCGTCCCGGACTTCGATTCGGTCTACGAGGCTCAGTTGGATTTCGTGTGGCGCACGGTGCGCCGCATGGGGGTCCGGCCAGCCGATACAGATGATGTAGTGCAAGAGGTATTCTTCGTGGTGCACCGCCGGCTGGCCGAGTTCGAGGGCCGAGCCCAACTCAAGACCTGGGTGTTCAAGATCCTGGTACATGTGGTGAGGCACTACTGGCGCACCCACCAGCGCAAGCCCGGAGACCAAGCCGCAGAAGATCCGGCCGAGATTCAAACCCTGGCGTCCGATCACGAAAACAGCCCCAGCGCGATGCTGGAACGGGTCGAGGCCCTGCGCGTCCTGGACGGTCTTCTGGCCCGACTCGACGAGGACAAGCGCGAGGTCTTCGTCTTGGCGGAGATCGAGCAGATGAGCGCGGCCGAGATTGCGGAGATCGTCGAGGCGAACGTGAACACGGTCTCCTCCCGTCTGCGCGCGGCCCGGCAAGAATTCGAGAAGGCTCTGTTGCGCTATCGGGCGCAGGAACTTCGGAGGCAGTCATGAACGACCTCGGACCTGAAGCACGATCGATCTTGGAAGCGGCCCGAGGTGCCGAGGCGCCCACCCGCGCGGATCGGCAACGCATCAAGCACGCTGTGCTCTTGCGCGTGGCCACCTTGGGGGCGGTATCCACCACTGCGGGCGGGGCGGTCGCCATGTCCTTGGCTGCCAAGGTGACGGTGGCTGCGCTGACGGTGGCGGTGCTGGGCGGCGGCTCGGTTACTCTGCTGGTGAGGAAGGAGCGCGCGGCACAACCGCCGGTGGCGTCGGCGCGCGTGGCGTCCCGGACTGCGCATGTGTCGCCATCCCGGCCTGTGGCCGTGCCCGAAGCACCGGCGGTCGTGGAAGAACCGAGTGCCAAACCGGTCCTGCCCGAGGTGCGGCGTCGTGAAGTGGCGCGGCCCGAGGTGCGACCCGCGGAGCCCGTGAGCGCGCCAGTGACCGAGGTCACACCAGCGCCCGTGCCCGCACTCAATTCTCTGGATCCGGAACTGACCGTGCTCCGCCAGGCCCAGGAAGACCTGCGTGCAGGACTACCTGCCCAGGCCTTGCGCCGGCTGTCGGAATACGATCGCCGTTTCGGCAAGGGAGCACTGGAGCAGGAACGCCAAGCCCTCGCGGCCATCGCCTTGTGCCAGGTTCACCCCGGCTCCGTGGCCCAGGCCCAGGCCGAGGATTTTCTACGCGCTGCCCCCGAATCGCCGCTGGCCGAGCGCGTGCGTTCGGCGTGCAAGCGATCTGACGAGATTTCAAGAAAATCCAACGGGATTGCGCCCGGCCGGGAACGATAGGGACGTAGCATTGCAAAGACGCGACCAAGGAGACCTGTCATGACGAGACTAACGACGACCCCAGCGATTTTTGGAATTCTTGTGGGCACATTGGCGGCCGCGCTTGTCGGCTGCGGCAGCAACACCGTGGCCATAGGCTTGCAGAATGTGGACGCGGCCGCATCAGGCGGGAGCAGCGGGGGCAGAAACAGTGGTGGCGTCACATCAGGGGGCGGGCTCGCAATCGCTGGAACGACAGCCAGTGGCGGGGTGAACGCGAGCGGCGGAACGCCTGCGACTGGGGGCTCGGGAACCGGGTGTGCGCCGGACTGGACCTTGTGCTGCGGTCAGTGTCTCAGTCCACTGGCAGGTGTTTGCCAGACCCCATGCCCGCCAGCGGGCGGTACGCTCTCGACCGGTGGCGTTCTGGGCACCGGCGGGATCCCAGGCTCTGGCACGGGTGGCGTTTTGGGGACCGGTGGGAGCAACGACGTGTGCAGCGGAAGGTCTTCCATGTGTGTTCCCCTTTGCCAAGGTGGAGTGGCGTGTGTGTGCTACTGCCCGGACCCCTCTGGAGGTGCGGTCGGCAGCGGCGGCAGTCTGGGCACCGGCGGGACCACGGGAGCTGGAGGTGCCACTCGAACCGGCGGCACCACGGGAGCCGGAGGCAGCAAAGCGACCGGCGGCGCCACGGGAAGTGGAGGCAGCAAGGCAAGCGGCGGTACCACGGGGAGCGGCGGCACTGGAGGCAGCACGGGCAAGACCTGCGGCGGCATCGCGGGACTGCTCTGCGCGGCCGGTGAAATCTGCGACCTGGATCCAGGTACCTGCAACTTCGCCGACCAAGGGGGAACCTGCGTGGTCAAGCCCCAGGTTTGCTCCGCGCTCTATCAGCCCGTGTGCGGCTGCGACGGTAAGACCTATCCCAGCGACTGCACGCGGCTTGGCACCAGCTCTACAGGCAAGAACTACGATGGCGCGTGCGCCACGGATGCGGGTGTCTGCCCGGCGGGGCAGATCTGGTGCCCGGGATGTACGCCTGGAACCGGTTCCTGCGGTGCTGTTTGCCCTGCCATCGCTTGTCCGGCTCCGGACGCAGGAACCTCGGCGAGCTGCAGCCAGGTGACCACCCAGACGGAATGCGACGTCCGCAGCGACTGCCACTCGGTCTTCCTTCCCGGAACGACATGCGGGTGCTCCGCCGTTGGTTGTTGCATGCTGTTCAATCGCTGCGCCGATGGCGGCCGCGCCAATTGCACCGGCCCGGTTGCGTGTATGGCGCCGCAGCCCAATTGCGGGCCGCTCTACAACCTGTCGTACACCAACGTCTGCTTCGAGGGTTGTGTTCGCCCAAGCGAGTGCGCCGGTGTTGATGCCGGCCAGGATGCAGCGCCGAGTGGCGACGCATCCTCGCCCGCCGCGCTCTGCACCGCGACCGGCGGCCAGGTCAGTAGCGCTCTCTGTTGCAACAGCGCCACCGACTTCCCGAATTCCTGTGCGACCGGGGCCTGCGGGTGTGCTACCTCCAACAGCCACACCGTCAGCACCTGCACCTGCGCCGCTGGCTGCTTCATGCCGGGCGTCGGCTGCGTGGTCCAGTGAACACACGCACAGTTGGGAAGTGCCAGCAATACAAGTCGCCTTGCAATGCCCGTCCTCAAGGAGGCCGCCCGTAGCTCAGAAAACAGTGGAGCCTTGAGGCGGGCCGGCAACGGTAGCAAAATAGAACCGTAGAGCCTAAACGAAGGAGCCCAGTAATGACTAGACTAGCGACGACAGCAGCGATTCTTGGGATGTTCATGGCCGGCATGGTCCTGGGGACTGCTGGCTGCAACAGCGATCACTCGGGGCTCGGCATTCCGAATCTGGATGCGCAGGCCGCTCGTCGGGACGCGGCTGCGGGCAACGGTGGTGCCGGCGGAGCGGGCCACGATGCTCCGGCCGCTGGGAGCGGAGGCAACGGGGGCGTCACCGAGAGCGGCGGCGTTACGGTCACGGGTGGATCGTCGCAAGCTGAGGCCGGAGCCGGCGGTTCCACGCCAAGCGGGGGCGCAGTTGGCGGTGTCACGCAAGTCGGCGGTTCCGCGCCGAAAGGTGGCACTACGGGAGCTGGCGGTGCTACGCAGACCGGCGGTTCCACGCCAAAGGGTGGCACCACGGCCGTGGGAGGCAGCGGGGGAAGTGCCGGCGTCACGGTGTCTGGCGGTACACGAATCGGAGGCACGACCGCAGCCAGCGGTACCCCGCGAACCGGAGGCACCACTGGCGCTCTAGCGGCGGCACGCGAACCGGGGGCACCGCGGGATCTGGCGGTAGCACGCCAAGCGGGGGCACCACGGGAATGGGTGGAACCAGCGGCCGGATGTGTGGCGCCGGCCTCAAGAGCTGCATGGCCAACGAATTCTGCGAGACGCCGACTGGGGTCTGCGATTCTACTGATGCGACTGGAACCTGCGTGGCCGTTAGCTCAGGGATCTGCGGCGATGTTTACCTTCCTGTGTGCGGCTGCGACGGGAGGACCTATTCCAACGACTGCGAGCGCCAGGTTGCCCGCGTGAGCAAGCGATCCGACGGAGCGTGCCCGGACGCGGGGGTTGGCGGCAGCGGCGGCCGCACAGGAACGGGCGGCAGCGGCGGCAGCACCGCAACTGGCGGCCGAACGGCAACCGGCGGCACGTCGACCGGCGGCACCAGCACGGGCGGCGTCGGCGGATCGTCGGGCGGACACCCGGAGTGCGTGACCGCCGATGATTGTCAGCTTTTTTCGGACTGCTGCAGCTGCGTACCCATCCCGGTGGGCACGACGATGGTTTCCTGCATGATTGCGTGCCTTCAGAGCGCTTGCGCCGCTCGCCAGATTCAGGCCAGCGAAGTCGCGTGCATCGCCGGTCGCTGCACATTCAGTCGGGCTTGCAAACCAGCTGGGGGCATTTGCCCAATCGCTACTCCTACTCCCCTGTGTTCGGCTGGGCAGGCTCCCCTGTTCGTCGGAAACTGCCCTGCCGGGGGTTGTGCGAAGGTGGAGGATTGCTCGGAGGTTAGTTCGTGTGACGCGTGCACCGGAACGTCTGCAGCGCCTACCGGGCTGCTTTGCGCGACCTTCCAGACCCTGCCGCCCTCATACCACTGCGTCTCCACGCCGCAAGCCTGCGTCGGGAACCCGACCTGCTCCTGCATGGGGATCTGCAGTGGAGACTTGTCGTGCGTGGTGCCGGACAGCACCACGCTCACGTGCCAGTGCCCGAACTGCTGACCGCGTGACGATTGGAAGGGCGACCGCAGGTCGCCCCTACGGATATGGGTTCGGTCGGGTAGGGGCGACCTGCGGTCGCCCCGCGCAACCGACGAAGGGCGACCTGCGGTCGCCGCTACGGATCTTTCACCGGCCAGGCGCGCAAGCGCACCTTGCCGTCGTCGACTGCGATCTCCAGGCGCACGCGCGAGCAGTTGTTGGCCGAGAGGATCTGGGGAAGCTGTTTGGCCAGGCGTTGGCGCAGCTTGCTCAGGCTGGGCGGCGGTTCCGCCGTTCCCACCTGCTTGTGTGCATCGGAATAGCGGCGGTAGGCGTCCTGCATGTCAGCCTCTGAAAGCCCGGGCAGAGGCAGGGGCGGTGGCTCGGTCGTCGCCTGCCGGGTGGATCCTTCTGCCTGGGCCGGGGATCCGGGGTCTTGAGCCGGGGCTGCACCCTTTGCCCCGGCCTTGAGCTGGGCCGCGGCGGCGCGCCTTTCTTGCGTCGCCTGCTGATGGGCCACGAAGGCCTTGGCTCGTGAGGCCGGGATGCCCATGGCCAGCGCCTCTTCCAAGGTGACGGCCGAAGTGCCCTTGCTCGCCATGTGGCGCTTCGCCTTGGCCAGATCGCGGCTGAAGGTTCCCGCCTCGATTTCGCGCATGGTGCGGTTCCAGTAGGTGATGAGCAGCACCCAGCGCTGGGTCAGGGCCTGATAGCGAAAACGCAGCGAGGAGTTGCTGATGGTCACCTGCTGCATCTCGAGGATCTGGCGGTTGATGTCGCGACGGAGGACCTCGGGCGGCGAGCGTTCGATCCCCATGAAGAAGGACTCGTACAGCCCGCGCATGCGCTCCAGCTTCCGCTCCATCTCCTCAATCCGCGCTTCGATCCCCTCGCGGGACGTGTCGAAGGTGGCAACGGGGGCCTTTTTCACAGAAGAAGCTTATCCCCGCGGCCCGGCGGGATCTACATCGGCGCGCGTGCGTGCTAAGAGACAGTTGTTCAAGGCCGTCGGCATGGCCGGGCGCAACACAGCAATGACTACCGGGAAGACAAGCGAATGACACTCGCGCTGTGGACGGCAGCCGTGGTGGCGTTGCTCGGCGTGCTGGTTCTGGCCCATGAGCTGGGGCACTTTCTGGTGGCCAAGCTGTTCGGGGTCAAGGTGCTGCGTTTCTCGCTGGGCTTCGGGCCCAAGCTGTTTAGCTTCACCGCCGGCGCCACAGAGTATCGTCTCTCGCTTTTTCCCTTGGGCGGCTACGTGCGCCTGGTCGGTGAAGAAGCAGGCGAGCCGGTCGCTGACAAGGATCGCGAGCGCGCGATGTGCAGCAAGCCGCTGTGGCAGCGCTTCGCCATCGTGATGGCCGGGCCGCTGTTCAATTTGATCCTGCCCATCGGCATCTACTTTGTGCACTACCTGGGTCAGCGCACACTGCTGCCGCCCACCCTGGGCACGGTCATTGCAGGACTGCCGGCCTCCAATGCCGGGTTGATGCCTGGCGATCGCGTGGAGACTGTGGACGGGCGCTACCTCCGCTACTGGGAGGAGTTGGACGAGGCGATCAGCGCCGCGCCGGGCAGGACCCTGCGCTTCGGCATCCGCCGCGGCATCGAGGCCGAGGAGCGCGACGTGACGCCGGCACGATGGGAGCGGCGGGGTCCGCTCAATATGAAGGAGATCGTGGGCTGGATCGGGGTGTCGCCGCGTTTCCAGCTTCCCGAGGTGGGCATCATCGATCTGACCTCGCCGGCGGCCCAGGCCGGGCTACGAACCTTCGATTACATCACGTCGGTCAATGGCACGCCGGTGGCGCACTGGAGCGAGTTCGAGCGCGCGGTGGCACGCGCGGGTGCCTCGCCCCTGCGCCTCTCCTACCTACGCGGAACGCATTCGGCGCTGCCCTTCGTGCATGTCGAGATCCAGGAACCGGGAACCGCGGTGATCATTCCCCAACCTGTGATCGATCCCGTGCGCGGGCGGCGTTACGACACCGGCATCCAGGCCTCGGAGCTGTTCGTCTATTCGGTCGAGCCAGGCAGCCCCGCGGATCGCATCGGGCTGCGGCGCGGGGATCAGGCGTTGGAGCTTGATGGCGAGCCGCTGTTGCACTGGAACCTCTTGCGCCAGCGGCTGGCGCAAGAACCCCAACGCGAGTTCAAGCTGACCTGGGTTTCGCCCGGGGGAGCGCGCCACCAGGCCACCTTCAAGCAGGAGGCGCGCTCAGAACTGGACGCCTATCACCAGGAAGAACAGCGCCTGGTTTTCGGCGCCACCAACCGTTCTGCGTGGAAGACCGCGGACCCGGTGCCCATTCGCAATCGCTTCTTCTATGCCGTGGGGCACGCCTTCGAGCGCACCGGCGAGATCGTGGTCTTCACCGCCAAGGGTTTTTTCCAAATCATTCGCGGCGAGATGTCTCCCGAGGCGTTGGGCGGACCTCTGGCCATCGGCTACGCGGCGGGCGTGGCGGCTGAACAGGGCCTGGCCCAATACTTGTGGCTGATGGCTCTTCTCTCCATCAACATCGGCCTGCTTAACTTCTTGCCCATCCCCATTCTCGACGGCGGTCGATTGATGTTCATGACCATCGAACTTTTCAAGCGGCGACCGCCCTCGGTGCGTGCGCGCGCGGTGGCTTCCTACGTGGGCATCGTGTTGGTGGTGGGGCTGGTGGCTCTTGCGCTCAAGAACGACGTGGTTCGCTTTCTGCTGCCGCGCTGACAACCCATGCGCCCGATGCTCGCCTTCGACACTTCGACCCCCTGCGCGCGGGTGGCGGTGCTTTCGTCCGAGGGAGACTGCCTGGCCACGGCCGAAAAAGTGGCCGCCCGCCATTCGTCGAATCTGCTGCGTCTGTGCGACGAAGTTCTGTGCGCGACGGGCACGACCGTGGCCGGCCTGGCCGCCATCGCGTGCGGGGCCGGCCCGGGCAGCTTCACCGGACTGCGCGTGGGCCTGGCCGTGGCCAAGGGCTTGGCTCTGGCCGACAGGATTCCGCTGGTGCTGGTCTCGTCACTCGATGCCCTGGCTGAGGATTTGGCCGAGGCTCTTACATGGGAACCCCCAAAGGGTTCCCAAACCCTCCCGCGATGGTGCGCCGCCGGCGAAGCCGGCGGGCTCCCCACGCGGCTCGTCGAGAGTTTCGTCCTGCCCTGCATCGATGCGGGCAAGGGACAAGTGTATGGCCGTCTCTATCGCGTGGCCGGTGGAGCGGCAGAGCCCATCGGCACCGACGAGCTTGTGCTGCTGCCCGAAGATCTCTGCCGATTGGTGCAGGAGCAGGCCGCGGGTGGCGCGGTCGCGGCCGGCGGCAACGGGGTGGATCGCTACCAGGAAATCTTTCGCGCGCAGCTCGGCGTGAAGGCCGTGCGCTTCCAGGTCGCAGGTCCCAGCGCTCTGGCCGTGGGCCGGCTGGCTCGCGCGCGCCTGGCCCGCGGCGAGCACGACGATCTAGAAACCAGCGTGCCCCGCTACGGCCGTCTGCCTGACATCACCAAGCCGAGGCAGCCTCACGTTCGCAACCAAAGCGTCTGAGGTGATTCATCTCGTCGACCACTCGCCGCCGAGAACACAAAGGTGAGAGGGGAGGCCACAGAGTCGGAGAAGACGGAATGGCGTTCGGGCCTTCCCTTGACTATCTGGGAGAGCATCGACAGCTACTCATCTGCCAAGGCCGCCAATCGAAAAAGAGAGCAGCGGGCTTTGGCCCTGTCACCCCTCATCGTCCGAGCCCAGGGCACAGGCTCTTGGTCAGTCGCCGGATTGCTGGTTTCCGGACGGTTTTGACCAACCATTCACGCCTTCCACCAGTGGAAGGTGTAGAGCGCATGGTCGAGCACGAGGCCGGCGCGGGTCCAGACTTTCTGGGGCGCCAGGTTCGCGAGCTGGGTGGAAACCAACACCTCGCTGGCGCCTTGCACACGCGCGCGGCATCCGATCTCGCGGAACAAGGCCGCGTAGATGCCCCTGCGTTGGAATTCGGGCGCCACGCCGTTGAGCACGATCTCCCAGGTTTTCGCGTCGAGCTTTCTCGCCGTGAGGAAGCCCGACAGACGTCCATCGGTTTCGGACACCAGTACGACCGACGCAGCGTCGGCCAAGGCTGAACTGGCCCACTCGACGTATCCTTCGGTGGCAGCGATCGGATCCAGACGAGGATCGGCGTGGTAGTGCCCGAAGAAACCGGCAAACGAGGCGCGCGCAGTGGCTTGCAAGGATTCGCGGTCCGCTTCCTGACAAAGGCGAACGGAAGGGGAGGGAGCCGCCGACAACACGAATCCGCTGGTCGGGCCGCGATAGTACACCAGCGTGTCGGTGAGGAAGGCCCCGGAGCGTTCCAGCGCCTGCGCGGCCGCAACGGCCTCGACCGGACAGCGGACGATGAGCAGATCGAGATCGGTCGAACGCGCGAACTGCAGCAGGTCCGCGGCGGCCTCGACATTGTCTGCGCGCCCGCGAAAAACCCGGATTGCGAAACGCTGGCTGTCGAGCGCAGAATACGCGGCCGGCTCAATCATCGAAGGTGGTCTTTCGCACGACGTAGAGCGGCCGGTGCTTGACCTCGGTGAAGATGCGATCGATGTACAGGCCCAGGATCCCCAGGGCCAAAATGATGGCACCCGTACTGAACCAGACCGACACGATCAAGCTGGTCCATCCCATCACGGGCGAGCCGTGCGCTACCACGCGCACGATGTGAACCAAGCCGCCCACGAAGGCGAGCGCGGAGAGCAGCAGGCCAGCGTACACGCACAGTCGCAGCGGCTTGTTCGAGTGCGCCAGGATGATGTTGGTGGCGAGCCTCATCAGCTTGAGGAAGGTGTAGCCCGACTCACCCCCGGGGCGGCGCACGTGGGTGACGTCGACATAGGCCTTGGCGAATCCCGTCCAGGTGAGAAACCCACCATAGAAACGGACGGCTTCACCCATGCCGTTGATCGCGTCGGCCACGCGCCTTGAGATGATGCTGAAGTTCGCCACCGTGCCGTCGTAGCGGTAGTTGAGGTCGGCCAGGTAGTTGAAGACCCGGTAGAAAAGCCACGACGACAGGCGCTTGCCGGAGCCGTCGCCCCGCCGCGCCCGGCGCGCCAGCACGCAGTCGTGACCCTCCTGCGCCTTGGCCCACAATTTGGCGATCTCCTCGGGGGGATCTTGAAGGTCGCCGTCCATGACCACGATCCACTGTCCGCGCGCGTGGCGCAGGCCCGCGGTGATGGCGTGGTGCTGACCGAAGTTGCGACTCAAGCCGACGCCGCGTACGCGCGCATCCTTTCGCGCGAGGGTTTCGATGATGCTCCACGATTCGTCCGGGCCGCCATCCTCGACCAGGACGATCTCGAAGCGCGCGACCAGAGGCTCCAGTGTGGCTACCAGCCGGCGGTGCAGTTCGTGCAAGAAGGGCGCGCCCCGGTACACGGGCACGACCACCGAGAGGTCGATGGGTTGGCTAGAATGTGAAATCGCGGATGGCATCGATGACTCGCCCCTGGGACGCCGGATCAAGTGAATTGAAGAATGGCAGGCGCAACAAACGATCGCTCACGGTTTCGCTCACCGGGCAGTCCCCAGGCCGGCCCCCCAGTTTCTGGCCCATGGGCGACAGGTGCAGCGGTAGGTAGTGGAAAACCGCCATGATCCCGCGCGCCTTGAGAAAAGCAATCAAGGCTTGGCGAATCGGCAGCGAGGGCAGGATCAAGGCGTACATGTGATAGGCCTGCTCGCAGCCCTCGGGCACGGTGGGGCAACGGATGTCCCGGGCCGCGGCCCACTCGGAGAGCTCGGCGTGGTAGCGTTGCCAGATTCTCCGGCGCTTTTCCTGAATCTGCCGCCACACCTCCAGTTGACCGTAGAGGAACGCGGCCAACACGTCGCTCATCACGTAGCTGGAACCAAGATCCACCCAGGAGTACTTGTCGACCTGGCCGCGGAAGAATCGGCTGCGGTTGGTGCCCTTCTCGCGCATGACCTCGGCCCGCTCGACGAAAGCCGGATCGTTGACCACCAGGGCTCCGCCTTCGCCGCAAGTGATGTTCTTGGTCTCGTGAAAACTCTGTGTGGCTAGCGTTCCCAGGGTTCCCAGCCAGCGCTGTTTGTACTTGCCGAAGAGGCCGTGGGCGTTGTCTTCGACGATGGCGATGCGGTGGGCGCGCGCAATGGCGGAAAGCGTGTCCATCTCGCAGCCGACACCGGCATAGTGAACCGGCACCATGGCCCGCGTGCGCGGGGTGACGAGCCGCTCGATCTGGTTCTCGTCGATGTTGAGCGTGTCCGGGCGAATGTCGGCGAAACGAATGCGGGCGCCGCGCAGGACGAACGCGTTGGCGGTAGAGACGAAGGTGAAGGACGGCACGATGACCTCGTCCTCGGGCCCGATGTCGAGGAGAAGCGCGGCCAATTCCAGCGCGTGGGTGCAGGATGTGGTGAGAAGAACCTTGGGCGCGCCCAGCACCTCTTCCAACAGCGCCTGGCACTTGCGCGAGTAGCTCTGGTCGCCCGCGATCTGACCGATGGAAACTGACTCCCTCATGTGGTCGATTTCCTGGCCCTGCAGGCTCGAACGGTTGAACGGAATGGCGCTCGCCGCGGCTCCTACTGGGGCCGGGCTGGGTGACGATCCGTCCGCTATTGGGAGTCTTTCGCTCATGCCGAGGAGGTTCACCGATGACGCCAGGACCAAAAACGGCTAACCGACACAGTGTACGCTAGTTAGCTTTTCCACCACAGAGGGCAAGCGAACGCAGGACAAGAAGAAGGGTTCGGGCGCGAGTTCCTTCTTGCTTCCGACTCTGTGGCCTCCCCTCTCACCTCTGCGTTCTCGGCGGCGGGGGGCTGACGAGATGAATCGCCTCACACCCCTTGGGTGCGGCCGTAAGGCTGCCCTAGCCTTCTTCACCGCCGCCGCTGGCGGACTCTTCTTCGCCCGTCTCAGCGCTGGCCGCCATCTTGGGGTACCAGCTCTCGAACACCTCGGTGATCTGGCGCGCCTGTTTCTCGCTCGACACGTTGAACGACGATTGCTTGCGATAGGAGCCGTGGAACTTCTTGAAGCGCACGATGGCCATCTTGGGCGCGCGGAACTTGCCGCTGGCTTTGTCCAGCTCTTGGTAGAGAAACATCAGCGTGGCCCACGCGCCCTTGGTCAGGACGACCTTCTCCAGTTGCTTGCGCACCAGCACACCCTCGTCTTCGTAATCGTAGGTCAGTTCATCCAAGGTCTCGGCCATAGGGGGTCTCCTCGTTTCAGGCGGACTTGCGGCCGGCCGGCTGGGCCAGCTGCCGCAGGCTTTGGGTGAGGCGGCGGCGGTCCTGTGGCGACAGCTTTTCGAACTCGATTCCCATACCCGCGGGGGTCTCGCCGGCCCCGCCTCGGGTGACCCACGCCACTCGGCCACGGGCGGCCAGCGTCTCGCCCGCCGCCAGCGGAATCTCCAGACTCAAGCTCTCGCCCACCTCGAAGAGGAGGTCGGAGCGCAAGAAGACCCCGCCTTCGGACAGATCGGCCGTGTTCAGCCGGAGCCCAGCCTCGACGCGGTTGCCGGCAGCGCGAACGACCACGGGCAGGAGCGCATCTCGGCGGGAAAACCGCCGCGTGTCGCAGCGCCCGGGCGAAGTCACGGACGCAGGTCCACCATTGTGGAGGAGCGCACCTCCACGGATACGCGCGTGAGGGGGACTGCGGCCACGACCATGCGGCTCTCGCGCCACACGGCTTCCAGCGAAACCGGAACCCCTCCTGCCGCAGCCGCCATGCGCACAAGTAGGTCGTGCGACACCACGACCAGTCCTCCTGCACCGACGGAACAGGCCACCGCCACCGGCGCGCCATAGGGGCGGATTTCCAAGAAGGTCCGCTCGGGCCCGGTCACCTGCAAGACCAGGTCGCCCGATGCATCGAGACGACTTCCCGTGGCCAGCGGCACCTGGTTTCGATCAAATACCCTCGGCGCGCCTGGCACAGTCAGGATCACCTTGGCCGGCCGCTCCGCGGGGCCGGGAAGTTCCAAGGCGAGCGACTGGGGCACCTCGGCGATGTCCACCGGGCCAGCCTCGGCAATCACGCCCGCCACGACCTCAGCTAGGGGTGGATACACACGCGGAGCGGGGCGTAGCGCCGGCCCAGTCGGGCCAGAGGTCACGGACACGCCACTCAGCTCCTCCAGATTGACCGCACCGCCCTGGGCGCGAAGAGCGCGGGCCTGGCCGGCTACGTCTCGCAGCTCACACGGACCATCAGGCGCGGGCGCCACCAGGGGGTCCACCACGCCCAGTACGTCGACGCCAGATCGGTCAGTCACATCGGCGCGGAAGGCCAGAGCCGACAGGGCGGGCGCTCCAGTCGTGGGCACGTCCAAGCGAACCGAAACCTCGGCAACCCGCTGGGTGACAGGGACCGCCCCGTCTCTCATATGCGGCCCGGCTTCGCAGCCCAGGAGCATGGGTCCACATAGGAATGCCAGCACGCAGGGCGCGCGCAGGGAGAACGAGGTAGGTTTTTGTGCGAAGGAAGACATGCTCTGACCGGACTAGGATGGGATTATAGACAGAATCACTGCGTCACGCTAGTCAGGACCTTGAAACCGCTGGGGGAGCCAGTTTACATCACCGAAAGGATGGACCATGCTTGGTCCAAGTCGTTTCGATCGCAGGAGAAGCAGATGACCTGTGCATTTTGGAAGTCGACACGGTCACGAATTCTATGCGCGGCCGCCTATGTGGCAACCGCGAGCGCTTGCGTTGGCCAGGCCACCGTCAGCCCGATCCAGCCACCGGGGCCAGATGGCGGCCAGATAGACGGCCCAATTGGCCAGGGCGACTCGGGCCTCGCGGAACACTTCGTCCTCGCTGCTCTCGAGGCCGGGCAGGTGCCGATCTACAGGTACGATGCGGATCCGAATTCTGTCGGCGTGCCACAGGACATCGCGACCATGCGCATCGAACCTGCGGATTCGGTTTTGGTGGTGCAGCGTGGACAGAGCGCGACGGTCTCCTTCCGAGCCTTCGCCACCATGCAGGTGGGCGGCGGCGAGGTCGAAATCACGAACCGAACGGTTTTCTACGTTCCCGACAACTACTTGGTGGGCGAATTTCCGTCGGATGGCAGCTCCCTGTTCACGACCCGCCTGCCGACCAGCTCAGCTGACCCACCCCAGCGCGGGGGCAAGGTGACGATCCAGGCTATGGCAGCCAGCACCGACAATCCCATCACCACCGTCACGACAACCTTGACGGTGAAGATCATCGACTCGGGCTCTGCCGCGGCCGGCACTCCTGCTGCTACGCCAGCCATCCCCAGCGATCCAGGGCCGGAGTTCACGGGCACGGAAAGCGCAACCCTCGCCCCCAAGCTGGTCTATCCCAACGACGGCGTGCTGCTTCCGCCCAACATGCAGCAAATGGAAGTCCACTTTCAGCCGGGAAGCAAGACCGGCGAGCTCTACGAGATCTCGCTCTTGAGCGCCTATTCGGAGTACCGCTACTACACGCGCTGCTACGCCGATCCGGCCAAGTTCCTGCTGGGGGCCTGCGCCTTGGAGATCGATGCCGACACGGTGAACGTGATCGCGGAGAGCAACCGCGGGAGCGATCCGCTCACGCTGGCGGTGCGCGGAACCGACGAAAACGGCAACGTGGGCAGCTCGGCGAGCATCAGCGTCCAGTTCGCCGCTGACCGCGTGGACGGCGCCATCTACTACTGGACCACAAGCTCGACCGCAACCCAGCTGCCGAGGATCATGCGTTTCGATTTTGCTTCCCAGTCCGCCCTCGATGTTGCTCTGCAGCCGAGCGACCTGCCCGACGATGGGGGAAACCCGCACGCCAACACGACCTGCGTGGGCTGTCACGCCCTGTCCCGCGATGGAAAGCACATGGTGGCCTCGAAGGGTGCCTCGTGGGCCGGCTATCTCGTCTACATAGAAGATCTTTCCCTGCCCAAGACCGCGGCGAATTGGCTGACAGTCGACGGGCGTGCTACCGGAGTCGCCGCCGCAAACCGAGTGATGACCGCGTCGTTCAATCCGGACGGAACGCAGTTCGTCGCTGACGCACCTGGGGGCGACACGCTGGGGGGCAACAATTTGTCCTTCAACGACGGGGTCACCGGCGTGCGGAAGAGTACGCTGGCTGTGGGGTACCCGGTGAGCTTTCCCGATTGGTCGCCCGACGGCCAGACCATTGCCGTGACCCATATGTACGGGAACAGCGGCACGATCGTCCAGTTTCAGGAGGGTGGCATCTCCGTAGTTCGCCAATCGGCCACTTCGGCCACGGGATGGACCTCCGCCGAGGAGGTCGTGGTGCCGCACACGACCAACAAGAGCCGCTACACCCCGAATTTCGTCCCTGACTCATCCTTCCTACTGTACAGCGAGTCGACCCGGCAGACGGGCGACTCGGATTCGTTGGTCGACGGCTACGCCGATCCTTCGGCGACGGTCTGGGCAGTCCAGCCCCAAGCCAACGCCACACCCGTGCTGCTGGCCAAAGCGAACACGCCTGGCGTCGCCGACAAGCTGACCCTGGCTGACGGACGCAGTTCTCTGGTGACCAGCCGAATTGCCAGCGGAATGTTGATGGACACCTTCCCGCGGGCGGCGCCCTTTGAAGCCACACAGAACGGACACAAGCTGTTCTGGTTCACCTCGGCTTCCCAGCGCCGGGCTGGTCTGCGACTGTACAAAGCCAACCCCAGTGTTGTTGGTGACGAGCCCACACAGCTCCTGCTGTGGATGTTCGCCCTCGATGCCGACCAGGTGCTGGCCGGGAAGGACGGAAGCTATCCCGGCTTCTTCCTCCCGTTCCAGGATCTGACGACCTCCAACCACATGGCGGCCTGGACGCAGAAGTACGTCTCGGACAACCCGCCTCCTGAACCTCCCACGCCGCCGCCACTGCCGCCGCTCACGGCCATTCCACCGGTTCCGCCTCCCGAGCAGCAGTAGCCGATCCTGTTTCAGATTCGCCTTCGAGTGTCGGCCGACAAGCCGGCCCGATGACGAAGCTGGCGTGAGCACCGGAGCGGAGCATACACACGGTATGTGAGCACCGGAGCGCAGCGACAGCACAGTCAGCGGGTCGGATCGTCGGCCGTCGGTGAATCGAAGAACTGCTGCCGCAGTGTCAACCGATCCGGCTCGCCACGCGGGCTGGTAGATCCGCAACCAGGCGCTCGACCAGGGCGTTGTCCACGGACAGCAACTCCTGGCCCTGGGACACGCGTTGCTCGATTTCCTCGGCGTTGAGGGGCCCCACGAAGAGCCCTTCGCGCTTGGCCAGGGTGTCGGCCAGCAGAACCACGTTTCCCGTCGAGAAGCGATCGCCGGTGTCGTAGTCGGCCGAGTCGCGGATGGCATGGGTCACCGGGTCGGGCAGACCCCACTTGCGCGCGATAGCGACGCCCACGCTGCGGTGCTTGCCCGAGATGATGGCCAACCAGGCCGACGGCATGATCCAGCGCTGCGTGCGCGAGCCCAGCAGCCGCTGTTCAGCGTCGAGCAGGGTCGCCGCCAGCACGGGACGACCCACGTCATGCAACAGGCCGCCCAGATAGGCTGAATCAGGATGCAAGGCATGAACGACGCTGGCCAGATCGCGCGACACGATGGCCACCGCCAAGGAATGCTGCCAGAGATCGCGGCACATTTGGGCGATGCAGGGATCGCGTGACTCCAACACGTGGTGAACCGCGACCTCCACCAAGAAGAGGCGCAACTCCTCGGCTCCCAAGCGCGTGACGCAGGTGAGGACGGAATCGAAACGCGACAAGCCGGCAAAGGCCGCGCTGTGGGCGAGACGGACCAGGCGTGCCGCCACAATGGGATCGGTTTCGATGAGCGTCGCGATTTGGGGGAAGGAATAGTCATCACGTCCCAGCATGGCCAAGGCGCGCGCCGCAACCAGGGGCAGGGTGGGCAGTTCCAGTTCGTTGCGTTCGATGGCGGCCAGAACGCTTTCTTCTACCCGCGTGGCCATCTCGCGGGTGAGCGCGGCCTCGCCTTGCAGGGCGATCAGGGCGGAGGGACGAAGGAGAGGGATGGTCTTCGGCATGGGTGTCCTTTGCTTGGGCGGCCTTCTAGTCAGGCGGATCGGTACCCACGCGCTTGAGTTTGTCGATGAGAGTGGTCCGGTTAAGACCAAGGGCCTCGGCTGCGCGTGTCTTGTTGCCGTTGGCCGCTTTCATGGCGCGCGCGATGAGCGTCGCTTCGATGCGCGACAGGGTGCCGGCGAGATCGATGTGATCGCCCGGCGTGCCAGTGGCCGCCGCTGCCACTGCAGCCAGGCGCGCCGATGGCGTGCGCACTTGGTCTGGCAGATGGGCGACGCTGACGGTGTCGCTCGCGCTGAGGATCACCAGACGCTCGACCATGTTCTCCAGCTCGCGCACGTTGCCAGGCCAGTCGTAGAGTTGCAGCGTCACCAGGGCAGCCTCGGAGAACTTCACGTTCTTGCCCGTGTGACGGCAGGCCAATGCCAGAAAATGCTCGGCCAGGCGTGGAACGTCCTCGGTTCTCTCGCGCAGCGCGGGCAGGGTGATGGGCACCACGTTGAGCCGGAAGAAGAGATCGGCGCGAAACTTTCCCTCGCGCACCAGCGCCTCGGGATCCTGGTTGGTGGCGGCCAGCACACGTGTGTTCACCTGGCGGATGCGGGCGTCGCCCATGGGCTTGACCGCCCGATCTTGCAGCACGCGCAGCAACTTGCCCTGCACCGCGAAGGGCAGGGCGGTCACATCGTCGAGCAGCAGGGTGCCGCCGTCAGCTTCCACGAAGCGGCCGGGCTGGCCCTCGCTGGAGCCGGCCCTGGCTTGGCCGAACAACTCACTCTCGGCCAGAGCTTCGGGCAAAGCCGCGCAGTCCACGGCCACGAAAGGACCTGCCGCGCGCGACGAGAAGGCGTGAATGAGACGCGCGACCACTTCCTTGCCCGTGCCACTTTCGCCGAGCAACAGCACGGTCGCATCGGTGGGCGCCACGTTGTCAACGATATCGAGACAGTGCCGCAAGAGCGGCGACTCGCCGATGAGAGCCGCTTGTGGCTGGCCGGCGCCCGGGGGCGACTCCTCGGCAGAGAGGACCTGGGGTCGCGCGGCGGAAAGCGCGCTCGACACCACCTTGCGCAGCTCATCGCGGTTGAGGGGCTTGACCAAAAAGTTGAACGCGCCCGCCTGCATGGCCTCCACGCAGTCAGCGATGGAAGCGCTGGCGGTGAGCACGACCGCGGGGGTGCGTGCAGGGAGTTCCCGCGCGCGGCGCACCACCGCGAACCCGTCCTGGTTGGGCATGCGCAGATCCGTGACCACCAGATCGAAGGTTTCCGATTCCAGCGCCGCAATGGCCTGCGCCCCGTCGTTGGCCTCGCGGATCTGATGACCCATCTGCTCGATCACCCCGCGCACGGCCTGCAGCACGGGCGGCTCGTCGTCAACAATGAGAATTCGTGCTGCGACTTCGGCCAGCGGCGGCGTGTGTCTTTCAACGTCAGGACCCATCCTACATAGCCTCCCCTACGCCATTGGGCTGGCCTGCATCCGAGGGCAAGGTCAGCCGAGAGATCTCACAAGCAAACATGACTGCAGAAGACTCCATGCAACCAGTGGTCCACCCTCTTGGCGTGACAGAACCTGGGTCATTGAGTGGGGGGTGTCGAGCGGCCGACACCCGCGCGGCCCCTGTCATGTCAGAAAAGCGGTGCAAGTGAAAAAAGCTAGATCAAGCCCTCGCGGCGCTCTTGGTCGCACTGAAGAGATACCTCAGCGCAGCGAAGGAGATTGCTGCCGCTGGTTTCCCCATCGGGGGTGGTGGCGCTGCCCATACTCAGGCCCAAGGGCAGTCCCCAACGTCCGTTGGCATCGTTGGTCAGCCGGCGTATGCGCGCCATCACGTGGGTCGCACCGCGGGCGTCGGTGTCGGGAAGCAGTATGGCGAACTCGTCGCCGCCCAGGCGGGCCACCACGTCGTATTCACGCACGGACTCTCGCAGCAGGCAGGCGACTCCCTTGAGACAGCGATCTCCGGCATCGCGCCCATGGATCTCATTGATGGCTGTCATGCCCAGCACATCCACCACGACAATGGAGAGACAGCAGACCGGGCGGAAGCGCGCACGACAGAGCTCTTCGAGAAGGCGTCTCTCAAAGACATGTCGGTTCCACAGGTCGGTGAGCGGATCGCGGTAGGCGAGATTGCGCATCTGGCTGCTGGCAGCCAGAGCGGACCGCAAGCTGGCGTTCTCGCGCACGAGCTGGTCGAGGGTGGGCCTCAGCGATTCGACCTCAGGGGTCAACTCGGGGAGTGCGGGGAATTCTTCGATGGAGATGGTTGCGGTTGCTGACTTCACGGGAGCCTCCTTGTGGAGGAACGCTCTCGCAAACCACATGCCGACCGCCGTCGCAGCCTGAGCAGCGACGGTTTCCCGAACGATCGCCGGGTCTTGCCCGCACGATTTCGTGTTCGGCGATACCAACCGTCTGGCCCGTCACGATCCTGACCAGCCGGCCTGGCTGTCACGTTTCTGGCCTGGAGTTACCCAGTTGGCCACAGCTAACCAGCATCGCATGGACGCTGGATCAAACGGACCATGCCCCCAGGAGCCTCGCGAGATCCCATGTCAACGTATTGGATCGCGCTCCGCGAGATCCTGGTTAGCCTCTTCTCCGGCTCTGTGCTCTCCCCGCTCCCCTCTGTGTCCTCGACGGACGGTGGCCGTCGAGACGAATCCCCTCACTCCCCTTGGTTGCGGCTTCTGCGAAGCCGCTAGTCTCCGAAGGCCAAAGCGGGCAGGGTGCGCTCCGTCTCCGCCACCACTGCTCGCACCAAGTCGGGCGTGAGCTTGAGGTCGGCGAAGAGGGGATCCTCGACGTCCAGAGGCTGGGGTTCTCCGTTCAGGCCCATGTGGTCGGTGATGCGGTCGGCTGCAGCCACCAACGCGGTGGTGAGATAGCGATTCTCACCCCTGCGGCAGTTGTGGTGGAACAAGACTGAATCCACCACGCTGGGTGGCAGCTTCCAGATGCGGCACACCGCTGCGCCCAACTCGGTGTGCAGTCGGGCGATGGTCGCGCGAATCACCGGCCCTTCGTTTTCGTCGGCCATCATCTCAGGCGTGACTTTGCCCAGGGTCGCGCAACGTTCCAGCAGGACCAGCTCGCCAATGTCGTGCATCAGCCCCGCCAGAAAGGCGTAGTCCGCGGGATCGGAGCGCATCAAGCGCGACATGGCCCGAGCCGCAAGGGCAGCCGCCAGGCCTCGTTTTCGCAGCCTCTCGACCTCCGCCTCGAACCCCTTGACCCGGTACATGGTCGAGTTGCTAACGATCATCATGATGATGTCGCACACGTTGTCGAGGCCCAGGCGAACTACGGCATCGCGAACGCCGACGATGGGAACCCGGGGGGCGAACATGGCGGAGTTGGCCACTGACACCAACTGACCGCTGATGAAGGGATCCTTGCTGACGGCGTTTTCCACCCGGGCTGCGTCGGTGTAGTTGAGCTGGCACAGCTCGATCACATGAGCCGCCACATCAGGCAGGCTGCGCTGGATTGCCTTGCTGTCGGTGACGGCGCGCAGGGCGATCTCCTCGATTCTGTGGGTGAGGATACCGGGTTCGAAGGTCTCGATGGACGGTTCCTCAGAATGGTCCTGGCGAGATTGAGTCATGTGCATAGACGCACCCGCTCAGTCGCATGGGGAGCCCGCCGGCTTCGCCGGCGGCGCACCATCGCGGGAGGGCATGGGAACCCTTTCAGGGTTCCCATCTCAATAGACATGATCTGTATGTCGGCGCAATGATGGTCAGTCTTTAGTCGGAGCCTGACGAGAAAAACGGGGCCGCTGGGAGTGCCGGCTCGCGGATCGCGTGGGCGAGGGCGTGAGCGAGTTCGTGTGGGAGACGCGGGGGGAGAAGAGCAGTGGTCGAAAGTGTGTGGTCTCTGTGCCGCGGCCCGCTCCCGCTCACCCGAGCCGCCCACGCAAGCCGCGGGCCGCCGGTCGCTCACGCTACCGCGACCGCTCACGCTGGCCGCCCTACGGGTGGCGGTGGCGTTTTTCCCGCCACCATCCTGACGCCAGGCCGCAGCTGCGTCAGTGGCCTGACGCGCAGAACTCCGCGGGATCATTGTCATCAACCAGGCACGCGGCTTGCTGAACCATGCGCTGGAGAATCGCCATGGCACAGAACGAAGAGGCAGCCCCGGTCGCAGCAGCAGCCCCCAAGGCAAGCGCAAACAAGTTGGTTCCCATCATTCTCGGCGTGAACGTCCTGATGATGGGCGCGGTGTTGTTTATGGTAATGAGGAAGCCGGCCGCGGCCGCCGTTCCTGCCCCGGTCAGCGTAGAGGCGCCAGCGCCCAGCGGACACGGCGAAGCCGCAGGGGCTGGGGCTGGAACTGGGCCTGGACATGTCCCGGCACCCGGGCCGGTGCTCAAGCTCGAGAATTTCGTCATCCAGCTTCGCGGAGTCGACCAAGACCGCTACGTGCGCGTGGCCTTCGACGTGGAGGTCACCAGCGACGCCGACAAGGACGTGGTACAGGCGCGCCTGCCGCAGATCCGCGACTCGGTCATTACCTACTTTTCTGATCGCACGCTCGATGAGCTGCGCGGAAGCGAGGGCATCGAACGGACCAAGGTCGCCCTCATGAAACGCTTGGACGAGATCGTGCCGAACCGTCGCGTTCACGCGTTGTACGTCACGGATTTCATCATTCAGTAACCCAAGGGGTCTCTTCATGGCATCTCCTCTCGATCCCACAGAAGTTGAAGCCCTCATGCAGGCGATCCAGGAGGGCCAGCTTCCTCCCGACGCCGCTGCGTCTGAGGCCAAGGGGCCGGTGGTGCCCTACGACCTGACCAGCCAAGACCGCATCATTCGCGGTCAGATGCCCACACTGGATTCCATCAACGATCGCATCGCCTCGCTCTTTGGCCGCACCCTGTCGGGCCGCACCCGCCTGGAATTGCGGGTGACGGCCGCGCCCGCCAGCCTGATGAAGTTTGCCGACATCAACAGCTTCCTCAACGGGAAGAATGCGGTCGGCGTGATGAGCTTGGGTGCAGGACACGGTCTGGCCTTGGTTATCGTCGAAGGACCGCTGACCCAGTCGCTGCTGGCCGCATCGCTCGGGGATCGCAAGGCTAAGTCCGAGCCCAGCGACGCGCGCTCCGAGCTGACCCACGTGGAAAAAGTGGTGCTTCGCCAAGTGCTCAACATGTTGTCCGAGGCCATGGCCACCTCGTGGGAGGGCGTGCTGTCGTTCAAGCCGCAGGCCATTCGCTTCGAGTCCGACCCGCGCATGGCCGCCATTGCCACGCCCAGTGACGTGGCCATTCTGTGTGCCTTTGAGGTCACGGGTCCCATCGACGGCCGCCTGATGCTGGCCATTCCCTATGCCGCGGTAGAGGCGGCCAAGAAGCTGTTGAGCTCGCCGCCCCGCCTGGGCGGGCAGCGCGACGCCCGCTTCGGACAAGCGCTGGCGCGTGAGCTGGAACTGGTGGAGGTCGAGCTGCGAGTGGAAATGGGACGCTACCACCTGCGCTTGTCTGACCTGCTGGGTCTCAAGGTCGGTGATGTGGTCACGCTCAACACCAGCGAGGGCTCGCCCCTGCCGGTGATGGTGCAGGAGCGACCCAAGATGACCGCCCTGCCCAAGGTGGTGGGGGGCGGAATGGCCGTCGAAGTATTGAAGTCAATCGTGCAGGCCGCTGCGCCCAGCCGCCCCGCTCGTGCGGGCGCGCACGCTTTCACCCAGGCAGCCGCCTAGCGACTCAAAGCAAGAGGAAATCATGGCCGAGGAAACCCCAAACACTTCCGATTCCGCAGCCCAAGGCAGACGCCTCGAGTTGCTGCTCGACGTTCCGCTCGATCTCTCGGTGGAGTTGGGGCGCGCGCGCATGTCGATCCAGGATCTGCTCAACCTGAGCCCCGGCTCAGTCATCGAGCTGGACAAGATCGCGGGCGAGGCGCTCGACATCCTTATTAATGGTCGTCTGGTGGCGCGCGGCGAGGCCGTGGTGGTCAATGACAAGTTCGGCATTCGCATCAGCGACATCGTCAGCCCATCAGAACGAATTGCCCGTCTACGCTGAGGAGGACTCGTGATGTTGACCCAACTGGCCTTGCTTCCCCTTCTCGCGGTCACCGTCACGGGTGTCACCAGCGAAACCCACGACAGCGACGTGGTCATCGATGTCACGACCTCGGAGCCGGTCCCCGCCCGCGCGGCTCGGCCCATGACCGGCACCAGCTTGCTCTACGTTTTCGTCGACGGCGCCACCCCGGATCGTGCGGTGTTCGAGAATGGCGACCACCCCGTCGCGGCTCGCACACGCGCGCGCTACACCAAGCTGGAAATTCCCCTGGATCCGGGCATGCGCTGCCGTGAGCCCGCCAGCGTCGCGACCCTGGACTCGGGACTTCGCGTGCAGTTCTCCTGCGGCTCGATCGCTGGCGCCCAGGCTACGGTCCAAGCCCCGGGCCGGCTGCCCGTCGACGGACGCCAAGCCAGCAAGCCCGCAGCTCGCGCCGCCTCGCAGGAGTTGCTGGCCGCCGCGCTGGCTCTGCCCGCCGGGACAGCCTTTGCTGCAAAGACGGAAACTGAGGACGACGAGAATCAAGCCAGCAAGCCTTTGGCCGAAAGCAAGCCCAGCGTCGAAGCCAAGGCCTCGCCTGCCCAAGCGGCCAAGCCGGCGGCGTCAGCCGCCGCCGCAGCAGCGCCGGTTTCTGCCGAGACGGCCAAGCCTCTCGCACAAGAAGCCAAGGCGGTGGTGCTGGCGCCCGCGCCCGCGACGCCTGCTGCCGCGCCCGCGACGCCTGCTGCCGCGCCCGCGATGCCTGCTGCCGCGCCCGCGACGCCTGCCAGCGCCCCGGCTCACAGTTCCTCCGCTCCGCTGGCCGCAGTCGCCGGTGCCAGCCACTCCGGTGCCTCGTTGGTCCTCGCTGTCGTCATGCTGGTGGCAGTGGGCGGCGGCGTGCTGTTTCTCACACGTCGGCGCGCGCGCCGCCCGGGTTTGATCCAGATCTTGGAGACGGCGGCCATCGGGCCCAAGCGCGCGCTGCTGGTAGCGCGGGTGAACGGCCAGACCATGGTGCTGGGGGCCAGCGAGGCGGGAATCACTCTCTTGGGTTCGCTGGAAGGCAAGACCGAGCCGCAGGTCGCGGCCGTGATGGGAAGCCTGCCCGCAGTGAAGGAACAGCCCGAGGACTCTGGGCCGGAGGTGACAATCGACGCCCCGTCTGAGCCCGAGGGCGAGATGGGTGTGCTCAGTCGATTGTTTGGGCGCCAGCCCAAGGATTCCTCGGCGCGAGATGCCGCCGCCTTTCGTGAGCTGTTGGATGAAAGCTACGAGGATCAGGAACTGCGCAACAAACTGGCCCAGGGGCTTTCGGGCAAGGTTTCATGAACGGCCCGACCACGACCCAGCTTCTTTCCAAAGCCGTGGGCGCCAGCAACGAGCTGGCCTTGGCCAGTGGTGGTGGTTCCTCGGCCGTCAAGATCTTCCTGGTTCTGACCGCGCTGTCGTTCGGCACCGCTCTGGTCCTGTCAGTCACCTCGTTCACCCGCATCGTGATCGTGCTCTCGTTCCTGCGCCAGGCGCTGGGCACCCCGCAGTTGCCTCCCAATCAAGTGCTGATCGGGCTGTCGCTCTTTCTCACACTTTTCATCATGGCACCCACCGTCCGGCGGGTGCACGAGCAGGCTCTTCAGCCGCTCATGGACGACAAGATCTCGGTAGGCGAGGCCCTGCAACGGGCCCAGGGACCGCTTAGCGATTGGATGCTGAAGCAGACGCACGAGGAAGACTTGCGCCTGTTTTTCGAGGTTTCGGCCTCGGCACGTCCCGCGCGCGGTGAGGCGGTGCCGATTACAGTGTTGGTGCCGGCCTTCATGGTGTCCGAGCTGGGCACTGCTTTTCGTATGGGCCTCTTCCTTTTCGTTCCCATGCTGCTCATCGATCTCTTGGTGGCGGTCGTGCTCATGTCTCTGGGCATGATGATGGTGCCGCCGACCATGGTGGCGCTGCCGCTCAAGCTGGGGGTGTTTCTCCTCGCTGGCGGTTGGCATCTGGTGGTCTCTTCCTTGATTCGGAGCTTTTGATGTCGCTCGACCTACCTTCCGCCTTGATGCGTGAGGGTTTCGCCATGATCGCCACGGTGGGTGGGCCTTTCGTGGGCGCGCTGCTGGCCGTGGGTCTGGTGGTCGGGTTCCTGCAGGCCGCGACCCAGATCAACGATCCGGCGGTGGGCTTCTTGCCGCGCGTGCTGGCCGCTGTTCTGGTCGCTTGGTTCGCGGGTGGCTGGGCGGTCGAGCGCATGGCCCAATTCTTGGCCGGCGCTATGGAGCGCATGTCGCAGCACTTGTGAGGCCGCCATGGCGCTCAGCCTTACGCCCCTGGCCGCCGCTTTCATCCTGGTGGTGATCCGCTGCGCCGGGCTGTTCGCCGTGGTGCCGCTGTTTGGCCTGCCCGCCATTCCCAGCCGGGTGCGCATGGGCGCGGCTCTGGCGGTGTCGGTGGCGGCGTTCTTGGGCGCAGGCGCGCCGGCCTTTGCCGCCTGGGACCACGCCGACCGTTTCATCATCGCTGCTTTCGCCGAGGCCATGCTGGGCCTGACCGCCGGTCTGGCCGCGCGGCTGGTTCTCGACGGCGCAGCCGCGGCCGGATCGGCCATCGGCATGTCGATGGGTCTCAGTGTCGCCGCCACCTACGATCCGGTGCACGGGGCCGAGTCTCCTTCGGTGTCGCAAGTTCTCTCCCTGCTGGCGCTGGGCTTTGCCGTGGCCGGCGGCATCCACCGCGAAGCCGTGGCTTGGCTGTGCCGGTCGGTCATCGAGATCCCGCCTGGCTCGCCCATCTCGGTGAGCGATCTAGCGGTGCGCATAGTGGGCCAGTCGGCGACCGCCATTGCCTTGGCCATACGCATCGCTTTTCCGGTTCTCGCCGCGGTAACCATCGGACATCTGTCACTGGGCCTGCTCAACCGCACCACGCCGCAACTCGGCCTTTCCAACATCGGCTTTTCGGTGGCCCTGCTGGCGGGTGCCGGGGCACTCTACCTGGTTGCGCCGCCCGCCGCTCTGATGGCGGCCGAGGCCGCGCGCGCGGCCCTCATCGGTCATTGAGGGCGCCATGGCCGAAACCCAGAGAGAAGACCAAACCGAACAAGCGAGTCAGCGACGGCTGCAGCAGGCTCGCGAAGAAGGCAACCTTCCCGTCAGCCGCGATACCGCCATGTGGGCGGCGCTGGTGGCCGGGCTGGCCGCGCTGACCGCGGTGGGGCCTGCGTTGCGTGACTCCCTGGTGAATATGGTGTGGGCTGCGGCCGACGGCCTGCCCCAGGCCACGCCGGGACGCCTCCTTCCCTTGTTGTCACGCCCCCTGTTCATTGTGTTGGCTGTGGCCACTTCCGTCGCCCTGGGCGCCGCGGTCCCTTTGGCTGTGCAGACCCGCTTGGGCACCTGGGCTCAGCTCGCCATGCCGGATTTCTCGCGGGTGTTTAGTGGCACGCGCTTGGGCCGGCTCTTCCGCAAAGAGATGTTGGTCGATCTCTTCTTCACCGCCGTCAAGACCATGACCCTGGGGTATGCGGTGTGGAGCGCGTTCCATGACGACTTCCTGACGCTGCCTCGCATGCTGCAGCAGTCACCGGCCGCGCAACTCCAGTCCACCTATGCCCCTTTGGCCCACGGCTTCGTCAGGATTCTGGCGGCACTGGGGCTGCTGGCCGGCCTGGACCTTGCACTGACCCGTTATCGCTATTACCAGCGCATGAAGATGACTAAGGAAGAGGCTAAGCGTGACTATCGCGAGGAAGAGGGCGATCCCATGATCCGCTCGCGTCGCCGTCGACGCCACCGCGAGCTGGCCAAGGGTCACGCCCGGGTCGAGGTTCCGCGCGCCGATGCCCTGGTGGTCAATCCGACTCACGTGGCGGTGGCCATCCGCTATCGGCCCGGTGAGGATGCAGCGCCGCGCGTGACCGCCAAGGGCAAGGGCCGCTTGGCCGAGATCATGCGCGAGCTGGCCCGCGAGAACGGCATCCCTATCATCGAGGACATTGCGCTCGCCCGTCTGCTCTATCGTCGGGTGAAGGTGGGTCGCTCGGTGCCGGCGGAAACCTATCGCGCAGTCGCCGCGATTCTCGCCTTTGTCTACCGCGTGCTGAATCGTAACGGGGCTGCTCAGGTTCGGGCTGCGCGAGGTGCCGCATGAGACCTGCCGCCCCGGCCGCTGCTCCCGCTCCCGCCCCCGGATCTGCCCCGCGCAGCGACCTTCTGCTCGCGGTGGCCGTGCTGGGCGTGGTCGCCCTCTTGATTCTGCCCTTGCCGGCGCTCGCGCTTGACGGTCTGCTGGCTGTCAGCATCGGCGTGGCGTTGCTCATCCTGCTGGTCGCGCTGGGCGTGGCTCGTCCCCTCGACTTCTCGGTCTTCCCGACTTTGCTGCTGGTGGTGACCCTGTTCCGGCTGGGCCTCAACGTGGCCACTACCCGCCTCATCCTTCTGCAAGGTTCGGAAGGCACTGGCGCCGCGGGCCACATCATCCAGGCCTTCGGTCAGTTCACCGTGGGCGGCAGTCTCATCGTGGGTTCGGTGGTCTTTCTCATCTTGCTGGTGGTGAACTTCGTGGTCATCACCCGCGGTTCTGGCCGCGTGGCCGAGGTCGCAGCCCGCTTCACCTTGGACGCCTTGCCTGGCAAGCAGATGTCCATCGATGCCGATCTGGCCGCCGGAATCATCGATGACCGCGAGGCGCGCGCCCGCCGGGCCAACCTGGAACGTGAGATCGAGTTCTTCGGCGCCATGGACGGCGCCAGCAAGTTCGTGCGCGGCGATGCCATCGCCGGCCTCATCATTACTCTCATCAACATCGTGGGCGGCCTGGTGGCGGGCCTGGCGCGCGACCACATGTCGCTTTCCGCCGCGGTCGAGACCTACACCATCCTGACCATCGGCGACGGCCTGGTCAGCCAGATGCCGGCGCTGTTGGTGTCAACCGCTGCCGGCATCACGGTCACCCGTGCCAGCTCGGGCTCGCACTTGGGAACCGAAATGGGTTTGCAGATTTTCGGTCAGCGCCGCACGATGATGCACGCATCAGGCGTGCTTCTCGTGCTGGGGCTGTTGCCCGGCATGCCGTTCCTGGTTTTCGGCGCTCTGGCCGGTGCGGCCTTTCTGATCTCGCGCCGTCGCGTGGCCCCGCCCGTTCCCACGGCCCAGGCACAGCAGGAAGCGGCGCAGGCTCAGAGTGGTACGGGCGAGAAGCTGGGCGACCTCATCGGGCTCGACACACTGGAACTGGAAGTGGGACATGGGTTGCTGCGGCTCATCGATCTGGACAAGGGTGGCGAGCTGCCGGGTCGGGTCACCAACCTGCGTCGGCAGATTGCCGGGGACATGGGCGTGATCATTCCCGCGGTTCACCTGCGGGACAACCTGCGTCTCGATGGCAACGAATATCGTATCAAGTTGCGCGGCGTGGATCTGGCCAGCGGGGTGGCCTACCTCGACCGACTCATGGTTCTGGACCAGTCAGGCAAGACGCCGAACTTGCCCGGTCTCGACGGGATTCCCGCCAAGGAACCCGCCTTTGGTCTGCCGGCTTTGTGGGTGCTGCCTGGCGATCGCGCGCGCGCCGAGGCTGCCGGCCTGACCGTGGTGGACGCGGCGTCGGTCATCACCACCCACCTGTCCGAGGTGCTGCGCCACAACGCGCACGAGCTGGTGGGCCGGCAAGAGATTCAAGAACTGCTCGCTCATTGCGGGAAGGAAGCGCCCAAGCTGGTCGAGGACGTGGTGCCCAACACCATCACCCTGGGCGAGGTGGTGCGCGTGGTGCGCGGTGTACTGCGCGAGGGGCTGTCGATTCGCGACTTCCGCAGCGTGCTCGAAGCGATTGGCGATTCAGCCCCGCGTAGCAAGGACACGGCATTCCTGGTGGAGCAGGTGCGTCGGCGTTTCGCCCGTCAGATCACCTCGCGCCTGTCCGACGGCAAGGGCACGGTGCACGCCCTGACCTTGGATCGCGCGGCCGAAGATGTTCTGCGCAAGGCCCTGGGCCAGACCGACGGCGAGGCGTCGCTGGCGCTGGAACTGGCCGTCGCCAAACGCTTCATCAGTACGCTAGAGGCTCATGCCTCGGGTCTGGCCGCCGGCGGCCATCCCACCGTGCTCATCGCCCCGCCCGACCTGCGCCGGCCGCTTTACGAGTTCGCATCGCGCTTCGTGCCCGACCTGTGGGTCATCACGGCTCGCGAATTGGTGCCGGGCACGCAAGTCGAGCCGGTCGGCACCCTGGATTTGTCACCCGCACCCTGGAGCAAGGCTGCTTGAGGAGAGGAACCCGATGAACGCCATTGTCAAAACCTTCCGCGGTCCCGATCCACGCACCGCCCTTGACGCCGTTCGTTCGGCGCTGGGCGAAGAGGCCATCATTCTCAAGACCCGAGAGGTGGGCGGCTTCTTTGGACGCAAGGAGATCGAGATCACTGCCACCCACGCAGGCCGCGGCGAATCCAGCTCCAGCTACTCGGGCCGCGGCGAGCCTAGCTCCTTGGGCGGGCCGCTCGACTTGGAGAGCGAGGTCGCGTCTCTGCGCCGCATCGTCGAACAACTGCGCGCCGAGGTGCGGTCGAACAAGGCTGAGCCGCGCATCACGGCCGGGCGGACCGCTGATGGCCTGGCCCCGGCAGCGGCCGCTGTTGTGCGCCGCCTGGTGGAACGGGGCGGTGAGCCGGCCATTGTCGACGAACTGGTGCGCGCAGCCCTGCGCGCAGCCTCGGGCTATGGCGAACACGAGATCGCCGAATCATTGCGCGAGGGGCTTCGCCGTCGCCTGGCGCCGGCCCTGCCGCCCTGGCAGGGCGAAGGCCGACGGGTGATCGCTCTCGTGGGTCCGCCCGGTGTGGGCAAGACCACCACCATCGCGAAGATTGCGGCGCGCGCGCTCTTGGAAAGCAAGCTCAAGGTGGCGCTGGTGACCGTCGACACCTATCGCATCGGGGCGCGCGAGCACATCAGCCGCTACGGCGAAATCATGGGCGTGCCCACGCACCTGGCGCGCGATCAGGCGGGCCTGCGCGAAGCCATCGCCGCCGAGAAAGACGCGCAGCTTGTGCTCATCGATACTGCAGGACGCTCGGATCCCGCGGCCCTGCAGGCGCAAGCTCATTTGCTCAAGGCCGCGCCCGAGGCGGAGCAGCACCTGGTGCTGTCGGCCGCCACCGGGGGGCGCGAACTGCGCGCCGTGGTTCGTCGTTTCAAGTCGCGCGGCGTGGGCCGCATCATCTTCACCAAGCTGGACGAGGCCGATGGGCCCGCCGGCGTGCTCTCAGTGGGCAGCGAGTTGACCTGCCCGGTTTCCTGCGTGACCGACGGGCAGAAGGTGCCCGACGATGTCCATCCCGCCACCTCACCGCTGCTGATCGATCTGGTCATGGGCAAGGGAGACTAGCCATGGACCAAGCCGACAACCTTCGCCTTCGCCTCGTCGATCGCCCGCCGGTGGTCGAAGCCCCGCCTGAGCCCTTGCGGGTCATTGCGGTTACCAGCGGCAAGGGCGGCGTGGGCAAGACCAACATGTCGGCCAATCTGGCCGCGCTGGCCGCGCGCGCGGGCAAGCGCGTGTTGATCCTGGATGCGGATCTGGGGCTGGCCAACGTCGACATCATTTTCGGCGTGAAGCCCATGCACCACATCGGCGATCTGTTGCAGCCAGGCGTGTCCGCCATGGACGTGCTGATCGAGGCTGCGCCCAACATCCACATCCTGCCCGCGGGCTCTGGCGTGCAGCGCCTGACCGAGTTGGACCGCAAGGAAAAGTTGCGCTTGGTGGCCGCGCTCGACGGGCTGGAGGACCACTTCGACCTGGTGATCATCGATTCGGGCGCCGGCATTGGGGACAACGTGCTGTTTTTCGTGGGCATGGCCCAGGAAGTGGTGCTGGTGCTGAGCCCTGAGCCCACCTCGCTGGTGGATGCGTACGCGGTGGTCAAGGTGCTGTCGCAGCAGGCGGGTATTCGCAATTTCGCCGTGGTCATCAATCCCGTGGTCGACGAGATGCCGGCGCGGGACATGTTCCAGAAACTGTCCACTGTCACTGGCCGATTTCTTACCGCCAAACTGCGCCACCTAGGCTACGTGCCGCGCGACGAGAACGTGCATCGCGCAGTCATGGCACAGAGGCCAGTCGTGGATCTCTTTCCCATGGCGCCTGCCAGCCGCGCCATCGTGGACGTGGCCACGCGTCTGTTCAGTGAGCCGGCGCCGCAGATTCTGGAAGGCGGCATGAAGATGATGTGGCAGCGCCTGATGAGAGAGGCGGAAGTCCCGCGCAAGGACGGCAATCATGCATAGGGCAATTGCTAGCTACGCAAGCGGCGGGGCCGCACCGGTCCTGGACGACACGACCGTGCTCGAGCAGTACGGCAGCCTGGTCGAGCGAACGGCGCATCGGCTGATCTCCCGCACTGGTCTACGCAGTGCCTACGACGATCTGTGGTCCGCCGGGGCCATTGGCCTCATCGAGGCGGGCCGGCGTTTCGATCCGAGCCGGGGTGCTTCCTTTGCGACCTTTGCCGAGCACCGCGTGCGCGGCGCCATGCTGGACGAGTTGCGCCGGCTGGACCACTTGCCGCGACGACTGCGCAATCGCACTGACGACTTGGTCAAGACACGCAAGAAACTAGCGGGCGATCTGGGCCGCGAAGCCACAGTGGAAGAAGTGGCGAGCGAGCTGGGCGTGGAAGTGGAAGAGGCGAGCGACATGGCCGCTCTGCTGGAGCCGCCCCTGCCGCTGGATTCCATCCTGCCCACCCTGGCCAGCGGCGAGGCCACCGACGCGACTGTGCTGCGCGCCGAAGCAGTGGGTCGCCTGACCGATGCGATCGAAAAACTGCCCGAGCGCCTGCGCCTGGTGCTGTCATTGCACTACATCGAGGATCTCACTTATCGCGAGATCGCCGGCATCCTCAAAGTGAGCGAGCCGCGCGTGTGCCAATTGCACACTGAAGCCATCGGACAATTGCGCAAGTTGCTTCCGGACGCGTAAGAATCACCTTCGTCTCGCACGACGAGCGTGACTTTGCCAGAACTGCGCCAACTTCCGGTCAGCCGCCCCACGCGTTTCTCAAATGGATACGTTCGATGTGGCGGGGGCCGGAGACGGAGTGATGGACAACCCTAAACGGGCACGAAGCCTGAAACGGCGAAACGGCGGACACAGAGGGGCATCCTGCACACCACCGCGCCGGTCCCCGACCCGACGGCAAGCTGGGTTCGAGGTGCTGGAATGTGGAGCGCCAAGAGTGTAGTATTCTTGGTCGGCATCATCGTAGGCAGGAACCGCGTCTGGAGGCGCGGACGCTTCGACAACATGGTTGGGTGTGTTCGATGAGGATAACAAGGAGTGACCCATGAAGCGAATGTGTGCAGAGCATACCGTTGCCGTGATGGTTGGGTGGGCGACGGCGGAAATGATCTCGAGCTTGCTCGTTGGGTGCGCGTCGTCGCCTAAGTCGCCCATCGTGGCGGACGCAAGCCCAGAGAGGACAGCGGACGCAAGCGAAGCAGAGAACTTTTGTACCGGTCCCGCGACGGGAGCGCTCATCGACGACATGAGCGGATCGAGCATCAGCCTGAAGCCACCCCCCTGTGGGACGAAGGGCACTTGGTACGCAATTTCCACCGGGACGCTCACCGTCCCGACTGTGGACCCGTCGATAGCCTCGGGCTGCGGAAGTGATTGCCAATCTCTTTATAGCCCGCTGCCCGCTGGATTCCCTGGGGCAACCGGAGATGCCGGCGTGGCGCCTGGCGCGCAAGCCATGTGCGTTGCGGGGAAGACGGGAACGTCGCAATACGACGGAGCCGGCATGCTGTTGGTGCTTGCTGGGACCGGCTCAGTACCGGCGCTTATCGATGCCAGCGATTACGGCGGTATTGAGTTCTGGCTGTGGGTTTCTCCGGAGTCCGCTGCGTCGGTTAGCTCCAGTCTCCTCGTCGGGATCTTCGACAGGAACCAGACCCCCGGGGGCGGCGTATGCGATGTGAACTCCAGCGGGGCCAACGCCTGCGGCTATGCCGCCGCCGCCGTCTCCTCCAGTCTGGCCCAAAACCATGGTTCGGGGCGGCTCTTCGCTGACGATGGCAGCAAGCTGACCGCGCTGTCCGGCGGCTGGCAGCATGTCTGGGCGCCCTGGAGCAGTTTCACTACGAATCCCTATTGGGGCGGGGCGAACGAGGCGAAAGTCGATCCCAGAACTCTGGGGGCGGTCGAGTTATGGGTCGAACAAGACAATACGAGCGGACCTGCAGTTCCCTTCGACTTCTGCGTCTACGAGCTGAGCTTCCTGCCCAAGTCTGACGTTCCCGCGCTGGACGGCGGTGCCGAGGATGGAGGCGAAACGGTAACCTTCTGCACCGGTCCCGCGACGGAAGCGCTCATTGACGACATGAGCGGATCGAGCATCAGCCTGACGCCGCCGCCCTGTGGCACGAAGGGTACTTGGTACGCAGGTTCCACCGGGACGCTCACCATCCCGACTGTGGACCCGTCGATAGCCTCGAACTGCGGAAGTGATTGCCAATCTCTTTGTAGCCCGCTGCCCGCTGGATTCCCCGGGTCTGTCGCGACCGGAGATGACGGCGGGGCGTCTGGGCCGCAAGCCATGTGCGTTGCGGGGAAGACGGGAACGTCGCAATATGACTCAGCCGGGATGGATTTGGTGCTTGCATGGTCCAGCGCAGTACCTGCTGGAGGCTCATACTTGTCGGATGCTGGCACCATAGTGCCAGCCCCGGCGCTTATCGATGCCAGCGATTACGCTGGTATCCAGTTCTGGCTGTGGGTTTCGCCGGATACCGCTGCAGCGGTTGCGTCCAGCTTCGAAGTCGCGCTGGTCGACAAGAACCAGCTCCGTGGCGGAGGGAAGTGCGACCCGACTGACACCACAAGTATCCACGCATGCGCTGGAGCGACCGCCGGGGTTTCCTTCAGCGTCGCGGCCGCGTCCGAGGGTACGGGGCCTCTCTTCGGCGCCGACGGCAGCGAGCTGACCACCCTGGTTGGAGGGTGGCAGCTCGTCCGGGCTCCGTGGAGCAGCTTTCTTGCCAACCCCTACTATGGCGGCGCTAATGAAAGCGTGGTCGACCCGAAAACCCTGGCATTCGCTGATTTCGTGGTCGCGCAGGACCGTCCCAGCGGACCTGCTATCCCGTTCGACTTCTGCATCTACGGGTTGACGTTCTATCGCTAGCACCGTCGACGGGATTCGGTGCACGCTACCGGAAGCGCGCGAAGAACGTCCAAATCGCCGGGCCGGCGTCGAGACATACGCCGCCGTCGAGGCAATTGGCCATGCTCGGCCAGCTGTGGCCTTCGGTGTGTACGCACCAGACCACGGGCAGATCGGGTTGGCAACCTTGGTACTCCACGCAGTCCGCCGGGCTGACGGCGACCGGTGCCAGCGTCGTCGAGCAGCCGTTCCTGGCGATCCAGAAGTCGCGCGTGGCAATGCCGCCGGTGGTGAAGTCGACGAGCGGGTCGTTCGAGGCGTGCGCGATCCAGGCGCCGACATGGCCGGCGCAGGTTGCTGCGCTGGGCGGTCCGCCGGCCACGGGCGCGATGGCGCGCAGCACATCGCCGCGACAGCAGCCGAGCAGGTTGGTGAAGTAGGCGCCGGCGCTCAGGCCGGTGCTGAAAATGCGGGCGCGGTCGACACAGTAGGTGCTGGTCAGGTAGTCAACCAGCGTATCGAAGAGCTCCACGTCGCGACCGGTCGCGGTATAATCCCAGTCCGTAGCGCCAGCGGCGCCTAGGCCATCCGGATACACGAAGATCGCGCCACCCGCTGCCGCGGGCTCGATGCTGAACACCTGGCGCGCGAAGGCTCCCGTGGCACCGTGACCGTGCCAGCCGAATACCAGGGGCAAGGGAGTATTGGGATCGTAGCTCCTCGGGACGGAGAGCACGTAGGTCCTTGCCTGGCTCCCGACCGTGATGGTCTGGCTGCCCAGCACGCCGGTCGGTGCTCCGACAAGGCCGCATCCCGTGGCCGCGTCGAGACTCGCGTCGACAACCGCGCCACCCGCGCCCGTGGCGCCACCGCTGCCCCTGCCACCCGTGCCGATTGGCCCAATCGTTCCCCCTGAGCCCGCTGGCGACGGCGCCTTGGCGCAGCCAACCACCAAGCAAAGAGCAATGGAAACAGCGGATCCGAGAACGCGAACATCACGCATGGCACCCCTCCGCGATCGAACTCGCGGGCATCATAGTACAAATCGGGAAAGGGCGTTCAGAAGTTTGCCCCCTACGGCTTCAACCGCAGCCACTCGGCGGCCTATGGTCTGGGCCGTAACCGAAATAAGCCTCCTCAACAGAATCTATGG
>PLNW01000084.1 GCA_003142855.1 Myxococcales bacterium
GAGCGCGCGGCGATCGCGTACACCATCCTGGCCTGCTGCCGCCTTGCGGACGTTAACCCGGTGGAGTACCTGCGCGACGTGCTGCCACGACTCGCCCGTCGCGTCCGCCTGAGGGATCTACCCGACCTGCTGCCCAGCCGCTGGAAGGCCGCCCGTGAAGCCGCTGCTGCCGCGGCGGCCAGCCAGGCGCCCGCCACCAGCGAGCCCGCCCAGGCCGCTGCCGGCTGAGCCGCACGCAAGACCGGTGCCCACGTAGGCCCTCACCCGGAGGCGGACTGGCGGACGGACACCAGTAGAGGATGATGCGCTCGACCGATGCGCCGAGGAGTCAGGTGGAGACCAGAGCTGCTATCTCGCGACCTGCTCTCACTTTTGAACACCGATCCGGCGATCTCCAGCGCGAGGCTTCTGGGCAAAGGCGGTCCGGTCAGTCAGGCTGAGGCGGCCGCCGCCTCAACCAGACCAGAACCCTCACCGCCGGGTCCCTGTCTAAACAGCGCAATGGCGGTGCCCCGAGCCGACCAACATCATGCGCGGAGGCGTTTGCCATCTGACGGCGGCCGCAATCCGGCTATCGCTTGGGCTTGGGCGGAGCGGAGCCACCGCCTTTGCCGCCTTTTCGGAAACGGTTCCACACCACGGCGTCGAGCGCCCAGCGACCGCATCCCAGCATCAGAATGGCCAACGTTGCGGCCAGGTAGAGGGTTGCGACCTCGCGCTGCCGCCACGAAGCTCCAGCCTCGCCGGTGAAGACGGCCATGCCCAAACTGAAGGTGAGCAGTAGGGCTGCAACCCGACCCGCCAGGCCGATCGTGATCAGGATTCCACCGACAAGTTCGGCAGCCACGGCCAGCAGCAGGCTGTAGCGATGGCCCATGTGGAGCGGGTCAGGGAAGCTGGATACGCGATTGCTGTAGTGGCGCGCTCTTTCCATGCCGTGAAGGCAAGCCATGTTGAGTCCCACGCCGAGGCGCAAGGAGAGGAGCCCAAGGTTGGCGAAGTTTTCTCTGCTGAAAGGTGCCACGGCCGCAGGGTCGCATATCTGTCCCGAAGGCCCAAGAAATCGGTCAGACGCGGGTCGCTCGGGCGACGTCACGATCCAGGGCGCGTCGCCCTCGAACCAGGGCGGGCAGGAATCGAGATGACCACGCGCAACGTGGAAATCAAGGTGGCGTGGCTTCAGTATCCTGATACGGCCGGGAGATGTCGATGCGACGCGATTTCAAGATATCGAGATCCGCAGGGGCATTGCTGAATCGGTCGCTCCTGCGCGTGGCCAAACAGGGCGCGAGCGTGTTGGCCTGGATCGCCTGCGCGGCCACACGTCCGCCCTGCGGCCAGGCCGAGGCTCTGCCCGTCCCGATACCCGGCCGGGACGCAAGCGTCGCAGAGGACGACTCCACCCGGATCGCGCGCGAGGCGATGGTGCAAGAGCAGATCGAGGCGCGCGGGGTGAGGAACGCAGCTGTACTCGCAGCCATGCGCAGGGTGCCGCGACACGAATTCATGCCCGAGAACGTACGCCCCCTCGCCTACTACGATCGGCCGGTGCCCATCGGCCTGGGTCAAACCATCAGCCAACCCTACATCGTGGCCCTCATGACCGAGTTGGCAGCGGTGGGGCGCGGCAGCCGCGTGCTTGAGATCGGCACCGGCTCAGGCTACCAGGCCGCAGTTCTCGCCGAGCTGGGCACCGATGTCTACTCCATTGAGATCCTGGCTCCGCTGAGAGAACGCGCGGTCGAGATCCTGGCGCGACTCGGGTACGGGCAGGTGAAGACCCGCGTGGGTGATGGTTATCTGGGCTGGCCCGAGGCCGCTCCCTTCGACGCCATCATCGTCACCGCCGCACCTGCCCGCGTGCCGGAGCCACTCAAGCAACAGCTCAAAGTCGGCGGTCGGCTGGTCTTGCCCGTTGGCAGGGTCGACCAGGAGCTGGAGGTGATCACGCGGACCGCGGTGGGCTTCTCCGAACGAAGCGTGATCCCCGTGCGCTTCGTGCCCATGACCGGCAAGGCAGATGAGAGCCGGTAGGATCTAGCGCGCTCGTGACGCCAATCGGAAAGCCCCCTTCGGGCAGCCTCCATCAAGCCACCGGGTGGCTGGTACCGGGTCCGAAACTCGCGCCATCGCACCTAGACGGTTGGGTCGGTCTCTGTGCTGTGGGCGAGTATGAGCGGATCGCAAATCAATCGAACTTGTCCTGGTCCTCGGCTTCGTCCCGGCCTTTCGGAGTGTATCCCTGGATGGCCAATCCTTCGTAGAACCACGCGAACATGTCCCGCCGAAGCTTGGCCCTCCAGTCCTTTCCATCGTTCCTCCGTTTCAGGTTGTAGAACACGACGCCCTCGGCGAAGACCCTTTCCCCTTCAGCGCTGGGATCCGGGCGTTGCTTTTTCTGGTGGTAGCGGGAGAACAGGAAGTCTTTGAACCAGACGCTCCAATTGTCGAAGGTCCGCTCGTGCTGTTCAAAGGACTTATAGCGGAGGCTCTCGAGGGCCTTGTCGAACGGATACCACTCGTGCCGGTCCAGCCCGTAGGGGTTTCCGTTCACCTTGGGTCCAAGCAATTCCCCCGCCTGCTCGCAGTCCGGTCGAACCCATCCCTTGGCGGCGGAGTTAAGAACGCCTTCAAGAATGAAAGTCCTCCCGTCGAGGATCTGTCGCGGATCCAGAACATTCTTTCGGTTTTGCATCTCGACCAGACGGCCCTTCTCGACGAGGATTTTGACGTTGGTGCCGTTCAGTTTCTCCACGGCGAAGGTGTCGGGATCCTGGAAGACCCATTCGTAGCCCGGGTTGACCCGGTCAACGACGAGGTACACCTCCGGCGCTCGAAGACCGAAAGCCCGGCTCTTTCCCTTGAAGTCCGCCGAGTCCACCAGAAACGTCTGACGGATGAACGGGCAATGCAGTTTGGGGAAGTCGGTCAGCATCTGGTTTGAATCGTATCACGGAGGTTGCAGCATGCCGGCCTACCTGAAGGAGGCGCCCCGCAGCGAGGACAGTTTAGCCAGGGCGCCATGGTTCATCATTCTAGCACTGCCGCCTGTGCGACAGTCACGGACGCCTCGATCACGCTCGCCACGGAAGATCTCGATGGTCGGCCCGGGCGTGGTCTTCCGCGCCTCTCGAAACAGCGCGGGCGGCAGCCGACCCGAAATGCACACGACCGCGCTCAATGACTTCGGCGCGGTTGCGGCGCCGACGGGTTGGTGGGCGCAGGGCGCCCGGGCGCGTGGCCTCGCATTCGCGGCCTTGGGCATCGAGCGCGACGAGTTTGCGAAAACCGTAGAGGTGGGCCACCTTGAACGTGGCGCCCTCCCGGTGCGCGCTTCTGCGCGGGCCAAGCGGGTGGACGCTGGGATGTCGGTCACCTGCGTGACAAGTGCCGACGAGGCGCGGGCCTGGCTGGGGCGCTCGGACGTGGGCCAGTCAGTCGACCTGGTCCTTCTCAATTGGCGCTTGGACGGTTCCCGCACACGCGACTTGCTGGCCCTGGCACGCAGCACGGTCGGCGTTGCACCCAACCGCGTGGTGGTGGTGGTGGCTTCTCACGCCGACGCCGAGCCAGCCCATGCCAGCCTGCGCGCCCTTGGATTCGGCCTGCTACGCATCAAGCCCGCCAGCCCCTCGGCGGTGTTTAGCACCATGAGAACGTAGGCCTACGCCGCGCGATGCAGTTGCACACGCCGCTCATCTACCTGTTCGGCGCGACAAAAAGCGCGTACATGCCCGTCTGGCCCGCCTTCATCGTGGGCGATGATCCCTCGGCCCTGTCGTTCAGCAGCCCTGCGCCGGCCAGGCCGCTTCGACCAAGTCGTGTGGATGGGGCTGCCGGACGAGCGCGGGCGCGTCGACATATTTGGGCACTACCTTGGTATCGAAATAAGCGCCGCTGCCCACATCGCCGTTCCAGCCAAAATCGAGGCTGTCGGTCGCCGCCGCTGCTCTTGCGCCCGGCCCCATGTACTGGGTCATGCATGCCGGGGAGTGGGTATGTTGATGTTCATGCCGGTGCATCATCCAGCACCTGCCGATAGCTACATTCCGGTCAAGAAGCGCCACTTGTTGTTGGTCGTTCGTTCCAGTACAAATACGTGACGGTCGTTGACTCGGTGGTGGTGTTCGCCGTCCTCACCTTCCAGTTCGAATGCACCGTTAAGGAATGCCTCGACTTCAGCCCGATCACCTCGCACGGTGACCCGCTGGTATTCGATGTCGTAACGCAAAGACTGCACGCGACCAAGGCGACTGGTCAGGATCTGCCGTAGAGCATCGTAACCGTAGTCATCATTCGCTTGGGGTGTGCCCCCGTCCTCAAAGTAGTGCTTGGACGCCAGCAGCATAATCCCATCAATGTTCTTCTCGACGAGATAGGCTCGATACTGCTCAATGGTCTCGACGACAGCCAGGTTGTCCTCGGTGGCGGGGATGGTCGTTCCGGCCAGGTAACGCGTGTGAGCGCAGCCAGCCGTGGCCGTGATGAACACAACCACCAGCACCTTGGATCCTGACGCTTTCATGTCTTTCTAGGCAGGGCCAGCATAAATCGTTCCAGTAGGAATGGCCCGCCCTGGCGCCATCCTTCGTCGCCCTCAGACCCAAGTGCGACTCCCTGGCCAGATATGGTTGGCTGCGCTGCCAAGATGTCCTCTTCGCTGCCCGATCATATTGGGCCTATCTTCCAATGCCAATGACGCCGAACGCTGAGGACAGTCACCTTGCCGACCCGTACTGTCCAGAAACTCGTCGCGAGAATTGTGGCCTAAATTCGCTGACTTCAGAGGCAGCAATGGAACAGGTGGCGCCGACCGAAGCCTCGGATGGCATGGCGATTGAGTTTGGATTTCGCCACATGTTGCACCATTTGGGTCCAGTTGCCGCAGTTCATCACCTGGCTTCATTGCCTATGACAACGCACCGCCCTTCGACACGTGTCAATGCGTTTTGCCGCGTAGAGACTGGAGGCAGAAGCCAGAAATGGAAGTGGGGCGATCAATGTTGATGCCATGCGAGACGGCTGGATTGACACTATAAGTTGTCTCGTTGGTCTGTTATACGCTATTGCGGGTCAGAATCTGGAACCTTCCCCTGGACAAGTCCAAGTCGGACCACCTTTTCTTTGCAGAAAAGGTGAACGCCGGGCGTTTGAAATCAGGGTGCCAGAAGACATCAAGGGTCCGGCTCTCGAGATAGGTGAGGCATTTCCCCCTGTGGCCAATTCAAAGTATTTCACTAAAGGAGAGTGACCGTGCGAAATATGCTCTTCGTCATAGTCTCGCTCTCCCTCGGTTGTACGCCTCTGAGCCCATATCGGATTGCCTTCGTCGCCCCTGTCACTACCCCCAACTCGACCGCGCTGGTTTCCGTCGGGGCGCGAGGAGGAGGTGTACAGTTGGTGACTTCGCGCCCAATGCTCTACAACTCAGTTGCCTATAGTCAGGATGGCGCCATGATCGCGTACACCGCCATTGATGACATAGTGCTCTCTTCGAATGGTGTGACCGCGAAGGGCAGCCTGCACACCATGTCCAGGGACGGGACTGAGATCAGCACGATCACGAAGCAGAACGCGGCGATGACCACTGTCGCCTTCTCCCCGAGCGGACAGCTGCTGTGCTTCGTCATGAAGGACACGGCCGGTCTGGAGAACGTCTTTCTCGTCGGCACTGCAGACCACAATGTCCGTCAGCTGACTCGCGAGGGTGGGACGGGGCCGTCGTGGGTGGGCGACGACAAGCTGCTCTTTGCACATGGCGACGCCGTCTGCCAGATCGGAGTCGACGGTCTTGGCCTAGCGAAGGTGGCTGAGGTAAGCGGCTCGACAGTGTTCCGACCCAGCTTGTCGCCACGGGGCAACACGATCCTATTCTCGTCCAGGACGTACGGCGGCCGCGCGAGCTACTCGGTGCACCTGTTCAATACAGCGGACGGCACGACGCGGTCACTGGTCACGGAGGACGTACTGTTCGACGGGGGCCAGTGGCAGCCCGAAGCGGTATGGTCGCCCACTGGCGACGAAATCGCTTTTCTCTCGTACAGGAGCGGCATCAACACGATTCTTGGTGATGGCAGCAACCGGGCCAGCTTGAGGATCCGCGGAAGCGGGATGGTATCTTTCGTCCCTGCTATTGGGCACTAAACCTCGGGCCTGAGACATTGACCCACGCGAACCCAGGTTCACTACCAGTTTGTGCGTAGTCGAGCTTGTACACTTCCATTCAAGGAGAATAGGTCAATGACGGCAAGAGCGAAACAAACCGTTCTTCGATGCCACCGGCGTCCTGGAGTAATCCAAGTGAATAGGCGAGCAATGACGTGGCGAACGGCGGCGCTGGCGGTGCTGCTGGCAGAGGTGCTGCTGGCGTGCAGAACGGAGCGGTCTGCGGCGGTGCGCGTTGTCGCGCTCAGGCAGGCATGTGACGGCGGCAACCTGAACGGCTGCGCCGACCTCGGGGTGATGTATGCGAACGGAACGGGGGTGACAAAGGACGAGGTGCGTGCGGTGGCCCTCTACAAGCAGGCATGCGACGGCGGCAGCCTGAACGGCTGCGCGAACCTCGGCGTGATGTATGGGAATGGAACGGGTGTGCCTCTTATGCCGAGCTCGGCATAATCGCCATTATGCCGAGTCCCCGGTTATGCCGAGTTGTCGGCTATCGCATGCAGGAATCGCGAGGATTTCGGGTTCTCTTACCACTACTGATTCAAAA
>PLNW01000097.1 GCA_003142855.1 Myxococcales bacterium
CGCGGTGCCGTCGGACTTCGACGATGCGTACATGTACCTGCGCTACGCCAACAACCTGCTCGGCGGATATGGCTTGGCGTGGAATCCGGGCGAAGGTTCTGTCTTTGGCGTGACCAGCCTGCTGCACCTTTTGGTTTTGGCCAAGCTGCGCAGGGTTTTTCCGGGACTCGGGGCCGCGGCTTTGCTCCGCATCGCCTCGGGCAGCGCGGCCATGGCCTTGCTCATGGCCCTGGCCGGTATCGTCGCTCTGCACGCCCGCCATCCGCGATTGCGGCGCAACTGGCTCTTCTGGCTGGCCGTCATTTTGCCCACGGTGGCGTACCGCGAGGCCTTCTTCTTCCACGCCGGCACGGGCATGGACACCATGCTTTCCGCGCTGGCCAATGCTTTCGTGGTGTTCGCGACCCTGCGACTTGCCAATTCGCCAAAGTTGTCGACGGTGATTGCGGCCGCTCTGGTCGCGATTTTGGCCGTGCTCGCCCGGCCGGACAACGTCGTGTGCGCGCTTTTTTGTCCGGTTCTGGCTTTGACGTTGCTAGCGCCACGGCCGCGGGCGAAGCCACTCGCTCTGTTCCTCGTCCTCGCCGTTGGCAGCCTGGCCGTCATCGCGGCCGTCGAGTGGCGCGCGCTCGGCTCGCCCCTGCCGCTGTCGTTCTTCGCCAAGCAACCCTGGTACTACGGCGACTTCGCGGGCGAGTTTTCCTGGAATCCGTTCCTCTTCCTCAAGGTTTTCTGCTACTCGGCGTGGCCTTTCGTGGTGGCCTTGATCCTCTTCGCCGATCGTGCGGGCTGGCGGCGCGCAGCCGTGCTGCTCGCGCCGGCGCTGGCCAGCATTCTGATTCTTTTCCGCTTCAACCAAATCATGGGCCACCTCGGCCGCTTCGACTATCCATTCCTGCCCTTCTTCGTCGCTGCTGGCGCCCTGGAGTTCGATGCGTGGCTTTTGCGCGGCCAGAAGATTCTCTCACGCGCCATGTTCCAGCGCGCAGGCTTGGCGGTCGCCGCAATTCTAGTCGGCGGCATGGCGCTTTCCGTGGGCGCGGGCCTGTACGGTGCTCGCGCCACGCTAGAGCGGCTGGAAGCACCTGGCGGTTTTCACGTTCGAGCTTCCGCCCCGCTGCCCGACATGGATTCCTGGCAGGCGGCGCAGGCCATTGCCGCCATTGCACGCGCGGCTCCCTCGGGCACGCATTTCGCCATGTCCGAGCACGGGCTGCCCGGCGCGCTGGCTCCGCACATCGCCATTATCGACGTGCTCGGCTTGCACGACCCTTACTTCGCGCGACATGGTTTTTCCGCGGCCGAGCTTTTCCGTCGCCAACCCGACCTCATCTGGATGCCCCACGAGGATCACGTGCAAATGCTTCGCGACATCCTAGGCAGCGAGGAATTCTGGACGCACTACGTTTTCTACCCCGATGCATTTTTCCACGGCCTGGCCCTGCGCAGGGACGGCGGCAACTACCTTCGGTTGTCCGCGCTGGTCGCGGCCGAGTGGCAAGTTGCCTATCCAGGCGTCGCCCAGGCCGAGTACCAGGCCGTGCGCGGCGAGTGAGGCGCGCGTTGCGGCAAGTCGCCGCAGGGGCTTGACCTTCTGGTTCATACACGGCATACGTTTGCCTCGCTCCGGAGAGATGGCCGAGTGGCCGAAGGCGCCTGATTCGAAATCAGGTTTACCGAAAGGTAACGTGGGTTCGACTCCCACTCTCTCCTCAATTATGATGGGAACCCTGAGAGGGTTCCCAAACCCTCCCGCGCTCTGGCTTCGGCGGGCTAAGCCCGCCTTCGCCTACGCGACTAGATCTTTTTTTGCGACTCTGGTAGTCGTCCGCGCATGAAGATCGTTCTCGCATACTCCGGAGGACTCGACACCTCTGTGGCCATCGGCTGGCTGCAGGAGAAGTACAAAGCCGAGATCGTCGCGTTCTGCTCGGACGTCGGGCAGCAAGAGGATCTGGAAGCTGCACGCCAGAAAGCTCTGCGTTGTGGCGTGGTGGCCTGCCACGTTTTCGACCAGCGCGAGGAGTTCGTGCGCGACTTCGTGTTCCCCGCGGTGCGCGCGGCCGCTCTGTACCAAGGCGAGTATTACCTGGGAACGTCGCTGGCCCGCCCCTGCATCACGCGCGGTTTGATGGAAGTCGCGGCCAAGGAGAACACCAACGTCATCGCCCACGGCGCCACCGGCAAGGGCAACGATCAGGTGCGCTTCGAACTGGGCGCCTACTGGTTCAACCCGTCAGTGAAGATCATTGCGCCCTGGCGCGAGTGGGACTTCAAGTCGCGCTCGGAGATGATCGCGTTTGCCCAGTCACACAACATTCCCGTCGAGGCCAGCACCGCCAAGCCCTATTCCATCGACCGCAACCTGCTGCACACCAGCTACGAGGGCGGCATCCTGGAAGACCCGGATGCCGAGCCGCCGGCCGAGATATTCCAGCGCACCGTGGATCCGCGACGCGCCCCGGATCAGCCGCGCGAGGTGGCGATCTCATTTGAACGAGGAACGCCGGTTGCGGTGGACGGCAAACCGCTATCACCTGCGGCGCTGCTGACCGAATTGAACAAGATCGCGGGCGAGCACGGGGTCGGCCGCGCGGATGTGGTGGAGGACCGTTTCGTGGGCATGAAGAGCCGCGGCGTGTATGAGACGCCGGGTGGAACCCTGCTGTACAAGGCCCACCGTGGAGTCGCCTCGCTGACCATGGATCGCGAGGCCATGCGCCTGCGCGACACGCTGGCCGTCGAGTACGCGACCTTGGTGTACCGAGGCTTCTGGTTCTCACCGGAGCGCGAAGCCTTGCAGAAGCTGGTCGACGACGTCAACCAGCCGGTCACCGGCACGGCCCGGCTGCGACTTTACAAGGGCAGCCTGACGCTCATCGGTCGCAAGGCGCCCAGGTCGCTGTACCGCGCGGACGTCGTCACCTTCGAGGACGATCACGGCGCCTACGACCAGCGCGACGCCGGCGGGTTCATTCGCCTGAATGCACTTCGTCTGCGCACCACCGCCAGCGCACGAATGAAGTAGTGGCATCAGGTCTTCGATTCACCGACGGGCCGACGATCCGGGCCGCTGGCTCGCCGGTCCTGCGCTTCCGGTCCTCACGTACCGTAGTACGCTCCGGGCCGGTTCTCGGCCCGGCTTCGCCATCGACTCCGGCTTGTCGGCCGGCACCTGAAGGTGGATTTCATGCCTGCTGCCAGACGCGCGCCAAAAGATACGGCGGCACAAGCCGCAAGGTGTGGGGGGCATGGGTCGGAGGCGACGACGACACCCCGGCCCCCAAGAGTGTCCCCAAGCACTCGGCCGAGGTCTTCTCCAACTGGCGGAAACTCTACGCGAAGAAGTCACCCGGCGGCGGACACTGATGACCAAAGAAGAGACGATGGAAGCTGCCTGCGGCCAGCTAGCCGCAAAGGACATGGTTCTGGCGCGCACGACCGCGAGCGGCCGCAAGAAGTAGGCAGCTACGAGGTTGCTAGAAGCTTGCGCACCAACTCCTCCACCTGGCGCTGGGTGGCGGCTTCGTCGCCCGAGTTGTCGATGACGTCGCTGGCGGCCCGGCGCTTCTCTTCCAGAGGAAGCTGGGCTTGCAGCCGCGCCAGGGCTTGGCCGCGGGTGCAGCCCTCGCGCGCCATCACCCGACTCATCTGTTGTTCTTCGCTGGCCACCACCAGCACCAGGCCGTCCAGGCGGCGGTGCAGACCGGTTTCGACCAGCAGGGCCGCCTCGAGAAACGCGAGTTGCAATCCCTGGCGTCTAAAGTCATCGGCCTGCGCCAGCGCTCGCTCCGTGATGCGCGGGTGGGTGATGGCTTCCAGGCGCGTGCGGCTGGCTGGATCCGCGAAAACCCGCTCCGCCAGCTTCTTGCGATCGATGCCGCCGCCCTGGTCGATGACATCGGGCCACGCGGCCACGATCTCGGCGTGGGCCGGCTGTCCCGGTTCCACCACCTGGCGGGCAAGAAGGTCGGCGTCGATGACCGGCACGCCCAGCTCACGGATCATGCGCGCCACGGTGGATTTGCCGGTGCCGATGCCTCCAGTGAGACCGACCAACCTGAACATCTCTCGATTGTAGCGTCTTTGCGTACTTGCGGCAGCAACGCGAACGGCGGCGTACTGCTGAGAACACAGAGGGGAGAGGGAGGCCACAGAGCGGACCTGCGAGATAGGATGAGACGGGCGAATGGGTCATCGTATCCTGCCGTTCAGAAAGAAACGCTAGCAGGAGGTATGACTCCATCGGACCCACGGCAGATCACGAGACCCTCGGGTCCGGCCTCTGCGTCCTCCCCTCTCCCCTCTGTACTACTAGGGTGCCGTTTCTTCGCGGGCCGCGAAGATCTTTTTCGCAACGCCCGAACATCATTCCGGTTTCTCCGACTCTGTGAACTCCCCTCTCACCTCTGTGTGCTCAGCGGCCGGCGGCTGACAAGACGAATCACCTCACCCGTTTGGTTGCGGCCGTGAGGCCGCCCTGTGTCCTCAGCGGCAGGTGGTTCTTTGGGTGGCGGCCCGTCTACCCTGTAGACTACCCGCCATGGCAATGCCGACCGTCATCGACGCCGTGTACCTGGCCGAGGCGCGCGAGGCGGGTCATTGGCCGCCCGAGGGGCCGGTCGAGGTGGCCATTGCCGGCCGCTCCAACGTGGGCAAATCGACGCTGCTCAACCGCTTGGCGGGCCGGCGCGCGCTGGCCCGCGTGTCCAAGACGCCGGGGCGGACCCGCGGGCTCATCTTCTATGACCTCAGCGTGCGCTTGCCTGGAACCGGTGAGCGACTTGCTTTGCGCTTGGTGGATCTGCCGGGCTACGGCTACGCGCAGGTCTCTCGCGACGAACGCAAAGCCTGGCAGCGCCTGGTTGAAGGCTATGTCAAAGCGCGGTCATCGCTGCGCCTGTTTCTCATCTTGCTCGACGCACGCCGGGCGCCGGGCGAGGAGGAAATCCAACTGGTGGAGTGGCTACGCAGCGAACGCGTGCCGCACCACTTGGTGGTGACCAAGACCGACAAGTTGCGCACGGCCGAGCATGGAGCCGCCCGCGACAAGGCGCGTGCAGCCTTCGGACCCGACGCACCGCCGGTGTCGCTGGTTTCGGGAGAAACCGGCGAGGGGGTGGACGCGCTGTGGGCCCTGCTGCTCGCGGGTGTATGCGACGGCGGGGCCAGGCCGTTGTAGTCTATCAAGACGACGGCCCAAGTCACCGCGGTGACGACGGCCGACGATCCGGGTTTCTGGCTGCGTCGGGCCTGCGCTTCCGGTCCTCAAGTACATCAGTACATTCCGGTCCGGTTCTCGGCCCTCCTTGCCAGCTGCCCGGCGAAGGCGCGGCGAAGCCGCGGGGGCAGGTGGCGGGGCGGGCAGGTCCGAGTGCCCGAAGGGCCTTGTCGGCCGGATACTAAGGGACATTGCAATCACCTCCCGTACCCTGCGCGGCTTAAACTTGACTCATCGTCATTGATATCCGGACAATATGGAAAGCTACTGCCCACCTGTAGGCGATCCGTGGCCGTGAACAAGGTTTCTCAGCCGTACCTCATCCAGCCGCTCACCCCGGCTGACCTCGACGCGGTCATGGAGATCGAACGACTGTCGTTTCGCACCCCTTGGCTGCGTCAGGCTTTCGAGGAGGAAATGCTGCGCTCTTGGGCACGCGTCGAGGTCCTGCACGACACCATCACCGGCCGCCCGGTGGCCTTCGCCGACTATTGGCTGGTCGCCGACGAGCTGCACATCCTAAACATCGCCACCCACCCTGAGGCGCGACGCCAGGGCCATGGAGCGCGCCTCCTGCGACACATTCTGGACGTGGCCCGACGGGCCAGCTACCGGACCGTCGAGCTTGAGGTGCGCCGATCGAACCTGGCGGCGCAGGCGCTGTACCGTGGCTTTAAGTTTCAGCAGGTCGGAATCCGCGCTCGTTACTATGAAGACAACGATGAGGATGCCATCGTCATGACGCTGAGGCTGCGAGACTAGCCCATGAACGCGCTTCTGCTAGCGGTCATGCTTTCCGCGCAAGATGCCTCCGTGCCGCCGATCAACTCGGCGTCGCCGATTGACGCCGAGTCGCCGATTGACGCCGCACCGCCGATTGACGCCGCACCGCCGCTTGACTCCCAACCGCGTACCGCACCGGTGGCCCAGCCGCTGCCCTGGTTCGCCATTGCGCGGGTGCGCACGCACCAGCCGGTGGTGGCGCTGACCTTCGACGCGTGCGCCACGCTCAAGCAGGACAACGGCTTCGATCGTGAGGTGTTCGACATCTTGAAGCGCGAACAGATCCCGGTGACCGTGTTCCCGACGGGCCGCTGGATCGAGACCCATCCAGCCGAGGCCAGGGAATTGGCGGCCCAGGCTTGGATCGCGTTCGGCAATCATTCCTACTCGCACGCCCGCATGACCCGCATCCCCCGGCGCAAAGCCCGCGAGCAGATCGCGCGCACCGAGGCGCTCATCGCTGAACTGGGCCGCCAGTCTGTCGCCTTTCGCCCACCCGCGGGCGCGTGGAACCGAGCCGTGGTGCGGATGGCGGCCCGGCAGCACCTGCCCACAGTGGAATGGGACGTGATTTCGGGCGATGCCGGCGGCCACATCGCCGCAGCGAAGATGGTGGCGGTGGTGCTGGCTTCGACCAAGCCAGGCTCCATCGTGATCTTTCACATCAATGGACGCGGGCCGCGCACCAAGGAGGCCTTGCCCGACATCATTCGCGGCCTGCGCGACAAGGGACTCGGCTTCGTCACCGTTTCGGATCTCTTGCAACAACCCGATGCCGAGCCGGTGTCAGCGCGGCCCGCGCCCTTTGGCTGGCGCCCGCTACGCCACCGCCGGTCAGGGCCGAAAGAAAACAGCGGACCAGGAGTCGTCGATGACGATTCGCCGGGTTGAGCCGGCCCTGGCCCGCCGGCAGGCTGAGTGGATCGTCGCCATGGAACCTTGGCTTTCCATGGGCTTTCGGGCCGCGCCGCTCGGACGCTGGCTCTCCCGGCGCGCGCGGGCCAGTTGCGTTCTGGCTGCCGTGCACAAGCGCGCGATCCTGGGAATCGTGGTGTTTCAGCCTGATTTTCTCCTCGGCACGTTCATCGCGCTGCTGGCGGTGCGCCCGCAAGCCGCAGGCCAGGGCGTGGGCCGCGCCCTGGTCGCGCGCGTGGAGCACGACACCTTCGCCCATCGCCGCTGGCTGTATGTCTCGTCGGACAGCAAGAATCTGGCGGCCGCACGCTTCTACCGGAAACTCGGCTTCGAGCGCGTGGCGCGCCTTCCGGGCTTGATTTGCGACGACCGCGTCGAGATCTTGTGGCGCAAGCAGCGCATCTGAAGCCACAGGTTCGTCCCATGAACGTCGCGGTGCTAGTATTCATCGCGAGCGCACTCCATGCGGACCATACCGGCAGCAAAGATCACAGAGACGGTGGCGCGCTTGTGTCAGCAAGCGAACTACTTCCTGCCGCGCGACGTGCAGGAGGCCCTGGGCAAGGCGTTTCAAAAAGAAGAATCGCCCCGCGCCCGGGAGATACTCACCCAGATCTCCGACAACGCGCGCGTGGCGCGCGAGCGGTCGATTGCACTCTGCCAGGACACGGGCATTGCCGAGGTCTTTGTGAACATGGGCCAGGATGTACACATCGAGGGCGATGTCCTATCAGACGCCGTCAACAAAGGCGTCGCGCTCGGCTACACCCACGGCTATTTGCGCACGTCCATTGTGGCCGATCCGCTGGAGCGCGTGAACACCAACGACAACACACCCGCCCAGCTCTCCGTGACCATGGTGCCCGGCGACCAGGTCGAGATTACCGTTCTTCCCAAGGGCGGCGGGACCGAAAACGCCAGCGCTCTGCGCATGTTCTCGCCCTCGACCGCATGGCCGGGCATCGTTGAATTCGTGCTCGAGACTGTGCGCGAAAAGGGAATCAACTCCTGCCCGCCGCTGATCGTCGGCGTGGGCATCGGTGGAAGCTTCACTTCGGTCGCCAAAGTGGCCAAGACGGCGCTTCTGCGCGAGGTCGGCTCCGTCGCCGGCGAACCCTCGTATGCGGCAAGGGAAAAGGAACTGCTCGATGCCATCAACGCGCTCGGGATTGGCCCCATGGGTCTGGGCGGCCGCACCACGGCCCTGGCGGTACACATCGAGCACGCGCCCTGTCACATTGCGTGCCTGCCGGTTGCCGTGGCCATGCACTGCCATGTGATGCGACGGATGACAGAGAAGATCTGACCATGCCTCGTTCATTGACGATTCCCGAATTCATCGAACAAATCCCCGCGCTGCGGGCGGGCGACGATCTGTTGCTGAGCGGAACCCTGTTTACGGCCCGAGACGCCGCACACAAGCGACTGGCGCAATTGATCAATGACAAGCAACCGTTGCCGTTACCCCTGGCCAACGCCGTCATCTACTACTGTGGCCCGGCGCCGGCCAGGCCGGGCGATGCCGTCGGTCCTTGTGGTCCGACCACATCGACGCGTATGGACCCGTATACGCCTTTGCTGCTGTCCCAGGGGGTGAGGGCCACCATTGGCAAAGGCAAGCGGTCGGCCCCGGTCACCGAGGCCTGTCGCGCATACCAGGCAGTGTACGGCGTGGTGACCGGAGGTGTGGCGGCGCTGCTGTCTCGCAAGGTCAGACGTTCCGAGATCGTCGCCTTCGCGGACCTTGGTCCCGAGGCGATCTGGCGGCTTGATGTCGTCGATTTCCCGGTCACGGTGGCGCTGGACAGCCAGGGGAATAGCGTCTTCGACCTTGTGACGAAGCAGTAGGCGTAGGTCGCCCTCTGCGGACAACGCTGCTATAAGAAAGCCCGACATGGAATCTCTGCGTGTGGACGCTCTCGTCATCGGCGCCGGTCCGGGCGGCTATGTGGCCGGCATCCGGCTCGGACAGCTTGGCAAGAAGGCCTTGGTCGTCGAGCGCGACAAGGCGGGCGGGGTTTGCCTCAACGTGGGTTGCATCCCATCCAAGGCGCTCATCAATGCGGCCAAGCTGTACGAAAAGATCGCGCACTCAGCTGACCTGGGCATCCTGGTGGACAACCCGCGCGTGGACATGACCAAGCTGCAATCGTGGAAAGACGGCGTGGTGGGCAAGTTGTCGACGGGAGTGCGCCAGCTGCTCAAGGCCAATGGCTGCGACTGGCGCAGCGGCAGCGCACGTTTGCTGGCGCCGGGCAAGGTCGAGGTGCAGGGCACCGGCCCCGATGCCGGCAAGACATTCCTGGTGGAAGCCGCGCATATCGTGATCGCCACCGGCGCACGGCCGGTGGTAATCCCGGGCTTCGCCTTCGACGGAAACCGCGTGGTCGACTCCACCGGCGCGCTCGCCTTCACCGAGGTACCGCGGCGTCTGGTGGTGATCGGCGCCGGCTACATCGGCATGGAGATCGGCACGCTCTACGCCAAGCTGGGCAGCCACGTGACCTTCGTCGAGGCCCTGCCCAGCATCCTGTCGGGCAGCGAGCCTGATTGTGTGCAAGTGGTGGCGCGCAAGGCGAAGCAGCTGGGCATGGAAATTCTGGTCGACGCCAGGGCCAGCACCTGGTCTGAAAAGGGCGACCGGGCAGTGGTGACGGTGGCGACCAAGGCTGGCGAACGCCAGCTCGACGCTGACAAGATCCTGGTCGCCGTGGGCCGTCAGCCCAACAGCGAAAACTTGGGCTTGGATGCTGCCGGCGTGCGCGTGGAACGCGGCTTCATCCCGGTGGACCGCCAAATGCGCACCAATGTGGCCGGCATCTACGCCATCGGCGACGTGGTGGGGCAGCCTCAGCTCGCCCACAAGGCCTCGCGTGAGGCCGAGGTCGTGGCCGAAGTGATCGCGGGCCGCGCCGCTGAGATGGACGGCCAGGTCATTCCATCGGTGGTGTTCACCGATCCGGAGATCGCGTCCGCCGGCCTGAGCGCCGGCGAGGCCGAGCAAAAGGGCCTGCAGGTCACGCAGGGCAAGTTTCCCTTGCTGGCCCTGGGCCGCGCCATCGCCAACCACGACACCGACGGATTCGTGAAGGTCGTGGTCGAGACGCAGAGTCGCAAGGTACTGGGCGTTCACATCGTGGCCAATGGCGCGGGCGATCTCATCGCCGAGGCCGCGCTGGCCATCGAGATGGGGGCTCTGGCCGGCGACATCGCCGGAACCATTCACGCCCATCCCACCTTGCCCGAGGCCATTATGGAGGCGGCCAAGGCCGCGTTGGGCGAGGCCATTCACATTCAGAATCGGAGATGATGCATGCGGGTTCTGGTCACCGGCGGCGCCGGCTATATTGGATCGCACACAGTGGCGCTACTGCGGGCGCGCGGGGATTTCGTGGTGGTGCTCGATAGTCTGGAACTCGGTCACCGCCAGGCCATCGGCGACACACCCCTGGTGGTTGGCCGCACCCAGGACCAGGCCCTGGTTGGGCAAGTGATCGGGGACCACCGGCTGGACGCAGTCATCCACTTCGCTGCCTACAAGGCTGCGGGCGAATCCATGCGCAATCCCGCCAAGTACTTCGACAACAACGTCTACGGCTCACTCTGCCTGATCGAGGCCGCGCAGCAGGCTGGCGTGCGGCGCTTCGTGTTTTCTTCAACCGCCGCGGTGTACGGCACGCCCCAATCGTTGCCTGTGAGCGAAGACGCGCCCCTGGCCCCCGAAAATCCCTACGGTGAGAGCAAACACCTGGTCGAACGAATGTTGCGCTGGTTTGACAGCTGCCACGGCTTGCGTTCGGTGGCCCTGCGCTACTTCAATGCCGCGGGTGCTGCGCTCGATGCCAGCAACGGTGAAGATCCGCGCTGCGTGCAGAACCTCATCCCGCTGGTGATGAACGCGGCCACTGGCCGAGCCGCCAAGGTCTTGGTCTTCGGCACAGACTACCCCACACCCGACGGGACCGGCATCCGCGACTACATCCACGTGTTGGACTTAGCCGAGGCCCATACCCGCGCGCTGGATTTTCTCGCCCAGCACAACCGGTCGGAGGTGTTCAACCTGGGCACCGGCAAGGGCGCGTCGGTGTTCGAAGTCCTGCGCGAAGCTCGGCGTGCCAGCGGCGTGGACATCGTCGCTGAGAACACGGCGCGCCGGCCCGGCGATCCCTCGGCCGTGTGGGCGGACAACCGCAAAGCGCGCGCGGTGCTCGGCTGGCAGCCGCGCTACGGCCTGCGCGAGATCGTCGAAACCGCCTGGGCCTGGAACAGGAGCCACCCAGACGGTTTCACTTAAATGGGAACCCTGGGAGGGTTCCCATTCCCTCCCGCGCTCTGGCTCTGGCGGGCAAAGCCCACCTTCGCCTACGCGATCAGGGCACCCTGAGCTGCCTTCGCCGGCAGCCCGCGCGACTAGATGTCTACTTCTTCTTGATGGAGATCAGTTCGATGTCGAAGACCAACATACCGGCCGGCATGCCGGGATGCGGGGGCGGATCGCCGTAGGCGAGCGCGGCCGGGATCCAGAAGCGCGTCTTTTCTCCCTCGACCATCAAGGGCACACCCTCGGTCCATCCCTTGATTACGCCCTGTAGCTGGAATTCGGCGGGCTGGCCGCGCTGGACCGAGCTGTCGAACATCTTGCCGTCAGTGGTCCAGCCACTGTAGTGGGCCAGCACCGTGTCCTCGGGCTTGGGATGCACCTTGCCCTTGCCCTTCTGCAAGACCTTGTAGGCCAGTCCCGACTTGGTTTTCTTGGCGTCCTTGGGTGGAGCCGCCACGTCCGCAGGAACCGCCGGCGGCTTAATGCCCGCGGTGATGCCGAGCAGTTCGACATCGAAGACCAGCAGGCCCGAAGGACCGCCGGGACGGCGAGGCGTCTCGCCATAGGCCAGGCCGGCCGGAATCCAAAAACGCCGCTTCTCGCCCACCACCATCAGTTGCACACCCTCGGTCCAACCCTTGATGACGCCGTTGAGCGGGAACTCCGCGGGCTGGCCGCGCTGGACCGAGCTGTCGAACATCTTGCCGTTGGTCATCCACCCCGTGTAGTGCACCTTGACCTTGTCCCAGGCGTTGGGCTTCTCGGTGCCGGTGCCTTTCTGCAGGACTTTGGATGCCAGGCCGCTCGCCGTCTTCTGGGCGTCGGCGGGCGCTGCAGCCACGTCAGCCGGCGCTGGAATCTGCGCCGGTTCCGGGGGCGGGGCCGGCTTGGCAGGGGCCGGAGGTGGTGAAGGGGGAGTCTTCACCTCTGCCTCGCGTTTGCACGCAAGAGAAGCGAAGGTGACGAAGAGGGCCAGAACGGTGGTTTTTCGCATGGGCCGAACTCTTGTCAGAGTCCGGCCCGGTGTCAACCCCCTGCGAGCTACCTGTCTTATGTTCGTGGGCACCTGATGAATCTGACAGCCACGAAAACCTTGCGTGACATTCATGTGCCACGGGTGGCGGTCCGGTCGAAGACACTACGCCGACCATCGGATGAGCGATTTCCCTGGTGACAGGTGTAGGGCCTCCCCCTATGCTGAAGACATCAGGCCGTCAGAGTTCACGAATGGCCAATCGCAAACTCTTCGTTCTCGACACCAACGTTCCTCTCCACGACAGCAAGTGCATCTACCACTTCGAGGAGAATGACATCGTCATTCCCATCACGGTCATCGAGGAACTCGACAACTTCAAGAAGGGGAACGAATCGCTCAACTACCACGCGCGCGAGTTCTTGCGCGCCATCGATGCCCTGTCCTCGGAGCCGCTGTTTGAGACCGGCGTGAAGATCGGCGATGGCCTCGGGCGCCTGATGGTGAAAGTCGGGCAAGATTTTCATCCTGATCTGAAGCTGGCCTTCGACACCCGCACCGCGGATCACGAAATCCTGAACATCGCGTACCGGCTGGCGCGCAAACAGCCCAAGCGTCAGGTCATTCTGGTCAGCAAGGACGTAAATCTGCGCATGAAGGCCAAAGCCATTGGCCTCACCGCACAGGACTACCGCAGCGATAACGTCAAGGACATCTCTGCGCTGTACCATGGTGTGCGCCTGTACGAACACATCGGCGACCAAGTGATCGACCGCCTGTATGCCCCGCCGCACTCGGTGGCTATGGCCGACTTGTCGCTGGATCCCGCGCCCTTGCCCAACGAAGGTCTGATTCTGCGCAATGGTCGCAAGTCAGCTCTGGCGACCTTCGACAGTGAGCGAAAGCAGATCAGGCACGTCAACAAGGTCGGGGCGTATGGGATTGTGCCCCGCAATGCCGAGCAAGCCTTTGCCCTGAACGCGCTTCTGAATCCCGACGTCAGCCTGGTGACTATCTCGGGCAAGGCGGGCACGGGCAAGACATTGTTGGCACTCGCGGCGGCACTGGAGTGTCGCAAGAGCTATCGCCAGGTCTTCATGGCGCGTCCAGTGGTGCCGCTTTCCAACAAGGACATCGGATTTCTGCCGGGGGATATCCAGTCCAAGCTGGACCCGTACATGCAGCCGCTCTTTGACAATCTTGGCGTGATTCGCCACCAATTTGGCGACAGCGATCCCAAACACAAACGGATCGGTGAGCTGCTCGAAGAGGAGAAACTGGTGATCGCGCCGTTGGCCTACATACGCGGCCGCAGCCTGGTCGGGATCTACTTCATCGTGGACGAGGCGCAGAACCTGACTCCGCATGAAGTGAAAACCATCATCACTCGCGCGGGCGAGGGAACCAAGGTGGTATTGACTGGCGACATCTTCCAGATCGATCATCCTTACCTGAACACGCGGTCAAACGGCCTCAGCTATCTCATCGATCGCATGAAGGGCCAGAGCATCTACGCGCACATCAACCTGACCAAGGGTGAGCGTTCGGCTCTGGCCGACCTGGCCAGCAACTTGCTGTGACTGGATCAATGGGTTGAAGGCGCTTTGGCCGGCAGCAGCGCCGCGCGGGCCGCGGCCAACTGGGCGCGCTGGGCCTTGTCCACCTCGGGGTACTTCAAATCGAGTGAGGCCATCGCGTCGATGACCGCGCCGGCCACCACCGCGCGGGTGAACCATTTGTGGTCAGCGGGCACGACGTACCAAGGAGCCCAGGGCGTGGCGGTGGCGCGGATCATGTCTTCGTAGGCAACCATGTACTCGCGCCAGTGTTGGCGTTCGGCGATGTCGGCCGTAGAGAACTTCCAGTTCTTCTCTGGCGTGTCGAGGCGTTCGAGAAAGCGCCGCTTCTGCTCGGCATACGACACATGCAGGAAGAACTTGCAGATGGCGATGCCATTGCGGGCGAGGTAGCGTTCAAAGGCGCAGATGTCCTGAAAGCGATGCTGCCAAATCTTCTGGTCGACCACCTGGGGCGGCAGGTGTTGCTTCTCGATAAACTCGGGATGTACGCGCACGGCAAGCACCTCTTCATAGTAAGAGCGATTGAAGATTCCAATGCGCCCCCGTTCCGGCAGATGCTTCTGACAGCGCCAGAGGTAGTCGTGGTCCAGTTCCTCGACTGAGGGTGCCTTGAACGAGGCCACCTGGCAGCCCTGGGGATTGATACCGGACATGACATGCTTGATGGCGCCGTCCTTACCGGCGGCGTCCATGGCTTGAAAGATGAGCAATACCGCCCAGGAGTCCTGTGCATAGAGAATGTCCTGCAACTTGGCCAGGGCTTCGATGCCCATCTCAAGGGTTTCCTTGGCGCGGGCCTTGTCCTCGGGCTTGAGCGGGCGAGTGTCCGACGGATCGATGTCTTTGAGCCGGAAGTCCTTGCCTTCGCTGATGCAGTAGGGCTGGCAAAGCCGGCCGGTTTCCTGGACGAGCTTCTTGAGTTTCATTGCGCCATTATACTCCCGTGTCGTTTGTGATCTTGTCCGTCGGTGTTTCTCGTTCCAGACTCGCAGCCCGTGAAACGGCGAAAACAGCAGAGCGAGCAGCCCACCACGCAGTTCTTGCGTGAGCACGTGCAGCGGCTGTTTGCCAATTTGCCAGGCGCCCAGGCCGGCAAAGAGGAACCGATTCACCAGATCCGGGTCGCCTCGCGCCGCCTGCGCGTGGCTCTGCCTGTGGCCGCGCAAAGACCGGCGGGGCGCCGCGTGCGGCGCTCGATCAAGCGCCTGCGTGCGCTGACCCGGCTGGCCGGGCAAGGACGCGACCTTGATGTCAGCGTCGCGCTCTTTGATGCCGAAGTGCCTCGGGCCAAAGCCGCGCCCACGGTGGTGCGTCTCCTGCGAAGCCGGCTCGAAACTGCGCGTGGCCATGCCCACGCGGAGCTGGCCAAGGCGCTCGCCGATTTCGATGCGACTCGGTTGCACGAGGATCTCGACGTCCTGATTGCTCGCGGCGGGGCCGACTCGAGCGAAGCTGCTCTGCGCTTGGCCGAGGCACGCCGGAGGCGCGCCCGGGTGGCACTCGATGAACTGCGCGCTCTGGGCAGACACTTCGCTCCCATGGCGTTGCATGCCATTCGTCGGCGCTGTCGCTGGCTCCGATATGCCGCCGAGTTGGATCGCGCTCTGTTCGGCGGTCGCGCTTCGGCCATACAACGCTTCAAGGATCTGCAGGAAGTTCTGGGGAGGCTTCACGACGCCTTTGTGCTGGCCGAATGGATAGCTCGCGAAGCAGCCTCCTGGGAGGCGCAGGGCAAAGCCGAGCACGCGGCTGCGGCCCGGGCGGTGGCCGCGCATTTTCGTGATCGCGCGCAGGCCTTGCACCGACGCTTTCTCGGGCTGAGTACGGCCAAGTGGCTGGAAAGCGCCTTGCGCCGCAACGCGGCCTTGTTGAAACGCGCGGCCTCGTAGGCAGATTTCCCGCAGCCACGCCACAGAAAGGTTGCTTTCCTGTCACGCGGTCAACACGCGCGCAGTCTTACTATTGTCCTGTCAAAAAGGAGGTTCACATGGTACCAGCCAAGCAGGATCAGCAGAATTGTGGTCTCGCCCTGAGCCGGTCCCAGCATGCCGTGGACGCCGAACGCGAAAGCGATATGCAGGATTTTGAACAGGACGAGTTGCTGCGCACGCTGCGCCTGGAGGACTGGTTTGCCACGTCCGAGCCAGGCGTACCGATCTGGTGCTACTAGCGCGAAGGTTCTTTTCCGTGCCTGGCAGCAAAGCGCAGGACGCCGGTTCGCATGAGCGACCGGCGCGTCTCATTGACCTGGGAGCGACCATCGGCAATCCGATTGGACGCATCCTGTTTCGCCTGATCAAGAGGCCCCTTGAACAGGCATTCTCCCTTTCCGCGATCAACGACCTCTACGCGCTAGCCTCGCCATCGACCGCTGATCGCAACTACTTCGCCACAGCCCTTCGCACCTTCGGCGTGTTCTACGACCTTCTGCCCGAGGACTTGGCCAAGATCCCTTCGACCGGGCCGCTCATCGTGGTGGCCAACCATCCCTTCGGCGCTATCGACGGGCTGATCATGGGCGATATTCTGACCCAGTCCCGCCCTGACTTTCGCTTGCTTGCCAATCGCCTGCTTCACCGGATTCCGGAATTCCGTCCCTGGATTCTGCCCGTGGACATCCTGGGCGACGACGAGGCCACCCAGCGCAACACCTCACAGCTTCGGCTGGCCATGAAGTGGTTGGCCCAAGGCGGTGCGCTGGGCATCTTTCCGGCCGGGACGGTATCGCATCTACACTTGAGGCGGGCCTGCATCGCTGACCCGACTTGGCACCGCACGGTGGCGGTGCTGGCCCGTCGAACCGGCGCCACGGCCATCACTATGTTCTTCGAGGGCCACAACAGTCTGGCGTTCCAGCTTTCCGGCCTGATCCATCCCCGGCTGCGCACGGCTCTCTTGCCCTCGGAGTTTCTCAAGCGTAGCCGCTCGCGCGTTTCTGTGCGCATCGGGCGCCCTATCCCGCCGCACAAGATCGCACGATATCCCGACGATTTGACCTTGACTGATTACCTGCGCTTCAAGACCTACATGCTGCAGTGGAGAGAGAGTGCGATTCGCCCACGTTTTGCCGCCAGCGAGAAGAATGTCCACGCGCAACCTTTGCGCGAGCCGCAGCCGTCCCGCTGCCTGAACGACGAGGTCATGGCCCTTCCTGCAACGGCACTGTTGGTGGAGCAAGGGGACTTTCGCGTGTTCATGGCAACCCGCCGCGAGATCCCTTCCTCGCTCATAGAGATCGGCCGCCTGCGCGAGCAGGCCTTCCGCGCGGTGCACGAGGGCACGGGCCAGCCCTTCGACCTGGATATGTTCGACCAGCACTACGTGCACCTGTTCCTGTGGAATACGACCCGACACGAAATTGTGGGCAGTTATCGCCTAGGCCGCGTGGACGACATTCTCCCGCAACAGGGCGCCGACGGTCTTTACACAAATACGCTGTTCAAGTTCAAGCCGGGATTTCTGGAACGATTGGGGCCGGCGCTGGAACTGGGCCGCTCATTCGTCCGGCCGGAATACCAAGGCCAGGCCGCGCCGCTGTCGCTTCTGTGGCGGGGCATCGGTGAGTACCTGGTCCGCAATGCCGAGTGCAAGATCCTGTTTGGACCGGTCAGCATCAGTCAGGCCTACGCTGGCCTGTCACGTCGACTTATGGTGGAATTTCTCTCCCGGCTGCGCGGGGGCCATGAGCTTGCGTCGCTGGTGAAAGCTCGCAACCCGCCACGTGAACGACTGAACCGCCAGGAACGTGAGGCGCTAGCTGCCCTGGCACGCGACACCGAGGACGTGTCGTCCTTGGTATCAGACATCGAGAGCGATCGAAAGGGTCTTCCCATGCTGCTGCGGCACTATTTCCGTCTGGGGGCCTCTCTGCTCAGCTTCAATGTCGACGAAGGGTTTGGCCAGTGCATCGACGGCCTGATCATCGTCGATCTACGCGCCACCGACCCGCAACTCCTGCGCCGCTACATGGGCAACGCCGGGTACCAACGCTACGCAAGTGTCGCGGGCCCGGCGCCCGCCAGCAGCGTCGCCTGACGGCGCGCGCAGGATAGGCCTGTCACGCCGCCTGGCTTGATGACGGCAGACCGCGCGAGATGGCGTTCACTGCATCGCGCACGGTGACCAGCGATCGGGCATCGACTGTGCCAAGGGGTGCGCCGAACTCCTGGTCGATCTCGAACAACAATTCTGCAACAGCCAGCGAGTCGATTCCCAGATCGTCGCGCAGATTGCTCTCCCAGCGTACCTCCTCCATTGCGACGCCGCTGTTGAGTTTCTCGACAATGATGTGGGCAAGTCGGTCGCGGATTTCGTCTGGGGTCATTGTGGCAACTCCTCTGATTTCTTGACAACCAGCACGGCGTTTTCTCCGCCGAAGGCGAAGGAATTCTTGATGGCCAATCGCACGGGTCGGCGACGCGCGTGATTAGCACTACTGATTCAAAAAG
>PLNW01000110.1 GCA_003142855.1 Myxococcales bacterium
TCCGGCAACCCGTTCGGTGCTCTCGCGCCTGGTTTGTGACAAACTGGCCCCCCTATGGCGCCCGAAGAAAAGCTGTATCAACAGTTGCACGCGCTCTCGATGAATATGTGGTGGGCCTGGAACCCGTCCGTCATCAAGTTGTTCCGCGACATCGACCCCGAGGGTTTTCGTGCGTCCAAGCACAATCCGCTCAGGGTGGTAAAAAGCTTGAGCCCGGAGCGGTTGCGCGAATTGGTCCAGGACGCAGCCTTTCGCGCGCGCGCCGACCGGGTGTACCGCGAGTTCCACTCCTATGTGTCGCCCAACGCGCACACCTGGGCACAGACCGAGGCGGCGCCTTTGCGCGTGCGGCCGGTGGCTTACCTGTCGGCGGAGTTCGGCATCCACGAATCACTGCCCATCTACAGCGGCGGTCTTGGGGTGTTGGCCGGCGACCATGTCAAGACGGCGTCTGACCTGGGCCTGGCCCTGGTGGCGGTGGGGCTCTTCTACCGGCAGTCGTATTTCCGCCAACAGATCGACGCCGAAGGTTGGCAGCACGCCCAATACGAGAGCGCGCCGGAGGAATACCTGGCCGCCACGCGCAAGCTGGACCGGCAAGGCAAGCCGCTGGTCATCGAGGTGCCGCTGGGCCGAGAGCGCCTGTACGCACAGGTCTGGCAGGTCAACGTGGGACGCAACCAGCTCTTGTTGCTCGACACCGACGTGGACGGCAATTCCGAGGAGAACCGCAAGCTGGCCGCGCGGCTGTACTTCGGCGACCGGGGTGTGCGCATCCGGCAGGAGCTTCTGCTGGGCGTGGGCGGCATCCGCGCCCTGCGCGCCGCCGGCATCGACTGGAGCGGGCTTCACCTCAACGAGGGCCACAGCGCCTTCGCCACGCTTGAGTATGCGCGCCTGCGCATGGAGGAGACCGGAGCGGACTTCTGGACAGTGGCCCAGGACGTGGCGCAGTCGACGGTGTTCACCACGCACACGCCGGTCGATGCGGGCCACGATCGCTTTCCACCCCAGCTGGTCGAGGAGTACCTCGAACCGCTTCGCCTTTCGCTGCGCCTGTCGAAAGAGGAGTTCATGGGACTGGGCCGCGTGCGACCGCAGGATTCGCACGAGGCTTTGTGCATGACCGTGCTGGCCTTCAAGATGTCGCGCTATGCGAACGGAGTGTCGTGCTTGCACGGCCGGGTGAGCCGGAGAGCCTGGCAGGCCCTCTGGCCGCACCACCGCGAAGACGAGGTGCCAGTGGGCCACATCACCAACGGCGTGCACGTGCGCACCTGGCTGGCGCCTGCCATGCAGGAGCTGTACAGTCGCCACGTCGGCCCTGACTGGGCCGACAATCTGCCCGACCCGAAGATGTGGGCCCGCATCGACAGCGTCTACGACGCCGAGTTATGGGAAACCCACCGCACGCTCAAGGCCACTCTGGTGGGGTTCGCCCGACGTGAGGCGGAAGCCCAACGCAGACGCAACAGCCACAGCGAGGAGTTGATCGAAGCCGCCAAGACGACCCTCGATGCCGACGTGCTGACCATTGGGTTCGCCCGCCGCTTTGCCACCTACAAGCGGGGTACCCTTCTCTTCACCGACATGGAGCGCCTGCGGCGGCTCCTGCTGGATCCCGATCGTCCGGTGCAGCTCATCTTTGCCGGCAAGGCGCATCCCGACGACCAGCCCGGCAAGGAACTTTTGCGCACGGTCTATCAGGCCAGCTTGCTGCCGGACTTGCGTTCGCGCATCGTCTTCGTCGAGGACTACGACATCAACGTGGCTCGCCATCTGGTGCAAGGTGTGGACGTGTGGCTCAATACCCCGCGCCGGCCACAGGAGGCGAGCGGCACCAGCGGTCAGAAGGTGCTGCTCAATGGCGGCCTCAATCTCTCCATCCTCGACGGTTGGTGGGCCGAGGCCTATGACGGATTGAACGGTTTCGCCATCGGCAACGGCGTGTGCCATGTGTCGGTCGCCGAACAGGACAGGCGCGACGCCGAGTCGCTGTACCATGTTCTGGAGACCGAAGTTGTGCCTTGCTACTACAACCAGGACGAGCACGGCGTGCCGCACGACTGGGTCGCGCGAATCAAGCGCGCCATTCGCACCCTGGGCTGGCGCTTCAACACCGACCGCATGGTGCGGGACTATGTGCGCGAGTGCTATCTGCCATCAGCAGGCGTGAATAGCTGCGCGATGCCGAAGTAAAGCACCGGGGCCGGAGGCCGGAAGCCGAGGCCGGTCGCCGGAACCGGTGGCCGGGGGCGGCGAGGACGCGCGCGAAGCGCCGGGGGCAAGCGGGCGGCGTGCGGGGCGGGCAGACCCCGAGAGCACTGGAGTTGACGCGCTCGCTGAATCGCCGAATGCAGGGCGCCGATATCCTGCCTGGCCACACGAGACCAGGCTCGGCGTCTGATACACTTGCCAAGTGACTGCCATGCGGACGATCACACTCGAAGAGCTGCGCCGTCAAAAGGACCGGATCGTGGCACTTGCCGAGCGGCACGGCGCCCACAGCCTCAGGGTCTTTGGCTCAATCGCACTCGGCCAGGCAAACCCGGAAAGTGATGTGGACCTCGTGGTCGATTTTGAGCGCGGCCGCAGCCTAATGGACCACGGCGAGCTGATGATGGATCTCGAGGAAGTGCTGGGGTGCCGGGTTGATGTCGTCAGTGAGCGCGGCCTGCGCGGCCGCTTTCGGGCGCGGGTTCTCGCCGATGCGGTGCCACTGTGAGAGCCGACGCCGACCGGCTACTGGACACCGTCAGCGCGCTGCCAAGTACATATCCAAGGCTTCTGCCCTGGGCTATTATCGCGCCTCGAGATGGTGCTTCCGGGAAGTTCCGCCGCCCTGTTCGCCGAGGCATGGCCTTGCTCTGCCCGCCGCCGGGTTGACCAAGGAGCCTGGCAATGAGTTCCGCCGGACAATCGGCGGAAGACTTGCTGGGGACCGTGCTCGAGGGCGCGTATCGCATCGAGCGACTGGTGGGGGAGGGCGGCATGGGCGCGGTGTACGAGGCCGCGCACCTGCGCCTGGGCACGCGCGTGGCAGTCAAGGTGATGGCGCGCGAGTTGGCCGCCAATCCCGAGGCCCTGGCGCGCTTTCACCGCGAGGCCCTGGTCACCAGCGGGCTCGGCCACCTGCACATAGTGTAAGTCCTCGACTTCAGCACCACACCCTCCGGCGAGCCCTTCCTGGCCATGGAGTTTCTCGAGGGCGAGGATCTCGAACATCGTTTGCGTCGGGTTTCCCGCCTGCCCATCGCCGACGTGGTTCACATCATCAGGCAGGTTGCCTCTGCCCTGGCCGCCACCCACGCCAAGGCCATCGTTCACCGCGATCTCAAACCCGGCAACATCTTCCTGCTCACGGCCGCGGGCGAGAACGACTTCGTCAAGGTGCTCGACTTCGGCATCAGCAAGGTGCGTTCGGCCTCCACCAAGCTCACGCGCACGTCCTCGGTCATGGGCACGCCCGACTATATGTCGCCCGAGCAGGCCAGGGGCCACATCGAAGATATCGACGAACGCACCGACCAGTGGGCCTTGGCCTGCATCGTCTGGGAATGCTTGTCAGGCGAAGGTCCCTTTGTGGCTGAGAACGTACCATCCATCCTTTTTCAGATCGTGCACGAGCCGCCGGCCCCGTTGCTGCCCAGGGTGGCGGGCTTGCCCTCCCAGGTCGAGGAGGTGCTCCTGCGCGCGCTGGCCAAGGACAAGAACGAGCGCTTCGCCAGCGTGAGCGATTTCGCGCTCGCGCTCGAGCGCGCGGGTGGCGCGGCTGTGTCCACGGTCGTCGGGCGGCCAGAGATGCTGGCGCGGCCCGAGCAAGTGCCCGACTCGGCCCCTGCCAAGTCAACCACCTTCAGCCACACAGCGGGTGAGCTGGACGCCCTCACTATTCCGCGAGCGCGGTTGAAGTGGACTTGGGTTCTGGCCGCGGGCGCGGCGCTCGGCCTCGTGCTGGCCGCATTTCTGTTTTTCCGCCCAGGGCCAGCCGCAAGAACCGTCATCGCCAGTCCGCCGCCGGTTGCCGTGGCGCCGCCGACTCCACCTCCACCAGCGCCGCCGTCCCGGGCAGAACCGCCCGCCGCGCCCGCGCCCAGCGTGCAGGAGATCAAGTCAGAACCACCCGCCCCTGAAGCCAAGGCCGAGACTTCCCATCGGGCGCGCGAGGTAAAGCCGGCGAAGAAGAAGTCGCTGCCGGCCAAGAAAGACCGCAGCCAGGAGAATCAGGACAGATGGCGCATCGACGAGTAGTTCTGGTCATCACCATGCTCGCCGCGCTTGGGGCGAGTCTGCCTCAACTTCAGGGGACCGCCCTGGCTGCCGGACTGGATGAGAAAGGCGAGGCCGACGCCAAGCAGGCAACCCGCCTGTACAAGCAGGGCCAGTACCAAGAGGCGGCAGAGATTTTTGCCCGGCTCAGCGTCGACTATCCCGACATGCCGATCTTCGAGCGCAATCTGGGCGCGTGTTTCTATCACCTGCGCAAGCCCGAGCCAGCCCTGTCCAACCTGCGCCGCTACCTCAGCCGCAGGCAGGACATCGCGCCTGACGACAAGGCGGTCGTGGATCGATGGATCGACGAGATGGAGCAACTGCGCGCGCAAAACGCCGCGGCCAGCGCGCCGTCCGCAACCCCGCCTGTGGCGCCAACACCGCAGCTGCCGCCAGCAGCGGCCCCGGCACCCGCGGCTGCCCAGGCGCCGCTCGCGCCGGTTGCGCCACCCCCAAAGGCCGAAGAGCTTGCCCCGGCGATTCCCGCCGCAGCCTCGATTCCGCCCGCTGCCCCGGCGCCGAGCGAAGCCCCGAAGCCCGCGGGAGTCGATCTTGCGACCAGCCCGGTACCAGCCGATTCAACCGAGGCCGGAACGCCGTACTACAAGACCTGGTGGTTCTGGACCAGCGCGGCCGTGGTCGTCGTCGGTGGCGCAGTCGCTGCCATCTACTTCGCCACTCGTTCCAACGATCCCTGCAGCGGCGTTAGCATGGCCTGCCTGGGGGTGAAATAGCCATGCGCCGCACGGCAGTCTTGCTCGCACTCGTCGGCACGCTGGCACCTGCTTGCAAGAGCCAGGACAACACCAAGATCGTGGTCGCGGTGTGGAGCGACCTTGCAGTTCCAGACGACCTGGACAGCGTGCGCATCGAGGTCACCGGCACCGGATCGAAAACCTTCCCCCTCACGGCAGGCAGCGACCCCAGCGCGCCGCTCGCTCAGCTCGAACTTGTTCCCCTCGGCGCGAAGAGCGAGACCTTCACGGTTACCGCCACTGGCCTGCGCAAGCAAAACGAAGTCGTCGCGCAAACCGCAAGCGTGTCCTTTGTTTCCGGGCAAAGCCTGCTGCTCAAGCTGTTCCTCGCGGGCAGCTGCCGAGGGTTGTTGAACTGCTCCGTGGACCACACCTGCGCCGCCGGGGTTTGCGATCAGCCCATCGCTGTTTCCAAACTGCCAGCCTACGACCCCAGCGTACCTCTGTCGCCGCCGGACGCGGGCGTTGGCGGGAACGGCGGAACCGGCGGCAGCTCGGGCATGAGTGGAAGCGGCGGCGCTTCGGGTGGAGTTGGCGGCACGATCGGTTCCGGTGGGGTAGTTGGGACCGGTGGAATCGTAGGCAGCGGCGGCGTGTCGGGTGGAGTTGGCGGCATGATCGGCTCCGGTGGGGTGGTGGCGACTGGAGGAATCGCTGGCAACGGCGGCGCGTCGGGCGGAGTTGGCGGCGCTGCAGGGGGGCGCGGCGGCACGGTGGCTTCCGGCGGTGTGGTGGCGACTGGGGGAATCGTTGGCACGGGTGGTGCCGGCACTGGTGGCGTGGGCAGCGGCGGAACCACGGCGGTGTGCCAGGAAAGCGCGACCCAGTGTTCGGACTACGGTTTGCAGACGTGCACGAGCGGACAGTGGGGCGCGGCCGTGGCCTGCTCGACCGGATTGGTGTGCGAGCGTTGCCCGCCGGCCACTTGCGCCGATCGAACCTGGGCCGAATGGCCGATGTCCAACGATCAGGTGGACGTGACCGCGGGCGCGCCCAATCCGGAGAACTACACGGACAATGGGGACGGCACTGTCACCGACAACCTCACCGGGCTCATGTGGCAGCAAACCGTGCCAACCGGCAAGTACACCTGGGCGCAGGCGGTTGCCTATTGCCCGACGCTGAACCTCGCCGGCCACAGCGACTGGCGCCTGCCGTCGCGAATCGAGCTGGTTTCCATCGTGGACTTTGGGGTGACAAGTGGTGCAACCATAAACGCAACGTATTTCCCGTCGACGCCGGCAGACTGGTTCTGGTCATCGTCTCCGTTGGCCGGCTCGTCGTCCCAAGCGTGGTACGTCCACTTCGCTTATGGCAACACGAACTTCAGCGTCATTTCGGATACGTCCAATGTTCGTTGCGTGCGCTGAGGACGGGTATTTTGACTTTTTGACTTCTTGACATTTTGAAAGCGTGGAATGCCGAGCTACTACGAAGCGTTGCCGATCTACAAAGTCGCCATGGATGTCGCTGTCCGGGTGGACGCGGTAGTGCAGCGCTTTGCCAAGGGCCACAAGCGGCGTCGCCTTGCATATCTTTTTGAACGGCCTTTAGCCCACGAATGTGAATAGGAGAACTCGAAATGAACGCCCGCATCGTTCGGTTTCTTGCGGCGGTTGTCGTCGTCGTTGCTTTGACCGCCTCTGCCAGGGCCAATGCCCCGGCCGGGCGGTACACCACGGCCAGCGGCACGGTCTACGACACCAAGACCAAGCTCACCTGGCAACAGGCAGTCGCGTCGGGCACCTACACCTGGGCTGGCGCCAAGGCCTACTGTGCCGGCCTGAACCTGAACGGCACGGGCTGGCGCCTTCCGACGATCAAGGAGCTACAGACCATCGTCGATGATTCGCAGACGAAGCCATCGATAGATACCACAGCCTTCCCCTCGACTCCGGCAGACTGGTTCTGGTCTTCGTCTCCGTTGGCCGGCTCGTCGTCCTACGCGTGGTACGTCTACTTCTACCTCGGCTACACGGACTACGGCGATGTCTTCGGTGCGGTCAATGTTCGTTGTGTCCGCTGAGGACGGGCATTTTGACGTTCGACCTATTGACCCTTTCTTCACAATCCCCTGTCCTGTGCCAGAAACCGTATAGGCCATTGACTTAGTAGGTCGCTGACCTATACTTGGCTGGTGAGGATCATTCCTGAACTCACCGAGGAGCAATTGGCGCGGGCTATTCCGGCTCGTGTTCGCAGGCGTCTCATGCAGGGGCAGATCGAGTCCGGTGAAGATGTCGCCGCCCTTCGACGATTCGTTGGCCTTTCCCAGCCGAAGTTCGCCCAAGCGATGGGTATCAGCGTGCACACCCTGCGGAACTGGGAGCAAGGCCGAAGGCGCCCGGAGGGGCCAGCGATCGGCCTGCTGCGGATCGTGGCCCGTCACCCGCGGATGATTCGTGAGAACCTGAAGTCGGCGGCCTGACTGATACTGCCTTCAGCCAACAAGCAAGACGTTACCTACCAGTCGCTCATGCAACTGTACCTAGCGGAGCGCATCGGCCGCGGGCGGACGCGGAAGGCATCGTGAGGCTACGCCGCCTTGGATGCCTCAGGCATGGGATCGTCGCTGGTCCAGGCGTCGCGCTGAAGCTGGCGCCCGAGCTTTCGCAAGGCAGTGAGTTCGATCTGGCGCACCCGCTCGCGAGTGAGCGCGAAGCGCGCCGCGATTTCTTCCAGGGTCATGCCGCCCTGTTCAGCGGCTTCCAGGGCGCAGGCCTCGCGCAATATTGGCGCATTGGCGTGGGCCGGTTTTGCCCCGCGGCTGTCGCGCGTCTCTGCCGTCAGATTGAAGCGGCAAATGGCGTACGGGCAGGGGCCGGGAAGGCGGCGGCACGCGCCGTGCGTACTCTCGAAGATATTGAGGCGGGAAGCGTCTGCCATGTCAGCTCTCTCGGTTAGGGGTGGCTCGCCGCGATCATCGTTGACATTTCAACTCGGCACCCCGGCCCCAGAACTTGAGGGATGGCCCGAAGAAATCGCTTGTATGACTTGGGCGCGTGGGGAGCCCGCCGGCTTTGCCGGCGGCGCACCATCGCGGGAGGGAATGGGAACCCTCCCAGGGTTCCCATATTGAGATGCCGGTGGGCGCTACTTTGAAACAGGTGCGCCGGATGCCGCGTCGGTCGTCTTTTCAGGCAGTTGGATCCGGATATGCGTCCGACGTGCAAATATGAACAGGGCCACCAGCCCTACAATGACCGCGTACCAAAGCGTGCACAGCCGCGTGACGAAGGTGGCGGCTGCGGCCACGCTGCGGCCGGTTCCCGTACCCAGCTGTCCGAGCAGGGCGAGCATGCCGGCCTCGGTAACACCCAGACCCCCTGGCAAAAATGAGAGCGCACCGGCCACAGTCATGGACGCGTAGATGAATGTGCCGGCCTGCATTCCGACGGCAGCGCCGGGGAAGCCGCGCACCACCACCCAGAAGGCTACGCACTCGAAGTACCAACTCAGCGTGGAGAGCAGCACCGCGACCACCAAGGGGCCGGGACGCAGCAGCGCCGCGGTGGCCTGGTAGGCCTCGTGCAGTTTGTCGGCAAATGCGCGCACGCCGGGCAGGCGGCTCGACAGCCTCAGGAAGAACATGGCGATGGACTCGACCGAGATCACCACCAAACCCAGGCCGATTACCACTGCCCCGGTGGCCAGAAAGCGCCGGTCCACGTGAAAGGTGAACACGCCGACGCAGGCGAGCAGCAACAGGCCGACCAGATCGGTGAAGCGCTCGGCGATGACGATGGGGGCGGTGCGCGCGGCCGGGATGCCGTGCGATTCGCGCAAAAGCAGCGCCTTGACCGCCTCGCCCAGCTTGCCCGGGGTCACAGTGAGGGAAAAGCCGGCCAGAAAGATCAGGAAGCTGTGCCCGGCCGTCACCTGTCGCAAACCGAGCACTTTGAGGTAGTAATGCCAGCGCGCGAAGCGCACCCCGTAGTTGAGCGAAGCCAGGGCAATTGCGATCAGCGCCACTGCCCAATGGAAGGTGGCGAGCGCGTGCCCGACGCTCCTGGCCCCGGCCCAAACCGAAAAGCCGACGTATATGGCCACGCCAGCGGCCACGCCGAGGGTCACGCGCCAAATCAGCTTCTTCACGCCTACCCTTGCAGGCCCTGGTCGCGCATCTTTTCGACGCGCTTGCGCTCGTTGTGGTCCAGGATGCGCTTGCGCAGCCGAATGCTCTTGGGCGTGACCTCGACCAGCTCGTCCTCGTTGATGAGCTCGAGCGCGGCTTCCAGGGTGAGGCTGAGCGGCGGCGTGAGAAAAAGCTTCTCGTCCGCGGCGGTGGTGCGGATGTTGGTCAGTTTCTTGGCCTTGGACGGGTTGACGACGATGTCGTTGCCGCGCGCGTGCAGGCCCACGACCTGGCCGCCGTACACAGGCACGCCCGGTGGCAGCAACAAGGCGCCGCGTTCCTGCAGGTAGAACAAGGCGTAGGTGTTGGTCTGGCCGGGGTCTTGCGCGATCAGCACGCCATTGGTGCGACCCTTGAACGTTCCCGCGTAGGGGCCGTAGTGGGTGAAGTTGTGATTGAGAATTCCCGTGCCGCGCGTGTCGGTGAGGAACTGCGAGCGGTAGCCGATGAGCCCGCGCGACGGGATGACGTATTCCAGTCGCATGCGGCCCTCGCCGGCTGGCCCCATCTCCTGCATGCGGCCGCCGCGCCGGCCCAGCTCTTCGATGACCGGGCCGTTGTAGGCCTCGTCGAGATCGATGACCAATTCCTCGTAGGGCTCGAGTTTCTCTCCGTTCGGCCCCTCTTTGAAGATCACCTGGGGCTGCGAGACCATCAGCTCGTAGCCTTCGCGGCGCATGGTTTCGATCAGCACCGACAAGTGAAGCTCGCCGCGGCCCAGAACCTCGAAGGTGTCGGGCGAGTCGGTCTCCAGCACGCGCAGCGCGACGTTGGACTTCAGCTCCTTGAACAATCGCTCGCGGATATTGCGCGAGGTGACGAACTTGCCCTCATGGCCGGAGAACGGGCCGTTGTTCGACATGAACTGCATCTTCACCGTGGGCTCTTCGATATCGAGCAGGGGCAGAACCACCGGGCGGGCGATCTCGGTGATGGTCTCGCCCACGGTCAAGTCCTGCATGCCGGTGATGGCGCAGATGTCGCCGGCCACGGCTTCTTGAAGTTCGAAGCGCTTGAGCGACTGGTAGCCCAGAATCTTGGCCACGCGGAATTCCTCGCGGCTGCCGTCGCGGTGTATGCACAGGGCGCGTTCGCCCTGATGGATGCGGCCTGAGAGCATGCGGCCGATGGCCACATAGCCGAGATAGTCGTCGTAGTCGAGGGTGGCCACATGCATGGCCAGGGGCGCGTCCATGTTGGCCAGCGGTGGGGGCGCGGCCTGGACTACCAAGTCGAGCATGGGTGACAGATCCTTGCGCTCGTCCTTGAGATCCCTCACCGCGTAGCCCTCGCGACCCGAGGCGTAGACCACCGGAAAGTCGAGCTGTTCTTCGCTGGCCCCGAGCGCGCAGAAGAGGTCGAAGGTGTCGTTGACCGCGCCGTCAGGATCGCAGCCAGCCCGATCAATCTTGTTGACCACCAGGATGGGCCGCAGTCCGAGAGCCAGCGCCTTGCGCGTGACGAAGCGGGTCTGCGGCATGGGGCCTTCGAAGGCATCCACCAGCAACAGAACCGAATCGACCATCTTGAGCACGCGCTCCACCTCGCCGCCGAAGTCGGCGTGGCCGGGCGTGTCCACGATGTTGATGCGCGTGCCTTTCCAGGTGATGGCGGTGAATTTTGCCAGGATGGTGATGCCGCGCTCGCGCTCCAGGTCGTTTGAGTCCATGGCGCAGTCGGCAACGACCTCACCCGGCCGGAAGCTGCCTGCCTGGCGCAAGAAACCGTCGACCAGCGTGGTCTTGCCGTGGTCAACGTGGGCGATGATCGCAATGTTGCGGACATCGCGTCGGCGGGGTGATTCGTCTATTTCGGCTCCGAAACTAGTCATGTGAGGCGCGCAGACATACCACATCGCTGGCCAAGGGGCCGCAATGCACTGGATGACCTTCGCCTGATTGCGGTAGGCTAGCCGCGTGACGGAACCGACTGAATTCGGGTTCAACGAGCTGCACGCCGAGGAGCGGGGCCTTCTGCTCGGCCTGAGCCTGCAGGCCACGGGCGACGCGGCCCTGTCTCGTCTGGCGAGTAGTCGTCGCCAGGCGTGCTGCAATGCCTGGCAGGCCTTGCGCGCCCTTTCCCGTTCTGACCGGGCGGCTTTGCTGGCGGACTGGATTGTGGAGGCCCGTTCACCGTTTCCGCCGGGGATGGAAAGGTTGCATCCGAGCTGGCTCGCAGAAGCAATCGCCCGTGAGCCGACGGAGCTTTGGCCGGCGCTGCTTGGCGGGCTGCCTGGGGTGCAGGCCGTGGAGCCGCTGTTGGAATTCAGATGGGAACCCTCAGAGGGTTCGCTCCGCCCTTCGGCCCCCCACCTACCACACCTCCCCGCTCGCTTCGCTCGGCCTCGTCAAACCCTCCCGCGGTGGTCCGCCGCCGGCGACGAGGGCGCGCGCGAAGCGCGCGGGGTGGGCGGGGTGGCTGGCGGTCCCGAAGTCCCCGCAGGGGGAGCCGGCGGGCTCCCCACGCGACAGGTTCACGTTGGCAGCGCGATTGCGACAGACGGCGAAACCTGGCCGCCCAAATCGGTGGCTGAGTTGCAGGGTTGCGTTTTTGGTCGGCTGGCGCCGCTTTGTGCAGGCCCTTCGGGCCCGCTGGGCGCAGGACTGTGTCGCCTGGGTTGCGACGAGCTGCTGGCCGAAATTGCTCGCCGGGGTACGGCGCTTCAGCAAGAGCTGCGCGCTGAGGGAGACGCGTCTCTGTGGGCGGTGGCCGGTCGCTTGCCCGCCACGCTGGGACGACAATGGGTGAAATGGTAAAAGGCGAGGGCATGGGCCGACTGCAGAAAGGCTTGGGACGCGTGGTGCCCGCTGCGGATCTCACCGCACAGGCTGAGGCCGCACAGGTTCGGGCGCGGACCCAGGAGGATGTGTCCGCCCAACGGGCCGAGGCGCAGGCAGCGCGGGCAGAGGCGGAGCGCGCGGGCTTTGAGGCTGGCAAGCAAGCAGGCCTGGCGCAGGTGAGTACGCTGCTGCTGGCGGCGCGGGCGCAGGCCGAGCAAGACCTGGCTAGGGCCAAAGACGCGGCCATCGTGCTCGCCCGTCGCATGGCCGAGCGAATCGTGGGTCGCGCGGTCGAGCTTGCGCCCGAGCTGATGGGTGAGATCGTGGCAGAGGCTCTGGCCGCCAGTCGCGCCCGCAAGGGTGCCGTCGTGCTGCGCGCCCATCCCGATGATCTGGCTGCTGTCGAACGCGAGCGACCGCGCTGGCTGGCGCGCGTGGCGGCCGGGGTTGATGTGCGCGTGGTGGCTGACCCGGCGATCGGCCGTCATGGCTGCGTGGTGGAAACCGTAGTCGGCCGTCTGGACGCGCGCCTGGATACACAACTGGATGCGCTGGAAAAGGCCCTGCGGGGAGTGGCCGGCGCGTCTTCGTGAGGCAAGCGTGACTGAATCCGACGTCGAACCCGCGCTGGTCGAGCTAGGCGACGCGCTCAAGGCGCTGGACCAGGTCAATCCGCGGCGGTTGGCCGGCCGGGTGACGGAAGTGACCGGCCTGGTGGTGCGCGCCACCATCCCTGGCGTGCGCGTGGGCGAATTGGTCTACATCGATCGCGACGCCATGCCTGGTGCGGGCCGGGCGATCGAGCCGCGCCTTCAGGCCGAGGTGGTCGGCTTTCGCGGTGACGAGGTCGTGCTCATGCCGCTCGGGGAGGTGGCGGGCATCGGCCCGGACGCCGTGGTGAGCCCGACCGGTCGACCGCTCTGCCTGCGGGTGGGCGAGGGGATCTTGGGGCGCGTGCTCAACGGTCTGGGCGATCCCGTGGACGGACAGGGCCCCATCGCGGGGCCGACTGAAGAATGGGCGGTGGACCGACCCGCGCCCGACCCACTCACGCGTCGCCGCGTGAGCAAGCCGCTGGCCCTTGGCGTGCGCGCCATCGATGCCTTTCTCACCGTGGGCGAGGGGCAGCGGGTGGGCTTGTTTTCTGGCTCAGGCGTGGGCAAGTCGATGCTGCTCGGCCAGATCGCGCGCCAGACCGAGGCTGACGCCAATGTGATCGCCATCGTGGGCGAGCGCGGTCGCGAGGTGACCGAGTTCATAGAAGATGCACTGGGGCCCGAGGGGCGCGCCCGCTCGGTGGTGGTCTGCGCGACCAGCGACGCGCCCAGCTTGGTGCGACTCAAGTCGGCGTTCGTGGCCACCGCAGTGGCCGAGTGGTTCCGCGACCGGGGACAGCGCGTGCTGCTCATGATGGATTCGCTCACCCGTTTCGCTCGCGCGCAACGCGAGGTGGGTCTGGCCGCGGGCGAGCCGCCGGCGCGACAAGGTTTTCCCCCCAGCGTGTTCGCCCTGCTGCCGCGTCTGCTCGAGCGCACGGGCAATTCGCACCTCGGGTCCATCACGGCGCTTTATGCCGTGCTGGTGTCGGGCGGTGACATGGATGAGCCCATTGCCGACGAGGTGCGCGGCATTCTCGACGGGCACATCGTGCTTTCGCGCGAGCTGTGCGACCGCAACCACTGGCCTGCCATCGACGTGCTGCCCTCGCTGTCGCGGGTGATGAACGCAGTGGTCGATGAGAGGCACCGTGAGGCCGCCGGCCGCGTGCGCGAGCTGATGGCGGCGTACGAGCAGAAGCGCGACCTCATCGCCCTTGGCGCCTACAAACCCGGCAGCGACGAGCGCACCGACGAGGCCATCGCCGCGATGGACGCCATCAACACTTTCCTGCGCCAGGGAACCCATGAGGTGTCCTCGTTCGAGGAAACGCGCAAGCGGCTGCTGGCATTGGTGTAGAAACCATCCGAGGAAAACAACATGAGCGACTGCTTGTTCTGCAAGATCTGCGAAGGAAAGATCCCCGCGGCCATCACCTATCGCGACGACGAGGTACTGGCTTTCAAGGACGTCAACCCCAAGGCGCCATTTCATCAGCTCGTGATCCCGATTCGCCACGTGGCCAGCCTGGCCACGGCCGACGAGAAGGACGCGGCCCTGCTGGGCAAGCTGATGCTGGTGGGGGCGCGTCTGGCGCGCGAGTCGGGCCTGGCTGACGGCGGGTTTCGGGTCGTGATGAACGCAGGCGCCGACGCCGGACAGTCGGTGTTGCACGTGCATCTGCATGTCCTGGCCGGGCGCCCACTCGCCTGGCCACCAGGGTAGGGGCCTCTACTCTTCGATTGGCCGACGGCCGACGATCCGGGCCGCTGGCGGCGTCGGGCCTGCGCTTCCGGTCCTCAAGTACATCAGTACATTCCGGTCCGGTTCTCGGCCCTCCTTGCCAGCAGCCCGGCTTGTCGGCCGGGTCACGGAGGCGAATGTGACAGGGACAATTCAGGCTGGAAAGTGAAATTCGGGCGAGCGCAGGGGCGGTCCAGTAGGGGAAAGGCGATCTGTAGACGCTCGAAGGGAAAGCTCTTCGGCGCAGATGCCGGGCCGCACAGCGCTGGAGACCGTGCGGTCGCCGATGACCACCTTCACGGGAAACGCGGTTGCTCAATCGAAGCGTCCACCCCGCCACTGGGAATCTGACACCTCGTGGTGCAGAAGACCGACATGCCCAACGGACAACCAGCATCCCCTAGGTTTCCCAGTCCAGCATCAGTTGTGTTCCTGCCGTAGTCATCCAAGCACACACCGTTAAGGTTGCCCAGGTCACACCTCTCGCCACTAACCGGATCGAAAATGCCATCGCCACAGCACGGTATAGTTCCCGCATCGCCTCCATCGGACCAAGTGCCACTGCAGACAGCAGGGTACGCTTCAGGTATGCACACGATGGATCGGGCGCACAGCTCCTTTTCATAGCAAGAATTTGGGACCGCACAGTATACGTTCGGAGGCGCCTGCCTATAGCCACGATCGCATGTCTGTGGATCGCCGCAATCCACTCCAGTGCCTCCAGTACCGCCTGTGCCGGCACCTCCGGCTCCGCCTCGAACCGCATCGCCCCCTGCTCCGCCTGTTTGTGGGCTAACTGAGCCCCTCGAACCGCTGACGCCCGCACTGCCCGTGCTGGTGATGCCGTTGGCGTTGCTGGGGATGCGTCCCTCGCTCAGACCGTCGCCCGCCGGTATGGGTCCGCAACTCACGAGTAGAATGGATGCAACCCTGATCCCAGCAGCAGAGAGCCAGGCCAGATTCGGTCGGCTGGTTGGCAGCATGAGCATGTCGGCCTCCTTCAGGTACCCAACCACGACTACCCATGCGACGATAGCATGCATAGACAATCCGATGGGGTTTTAGCATCCAGGAACCCGCTTCGATATGCGAAGCTGGCACCGGGTGGTTTGTCCGGAATATCGCTCGCGGCCTTGGGTCACGCAGCTTTGCGTCGCGCACAGATGGCATACGTATAGTTTTCGAGATACTATACGTATATGCACAAGCTAACCCTTAGTGTGGACGAGAAAGTCGTCGGGCGGGCCAAACGCTACGCCGCTCGGCATGGCACGTCGGTCTCGCGGATGGTCGAGCGGTATCTCGACCTCGTGGTCGCGCCAGCGCGGCTTGCCGAGGAGGATCCTCCGGTCCTGCGCATGCTGCGGGGAGCGGCCAAGGGTATTTCTCACGAGGAGTATGGGAGTCATTTGCAGAGGAAGTACCGGTGAAACGGCTGCTGCTCGACCTGAACATCGTGCTTGACGTTGTTCTGGATCGGGCCGAAGCCGCCAGCGCGGGGCGCCTGTGGGCTGCACTGGAAAGGCGAAGGGGTCGGGGGTTCGTTCCCGCTCATGGGGTCACGACCATCTTCTATTTGGTTTCTCGCGCGCAGGGTCCCGAGTTTGCCCGACGAGCCACCGATGGAATCCTGCGCACGTTTGCTGTGGCACCGGTAGACGAGAAGGTTCTGCGGCGAGCGCTGTCTTTGGGTTGGACCGACTTCGAAGACGCTGTCTGTGCATCGGCAGCGGAGGTATGCGGCTGTGATGCCATCGTGACCCGCGACGCGAAGGGCTTCGTCGACTCGCCAGTTCGGATCATCGACCCTCCGACGGCCCTTGCCTGGCTGACCGGAGGCTAGGCGAGGGTGCCGCCAGGTGCGGGCGGGGAAGATGGGCAGGGTTTACATCCTAATGTCGACCAGTATCCTCTTGCGCAGCTCGGTCAGGAAGTTCTTGGTCTGGCGCTCCATCTCGCGCTGGCGCAGTTGACCGCGGATCTGGTCGCGCACTTCAGACAGGGGCTTGGGGTCCTGCGCGCGACGGCCCAGCAACTTGATCACGTGGAAGCCGCGATCGGCGCGCACCGGCCCGCGGATTTCGTCGACCTTCATGGAGAAAACCAATTCCTCGATGGGCTTGGGCAGGATGTCCTTGCCGAACCAGCCCAGATCGCCACCCTCGGCGCGGGTGGCGGTGTCCTCGGAATACTCGCGCGCCAGCCGGCTGAAGTCCTCGCCTGACTGTGCCCGGCGCAGCAGCAGCAGGGCCTGCTTTTCCTTTTCCTGTGTCGTGGCCGCGTCGGCGCCTTCGGGGATGGCCAAGAAGATGTGGCTGGCGCGTACCTGCAGGTTGGCTGCCTGCATGTGGCGCTCGTAGTAGCCCTGCACGTCGGCGTCGCTCACGCTGACCTTGGAGCCCACGGCAATGTTGATGATCCGATAGCGCAGGATCTCGCGTTTGGTGTTTTGCCGGTAGGCGGCCAGACTCATGCCCTGCTTGTGCAGTTCCTCTCGCAACTGGGCATCGGTGAGGTTGTAGTCCTTCTTGATCTGTTCGATGGACTTGTCGACCTCATCGCTGCTGACCGAAACCTTGAGCTCGGCCGCCTCTTGCACCAGCAGCTGCTCGTCCACCATATGTTCGAGAGTCTGACGGCGCACGGCCGCAGCGCGCGCGGCCCGCTGGCCGGGATTCGAGATGGCGGCGACGTCGGCCATCATGGGCGCAGCCCGCTCCTCGACTTCGCTCTGCAGGATGATCTCGCTGCCAACCACCGCGACGATCTTTTCAACCACACGCGCCTGGCCCTTGGAGGAAAGCAAGAGCAAAAAGGCAACAAGGCACAGTCGGGTCATGGGCATGGCACGGGTCCTAGGGTTTGGGTGTGGGCGCCGGGGTCGGGGCAGAACTGGGGACAGGTGCCACAGTCGGGGGGCGGCCGCCATCTGCGGCGGGGGCGAGGGCGATCTTCGCGAGCTCATCCTCGTAGATTTCTACGCGGATCGACTTGCGCGTCTCGTCCGTCAGCTCGCGCTTTTTCTGGGCTCGCATCTGATCGAGAAGTCGCTTCTGGATGTCGACCTTGGCTTCCGCAAGTGTTCGCGTCGTCTCGGCCCGGCGCTCGGTCAACTTGAGGATGTGCAAGCCCTTGTCAGACGCGATGGGGCCGACCACGTCGTTGACCTGAGACATGGCGAAAGCGGCCTCGACCAAGGCCTTGGGCTCGCGCGTGGTCTTGCGGTCGAAGAATGTTAAGTCGCCCGCGCGCGGTTTGGAATCGGCGTCTTCCGAATAGCGTTCGACCAGATCGCGAAACGACTTGGGATCATTGCGCCTGGCTTTGGCCTCGGCAGCGATCCGGCGCGCGGCGGCCTCGTCGTGCACCAGGATCTGGCTCACACGCACTTCTTCGGGACGGACAAATTCGGATTGGTGCTCGCGGTAGTACGTCTCGACGTCTGCCGGCGCAACGTCTTCGGCCCGCAGCTTGTCATTGATCTCTCGCTTCTCGAAGAGCGCCACCATCTGCTTCTTGGCGATGCGCTGCACGTCGGGGTCGCGATCGTAGCCTCGTCGCAGCGCCTCGCGCGCCATCAACTCGTAGCGGACGAGACTGTCGAGGAGTTCCTTCTTCTTTCCCGGCGTGGAGTAGCGCGCGAGCACGAAGGGCGTGTGGGCATAACGGGCCAGCACTTCCTGCAGATCGCTAGCCGTGATTTCCGTGTCGTCCACCCGGGCCAAAACCGGGCCCGAACGGGCGACGCCCTTGGCCCCCGATCCGGGGCTAGGCTTGCAGGCGCACAGGGCCAGGGCCGCGATGTAGAGAACGTAACCACGCATGCCGCTTGCATGGCACAGGTGCGCGCCTGTAGCAAGTCATGTGCGGCAATACCTTCCCGGATGTGACCGTGGTCGATCCGCTCCTCAGGACTGGCAACCGGTTTCGCAACCCTGGTGTACAATGAGGATTGAAAGACGATGAGTCCTCACATCACTGTCGACCAAAGCGACCTGGCAGCGTTCTGCCGGAAGCACTACGTCCGCAGGCTGGCGTTCTTCGGCTCGGTCCTGCGCGGCGACTTTCGACCCGACAGCGACATCGACATCCTGATCGAATTCGAGCCTGGTCACGTTCCGGGCCTCACCTTCTTCGCCTTGCAGGATGAACTCGGCCAGATGCTCGGACGCAGGGTCGACCTGCATACGCCCGCCTCACTCAGTAGCTACTTCCGCGACCAGATCCTGCGCGAGGCCGAGCCAGCCTATGTCGCTGCGTGACCCGCTCGTCGCGCTTCGCCAGATGCGCGACCACGCGCGAGAGGCGATGAACCTCGTCGCGGGCAAGAGCCGAGCTGACCTCGATGCCAGCCGGCTTCTGAGCCTCGCGATCGTGCGCTTGCTAGAGATCCTTGGTGAAGCCGCAGGGCGCGTCCCGGACGACGTTCGACAGGCGCACCCGAACATGCCCTGGTCCCAGATCATCGGGATGCGGAACCGACTGATCCACGGATACGACCAAGTTGACCTCGACATCGTGTGGGCCGTGGTCACTTCCGACCTGCCTACCCTGGCGGCCCAACTCGACCAGATCACGGCTGCCAGCTGAAATAGCTACCTTCTTTCTACCCCGTCACGCACGCCAACACTTCCTGCAGCCGCTTTCGTGCGGCGGCCAGATGGTTGCGTTTCTCGTCGTCGTCAAAGGCATAGGAGAGCCTCATGTCGGGCGAGAGTTTCCAGCGGTTCCCCTTGCGCTGCACCAGGCGCATGACCTTGGCTGGATCCAATCTCGCATCCGCGCCCGCGGACAGCACCAACCGGCCCGCAGTCAGTTCGTAGGCGCGCGCGCCGGTTCGGCGCACCAGGGTTTTGTCGCTCATGACTTCGCCGAGCAGGCGAGCCTCGTCGGGCAGCGGGCCATAGCGATCCTCCAGCTCGGCCAGGGTCTCGCGCACGTCGCTGTCGTCGCGGGCCTGGGCCAGGCGCCGGTAGAAGTCGAGACGTTGCCCGGTGTCGGGAATGTAGTCGTCGGGCAGGAAGGCCGGCACGTCGACTGCGATCTCCGGGTCGAATTCGCTGCGAATGGGCTGTCCGCGCAGCTCGGCCACGGCCTCTTCCAGGATGCGTGCGTAGGTGTCGAAGCCGACAGCGGCGAGCAGGCCGGACTGGCGATCGCCCAGGATCTCGCCAGCGCCGCGGATCTCGAGATCGTGCGTCGCCACCTGAAACCCGGCGCCCAGCTCGGTAAAGCGCTGCAACACCTCGAGCCGCTGGCGCGCCTGGGCCGAAAGCGCGGCTTCCGATGCGATCACCAGATAGCAGAAGGCGCGTTCCTTGGCGCGACCGATGCGCCCGCGCAACTGGTAGAGCTGCGCTAGTCCGTAGCGATCGGCGTGGTTGACGATCATGGTGTTGGCGCGCGGGATGTCGAGGCCTGACTCGATGATGGTCGTGCAGCACAGGATGTCGTAGCGCCCGTCGACGAAGTCGATCATGACTTGTTCCAGCTTGGCCTCAGGCATCTGGCCGTGAGCCATGCCTACGCGCGCCCCGGGCGCCAAGGCGCAGATCTCTCGGGTCCACTTGGGCAGATCCTCGACCCGGTTGTGCACGAAGAAGACCTGGCCGCCTCGCGCCAGTTCCTTGGCAATCGCCTCGCGCAAGAGGTCGGGATCAAATCCACACACGAAGGTGCGAATGGCCAGACGATCAGCGGGCGGGGTGGCAATGATGGAAATCTCGCGCATGCCACTCATGGCCATCTGCAGGGTGCGCGGAATGGGCGTTGCGGTCAGGGTGAGCACGTCCACCTGCGAGCGCATCTCCTTGAGGCGTTCCTTGTGGGTGACACCGAAGCGCTGCTCCTCGTCGATGATGAGCAAGCCCAAGTTGCGGAAGTGCACGTCACGCGACAACAGGCGGTGGGTGCCGATGACGATGTCCAGCTTCCCCGCGGCCAGCTGGGCGATGGTGTCCCGCTGTTCATGCTTGCTGCGAAAGCGCGAGAGCGACGCCACCCGCACCGGGAAGTCGCGCAGCCGCTCGGCGAAGGTCACGGCATGTTGTTCGACCAACACGGTTGTGGGGGCCAGCACCGCGACCTGACGGCCGCCCAGCGCGGCCAGGAGCGAGGCGCGCAGGGCCACCTCGGTCTTGCCGTAGCCCACGTCGCCGCACACCAGGCGATCCATGGGCGCCTCGTCTTGCATGTCGGCCAGCACCGCCGCGATGGCTTTGTCCTGGTCGGCGGTTTCCTCGAAGGGGAAGGTCTCCTCGAACTCGCGGAAGATGACGTCAGGGGGTGGAAAGGCGTGGCCGGGCAGCGCCCGTCGCTGGGCGTAGAGCTGCAGCAGGCTCTCGGCCAGCTTGCGCGCTTCAGAGGAAACCCGGCGGCGCTTCTCCACCCAGGTGGCGCCGCCCAATTTGTCGAGCCGCACGGTTTCCGGCGTGCCGCCTACGAACCTGTGCACCACGCCGATGCGATAGACCGGCACATAGAGCCCGCCGCCGTCGTACTCCAGGTGCAGGAAATCCTGGGCCACTCCGCGCAGCGAGAGTTTCTTCAGGCCCCGGTAGCGGCCCACGCCCTGCTCGTCGTGGACCACCAGATCGCCTTCGCAGATCTCGGCCAGATCCCCGAACCCGGGCACGGTGGCCACCGGGGACGCGCGGTGTGCACGCGCGCCGAAGATTTCCTCTTCGGCCACCAGCGCCAGGCGATTGTCGGGCAACCGGAATCCGCGCGTGAGCGGCCCAACCAGAATCTCCAGCGAGGGGCGGGCCGCGACTCGCTCAAGCAGATCTTGCGCGGCTCCTTCGCTGTGATCGCGTGGGGCTTGGGGCTTCTGGCCGAAGGCGTGCAGCACGCCGGCCAGTCGGTCTGCGTGGGCGCGGGTGGGCGCCACCAGGCACACACGATAGCCTCCCGCGTGCCACAGCCGAATGCGTTCGCACAGGGCATGCCCAACGTCTTCATCACCCCGTTCGTGGAGCAACTCGGCGCGCAGGCTGGTGTTGGGCTCCGCCGTCACCCGGATGCGCGGCGCCGGCGGCCCGTCGTCGGCGCTGGACGACGCCATCTCCACTGCGCGCAATTCCACGCGCGGCCAAGCCCGCAGCGCGAGGCGCGCCTGTTCCTCGTCGAGGAGGAACTCCTCTGCGTCGAGAGCGAGGCGGTGCTCGGCCCGGCGGTGCAAGGCACTCTCGCGCACGCGGGAAAAACTGCGGCGCGCCTCCTCCAGCAGCGCCGGCGGATCCTCGACCACCACGCGCGTCTGCGGCGGAAGGTAGTCGAAGAAGGAAGCGAGACGGGCATGGAAGATGGGAACCAGCGCCTCACTGCCGAAGAAATCCTCGCCTCGTTCGATCTGCTCCAGCAGGTAGCGGGTCTTGCTCGACGGGTAGGCGGCTTGGTCAGCGGCGGCCAGCAAACGCGACCGCACATCGGCACCGGCAGTGACCACGGTCTCCCGTACCGGGTGGAATGCCACTCGATCGATGGGCCGCAAGCTGCGCTGGGTGGCAGCGTCGAACAGGCGCAGCGACTCCACCTCGTCGCCAAAGAGCTCGATGCGTACCGGGTGCTTGTAGATCGGGGGAAAGACGTCGATGACAGCCCCGCGTACCGCGAAGGTTCCGGGATCCTCGACCACCTGCGCACGACTGTAGCCGGCCCGGCAAAGATCTTTGACTAAGGCCTCCCGGTCAAGGGTGGAATGGGCTTCGACCACCCGGCAGAGATCGGCGAACTGCATCGGGGGAATCACGCGCCGAAACACCGCCGCCGCGGGCGCCACCACCACGGCCGGGGCGTGGCCGTGACCCAGGCGGTACAGCAGTGCCAGCCGGCGCATGACGGTGCGGCGATCGGGCTGCATCTCGGCGTGCGGCGAGACTTCGGGCGCCGGCAGGTCCAGCACGGGTGCAGGGGCCAGCGGATCCTCGACTGACTTGCGCGGTGCCAGGAAGAACGACAGATCGGCAGAGCGGGTTTCCACCAGATCCTCGCCCGCAACCACATAGAGCAAGGGACCACGGTCTTTGCCCTGGCGCGCCAGGTGGGCAGCGATGGCTGGGCCCACGGCGCCGGCAGCGCCGTAGACTTCCACGGCGGTCCCGGCGCCCGCGTTTTCCAGCAGGGCCTCGATGTCGCGTAGTACGAGTCGGGTATCCACGGGCGGCGTCCGGAAGGGCTTTCCAGTCATACCCCATCTTTGGCTCCACTCCGAATCCCGCGTTGGGAGCAGAGTCGCCGTTGACCCCAGGGTTCGAGCGGGCTAAGGTGCCCTTCAATCAAGGAGGAGCGCACATGAAACGCGTCTTGGGCCTGGCCTCGGCCGTTCTGGTCCTGACATTCCTGGCAGCCTGCGATGAGACCAGACTCCGCATCGACCGGGTAGAGCCAGCCGAAGGCATCACCGCAGGCGGAGATCATGTGAACATCATCGGGGTCGGCCTGCAGCCAGGCAAAACGCAGGTTCGCGTTGCCTTCGGCGGTCACGTGGCCGAGCAGGTGGTGATTAGCTCCAACGACAAGATCAATGTCGTCACGCCCAACGGGGACAAGGGTCCGGTGGACGTGGTCCTGGACTTCGACAATGGACAGCGTTTCAAGATCCCGGGCGGCTTCCGCTACGTTGAGCCGAAGCAGAACGATGACCTGCGCAAGGCCTTCTTCAACAAGAACAAGGGAGCTCAGAAATAGCTACTGATGGGCCAGTCGAAAGAGCTGCTGGCCCATGAGAAGCAAGCTGCCAGAAGGCACCACCCGCGCGTCGCGAACGCGGAGGAACGTGCCGTTCGATGACCCCAGGTCAGTCAGGTACACGCGGCCGTCACGCAGAGTGATCTGCGCGTGCGTGCCTGAGACGTAGCCGTCCTCGGGAAAGAGGATGTCGCCGCGCTCGCGGCCGAGCACGACCGTCTCGTCGAAGAGCGGGAAGGCAGGGCCATCCACGTCCCGGCCCACGATGACGGACAAGCGGCCCCAGTACCCTGGGTTGGGCGTGCCGATGATCTCGGTTCCATCTTCGAGAGGCGAGGGTGGGCTGATGGCGTCGAAACGCAGCAGCTCCTGACCGATGCGCAAGGTGTCGCCCGATTCCAGCGGTTCTTCCTGCGTGAGCTTCACGAACACGCCATTCAGGCTGCGCAGGTCGCGGACTTCGAGCCCTGCCTCGGTGAGAACAAATTCGGCATGGCGAGGCGACAAGTAAGGGTCGGCGTCGAAGAGATGGCCCTGGCCTCGTCCGACCAGATTTTCACCCCGGTGCAAGGGATGACTTCCCCCCTCGGTGCCGTCGGGGCGGATGAGCGTGAGCTGGCCACGAACCGTGGCCTTGACGGGCTCCGGGGCCAGCGCTGCGGCTTGCTCGATCGCGGCCTCGACCACGGCGCCTGCGGCGGGCTTCATGCGATGACCGCAGGCTCCGCAGAATGCGAAGCCTGCAGACACGGGGTTGCCACAACGTGGACACAGGTTGGGCCCCGAGGCTGCGGCAGGGACCGGAGCGGCCGTCGCCAGCGGATACGCGGCGGCCACGCCCATGGGAGCTGGCGGTGCGACGCTTGGGCTTGGCTTCCCAGTCGATCGGGCAGGGGCCTGGACCGCGGCGACCGAAACTCGCGGCGCTGCGCCGGCTGCGGGCGCGGCAGGGCTCGGCCCAGCGCTGGAAGCGCCCCCGGGGCGCCAGGCGGTCGGTGCGGTGGCGAGCCTGGAGGCCGCGACAGCAGCGTCCTGCGGCGAGGTCACAGGTCGCTGCCGGGACGCCTCTTGCCCAGCGGCAGGGGTGGGCGCACGGGAGGGCGAGGAGACCGGGCCCGCTGAAGTCGGCGCGGTCCGCTGGCCGCCTATCGCCCCACTGGCACGGACTACATGGGGAGCCGAGCCAGGGGAAGCAACCGGCCGAACCACCGGAGCCGCGGCGGGAGCGGGTGCCTGGAAACGCGTGGCCTGAAAGGCCACAGCGGACTCGGGATCGCCCACGCCTGTGGGCGGCGGGGGCGAGAAAGTCTTCGCCATGCCCAGAGGGGCGGGTTCCTGGGCGGCCGGAGGCGCCCTGAAGGGATCCGCCGCTGCGGGAACTGCCACCTGCAGTTTCGAGCCGCAGCCGAGGCAATACTTGAACTGGTCCTGGTTTTCCTTGCCGCAGCGAGAGCAGATGATCACGAGCTATCCTCCACGCAGTTCTTGAAAAGGAACATTAACCCTCATTCGCTTCGTCGTCGCGCCGCATTTCTCCTACGAGATCTCCACCCGCAGGAGTTGTTGGCCGAGAAACACGTAGTCGCCATGTTCTAGCGGCGACTCATCAGTGATACGCACGAACGTGCCATTCTTGGAGCCCAGGTCGTTCACCGTGAACACCCCATCCGGGGCGATGGTGACTTCGGCGTGGCGGCCCGAGATGAAGGGGTCGTCGGGAAAATTGAGGTCATTCTCCTCGCGACCGAGCGTGACGCTGTCACCGCGGGCGCGCACGATGAGGCCGATTTCGCCCCCGCGCAGTCGCTGGATGACCCGCATCTTGGAGGCCCGCTTGGGGCTGGCGTAGAAATACGTTCCCTCGGCATCCGGCTGCGGCCCGAAGTCGGGTGCCAGGGCTTCGACTTGCAGGAGTTGCTCGCCCACCAAGAACACAGCGCCGGAGTCCAGCCGCGTCGGGGTGCGAATGCGCACGAACACGCCGTTGATCGAGCCCTCGTCGCGTACGAACAGTTTTCCGTCTCGGTAGAAGAAGTTGGCATGGCGCGGGGACACCAGAGGATCCTCTGCAAACAAAATGGCACCCTCGGTGCGGCCCACCATGTGCTCGGTTCCCCCGAGTTCATAGGCCAGGCCATCAGCACTGTTGGCCTTGACCACCACCAGCTTGGCGATGCCGGCGGCCTGGACACCAGAGAAGAACATGGTCTTGCCAACGCCGGCGTTGGGGTTGGGCGCGGATGGCACCTCGATGCGCGTCCCGCATTGGCCGCAGAAACGATCGCCGATTGGGACCGGATTGCCACAGGTGGGGCAGGGCTTGGTTGACATGGAATCCTCCACAGGAGCAGCGGGCTGGGCCCGGCCAGGCGATGGCGCGCGAGAAGCCGCCTCGACGATGGGAGCTTGGCAGACCGGGCACAAGGTCGCGTCGAGGCTGGTCAAAGCGTCGCAACGGGAACAAACCAGGCCGACGGGCATGCTAGTGCAGCCATCTTGCCCGCATCGTTCGGCCTGTCAAGCAGGCGCGTTCCGTTGTTACCTCCTCGACGAGCTGTCGTCGCTGGCCGGGCTTGGCTCGTAGCGTTCGCGTAAGAAATCACGCACAGCCACTCTGACCCGGTCGGGCATGCGCAGCGCCAAAGCCTCCCGGGAAATTTCGGGGGTCTTGCGGTAGGTTTCAAAGAACCTCATGCAATCTGGGCAGTTGCGCAGGTGGGCAGAAAAGAGCTGCTTTTCCCGGTTGGGCAGCGAGCCGCTCAGGAAATCAAGGCAGTAATCCACGATTTCCCGGCAAGAGAGAAACCCTAGTTCATCGTCAGAAGGCTTCACGTCGTTGCTTTCCCGAAAGGCGCTCTTAGTGGAATATACCCTACCATCCATGACTGCCCAAGCCCGATGGCAGGCTTTTTCGTACGACGCTTTGCCGCGGCTGCCCGCCCAGGCCGCAAAATGGACGGCAGTGCTGGCTCGGGCTCGACTGCGCATCCCGTCGGCCGTGGCGATCGCCGCTAAGGGGGTAGGGGAGATCGAGATTCATCCTGACCACCTAGCCATTGCATCGGACACGTCCGGGAACGTGGCCGGCGACGGAATGGACTGGTTTTCGCTGGAATGCGACCGCCAGCGCGGCTGGATGGGAGTGGACCACCGGGTTTCACTGGCCCTGGTGCACGCCGTTCTGGGCGGGCCGGCACCAGCTTCGATTCGTCCGCTGGGCAGCAGTGAACGTGGCGTCATGGCCGCCATTCTGCTCTCGGCGCTGGATGCCATGGGGGTTTCCCAGATGGTGGAGCTTGGGCTCGGGGTCTCGTCGGGGCCGCCCCATCCGAGCCCCGAGCGACTTGTGCTTGGCGGTTCGGTCCGCACTACCGTGGGCCTGGGGGGCCGGGCTGCTCTGGTGATTCCGGTCGCGTGGCTAGCCAGCATTGCGGGGAACGGCCCGATCGCAGCGCATCTGGATGGGCTGGCGGCCAGCGCGACCCTGGAGCTAGCGCGAACCGATTTGTTGGGTGCGGCCTTTGCCGCGACTGCCGTGGGGGACGCCGTGGTGTTTGACGGCATTCCTGGAATTCAAGCGGACTGTCCCTGGCCCGCCTGCTTGCGCGTGGGCGACTTCGCCGCGCCCGCGTGCCTGGCTGCTGACGGTACGCTGACCATGGTGGGCCCTATTGTTCAGGCTGAGGAGGAGACAAAGCCGATGGCATCGCAAGACGAGAAACCGCGGCACAAGCCGGTAGAACCCCCATCGTCCGAGGTGGCACAAGTCCTGGCGAGCGCGCCGGTAGAAGTGGTCGCCGAGATTGGCCGCTTCACGCTTCGAGGCGACGAACTGGCGGGACTGATGAAGGGCGGCGTATTGAGCCTTGGGCCACGCCGGACCGAAGCCATCCAGCTTCGGGTTGGCGGTCAACTCTGGGCCGTGGGCGAGCTGGTCAGCGTGGGTGACGAGCTGGGCGTGCGCATCCTCAGGCTGCACGCGGGGTGAGACAGACCGCCTCCAGCGAGGCGGCGGTCGCTGACCAGCGCGGGGCCGCGCGCATGAGCGAGGCCAACAGAGGCTGCCATAGCTCGACGTTGGTGCGCAGCGCGAGGGCGCGCTGGATGGCGCCAACTCCGCCCCACGGATCCGCAGGCGCATAGAGCAGGCCACAGCCTGTCCGTGACGCCACGTCGCGATCCACCAGATAGTCTCCGTTTGCGCCTGCGTCGGGAGCCAAGGGAAGGGCTCCGTAACGAAGGGCCAGGCTCGCCGGTCGTCCGGTCATGTCAGCGGCGTCCGCCAAGAACACAGCGTCGGCCGCGGCCAGGATCTGCCGCTCGGCTTCCCAGCCCAACTCCGGGAAAACCGTGACCTTGCCCGGCGACCCAATGGCCAGAACATTGGCCTGGTCGACCAGCGCCCGATCCCCTCCCGCGGGGAACACGACCGCGACATCCGCACGGCCCAGCCGCGAAACGGCCTCGACAATCTCGCGACCGCCCCGTGCCGGATCGAGCGGTCCAGTCGCCAGCAGGAGTGTGCGCGGCCCCACCGCGAGTGACGTGCGTCGAACAAGGGTTCGACGACATTCCTGCTTGCCGGAAGGGGACTCAGCCGAAAAGGTGGCGGGCAGTGCGGGATCCGTGGCCGGATCGTGCGGCAGCTCGTCGCATCCGAAACGCATCGAAGTGACCGGCTGGTCCGAGGCACGGCAGGAAAGCTCAGCGGCACGGCGGAAGGCTTCCGCGGCCCCGGGGCAGGGGAGAATCACCACGTCGGCCTCGATGGCGCCCAACCCCACCAACATGCCATTCGAGACGGCCACCGCGGGGTTCTCAGGATCCAGCTCGGCGCGCTCGTCTTCGGATAGAGGCTGGTCCCAGCGTCCGTCGGGCACGACCAAGGCGGCATGGGCAGTAGGCGCGCAGGCCAGGGCCAGCGCCGATGTCTCGCCCCAACCCACAACCACGTCCGGCCAGCAGATCTGGTCGCGAACCAGCGAGGTGGCAGCGCTGGCCAGGAGGACCGAGCGGCGCCCGCGATTGTCCGAATGGGAGCCGAGCACGTAGAGCGCGCATTGGCTCACCGCTGAACGTCCCTCGTAGAGCGATAGTTCCTGGTCTGCGCCCCCCACACGAACTGCGATGGTTCGCAAGCGTCGCGCCATGCCGGGCAATCGCGAGGCCTGGTCCGGTGTGGCCAACGACAAGATGGTCACGCGGTGTTTGGCCACCGACAGAGCCAGCGCCAAAGCCGCCGCACACCCTGACAGCTCGCCTTCGACCACAGGCGAAACCTGGTCAGCGACAAGCAGAAATTCGGCCATCTACCCCGAAGGTACCTCGGTGTCAGAGCGGCCGCCCTTGTGGTCCGGCGAGGACGCCCAAGCACGTCCGCGGAAAAGCGGCCTCACTCGCTCGCGCCGCGCTCGTCTTCTTCTCCGGGAAACTCGTTCACAGAGGGGTATTTCATGATCTCTTTGCGAGAGATCTTCCATGCCTTCTGCACTATCCAGGAGAGAGAACGATCCTGACGCGTAGCCTCTTCTTGGATCTCCTTGAGCATCTCTTCTGGAAAGTAGAGACTTTGTTTCCTCTTGTCCGAACCGGCCATGAAGCACCCCGTTGTGGCTGATCTCGCCTGGGCGAATTCTTTGCATTTACGCAGTTCCAGGGCAGGCTGTCAAGGACACGGATTCATTGGCATCTTTTCTGCGACATGATTCAATCCGGCGGTACACTAAAAACGGATGTCCGTACAACCTGAGTCAAGGGGCTTCATGGAAGGGACTGGATTAAAGAAAAGAGATCTCAAGCGGTTTCGCGAGATCTTGTTGAGCCGCAAGAAAGAGATTCTCCGCAACGCGCAGCGGACGCTGAGCGAAGACATGACGCTTGAGTCCGACGATCTGCCCGACGAAATGGATCTTGCGTCGTCCGAGTACTTGCAATCGTTCACGTTCAGGCTGCGTGGGCGCGAGAAGACTTTCTTGCAGAAGATCGACCACGCCCTTGAGCGCATTGACGACGGGACGTTTGGTCTGTGCGAGCAGTGCGGCGAACCGATCTCCGCCAAGCGGCTTGAGGCGCGACTTGAGACGACGCTTTGCATTCGTTGCAAGGAGGATCAGGAAAGGATGGAGAAGGCATACGGGTAGTCGCGTGGGGAGCCCGCCGGCTCCCCCTGCGGGGACTTCGGGACGGACAGCCCACCCCACCCGCCCCGCGCTTCGCGCGCCCTCGTCGCCGGCGGCGCACCATCGTGGGAGGGCATGGGAACCCTTTCAGGGTTCCCATATCAGGGGGCGGGAGGTTCCCCTGGAAGGAATGGCCAGGGCCGCCAGTGTGCTGGTTGAGGCGTGTCTGGGCGGTTCCCTTGTTCGTTTGACCGCGAGCAAGGACAGATCAAAGGGAAGCCAGCGAGAGGTCGCGCGACGCTGGCAGACAGTCGCGTTCGCCGTCGTGGCATTGAGCCTGCTTCCGGGTTGCGTGGGAATATTTGCTGCCAGTGGGGGAGTCAGCCTGTCTTGGGGTACTCATTCGCACGGGGCTCTGTTGGGCGCGGTCGCTTTGCCCGTCGAAGGAGACGGCTACCAGGTTCACCGCGAGTGGCGCGCGCGAGGCCGAACCTTCGCCATCGAGGAACTCGTCGGTGGATTGACACGGGCCTTTGCGCGTGTCGAGCACACCGCCCCGGGCAGCGTAGCCTATGTCGGAGATCTGTCGCTGCGTCGCGGGGGAGACTCGAGCATGCACCGTTCGCATGAGAGCGGGCGGGACGTGGATATCTTCTACTATGCCGTGGATGGCGAGGGGAAACCGCTGCCCAACCCTCCGGCCATGATTCGCTTTGCAGATGATGGCGCGGCGGTCGCGTGGTCCTCGGGCAAGCCGGGACGGCGCATGCGCGAGTCGCTGCCCGATGCCCATCTCGACTTACGGCGGACCTGGGCCTTGGTGGCGAGTTTGCTGTCCGATCCGATCATGGAGGTGCAGTGGATTTTCATCCACCAGCCGATCACGGAGTTGCTCTTGCAAGAGGCAGAACGGGAGAAGGCCGATCCGGCGCTGGTGGCGCGGGCACGTGAAATCCTTCACCAACCCACGGATGCGAGTCCGCACGATGACCACATGCACGTGCGCGTGTTCTGCCCCGTGCACAGCCGCATGTTTGGCTGTGTCGACAAGGGGCCGCGGCGTTGGTGGAAGAAACGCTGGAAGTACATGAGTCCCGCATCCTAGTGCCCGCTGCTCACGGAAGCGACGACGGCCGACGATAGACTGCAGAACCCTGGGAGGGTTCCGCACCTCCCGCGACGGGCTTCGGCGAGCAAAGCTCGCCTGCGCCCACGCGGCCCGGGCCGCTGGCCGTGTCGGTCGGGCCTGCGCTTCCGGTCCTCAAGTACATCAGTACATTCCGGTCCGGTTCTCGGCCCTCCTTGCCAGCAGCCCGGCTTGTCGGCCGGTTGCTAAGGGACATCCCGATCCGTGCCCAGTTTTCTGTTCACGGCAAGCCACACGCGCTCGAAGTCGTTCTCCAGCCGACGGCAAAGAAGCAGACAGGTTCCTGGACTACCACGCCCGCTTTCCCGCCCGGCCCTCGGTGGCTCCGGTTGCTGGTGCCGGGGCCGGTTCCGGCAGCCGGATCCGATTCCGAGTCCGGGACCGGCCGTCGGATCCGGTTCCGGCCAGCGGCCACCGGCTCCGCGGCCAGTCCGCCGGCCGATCGTGAATGAGTTCCAGAGGCGGTGCCAGCAGTGCCAGTGGGACCGCTGACCGGGTGTGAGCGTCGGGCGAACCGCGGACCGGCGAGGTGTGACGGGCGAGGCGATGCGGGAGGTACCTGAACAAAAGCCTAGTGGTTTTACCTATTGAAGAGAATCTATTGAATAGAATACAGTGACAATCGGATAATGAAACGCAGTAGCGAGATGGCCGACGTCGAGACTCAGGCGGGGACGATGCGCGCCCCGGGATTACTCGACGAGGACGAGCTGGTGGACATCGAGGGCCGCTATCCCAAGGGCATCAGCTCGCGCGAGATCGTCGACCTGTTCGCGTCGCGGGGTGTGCGTTTCTCGGAGGCAACCCTGCGCAAGTACGTGCAGCTCGGCCTCTTGCCGCGGTCTGTGCGGGTGGGCCGCAAGGGCAAGCACTGCGGGTCACGTGGCCTGTACCCGGCCGGCGTGGTCCGGCGGGTGAACCAGGTCAAGTCGATGATGGCGCGCAATCTCACCATCGAGGACATCCAGCGTTCCTTCGTCCAATTCAAGGAAGAGATCGAAGGAGTCAGCAAGGGTCTTCGTGATCTCATCGCCAGCTTCGAGCGGGAGGCCAAAGGGCCGGCCCTGAGTCCGCAGCGGCGCCAGGAGATCGAACGAGAGATCGAGGCCGCGAAGCACGCCGCCGGCGACCTGGTCCGGCGCATCTCCGGTTTGGAAGCGAGTTTTTCCTCGCAGGCCGCGGCGGCGGCAGCGGGGACTGCCGCGGGGGGCGGCAGCGATTTGTACTAGCGCGATCCCCGATCGACGCGCGCGAGGGAGGAACACCATGGCCGACGACAGAGCCGAATTCGAGGAGCAAGAGGACGAGATGTTTGACGATCAGCCGCAGCCCGAGGTCGCGAAGATCCGCCGCAAGGTGGTGCCATCACGCGACGGCCGCTTCCGATCCAAGACCATCGCACCCAAGCGCCTGACTCGCGACGAGAAGCGGCTCGCGCAAGAACTGGTCTACCCCGCGGATGTCGCGCGCCCGCACACACGCGAGGAGTGCCTCGCCATGCCCCGCCCCTGTCCGTTCGTGAGCTGCGAACATCACCTGTATCTGGACGTGAATCCCGACAGCGGCGCCATCAAGCTCAACTTCCCGCACCTGGAGGTGTGGGAGATGGCCGAGACCTGCTCGCTGGACGTGGCGGATCGAGGCGGCATCACCCTGGAAGACGTGGGCGCCATTCTCAATCTCACGCGCGAGCGGATTCGTCAGGTTGAGGTGCGAGGTCTGGTCAAGATTCGCACCAAGAACAGCGAGGCACTTGGGCTGAGCAATCCCTGAGTGAGTCGGGTATTCCCCTCAGGCGACCGCGTGGATTCCAATCCACTCGCTGGAATCGACGCGGCAGTCGCTGAACAACTCCTGGGCGAGGCGTTGGCCTCGGGCGGCGATTACGCCGACCTGTACTTCGAGTTCCGTTGCGGAGCCGACTTCGTTCTGGAAGAGACCCAGGTGCGCAGTGTCGGCCGCGTCCTCGTCGTCGGTCTGGGCGTGCGAGTGTTGCGCGGGGATGCCACCGGCTATGCCTACACCGAGGAGCTTTCTGCGGCTCGCATGAGCGAGGCTGCGCGCACGGCCGGTCAGATCGCGGCGGCTGGCGGCCAAGTGACGCCGATGGCGCTGACCCCGATTCAGGGCAGCGACACCTATCCTGTGCCGGAGTCATCGCTGGACCGGCCCGGCCCGGACAAGGTGGCGCTGCTCCGCCGGGCCGACACGGCGGCGCGCGCCTTCGATGCGCGCATCGTGCGCGTGGAAGTGTCGTTGTCGGAGGAGTGGCGCGAGATCTTGGTCTTCACCTCGGATGGACGGCTGGCACAGGACAGGCAGCCCATGCTTCGTCTCGGGGTTCACGCCGTGGCCGAGGAAGCTGGCCGCCGTCAGGGTGGTCGTTCGGGCACGGCCTTGCGCCGGGGTCTGGAACTCTTCGCGCTACCCGGGCACGCGCCCGAGGAGCACGGCCGCGAGGCAGCGCGCATTGCGGTGGCCATGCTGCACGCCCGGGAGGCGCCCGCCGGTCCCATGGAAGTTGTGCTCGGGCCGGGCGAGTCCGGCATCCTGCTGCACGAGGCTGTCGGCCATGGCCTTGAAGCAGACTTCAACCGCAAGAGAACCTCGAACTACACCGACCAGATTGGCAAGCCGGTCGCGTCGCCCCTGTGTACCGTGATCGACGACGCAACCGTGGGCCATGCGCGAGGGTCGATCAATGTGGACGACGAAGGCAACCCGGGCCAGCGCAACCTGCTCATCGAAAACGGCATCCTGCGCAGCTACCTGCAGGACCGCATTTCGGCGCGCCACTTTCACAGCGAGGCCACGGGCAACGGCCGGCGCGAGAGTTTTCGCTGCCAGCCACTGCCGCGCATGACCAACACCATGTTGCTGGGTGGCCAGGACGATCCGCAGGACATCATTGCTTCGGTGAAACGAGGGGTTTACGCCAAGCACTTCTCGGGCGGCCAGGTGAACATCTCCAACGGCGACTTCGTGTTCTCACTCACCGAGAGCTATCTGATCGAGGACGGCAAGCTCACGGCGCCTTTACGCGGGGTGAATCTGATTGGCAACGGTCCCGAAGTCCTGCGCCAGGTGACCATGGTGGGCCACGACTTCCGACTGTCCGAAGGAACCTGGACCTGTGGCAAGGACGGGCAGTCGGTGCCGGTGGGCGTGGGGACCCCGACGGTGAAGATCGCGCGCATCACGGTGGGAGGCACACGCACGCCATGAGCAGGCTTCCTGATGCGCGGCGCTGCCAGGAATGGGCCGAGCAGATGTTGTCTTATGCGCGGACGGCCGGAGCGGACGCTGCCGAAGTTCTAGTGCGGGACGGCTCCGAGCTGGAGGTCAAGGTCCGCATGGGCGAGCCCGAGCTGGTCAAGGACGCGGGCAGCCGGGCACTCGGCCTGCGTGTTCTGCGCGATCATCGCGTGGCGGTCACGTACACCTCGGACTTCGCGCCCGCAGCCATGCGGCAGTTTGCGCGCGAGTCGGTCGAGCTGTGCGAGCTGGCCGAACCCGACCCTCTGGCCGACCTGCCCGAGCCGCACGAGATGGCGCGCGACGTGCCGGAGCTCGACCTGTGGGACGAGACGGCGCCGTCACTGGATGCGGCCCAGGCCTTGCGTCTGGCCAGGCAGGGCGAGCAGGCGGCGTTGCAGTTCGACCCCCGCGTGACCAATTCCGAGGGCGGGATCTGCAGTCGCGTGATGGGCGCGACCGCCTTTGCCAGCTCAGCGGGTTTTTCGGGCGGCTATCGCGGCACCAGCCTCTCGCTGGTGGTGGCACCCGTGTGCGACGACGCCGACGGCAAGAAGCGCAACGGCTACCACTGGACGGCGTCGCGATTCACCTCGGGGTTGCTGGATCCCGAGGCGGTTGGTTGCGAGGCGGCCCGGCGCACTCTGGCCAAGCTGGGATCGCGCAAGATTGCTACCTGTCAGGTGCCGGCGGTGTTCGCACCCGAAGCGGCGCGCTCTCTCTTGGGGCAGCTGGCGGGTGTGGTTTCGGGCGGAGCCGTGTGGCGCAAGAGCAGCTACCTGGCCACGCGCGAGGGCACAGCCATAGCCTCGCCTCTGGTGACGGTGTTGGACGACCCACTTCGGCCGCGCGCTCCCGGGTCGCGGCCCTTCGACGGAGAAGGTCTGGCCGCACGGCCCAACGTGGTGGTGTCCCAGGGGGTGCTGCGCACCTTCCTGTGCGACGTGTACTCAGCACGCAAGCTGGGCCGTCGCTCAACCGGATCGGCGGGACGGGGCCTGGGCGGCGGGCCGCACGTGAGCACGTCGAACTTCGTCTTGCTGGCGGGCAAGACCCCGCCGGCCGAACTGGAACGCTTGTCCCAGGGGCTGTATGTCACCGATCTCATGGGCTTCGGTTTCAATCCCGTGACTGGTGACTGGTCGCAAGGCGCGAACGGCTTCTGGATCGACAACGGCAGCCGCGTCCATCCGGTCAGCGAAATCACCATCTCGATCAACTTCGACGATTTGTGGAAGAGCATCGATGGCGTGGGCAATGACCTGGACACGCGCGGCTCGGTGCAAAGTCCGACGCTGCGTGTGTCGCGTGTCACGGTGGCGGGAACTTAGCTAGAGTCTGTCGGGAAATTCGGAGGTCTGATCGCCCTGTCTAGCAGCCCGTGGTTTTAGTGG
>PLNW01000067.1 GCA_003142855.1 Myxococcales bacterium
CTCAGCTTCGTCAAGGCGATCGTAGAAGCACACGGTGGGCGGGCCGAGGTGCGCAGCGAGCTAGGCGCCGGATCGACCTTCGTCGTCCGACTGCCCGTGGTTTGAGAATACCGGGTTGCCGCTCATCGGTCCGCGTCCCTGCGCCCATGCGCTGGCCGTCATCCCTGCCAGCAGCACCGTTGCGATCCCCACGATCTTCGCGCGCGTTCTCATGATCTGCCTCCGTTGTTGAAGAGTTCGGTTCTGAGATGCTTCGTCAGCAAGGGTCGTGCCAGGCGGGTGCCCGCGCTTCATCGCGTTTCGCGTAGGTACTTCTGCGCAGCCAGCGCGGCGATGGTGCCGTCGGCCACGGCGGTGGTGATCTGGCGGAACTTCTTGGCGCGGATGTCGCCCGCCACGAACAGGCCAGGCACCGAGGTCTGCATGGAATCATCAGTCTCCACGCAACCCCAGCGATCGAGAGGTACCAAACCCTTGAGCAACTCAGTTCGTGGCACCATGCCCACGAACACGAAGACGCCGTCGGTATCCAAGTCGATGATGTGGGAACCCTCAGAGGGTTCCCACACCCTCCCGCGATGGTCCGCCGCCGGCGTAGCCGGCGGGCTCCCCACGCGACTGGTCTGCTTGGTCTTGAGATTCTCTACCCGCAACTTCTGCAGCGTGGTCTCGCCCAGAAAGGCACGCGGCTCGTGGCTCCACATCACCTTGATCTTGGGGTTCTCCAGCGCTTCCTTGGCGGTGGCGGGCTCGGCCTGGAACTCGTCGAACTGGTGGATGATGGTCACGCTGCGGGCGAACTGGGTGAGAAACAGAGATTCCTCGACGGCAGAGTTGCCGCCGCCGATGACGTGGATGTCCTTGCCCTCGAAGTAGGCGCCGTCGCAGGTGGCACAGTACGAGATGCCACGGCCACGAAAGGTGTCCTCGCCTGGAATGCCAAGGGCGCGCGGCTTGGCACCCGTGGCCACGATCACGGCTCGGCCCGAGATCTCCTCGTCCTCGTCGAGAACGAAACTCTTCTCCCGGCTGGCCAGGTCCATCTTGGTGATCTCCACCGCGCGCACGATGCGGGCGCCGAAGCGCTCGGCCTGCTTGGCGAACAGGCCGGCCAGCTCCGCGCCCTTCACGTCCTCGGGGAAACCGGGATAGTTGGACACCTTGTGGGTGGTTTTGACCTGTCCACCCGGCATGCCCTCGTCGAGAACGATGGTCCGTAGCCGAGCCCGCGCGCCGTAGATAGCGGCAGTTAGACCAGCAGGGCCGGCGCCCACAATCACCAGATCGAATTGGCTAGCCATGCAGCACCCTCCAAGTCAGGCCAGCATGGCCTCGACGGTTTGCTTGATCTCGCTACGCTTGATGTCGCCAGTCAGCCGGCTGCCAACCTCCTTGCCGCCCTTGTAGAACAGCAACGTGGGGCTGCTGGTCACGGCCAGCTTGGCCGCCAGATCGCGATTGCCCTGGCGAAAGATCTTGATGAAACGCGCGCGGCCCTTGAACTGGTCGGCCACGGCCTCGAACTTGGGTGCCAGGGCCTCGCAGGGTGGGCATTCGGTGGAAAAGAAGTCCAGCACCACAGGCTGGGGTGCGCCGAGCACCTCGGCTTCGTACTGGGCTGCCTGGATCTCGCGAACGTTTTCACTCATGGCGCTGGATTCCTTGCTGGTCCGTTAGTCGTGGCAGCCCGCCACCAGGCGCGAGGACTTCGCGCAACACTGGGCGGATTTTTCGGGCGCGGGCTTGGAAACCTTGGCGGCCTGGCAGCAGTTCTTCGTGGGCTTGGGCTTGGTCAGCTTCTTCATGGTGCTCCTTATGGTGAAATCAGTTTTGACAGGCGCTGGCGCAGATTCTTGGCGCGATCGCAATCCTCGCAGGGGGCATCCTTCGCGCCCGCCGCCTTCTTGGTACAGGTGGCCAGGCAGTGGTCGAGCGATTGCAGCAGCAACCGGATGTCGTCGCTCTTCAGGGAAAGCTGGATGTTGTTGGTCCCAGAAGCAGATGGGTTTGTCATGCGCGTATTCTAGGCCGATCAAGGTCCTGCGGCAGGTGAAGTTGTGATGGGACGGAATCCGTCGCACTTTTTGGATCTCATGACTTGCACACTTAGAGCCAGCTTTGCCAATTTGGATTCGCGCCGACCGTAGCAAGAACGCATAGTCGATGGCTCGAATCTCCAGAAGAGTCATTGCAACCACCACCGCCCGACGCCAACGAGCGCCCCGGCGAGCACCAGCCATGCGGAGTTGAGCCGGAATTTGAGCAGCAGCAAGGCGCTCGATCCCGCGATCGCCACTGTGAGTAGGTCGGTGAGCGCACTGCGACCGAGGTGCCAGGTGACGGTCGCCATGAGAGCCAGGGACGCGACGTTGACGCCGTCGAGAAATGCCCCCGCCGTGCGCGAGCGCCGCAGGCGCCGGACCAGCGGCCCGGAGACTGCCACGAGAACGAACGAGGGCAGGAAGATGCCGAGCGTCGCTACCAAGGCGCCGGTGGCCCCGTGAAGCACGTAGCCGATGAATGTGGCCGTCGTGAAAACCGGACCCGGCGTCACCTGGCCCACGGCCACGGCATCGAGGAGCTGGGACTCGGTCAGCCAGTGACGGTGGTCCACCAGGTCAGCGCGCAGGAACGCCAGGAGGACGTAGCCACTCCCAAAGAGCACGGCACCCACCTTGAGGAAGACCATGAAGAGCCCCAACAAGCTCGCGGACGCGACCGCTGCTGCGGCTGGCGTGGCCGCGCTGCCGAGCGTAGAGAGCGCCGGGACAGCCACGCCGCGCAGTCCTCCCCGTTCGGGGACGGCCTTGGCAATCATCGCCAGTGTGCCTCCGGCGGCCAGGACCACGAGCGCGTCGACACCGGCGAAGCTGGCGACCATGGCGCCGAACGTGACTGCGCCCAGCATCCAGGACTTCACTGCGGCGCGCCCGAGCCCCAGGAGAGCCTGGAGGACGATGGCAATGACCACCGGCTTGACGCCGTAGAGAAGGGAGGCGATCTGTGGCAACGCCCCGAAGCGTACGTAGGCCCAGGCGCAGCCGAGGACGATCAACGTGGCAGGGAGGATGAAGCATGCACCACCAAGGAGGAGGCCGGCCCAGCCCGCGTGCCGGTAGCCGATGAAAATTGCCAGCTCGGTCGAACTCGGACCGGGGATGAGATTCGCCGCGCCGAGCAGGTCGAGGAACTCCTCTCGACTGAGCCACGCCCGCCGGCGGACCACCTCCTGCTCCATCATCGCGATGTGGGCCGCTGGGCCGCCGAACGCGGTTAGGCCCAGGCGCAGAAAGAAGAACGCCACGTCGCGCGCGGCGTGCGCTCGTTCGCTCGCGGACGCCGCCGTTTCAGTCACGCCGGGTCCCGCTCTTGCGCGTCAGGCGGGCGTCGATGGACCACGAGCCACCACCGACGATGAGGAGGAAGGTCGCACCCAACAGCATCGACCAGTCGGTGCGCGCCTCGTGCGCCATGGCCCAGAACCCGCTCTTGAAGAGCATCGGGAGCTTGGTCGTCGCGATGGCGACGAGCATGTCAATGATGAGTGGTACCGTGGCGAGTCGGGTGGCGAGCCCTAGAAGGATGAGCAAGCCGCAGCCAATCTCGAAGATGCCGTCGAAGGGCGCCGTGAAGCCGGGCCAGGGGATGCCGATCTTGGCAAAGCGGCCGGCCCCCAGCGCCGCCGGGAAGATGAACTTCTGGAGCCCCTCGGAGAGAAACACCGCTCCGACGACGAGCCGCACCAGCAAGGTGGCCCCTGGGGCACTCGTTACCAGCATCTTCGTTATTCGATTCGATGGATTCATGATGCCTCCGGCTCACTCCCCTCGAATGCCTAGTCTCTTCCCAACGCTGTTCGATGCAGGCGACTGGTCGCGATTACAGCTTGGATACCAACCCGTTCTGCGTCAGGTCTGTGTTTCTTTCCACCTTTCTGTCGCGCAAGAAGAGATCTAGCCGCCCACCCGAAGGAGTGCGATCGCTCGACAGGAGGCCCAGGCCACGCACGAACGCCTGAACTGCCGCGCGCAATTCCTTCCCGTCGTCGTCGGTCGCCGTATGGCGACTTGTTGGGTCCCGCTGCCGTGGGAGTTCGGACAGGACGGCGTCAGGAGGCGACGACTTCATGAATCCAATGTTAGCGGTAATGGTTGCTGGCGCTAGTTCGGGTGGCCTCTTCCTTGAACTGGCCAACGTGGTGGTGAAGGGACTACTTGGCCTTCAGGACCGCCGCGATCTCCTCGGCTTTGACCTCACCTTGCAGTAGTTCGACCACGCGCTGCTGCTGGTCCACGAAGTAGATACCCGGTGGAACCATGAGCGGCTTCGCGCTGGTATACGGGCCTGCCTGGGCGGCCTGGGTGTCGATGTGGATGCGCTCGATGGGAAGCTTGGGCGGGGTACCCAGGGCTGTCTGGAGCGCCGCCCATGTGTCATCCACACGCTTGCGCGTGCATTCGCAGGCGTGCTCCTTGTCCATGAAGACCACTCGGGCGACCTTCGACGTGGTTGGGGTGACCGGGGTGGCAGCCATGGCCGCTGCGGGCGCGCCTTTGCCTTTTGCGCAGGCGGGGAGGGAAAGAAGCGACAGAAATACAATGACAGCAAGCCGCATGGAGATTCCTTTCATTTGAGAGCCTGGAACACGAAGTACACACCGACCAGCACAATGACGAAGCCGGCCGCGCTGCGGAGGACCGCCAGCGCACGGGTTGCGTTTCTATTTTCGATGAGAGTGCGGGCCGCTCCCATAGATGTTCCCGCAATGAGAATGAGCACGCTGTGGCCGAGGCCATACACCAGCAGCAGGAAGCCACCATAGGCGAGCGAGGCGCCCGCCCCCGCCAAATAGGTGAGCAGCACAACCAGAATGGGTGCGGCACATGGAGCGGACACCAGCCCGAACAGGGCGCCCAGCACCAGTGCCCCCAGCACCCCGCGCGTGCGCGGCTGCACCCGTCCCGCGAGCGACGGCATCGGCACCTTGAGTACGCCCGCCAGATGCAGGCCCATGACCACACAGACCGCCGCTACCACCCAGTTCCAGGCCCCCGACACGTCGCCGTAGATGTGGCCGGCCAGCGCTGCGGTCATCCCGAGTATCGCAAACGTGATCCCGAGGCCCAGAACGAACACCAGCGACAGCCCGAAGGCGCGCAGCACGCCAGGCTTGCCGTCGCGGCGGCCAGCCACGAAGCCCATCATCAGCGGAATCATGGCCAGCACGCACGGGTTCGATGCCGTGAGCATGCCGCCCACGAACACGGCCAAAACAGCCAGCCACGGGCTGCCGTGGAGGTACTGGCCAACGTTCTTGGTCAGTTCGGCGAACACTACCCAGCCTTCGCCGCCGCCGTGGTCAGCCAAGAGACTATCTCAGCGGCCTGCGGGATGCGGCCTGAGCACTTCACCTCGGCGTCGATGACCAGGGCGGGTGTCATCATCACACCGAACTTCATGATCTCGTCGATCTTCTCCACCTTCTCCAGCGACGCTTCCACGCCCGACTGAGCCAGAGCCTTTTGCGCCTCGGCGTACAGTTGTTTGCACCTGGCGCATCCGGTTCCAAGGACCTTCACGTTCATTTGGGGGTCTCCTTACAGCACGATGTTGAAGAGGTAGCCGACCAGCAGAATTCCGAGAGCAACCACCCCCGCGAAAGTGGCAATGAGCGGTGGGCGCAGTACCTTGCGCAGGATGATCATCTCGGGCAGTGACAGCCCGATCACGGACATCATGAATGCCAGCACCGTGCCCAGCGCCGCACCCTTGCCGAGAAGCGCCTGCACCACGGGAATGATGCCAGCCGCATTGGAGTACATGGGCACGCCGATCAGGACCGCCAGCGGTACCGACCACCACGCGCCCTTGCCCATGATCGAGGCCATGAAGTTCTCGGGCACATAGCCGTGGATGCACGCGCCCACCGCGATGCCGGCCAGCACATAAGGCCAGACCTTGCCCACGATGTCCTTGACCGCGTCGCGGCCGGCCCGAACCCGGTCCGCCCAGGAAAGAGGTGCCGTGTCCGGTCCCACGCCGGTCTTCGTCTGGTACACCCAGCCCTCGACCCATTTTTCCAGATGCAGTCGGCCGATGGTCCAGCCCGCGATCATGGCGATGGCAAGGCCGGTGCCGAGGTAGAGCGCGGCCACCTTCCAGCCAAATAGGCCAAAGAGCAGCACCAGCGCGACTTCGTTGACCATGGGCGCGGAGATCAGAAACGAGAACGTCACGCCCAGGGGAACGCCGGTGGTCACGAACCCGATGAACAGCGGCACCGCCGAGCACGAACAGAAGGGCGTCACCACGCCCAACAGCGCAGCCAGCACGTTGCCGACCGCCTGTCTTCGGCCCGCCAGCATGCGCCGAGTGCGCTCGGGCGTGAAGAAAGAGCGGACAACGCCCACGCCGAAGACCACCACGAAAAGCAACATCAGCACCTTGGGCGCCTCGTAGACGAAGAACTCCAGGGCCGAGGTCAGCCGCGAGTTGGCGGTCATCGAGAGGAGGTCGTGGACCAACCAGCGGGCGAACGTCTCCAGATTCCGATACACGAACCACCAGGTGGCCAAGCCACCGAGGAGCAGAGCCGCTTTTAGCCCGCGCAGGCTGAGCGGGTGGCGCCCCGTCACCGTGTCCATCATTGCCTGCTCGATCCAGCCTTGGCCGCACGGGTGGCGGCTTTGGCGCAAGCCATGCCTGCTTTCTTGCCATCCAGCCAGCGTTGCAGCGTCTTGAGCAGCGGGGCGGCATCGGGCCGGTCGGCCAGGCTACGCCGCAGAAGCGCGAGATGGGTCTTGGCCAGTTCGTCTTGCGCCGGCCGGAGCGCGTAGTGCGACCACAGACCATCCTTCCGGTCGGTGGCCAGGCCGGCGTGCTTGAGCGTGGCCAGGTGCCGCGAGGCTTTGGACTGCGTGATGCCCAGCGCGGCCATCACATCGCACACGCACAGCTCTTCATGGTGAAAGAGCAACCAAATGATCTTGAGCCGGGCTTGGTCAGAGAGAACCTTGAAGAACTGAGCCGCGTCTTTCATGGGTCACCCATATATGCGTATAGCCGCATATACGGGTGACTTCAAGGGCGTCGGCGGACCAGCCTTTGACCTAACCCCTGCGGTGAACGACCCAGAAGTCAGTTCAAGGGGAACGCCGATCAGGATCCTGGGGCGGGTGGAACTGTCATAGGGCTGAATCCGTCGCATTTCTCGCCCACAAGGACTTCCAGAGACTGGATGAGCACCGGCAGCGGCTGCTCGCCAACCAGGCGCGCCACTTCTTTGCCAGTGCCGTCCAGAAACAGAAACGTGGGCACGCCGAGCACGCTGTTCTTGGCAGCGGCCGCGCGGCCTTCCGTCGTGGAAACATCGACCTGCCGGACGCGGATGCCGTGCTGAGAACAATCGTGCTCGGCCGCTGCCACCACCGAGTGCATGCGCTGACAGATCGGACAGGCCGCAGCCACGAATTCCAGCATGGTGGGCATGCCCTCCGCTGCAACGGCGGAGGAAGCTTCGAGTGCCTGCGGTGCAGGCGAGACTCCTGCGTTGCACGTGGCCGGGACGGGCGCTGGCGTGATGGACGAGGCGACTGCCCCCGGTGCCGCCAATGCTGCTCGTGGACTCGTGACCAGCGATTCGTGCCCGGTGATCAGCAACAGGCCCATTGCCGCGAGCAGGGTTCCGCTGGCCAGTTCGAACACGCGCAGATGTCGTTTGGCCCTGTCCAGCAGCCGCAACGCTATTGGTGCCACCAGAGACACGGCAACCAATGGCAGCGTCAGGCCGAGCGCATAGGTTCCAAGATACAGCGCAGCCTTCGTCGGGCTTCCTGCCGTGCCGGCAAACGCGAGCACCGAGCCGAGCACTGGACCAACGCAGGGACTCCAACCGAGTGCAAAGGCCGCCCCGAATAGGAAGGGCCACGCAAGGCCGCCGCCCCGACGAACCGAGGCCAGCCAGGGACGCGCCTCACGATCGAGCAAGGGAACGCGCAGAAAGCCCAGCAGTTTCAGCCCCGCCAGGAAGATGGCCAGCCCCGCCAGTTGGAACACGAGGGCGCGGTGGCCCGAGAGGGTCCGGCCCACCGCCGATGCGGCAAGACCCAGCATCACGAATACAGCCGCGAGCCCGAGCGAAAACGCAATCGTGGACGCAACCAGTCCTTTGCCGCGCGAGCCATCGCGCAGGGCGACCGCAGAGGTGCCCGCGAGCATAGCCAGGTAGATAGGCACCAGTGGAAGTACGCAGGGCGAGAGGAATGTCAGCGCACCAGCGAAAAACAGGGCAGGAAAGGTGAAGTTCATGACTTGCCTGGTGAGAGCCAGCTTCGTTGATTTGGGTTCGCGTGAATCCTTTTGGTTGCGGCGTGGCTCTTACATGCCGAAGGGTCATGGCAACATGCCGCTGGCCCTGACCAAGGAGGGTGCCATGTCACGTTTGCTTGCGAAGAATGAACATCTGGTCGACCGCGTGCTGCGCGTGCTGCTTGGGCTGGGCTTGCTCAGCCTGACGTTCGTCGGACCACACACCGCGCTCGGGTATATCGGGTTGGTGCCGCTGGCCACGGGCTTGCTGGGAAGCTGCCCGCTCTACTCGATCTTCGGTTTCTCGACCTGCCGCGTGTCGCCCCACAAGGGCGGCTGATCGGCTCAGCCGCCGACGAAGGTCTTGGGCATCTGCACGGCGACGACTTCGCCTCGCGCTGTTGCCACCCCGGCGGCATAAACGGTCGTCTCTACGACGACCTTGCGGCCTTTGATCTCCTTCACACGCCCGCGCAATTCCAATTCGCCATCGATCGGCGTGGGCTTGAGGTAGTCCACGTGCAGGGATGCGGTGACGTAGCGAAGCGGGGGATTTGAGTCCATGGCGCGGCCTTCTGCGCGGTAGGCGGCCGCAGCAGCGGTGCCGGTTCCGTGGCAGTCGACCAGCGATGCGATGAGCCCACCGTAGACGAATCCGGGAATGGCGGTGTGGTAGGGACGCGGCCGGTAGCGGGTGACGCTCTCTTCGCCTTCCCAGAACGTCTTGATCTGTAGACCATCGGCGTTCAGCCGTCCGCACCCGTAGCACTGGGCAACGTTGTCGAGGTAGTGGTCCTGAAAAGCCTTACCGGACATGGGATTCCTTGGGGCTCAAGACCAAGAAGTATTGGTACGGAAGCGAATCAAGCTCGGTTACCACCTGCAATCCCGCCGCGCGGACCTGCTCCAGGCAGTCCTCGCGGGAGAGCTTGTGGTCTACAGGCGGACCCACCGGCAGCTCGCGCTTGTGGAAGTCGATGATGGCCACCCTGCCCCCAGGTCGCAGCGCAGCCTGCAAGCGACGCAGGTACGCGGCCTTTTCGGGCACATGGTGAAAGACATTCACCACCAGGACGAGATCGCAGGCAGCGGCCGGAACCAGCGGGTCATAGGGCAGACCCAGCACCGGCGTCACGTTATGCAATCCCGCGCTGGCGACACGGTCACGCAGCAGGGAGAGCAGCTGCGGTTCCACGTCGACGGCGTAAACTTGGGCCGCCAGTTTGGCCAGGCGAAGCGCAAAATACCCCGTCCCCGCACCGACATCGCACACCACGCTGGTCTGGGTGATGCCGAGCGCGGCCAGGACAGCCTCAGGCCGTTGCCATTCGTCGCGCTCCGGATTGTCCAGCCTGGCGATGTACTCCTTCAAGTCGGCGGGATTGCCGTGGTGATCCCTGGGCTCGTCGGTGCTCATGGACGACATATTGATCGATCGCCTCCTTCAAGTCATGTGGGTCCTGGCAATACCCCCGCGTGCGTGCCACCATCTTGGTCGAAAAGGGGGCATGACCTCATGAGAACTATCTCAGCAATCCTGACGGGCATTGCCCTTCTGGCCGTTGTTTCTGCGTGCCGCGCCGGTGGCACCGATGCGGCGACGGTGCGTGCGAAGATCAAGGCAGGCGCGCTGGTGGTCGACGTACGCACGCCGGCCGAGTTCGCAGCCGGCGCGTACCCGGGCGCAACCAACATTCCTCTCGCCGAGATCGAGCAGCGACTTGCCGATTTCGGCGACCACAAGCACGCCATCGTCGTGTATTGCCGGTCGGGCAATCGCAGTGGGCAGGCCAAGGCCATTCTGGAGAAGAATGGCTTCTCCGATGTAACCAACGGCGGCGCTCTCAAAGACATGCCGTCCCGCTGACGGAGAATCGCAGACTCACGTGTGGCCTTCGGGCGGCAAGATCGGGCCGCCTGCTGCCTTCTTCAGGATCTCCCACAGATCCTCCACGACCGGCAGCTCTCCCATGACAGCGTTGGCCCCCAGGCGCTGCGCCCGCGCGGCAGTGGACAGGAGCCCGCCGGCCGGGATGAGGACCAAAGCGCGCGTGACTCCGGGGGAGGCCAGGCGCTGGGCCAACTCGGGGTCTTCCTTCTCCGCAAACAGTCCCCCGCACAGGATGAGATCGAGCGGTCTGTCCGTTCGATCGGCGTGTTCCGTCAGCCGGTCGCGCATGTCCTGGGCATTGGCCGCTTCCAAAACTTCATGGCCCCGAAGCCGCAACGCCGACGTGAGCCTTTGTCGCAACAGGGGGTCAGGGGCGCCGACCAGGATGGCGAGGTGCTCGCCATTACCCACCGCATGTTCCGTGTTCGCTGACATCTCGGTTACTCAGAGCCGGAGTGCGGCCAAAGGGTTCCCGGGCAAACCAGATGTCTTCACAACGCGAGCTTGCGCAGCCGGAGTGCGTTGCCGATGACCGAGACCGACGAGAGGCTCATGGCGGCGCTTGCGATCATGGGTGAAAGCAACAGGCCGAACACTGGGTAGAGTACGCCGGCGGCCAGGGGTATGCCGATGCTGTTGTAGAGAAAGGCGAAGAATAGGTTCTGGCGGATGTTGTGAAGGGTGGCGGCCTCTCCCATTGTTGCGCTTCCCACGTCATGTCAGGTTTCGTCGCAGGTCTGTCGTTGGAGCCCCTCACATTCTTCCTCATGGTCTTGGCCGCCGGAATTCTCGCCGGCGCGCTGGGGTCGTTGCTCGGGATCGGGGGTGGGCTGATCATCATTCCTACGCTGACTTTGTTTGCAGGCGTGGATCTGCGGTATGCGATGGGGGCAAGCCTGGTGTCAGTGATCGCGACATCCAGCGGGGCAGCGGCAACCTACGTCCGCGATCGCATGGTCAACCTGCGGCTGGCCATGTTCCTGGAACTGGCCACCACCACGGGTGCGGTGGTCGGGGCGCTGCTGGCTGGCGTGTTGCCTGTGGCACTGCTGTCACTGATTCTTGGCTTGGTGCTGGCGTACGCCAGCTGGTCAACCTTCCTCTCGCGTGGGGACGAGACGCCGCCCAGTCGCACGGGCAGTCCCTTGGCGGCGCGTCTGCGGTTGCAGGGCTCGTACTTCGACCCGGCGCTGGGACGGCAGGTCGAGTACCAGGTCACGCGGATTCCGCAGGGACTTGCCGTGATGTGGGGTGCGGGGCTGATGTCAGGATTGCTGGGCATCGGCAGTGGCCTGTTCAAGGTGATCGCCATGGACCGCTTGATGCGCGCGCCGCTCAAGGCATCGACCACGACCAGCAACTTCATGATCGGGGTGACGGCGGCGGCTAGCGCGGGCACGTACTTCGCTCGCGGCGACATCAACCCGTTCATCGCGGCGCCGGTGGCTCTGGGCGTGTTGGCCGGCACCGTGATTGGAACCAGGCTTCTGCGCAGGATGCGCAGCCGTTTCATCCACAGGGTGCTTCTGGTTGTTTTGGTGATTGTGGCGGCGCAGATGATCCGAAGCGGGATCGCAGGACTGCTGAGAGGCGGAGCACCATGACTGAAGACTCCTCCAACAGAAAGACTGCCAGGCGCATGGAGCTGCTGGTGAGCTACGTGCTACGCGCTGGCGTCCTGCTGGGGACGGCTCTCATCATGGCAGGTGTGGTCCAGATGGCCCGCACGGGCGAGACCGGCTACGCCTCGGTGTTGCCGCACGGTCTGGCCGCCCTGCTCGCCTTTGCGCCGCCAGGAAGCGCGGGTCACTTCCCCACCGCGCCAGGCGAGATCCTTCGGGCGGCCGTCGTCGGCAAGCCATACGCGATTATCGAGCTGGGCATCTTGGTGCTCATTGCCACGCCCGCGCTACGGGTGGCCCTGTCGGTCGGCTTTTTCATCGCGGAGCGCGATCGGTTCTACGCGGCGATCACGCTACTGGTCCTGGCTGTCCTGGTCGCCAGTTTCCTGCTGGGCGCTGGCTAGTCACTGGCCATGGGCACAGGGGACTGTGGCAATCCGTCTCGCGTGGCGGAATGCCTGTGCGCCACAGAAAACCTGTGCGGACCATGCTTCGCCCGCCGCCTGCGGAAAGTCCCGCCACGCACAATCTTGAAGATAGGTCCATTGCGTCACAGTGAGCCGATGGCGACCACGGGGATGATCTGGATCTTGGCCAGGACGCCATGCGCCACTCCCACTTCCGCCTGCCGCTAGCTCTCGTCGTGGTTCCTTGCGGTGCGAGCGCGGACAAAATCCCAGCCATTTGCTGGTCCGCACAGAGTTTCTGTCGCGCACAGCCGGTCCAGCCTCGTTCGTCGCCTGCGCTGGACTCCACATTTCACGGAGCACGGCGTGCGGGCATGCATCGAAAGGCTCCCGCAACACATGCGCTCGCAGCCCGTTCGCCAATAAGTTTCCATCCTGTCACGGGGTCGTCACAGGAAGCGCCTAGCCTGCACGCAAGGAGATTGAAACCCCATGAAGAAGAGGCACGTCCAAGTCACCCTGTTGGCCATTTCGTTAGCGACGGCACCGGCGCTGCTTGCGCAAGAGACCGTTGGCAGCCCGTCCCCTGCGGCCAGTGAGGCACCACCGCCGGCCGCTTCGGTGCCGCCGGAAACTGCGCCGCCTGCCGCGGCCGCCGGTTTGGTCCGGCCCGTTCCCCCATTGCTGCCGACCGCGATGGCGAGCCCACCGGCAGCCCCCCACCCCGCGCCGGCTCCGTCCAGCGGTCATGTGAGTACCAAGTTCGACGCGACCTTCTACGGTTTCATCGAGCTTGATTCGATCTACGATTCGACCCAGAGCTTTACCGACGTGGCCGGCGGCTCTTCCATCCAGCGCCCAGGTACGTACGGCAACAGCAACGGCCGGACGACCTTCGGGGTTCGCAACTCGCGTCTGGGCTTCAAACTGACGGGACCGGAAACCGAAAACCTCAAGACCTCGGGCATCTTCGAGATGGATTTCCTTGGCAACCAGCCGCAAAGCTCGCCTGTGGTTGTGGCACCGCAGAGCGGCGGCGGATCGACGGGGATCAAAGCCGTGTCGACCGGTGCTCCCACGGTTTCGGAGGCCTCATACTTCACCAGCCCCACGTTTCGCATCCGTCATGCGGCGCTGAAGCTCGCCACGCCCATCGTCGACATTCTGGCCGGCCAATACTGGTCGCTCTTCGGCTGGCAGTCGATGTTTCATCCCAACACCGTCGAAATTCAGGGTGTTCCGGGCGAAATCTACGCACGCACGCCGCAAGTCCGCCTCTCCCACGTCTTCGACACCGGGCCCGCGGCGGTCGAGGTTGCGGTCGCCGCCGGCCGGCCGGCCCAGCGCGATTCCAAAACTCCGGACGGCATGGGCGGCTTGCGCTTCATGCTCAACGATTGGAAGGCCTTGCACACGGGAGGGGCTACCGGCACGGCCGTGGATCCACTTTCCGTCGGAGTCTCGGGAATCGTTCGCCGCTTCAGAGTTCCGGAGTTCACCGACACCCCCGTCAGCAGTCTCACGCTGAATGGTTGGGGTGTTTCCGTGGATGCCCTGCTCCCGGTGATCCCCGCCAAGTCGAGCAAGGACGGCAACGCCTTGACACTGACCGGATCCTTCATCTACGGCCGTGGCATTGCCGACTTGTACACGGGATTCAACGGAGGTGCCTTTACCCCAACTCTGCCTTCCGGCAACCCCTTCACCGCTCAGGACGTGGACAACGGCCTGGTGGTTTACGATGCCAATGCCGTTCTGCACGCCATCTACTGGCGATCCTTCATCGTTGGGGCTCAATACTACCTACCGCTGCCCGCGCGGGTGTGGGTTTCGGGAAACTACTCCCACATGAACTCGAACAACATCAATACCCTCTCCGGAAATTCCTCCTCGGCCACAACCAAGATCTTCGACAAGGAGGATTGGGCGGACGGCAACCTGCTTTACGCCGCCAACGATGCGGTTCGCTTCGGACTCGAATACGCTTGGTTTCGCCAGACTTACCTTGACGGCGTCAAGGCGAGCGACAAGCGCCTTCAGTTCTCGGCTTTCTACGTCTTCTAAGTGAGATCACGGCACTGACAGCGAACGAAGCCCCCAAGTAACTCGCCAATCTGCTAAAGCTCCCCGCCGAGTAACCGATGTGCAGTCGTCGTCCACGTGAAGCGGTTGAACCCGCATTGCGCGTTGGCACCTACGCCAACGCAAGCGCCCGTGGACGACGGCTCAATCATGCAATTACCGCAGTACATGACGCGGAAGACAGTGTCCCGGGCGCGACTTGCGCCGATTATGGGCGTATTGGCTTTCGTCGCATACCATGGCGCGAGTCGGGCGGCCGACAACGCGGCCAGCGACGCCGGGGCACCACCGGATGCCCAGGCCGCCCAACAGTCCGACACAATACCTCAATCCTCCGGCTCAGCATCGACTGCGACATCCCCATCGGCGGCGTCGCAGTCGCCTGAAGTACCGCAAACACCGGTCGCGCACGAAGCTCCTGCTACCCAAAGCGGTGCTTCGAAGCCAGCCGATGTCCTGCCCATTCCTTCATACACGTCTGCGCCCCCTCCATCGGCCCCGCCGCCACTGACTTGGTTCGGCATAACCCTGTATGGCATAGTCGACGTCGGCCTTGCGCACTTGTCGCACGGCGCTCCGGCTAGCAATACCTACGGGCCCGGCTTGCCCTATATCGTTCAGAATTTCAGCAATAGCTCGATGACATCTGTTGCGGGCAATGGACTGAGTCAATCGAAGGTTGGTCTCTCCGGCGTCGAACCGCTCGGCGCGCTGGATCTGAAAGCCGTCTTCAAGCTCGAAACGGGCTTTCAGCCGACCACGGGCAGATTGACCGACGGACCCAAGTCGTTGATCGACAACAATGGCCGGGCTAATGCCGACAAGGTCACGGCCGGAGACTCCGCCCGAGCTGGTCAGCCATTTCAAGGTGCGGCTTTCGCAGGCGTCTCCTCAGCCCTACTCGGGACGCTGACGTTCGGACGACAGAATTCGCTGATGGCCGACGATCTTATGAGATACGATCCGCAGCTGCAGTCGCAGGCCTTTTCCCCCATTGGCTATTCGGGTGCAGCGGGCGGGTTGGGAGATACGGAAGACAAGACTCTCGACGATTCCTTGAAGTACACCCTGGGCTACGGTCCTGCGCACTTGGCGGCGCTTTACCAATTCGGTAGCCGCGGCTTCGTCCCGGAACGCGCCGAGTCGGTGGACGTCGGTCTGGACTACGCAGGGTTATCTGTCGATCTTCTGTGGGGACGCGTATATGGTGCCATTTCGGCGGCGTCTCTGACGGCCGCGCAGAACACCGCCGCACCAGGCACGCTGGCGGCAACGGTGTCTGACAACACCGCTTACGCAATCCTGGCCCGCTATGCGATCCGCTCAGTCAAGATGTACGCCGGCTACGAGCACATGACGTACGCCAATCCCAAGGATCCCCTAGCGAACGGCACAGCCACTATTGGTGGATACGTGCTCAGCGTTATCAACAACACGGCCTTCACTATCCACAAGGTGTTGCAATACGCTTGGATTGGCGCTCGCTACTCCATAACGCCCTCTCTCGACGTGAGCGGCGCTTACTATCAATTTCGCCAGAACAGCTACAATGCCAACGGNNGGTGTCAATTACTCGCGTGCCGTGGATGGAATGGCTTCGGGATTCCTCAGCGATCACAACTGGGCTTCGATGCTCGGCATACGGTTTGTATTCTAGTCGCTGCCGTGGGTGGGAACGCCAAGAGGACGAGAGGTCAATCGTCAGCGTACTTCCGTTTCCCGCGCAGATAAGTCCCCTTCCGTGTCTTCGCTGCGAGGCTGAAGCCACTTCCACAGCGTCTTGGCGTCGATCCCAAGTTGCTCAGCCGCCTTGCCCCGGTGTCCGCCCACCTGGGCGAGCGCCCAGGCCGCGTACCGGGACTGCAACTCGCGGATGGGCAGAATCTTCCCTGAGAATTCCAAGTCCGCCGGTCCCGCCGTGGCACTGGGAATCTCGGGCAGGTCCCCCACCCCAATCTCGGCGTTGCGACCAAGGAGCACCAATCGCTCCACCGTGTGCGACAGCTCGCGCACGTTGCCAGGCCAGGGTTGGCGCGAGAGCTTGTCGAACGCCTCCGGCGAAAAACGCTCGACCGGGCTTTGCGGATACTGCGTCTTGGCCGCGAGGAGAAAATGCGCAACGAACTCAGGGATGTCTTCTTTGCGCTGTCGGAGTGGCGGTACGACGATGGACACCACGTCTAGCCGGTAGAAAAGATCCTCTCGGAATGCGCCGGAACGGACCGCCTGTTGCAGATTCCGGTGGGTGGCGGCGAGGATCCGCACATTCACCGACCGTTCCTTGGTCGAGCCAACCGGACGAATCACGCCATCTTCAAGAACGTGCAAGAGCTTGGCCTGCAGGCCAAGGGCCATGTCGCCAATCTCGTCCAGTAGCAGGGTTCCGCCGTCGGCCTCCGCGAAGAGGCCGGACCGATCGGCCGTCGCTCCCGTGAAAGCTCCCTTCACGTGCCCGAACATCTCGCTCTCCAGCAGGGTCTCAGGCAAGGACGCGCAGTTGACTGAAACCAGTCGGGCATTGGCACGGCTGCTTCGCTCGTGAATGGTCCGGGCCACCAACCCTTTCCCTGTTCCGGTCTCACCCAGAATCAGCACTGGCGCTGGGGCGTCCGCCACCCGTTCAATCAGCTCGCGTACGGCGTGCATAGCCGGGCTACTGCCCACGATCCGCGATCGCACATGCTCTTGGTCGAGCGCGCGTCGCAGCCTGGCGGTCTCTCGCCGCATCTCCACTTCTTCCAACGCGCGACCGAGAAAGATCTCCAGCTCGCCAATCTTGAAGGGTTTGGTCAGGTAGTGGTAGGCACCTTGGCGGATCGACTCGACCGCGTTTTCGATGGCACTGAACGCGGTCATGATGATGACCGGACGGTCGGGGGCCAGCTTTCGTGAAACCGCCAAGACCTCCATGCCGTCCACGTGGGGCATCCGCAGATCGGTGACCACCGCATCCAGACGCTGGGAAGACAAAGCGTCGATGGCTTCGCGGCCCGAACCCGCGCACAAGGCAACATATCCGCGTTCGCTCAGCCCGTCGGCCAGACTGCGAGCCATCTCAACATTGTCATCGACGATCAGGACGCGCGCGGGGTTAGACATGTTCATGACCAAGAATGGGGAGGTGAATGACAGCCTTGGTACCTCGGGGCGACTCTGGCGCAATGGTAAGTGTGCCGCGATGGCTGTTCACGATCTCTCGCGCCACTGCGAGTCCAAGCCCAGAGCCTTTGCCATCCGGCTTCGTGGTGAAAAATGGTTGCAGCGCTCGGTCGACGTCTTTGGGGGAAATGCCCGAGCCTTGATCGGCCACGCTGAGAAGCAACATTTTTGCATCGGTGGCGAGCGACACCTGGACCGATGCGCCGGGCGGTGATGCGTCGCAGGCATTCAGCAGCAGATTGATCAGGGCTTGCTCGAGCAGCCTGGGATCGCCGGTGATCGTGGGGATGTCGGCAGGTAGATTTGTCCCGATGGACACGCGAGACTGTGCAAACCGGTGCGCGACCATGACGATGGAGGCTTCCACAAGGGTTCGCGGATCGATCTCTTGGGCTGCTGGCGTGCCACCACGAGCGAGTCCCAGCAAACCCCGGATGATCTGAGTGATGCGCTCGCATTGCTCGATAATTGCCTGAGCCGCCACACTGCTTCGCTCTTCCCCGGCCAACTTCGCGGCGAGTTGTTCGGCGCGCAAGGAGATCACCCCGAGAGGGGTCGCGATTTCGTGTGCCACGCCCATCGCAAGAGTTCCAAGCGTGGCCGCCTTGCTCGCTGCCTGGAGACGTTCATCGGCCTGCTGGCGCGTATGCGCCAGCAGGACCTGATTTTGAAGCGTGAGCCCGCTTCTCTGCTTGCGCAAGGCCAGACCGCCGAAGGCTGACACCAGGCCAGTGGCTGTCACCACGCTCAAGAGAAGACGCCATTTGGCCCACTGCTCGCGATCGCGCTCGCGCTTAGCGCTTGCCACCGCAATGACTCCCCAGGTTCCATTCTCGTCATCCTCGACGCGCGCCAGACCCGCCAACGCTGTCCGGGCCGGAAGACCGAGCAAGGCAGCCGTCTCGCGCGTCAGTCTGGCTGAGGTATGGCCCGCCAGTAGCTCGCCTCGAAGTGAGTCGAGAGCGGCGGGGGCACCATCGGCGGTCACGAACTCACGCGCCCCGGGCGGCAACAACGCGATAACGTTTCCGCGCGGTCGTTGCGCCCTGCGAAGCCCGTCGAGAATCTCGGGCAAGGACGCACGGTTCTGATTCACGTGAAGACGATCCTTTACGTCCATAGCCAGAGCCACTGCCAAGGTCCGCTGTTCCTGCGCGAAATCAGCCAAGGCCGCATCGGACTCGCGGCGCGCATCCCAGTACGCAAGAAGAGCGACGGTGGCTACAGCGGCCAGCATCGACACACCTAGCGGCCAAGGCCTTCCTACATCACGCAGAGAGCTAAGCATCGCAGGGGGCGCAATCTTGGCATTGATCATGGGCCTGGTCGAGGCGGCAAGGCCCACGAACACCTGTTGGCCTTCAAGGATGCTCACGCCTTCTAGCGAAGCAAGAGGCACGCCAAGCGGAGATCCCTTCCTTGTGCAATTCCCCAGCGCGAGAGTCGGGATCCATTCCCGGGATATCGGGAAAATTTCGCGGGCCCCGCCGGCCACAGAGCCGGCCTAGGGCGGAATCCCCTGGCCCAGCGATTGCTTATTCCGGAACCGGGGGAGGAACTGGCCATGAAAATACAAAACATGTTGGTGTCGGCGGCATTTCTCATATCGGCTTGTGCGACCACTGCGCCGCATCGGGAGGCAGGGCCGCCTTTGTCCGTTCAAGGTCTCCAGGTCGGCATCGCAGATGTTCGCTGCTCTGTGGACGAAGGCGACCACTTGAACGAGCTCCTCGACCAAGCCAAAGGAGTCTTCGATTTGAAGCTGCAGGTCAAGAATGACTCAGGACGGGTCGCCAGGTTCTCAGAAAGGCGCATCCGGCTGGTGGACTCCTCGGCTCCTGCGGCGAGTCCGCTGACCCCCGACGACGCCCAGGTGGTCTCCGTGTTTCCCGGTGAGACCAAGGAGATCCCAGTCACGTTCACAACCGGCGACAACCTCGACTGCCGCCATGGCTTCAACTTGGAGCTGGCCGATGTCGTCCAGCTCGGCCCGACGCAGCCTGCCGCCCTCAGTTCAATCAGCATTCCAGTGCTGCGCTAGGCTGGGTCTGCTGCCCCTCGCGGGTGCGATTCCGGCACGACGATTGCTTATTTCCCAAGAAGGAAGGTAACTGGCAGGGAGGTAATTGGTCATGAAAAATCAGACGACTTTGGGTTTTTGGGCTTTCGTCATTGTCGCGGCAGGTTGCGCATACGGTGGGCCCTACAAGACATCAGGCCCTTCTCTTTCTGAGCAGGGGGTACAGGTCAGCGTGGCAGGCGCTCGCTGTTACGTTAACCGCGAGGAAGATCCTTACCCCGACGTGATTGGCCAGGATCAGGCTGACCTTGACGTAAAGCTCCAGATCAAGAATGACTCGGGCCAGGTCGCCGAGATCTCGGAGGGGCGCATTCGGCTGGCCGAAACCGATGCTCCGACAACGGCGGCGGCACCGCCGGAGCAATCCGGGATCATCTCGGTCCCTCCCGGCGCGACAACGCAGGTGCCGCTCAAGTTCGAGCCAAGCGGCGTCGACAGTTGCCGCCACGCCTTTGCTCTGGAGATGGCAGATAGTGTGGACTTGGCAGGCTCGCCCATCGCGCTCAGCCCGATCCGCTTTGGGGCGGCGGCGCCCTGAATTGCAGGAGAAGTGGGTACATTCCGGAAACACGGCGTGGTGCGCGGAATCTAACCCGACGGCATGGACAGGGAGAAGGTGCAGGCAGGAGCCAATTCTCGCCACTGCGAGGCAATCGGAAGGAAGGGCCGCGTGTGCAAAGACTGCGCTGCCGCAGAGGCTGCCTGCCCCGGAGCTACACCTTGAACGATAGCACACCTCACATTCGCGTAGTGGTTGCCGTGATCGAGCAGGAGGGGCGATACCTGATCACCCAGCGCCGGTCCACCGTCGTGCTGGCCGGTTTGTGGGAATTCCCGAGTGGCAGGGTTGAGACAGGCGAGACTGACGAGGCCGCCCTCCGAAGGGAGGCGCGGGAGCGCCTGGGTGTCGATATGGACGTGGGCTGCTCCACCGCCCATCGTACCCACCGCTACGATGGCTATGCCGTTGACCTGGTTCTCTATCGCACCACCATCCGGCCTACCAAGGAACCGCGTCCGATTGGGGTCGCCGATCTTCGCTGGGTGACGCCTCAGGAACTGGAGAACTACGCGTTTCCCCCGGCCGACCAGGCTACCACCGACTTGCTCTTCGGGCCCAACCGCGACGCCTGCTTGTGCAGGCCAGGGCACCAGGAAACCTCGCTGCCGCACGTGCAGCGACCGCTGAGCCACTAGCCCCCCCGCGCGGGCTCTGGTGGCTTCGGTGGGGCGGCGGGTTCGTTAGGGCAGTGGCGGCGACCGCCGCTGCCCCAGCAAGCGTCCATACAAACAGAGAGAACCGAAGGCCAAGTTGACGGGCTTGGCCTTCGGTGGGAGTCGCAGTAACCCTCTAGCACTACTGATTCAAAA
>PLNW01000100.1 GCA_003142855.1 Myxococcales bacterium
TGTGAAGCGTAGTCGTCTCGCCAAACCTGCTTGAAGCGAAGGGCAAGTCGACCGTCAGGCAGTTCTTGCAGACGGTCGTTCGCGATGGGTGGTCGGGCAAGATAGCGGCACAGGTGTTCAAGGCCAACGCGGTCATTGGCCCTCACGCGCACGTTGGCATGCACATTGAAACCGGCGACCTCCGCGCATCGCTTGCCTATGATTGCGGCCTCGGCATCCTCGCCGGTACCTCCCAGACGCAGTACGCGGCATCCACGGCGCGGACCAGTCGCGACCAGGCCTTGCACGGAGGCATTGGCCAGATGGTCGAGGGTCAGCTGCTGGTCCTTGTCTTCCCCCGTGAGCTGCCCCAGGTAGCGCGTCACCTTCCGGCACACAGCGCGCGCCAGGCGCGCAATGTCCTCGTCGCGGGGTGCGGGCAACGGATGGAACAGCATGGTTCCATCGGGTCGCTCTGCGTATACGCCGTCCATCGCGATCACGTGGAAGTGAACATTTAGGTTCAGCGACGATCCAAATCGTTGCACGACGGTCAAGCTTCCGGTCTGCAGCCGACCGCGCAGCTTGCGCTTCCGTGCGCGGCGGCGGAGGTCGGAGTTGATGGCGCTGATGAATGCGCCAAGCACGACGCTCGTGGCGTCGGCGGAGTAGGCCATCTTGAAGCGCAAGGCATAGGGTAGCGAGAGGACATACTGCCGAGCAGGCACTTGGGGGAAAAGGTAATCCACGCAGAAAGCTGCCGTGTCGGCCATGCGACGACCGAGACAACTTGGGCAAAAACCACGGCGCTTACACGCGAAAGAGACGACTCCGCTATGCCCGCAGTCTCTACATCGGACGCGCAAAAAGCCATGAACCGGAATGCCACAACGAAGGTAAGCCTCGAACTCGTCAAGCACGAAGGCAGGCAGTTCGCCGCCCCCCGATTCCAGATCTGCCAGAAACGTCGCCCAGTGGTCCTGTATGGTTCGATAGAGCAAAGTCGTTTCGGGACAATGGCGCGCGTACCCACCCGCGCCTGCGGGCGCGTGGGTGTGACAGCTCGCTGCTGGTTGCGTGGAAAGCACCAGCAGGAGTTGTCGGCAACGGGGCAAAACTGTTGCCAACAAGACGCAGTACTCGAAGCAGTCTCGGGCCTGAAGTCGTCGCCAAGAAGATCGATGCCAAGCTGCTGGCCCGCCACGGTGTGAAGCGTGAAGTGGGGTCACCGGCCCTGGCCGCCGGGCCGGCCGGTGCCGGATCTGCGGGCACGGCGCGCCCCATGGCGCCCCAGCCCAAGGCGCAGGCTCCCGACAAGCGGAGGTAGTCGCGGCGGGCCGTCCCCACCGGTCGCGGATCGGGGTCGAGAATGTTTCGGCGGAAATCTTGTCGCGTCGGGGTCCGGTGCATACTACGATTTGTGCAATGGCTGCCAAGAAGTCGGGTCCTGAGGGTCCCATCGAGATTCCTGAAATTATCGCAGTGCTCCCGCTGCGTAACTCGGTTCTGTTTCCCGGGTCGATCATTCCCATCGACGTGGGTCGCAAGAAATCGGTGAAGCTGGTCGAGGAGGCGATCTCGAAGGAGAGGCCTGTCATCGGCATCGTCACGCAACGGGATGCCCGCACCGAGGATCCCGGCCCTGCCGACCTGTACACCGTGGGCTGTGCCGCCCGCATCCTCAAGGTGATCAAGCTGGCCAAGGACAGCTTCTCGGTGATTCTGCAAGGGATCTCGCGCGTGCGGCTGCTGGAGACCGGGGCCCAGGATCCCTTCATGACGGCCAAGGTGCAGGTTCTGCCGGACCCGCTCGGCTCCAACCTCGAGCTGGACGCACTGGTGCTGAATCTGAAGGACGTCGTCAAGCGGGTGTTCAAGCTCATGCCCGAGTTGCCCAAGGAGGCTTCCACGCTCATCGACAGCGTGACCGAGCCCGGGCAGATCGCCGACCTCATCACCTCGAATCTCGACGTTCAGGTCGACGAAAAGCAGGAGATCCTGGAGATCTTCGACCTCAAGGCGCGGCTGCGGCGTGTGCTGCAGTTCCTCTCGCGCCAGCACGAGGTGCTCAAGGTGCGTGAGAAAATCAACACCCAGGTGCAAGAGGAAATGGGGCGCAACCAGCGCGAGTACGTCTTGCGCCAGCAGCTTAAGGCCATCAAGGAGGAGTTGGGCGAGATCGACGAGACAGGCGGGGACTTGGACGACTTCCGGGAGAAGATCTCGGCAGCCAAGATGCCCGGCGAGACCGAGAAGGTGGCGCTCAAGCAGCTGGAACGTCTTAAGGTCATGCAGCCGTCATCGGCTGAGTACACGGTGACGCGCACCTATCTGGAATGGCTGGTCGAGTTGCCGTGGGCTATTTCCACCGAGGACAAGCTGGACATCCCGGCGGCTCGCGACATTCTCAACGCCGACCACTACGACCTGGAGAAGGTCAAGAAGCGCATCCTGGAATACCTGGCGGTGCGCAAGCTGAAGACCGACAAGAAGGGGCCGATCCTTTGTCTGGTGGGCCCGCCTGGCGTGGGCAAGACGTCGCTGGGCAAGTCCATCGCGCGCGCCCTGGGGCGCAAGTTCATGCGCGTGTCGCTGGGTGGGGTGCGCGACGAGGCCGAGATCCGCGGACACCGTCGCACCTACGTGGGGTCGCTGCCCGGGCGAATCGTGCAAGGCATGAAGAAGGCGGGATCGAACAACCCGGTGTTCATGCTCGACGAGATCGACAAGCTGGGGCACGACTTCCGCGGGGATCCCGCAGCGGCTTTGCTGGAGGTCCTCGACCCGGAGCAGAACCACGCCTTCTCGGACCATTACCTTGAGGTACCGTTCGATCTGTCCAAGGTCATGTTCATCGCCACGGCCAACATTCTCGACCCGGTGCCGCCGGCGCTACGCGATCGCCTCGAGGTGCTGGAGATTCCGGGCTACACCAGCGAAGAGAAGCTGAACATCGCCAAGCAGTTCCTCATCAAGAAGCAACTCGACGAGCACGGCTTGGGCGGTGAGCGCGTGGTCTTCGAAGATACCGCGGTTGTGGAGGTCATCGACAGCTACACGCGCGAGGCGGGTGTGCGCAACCTCGAGCGCGAACTGGCCAACGTCATTCGGGCGGTGGCCGTGCTGGTGGCGGAAGAAAAGGCGTCGGAAAAGGAAACCATCACCATGGCCCGCGTGCCCGATTTCTTGGGCCCGCAGAAGTACCTGCCCGAGGTGGCCGAGCGGACCGCTGAAGCGGGCGTTGCCACCGGCCTGGCTTGGACGCCGGTGGGCGGCGATATTTTGTTCATCGAAGCGACCCGCATGAACGGCAAGGGCAATCTGGTGCTGACCGGCCAACTGGGTGACGTGATGAAGGAGTCGGCACAAGCGGCGCTGTCATTCATCCGAGCCCGGGCGCGCTGGCTGGGGCTGGAAGAAACCTTTCTCGAGCGCAGCGACATCCACGTGCACATCCCCGCTGGGGCCATTCCCAAGGACGGCCCGTCCGCCGGAGTCACGATGTTCATAGCCATGGTTTCACTCCTGACCGGAAAACCGGTGCGTAGCGATGTGGCCATGACCGGCGAGATCACGCTGCGTGGGCTGATCCTGCCGGTGGGCGGGATCAAAGAGAAATTCCTGGCTGCGCACCGTGCGGGTATCAAGCGCGTCGTCATGCCGGAGCGCAACCGCAAGGACATCATCGACATCCCCGAGCAGCCGCGCAAGGAGATCGAGATCATCTTCGTCAAGCGTATGGACGAGCTTCTGCCTTTCGTGCTGACAGAGATGCCCAAGCTGCAAGGCACGATGTCGAGCGCCGTGACCCCGGCACCGTCGACGCCACCCCCGCCGGTACCGCCTTCGGCGTAGTGCTGGAGTCGGAACAGGGCCGAGTGGCCTTCCGCCCGCGGTTGTGCCAACGTGGCCGTGTGACGTCGCAGCCGCCTCAATGTCTGCCGGGAACCGACGTCATCGATCTCATCGGCGAGTCCGGCAAGGATCTCGACGCGTACTTCGATCGTCGTGAATTCGAGATCCGCAGCTGGCTGGAAGACCAGCACTACTGGCATCGCTACCGCAAGACCGTGATCCTGCAGGTTGTGCGGGGCCACTGCCCGGATGGCAGCCGCCCGTTCGTCGACCTGGGCTGCGGCGCAGGGGTCGTGGCCACCTATCTCAACCAGCACGGCTACCGGGTGGACTATGCCGACGTGCACACCGAGGCCTTGCATGTCGCCCGGCAGCGCTTCCAGGCGACCCTGGGCACGCAGGCGCCCGCGCCCCGCTTCATCCGCGTCGATATCACGCGCAGTTTTCCGGTCGACGACTACCACGGGTACCTGTTGCTGGATGTGCTGGAACACCTGCCCGACGACGTGGCCGTGATGCGGGCTCTGCACGGCCGCATGCAGGACGCCGTCGCCAGGCGGGCCCAGACCGGTTGCGCTCGCCAGGACCGCGATTTCGTGCTGCTCACGCTGCCGGCTTTCCCCGCGCTGTGGTCGCCATGGGACGACCTGGAAAAGCACAAGCGTCGCTACACGCGGGCCACGGCGCGCCGGCTGTGCGAGCAGGCCGGCTTCGAGGTGATCCGCACAACCTGCTTCTTCTTTCCGCTGTTCTTCGCCGCGCTCGCGGTGAAGGCCGTGCGGCTCGCGGCGCGCAAGCTGGGCGGCCGGATCGCCCCCGCCGACGCCATCACCGATCTGGCCGAGGGCAAGACCTCGCGGGGGCTGAGCGGGCTGGTGCTGGGCCTGTTGGCGCCCGAACGCGGTTGGCTGCGATACGGGAACCTTCCCCTCGGCACGTCGATCCTCGTGCTCGCGCGTCCGCGCGCGCCGGCAGGCGGAACAAGAAAGGCGTCCGTGCACGTCGCGGGATCCGCGATCTGAGCGATGCTTCGGAGTATCGTGCACCGACCGATGGTGAATCGCAGTTTCTGGCTCGCGGCCGGCGCGTTCTCGGCCCTGCTCCTGCTGGCGGTCGGATGGGTCGACTACCTGCCGACCAACGATGGTCCGCAACACATCTTTACGGCGCACGCGTTGCACCGTCTCGACGATCCAGCCCTCGGCTATGGGCGCTATCTGGAGCCCGGGGGAGCAATCACCGACATTGGGTTCGAGGCGGTGTTCGGGACGCTGGAACGATTCCTGCCCTGGCGGCAGGCCGTCCGCATCACCCTCTGCCTGTTTGCACTGGGCTGGGCTTGGAGCGTGCTGGCCCTGGCGGCAGCCCTGGACAGAGGGCGCCGCTGGCTCGGGCTGCTGGGCTTCGCCACGGCGCTGCAGTGGCTGCTGTACATGGGGCTGTTCTCGTACTACCTCTCGCTCGCCCTCGGCTTCGGCGTCCTCGCGTTCGCCTTCAGCCGGCTTGTGTGGCGAAGACGCGATTATCTGGTGCTCGTCGGGCTTCTCGTTGCGCAGGCTTGCGCGCACGTCGTGCCCACGCTCGCGGTTGGTTTGATCTTGGTCCTGCTGGCGCTGTTCTCCGCGCCAGCAGGCGCGCGCTCTCTCTCTCTCGTGCGCACGGCGGTCGCCGGCGCGCCTGCCGCGCTCATCGCCCTGGTAGTGGCGTGGCAGACTCTTGGCAACGAGCCCATCAACAAGTACAGCATGATGCCTGCGCTGGCGGCGCGGGCGAGCCTCCTCGGCCGGGCTTTCGTCTCCGGCCCCTTGTGGCGGGCCTGGCCCATCGTGGGCGTGGCGGCGATCGGCCTGGCAGGCGGCTGGCGTCTGCGTCGTCGCGGCGGGGATCCGCGGGAGCGCGTTCTCTGGATCGTGGGCGTGCTGCTGCTGCTGCTGGCGATCTCAGCCCCGCTTCACATCAAGGGTTGGGAGTACTTCAACGTGCGCCTCGTGCCGCTGGCCGTGATGTTCTTGGCGCTGCTGGCTCCGTTCGAGCGCATCCGGCAGCCAGCCGCGCGAGGGATCGCGATCGCCGCGCTTGTCGTCTATGCCGCTGGTTCACTCGGGTGGGGCTGGCGGCACAACCTGCGCGTGCGCGCCGCCCACGCGGACCTGATGGCGGGCCTGGATGCGCCTGTGCGGCGGCGTGGACCGCGGCTACCCGTGATCCTCGAACCTCCGCCGGGCGAGGTCGCGGACGAGTGGGCGCGCGACATCCCGTTCGTGAATTCCAACTGGCAGCTCGGCGCGCTGTATTCCGTCGAGCAGGGCGGCGTTCCTGCATTCCTGTTCGCGGGCGCGGGCGGTATGCAGGATTTGGCCTGGCGCCAGCCGCCAGCGGGCATGGCCATGCCGGCCAAGCCGGTGCGTGGCTACGAATGGCAGCTGTGGGAACCCGCATCGCGCGCCAGACCCATCGAGCGGGCGAGAGCGCTCAACTACATGTTGTCCTTCGGTCCCGGGTATGAGGACGTGATCCTGCACGGGCTTCCAGGCGACATGGCCGTGCTGCGCGAGCGCGGCTACATCGTCGATTTCCAGCGCAACGACGTGGCCATCGCCCGCTTCGTCGGGTGTCCCGCGAGTCTTGAGCTGCACGCGCCCCCCGGCGGATTTCCCCCCACCCTGGTGACGGCGGGGTGGTTCCCGGCGACCAACACCGCGTTCTCCGTGGTGCTGGGCCCCAGCGAGGATTCCGCCGTGCGAAGCGTGCGGCTGCCCAACAGTCCCTGCGGCGCTGTCTGGATCCGCGTCCTGTTCGACATGGACCGCAACCACACCGCCTCGCCGGGCGATCGCCTTTGCCAGGGCGCGGACCGCGACGCCGTCTTGCTGGCCCAGATCAATGCCCCCGGCGCGACGATCGTCTGCAGCGCCGGCGCGCCCATGCCGCTACCACTGGACACGAAGTAGGGCCATAGGCGTTAAGCGGATCAACGGCGGAATGAAATGGCCATTCGTGATTTCAGGACACAAGCCTTCGATGGGTCACCCCTCTCCCTTTCGGGAGAGGGGCCTGGGGGTGAGGGCGAAACTTCCTGTGAGCCGGACGCTGAAGTCACCAAATTGTGGTGATTGCGTCCGCGGCACGATTCGACGTGCAAATGCAGTACCCTCACCCCAGCCCTCTCCCGGAGGGAGAGGGTAGTCTACCTCAGTTCTTCCGGCGCAATTCCGCCGCTTAACGCCTGTGCGGAGTAGGGCCGGGTGGCCGACCGCCACGAGTTTGATCGCGCTTCCCGCGACGGAAGCCGGTCGTGAGATAATCACCGGGCGACTGTCGAGTCGCGGAGATTGTACGCCCCATGTGTGGAATTGCCGGCTTGATCGATCCGGCGGGTGCTCCCATCCCGCAGGCCGTCCTGTCGTCGATGCTTCGCACCCTGGCCCCGCGTGGCCCGGACGGCGAGGGCACTTGGTATGCGCCCGGTGTGGGTTTGGGCCACCGGCGCCTGGCCGTGATTGATCTGTCCCCCGCCGCTGACCAGCCCCTCGGCAACGAGGACGGCAGCGTCCAGGTTGTCTTCAACGGCGAGATCTACAACTTCGTCGAGCTGCGCGCAGAGCTGGAGGCGCGGAGCCACCATTTCCGTTCGCGCACCGACGGCGAGGTGCTGGTGCACGGCTACGAGGAGTGGGGCGACGCTGTGGTCGAGCGCATCGACGGCATGTTTGCGTTCGCGCTGTGGGACGAGCGGCACCGCCGATTGCTGGCCGCACGCGACCGCATGGGCAAGAAGCCCCTGTACTACGTGGGCATTCTCCGCAGCGGCGCGCCCCCTCTTTTTGCTTTTGCCTCCGAGCTCAAGGCACTGGCGTGCGTTCCCGGGTTCGACCGCAGCGTGGACCCGGCTGCGCTGGCCCGCTACCTGGCCTACGAGTATGTGCCCGCCCCCCACGCCATCTTTCGCGGGACCAGCAAGCTGCCCGCGGCGCACCGATTGGTGCTTGATTTGGCAACGGCCGGCGCGGCCGAACCGCGCATCGATCGCTACTGGGATCTGCCTTTTGCCGACCGGCCGGCCGGCTGGAGCGAGGACGAGGCAGCCGAGCGCCTACGAACCCTGCTGCGCAACGCTGTTGCGCGCCGTCTAGTCGCCGACGTGCCGGTGGGCGTGTTCCTTTCAGGCGGCATCGACTCGTCGACGGTGGCGGCCTTTGCCGCCGAGCTGGCCGGGGCGGGCCGCGTGCGAACCTTCTCGGTAGGGTTCTCGGACGCGTCGTTCGATGAGACCCGCCACGCCCGGGCCGTGGCCGCCTATCTGGGCACGGAGCACAGCGAGGAACGGCTGGATGCCCGAGCGCTGCTGGACATCCTGCCCACGGTGACGGATTTTCTCGACGAGCCGCTGGCCGACGCGTCCATTGTGCCCACCTATTTGCTGTCCGCCTTCACCCGCCGCCACGTCACGGTTGCGCTGGGCGGGGATGGCAGCGACGAGTTGTTTGCCGGCTACCAGACCTTCCGCGCCGAGCCCTTTGGCCGGCTGTTCTTCGACCACGCTCCGGCCGTGGCCCGCGGCCTGATCGAACGCGCGGCCCGGCTGCTGCCTGCGCGCACCGGCTACTTCAGCCTCGATTTCCAGGTCAGCCAGTTCCTGCGCGGCGGCCCGCTGGCCGGCCCGCGTCGCCACCAGCGCTGGATGGCCTCGTTCCTTCCCGAGGAGTTGGGCGGGTTGCTGGTTCCCGAGGTGCTGCTGGCTGCGGGCGGTGATCCACTTGACGACGTGGATCGCCGCATGCGGGACGGCCCGGCCCGGCTTCCATGGGATCGCCTGATGGATTTCTACGCGCGCTTCTACTTGCCTGAGGACGTGAACACCAAGGTGGATCGGGCCGCCGGCGCGGTCGGGCTGGAAGTGCGCGCGCCCTTTCTCGACACCGCCGTGGTGGAGTTCGCGTGCCGCCTGCCGGTGCAACTGCGCCAGCGCCGACTGGCCGCAAAGGTCATCCTGAAGCAGGCCATGCGCGGTCGGCTGCCCGACGCTATTCTGCGGCGGCACAAGCAGGGTTTCGGCGTACCGGTGGCGCGCTGGATGCGCGAGGAGCTGGCGCCCATGCTGCGTGACGAGCTGGCGCCGGACAAGTTACGCCGCGAGGGCCTGTTCCAGCCCGACCAGGTCCAGCGACTGATCGACGACCATCTCACCGGCCGTCGCGACCGGCGCAAAGCCCTGTGGACGCTGCTGACGTTCGAACGGTGGTTGGGCCGGTGGGGCTGCAGCTGACCGGGACCGGTGGCCGGATCCGGATACGGTGGCCGGATCCGGTTCCGGCACCGGCCACCGGCCACCGGCACCGGCCACCGGCCGCCGGCCCTATCAATCCGGCCGTCCAACCTGCTGCGAATTCGCGAGAGGCGGCGCGGCCGGACCCTCGCTGACCTGGCCGCTGCGGCAGATGTCGCGCACGACGTAGGTGGCGGTTTGCGATGCCTCGTAGTAAGTGCGCATCGTGATTTCGGCCAGCAGCCCCATCAGGATGGACAGGCACCCGACCAGGAAGGCCATCACCACCAACAGAGGAAGCGGCGTTTCGACGAAATCCTTCTCGCCCCAGAACTTGTACCAGACCATCATGGCGAAGAAGAGTAGGGAGGCCAGCATGCTGAGGAGACCGAACTTGCCGAAGATGTGCATCGGCTTGGTGCCGTATTTCCACAGCATCTGTGACAGCAGCAGGTCGAGCACGACGTTGGGCACGCGGCCCAGGCCGTACTTGCTTTGGCCGTGTTGGCGCGGGTGGTGGCTCACCTCGACCTCGGCCACGCGCGCCCCGCGGTGTGCGGCGTAGACCGGGATGAACCGGTGCATCTCGCCGTACAGGTGGATGCCGCGCAGGACGGATCGACGGTACGCCTTGAGGGTGCACCCGTAGTCGTGAAGCCGCACACCCGATGCCGCCGAGATGAGGACATTGGCAAGCCAGGAAGGGATCTTGCGCGCGATCAAGGTGTCCTGCCTGTGGCGACGCCAGCCCGACACCACATCGTATCCTTGGTCCAGCTTGTCCACGAGGCTACGGACGTCGGCGGGATCGTTTTGCAGATCCCCGTCGAGAGGCACCACCACCTGCGAGCGGGCCGCGTCGAATCCCGCAGACAGGGCGGCGGTCTGTCCGAAGTTGCGCGCCAGCCCGATTGCGGTCAGGTAGGGGCGCGTTCCGGTCGCGTCGCGCAGAATCGTCGGCGACCCATCGTGGCTGCCGTCGTCGACCAGGATGGCCTCCGCCTCGATGCCGTGTGCGGCCAGATCGGCGACTGCAGCGTCCAGCTTGGACAGAAGATGGGGCAGCGATTCCGCTTCGTTGTAGCAGGGGACGACGATGGAAACCGAGCGCGTGCGGTCCAAGATTTCGTCATGATACACCCGATCCCGCGCGCGCCGATTCCAACCGGCGCGCCGCCATTTCCTGCGCAACGACTCAAGGCGCGCAGTCTGGCATCGCCCCGTCCCCACTCGCAAATCGCCGAAGCGGACATTTCCACTTTGCCTATGCACCCGCTCCTTGACGCGTGAAAAGGCGGTGCTTACTGTACGCCCCGACCGCGAATCGAACCTCACACGAAAAGGACAAGCAAATGGGCAAGATCATTGGAATTGACCTCGGAACCACGAACTCGGTGGTGGCCATCATGGAAGGCAAGGAACCCAAGGTCATAACCAACGAGGAGGGCGCCCGTTTGACCCCATCCGTGGTCGGGTGGGACGACAAGGGCGAAGTCCTGGTTGGGCAGATAGCGCGTCGTCAGGCCATCACCAATCCCGAGAACACGGTCTTCTCGGCCAAGCGTTTCATGGGCCGCCGTTATGAAGAGGCGGACGAGGACGAGCACCGTGTGCCGTTCAAGACCGCGCGTGGAGCCAGCGGCGAGGTCGTGTTCGAGATTCGCGGCAAGAAGGTGACGCCACCCGAAGTTTCGGCCAAGATTCTGCAGAAGCTCAAGAAGGCGGCCGAGGACTTCCTGGGTGAGAAGATCGTCGACGCGGTTATCACGGTTCCGGCCTACTTCAACGACTCGCAACGCCAGGCGACCAAGGACGCGGGCCGCATCGCCGGGCTCGAGGTCAAGCGCATCGTCAACGAACCGACTGCGGCGGCGCTGGCCTACGGCCTGGACAAGAAGAAGGACGAACTCATCGCCGTGTACGACTTCGGCGGCGGGACCTTCGACATTTCCATCCTGGAAGTTGGCGAGAACGTGGTCGAGGTGGTGTCGACCAACGGCGACACGCACCTGGGCGGCGACGACATCGACGTGCGCATCATGGATTGGCTGATCGCCGAGTTCAGGAAAGACCAGGGCATCGACGTGTCCAAGGACAAGATGGTGCTGCAGCGCCTGCGCGAGGCAGCGGAAAAGGCGAAGATCGAGTTGTCCCAGGTGATGGAAACTGAAATCAATTTGCCCTTCCTGACGGCGGATGCCGCCGGCCCCAAGCACCTGCAGATGCGCCTGACGCGCGCCAAACTGGAACAGATGATCGAGGATCTCATCCAGCGCACCGTCGAGCCGACCAAGAAGGCGCTGTCCGACGCGGGCAAGAAGACATCGGACATCAACGAGGTGGTGCTGGTGGGCGGCTCCACCCGCATTCCGCGCGTGCAGCAAGTGGTCAAGGATTTCTTCGGCAAGGAACCCCACAAGGGCGTGAACCCCGACGAGGTCGTGGCCCTGGGCGCGGCCGTCCAGGCAGGCGTGCTGTCCGGCGAGGTCAAGGACATGCTCCTGCTCGACGTCACGCCCCTTTCGCTGGGCATCGAGACTCTGGGCAGCGTGATGACGGTTCTCATCCCACGCAACACCACGATTCCCACCAAGAAATCCGAGACGTTCTCCACTGCGGCTGACAACCAGACTTCGGTCGAGGTCAAGGTGTTCCAGGGCGAGCGGCCCATGGCCAACGACAACCGCCTGCTGGGCAAGTTCGGGTTGGAGGGCATCCTGCCCGCGCCACGCGGCGTACCGCAGATCGAGGTGACCTTCGACATCGACGCCAACGGCATCGTCAACGCGTCGGCCAAGGACAAGGCGACCGGCAAGGCGCAAAACATCACCATCACGTCGTCCTCTGGCCTGTCCGAGGCGGACATCCAGAAAATGGTCAAACAGGCGCAGGAACACGAGGCCGAGGACAAGAAGCGGCGCGAGGCCATCGAGGCGCGCAACCGTCTGGAGAGTCTTTCGTTCAGCGTGCAAAAGCACTTCGACGAGAACAAGGACAAGATTCCCTCGTCCGAGCGCCAGGGGCTGGAGGATGCGCTCAAAGACGCCAAGACCACGCTTGAGTCGAACCGCGAGGCGAGCGACGCCGAGGTCTTCAAGGGCGCCTTCGAGCGTCTGGAGAAGGCATCGCACAAGATGGCCGAGGCGCTGTACAAGGCAGCCGGCGGCAGCGAAGGTGCGCAGGCCGGGGCTGCGCCCTCGGGCGGTGACGGCAAGGGCACGGGCGGCAAGGACGACGTTATCGACGCCGAATTCACCGAGACGCCCAAGAGCTAGTACTCACTGGGACGCTGCCGAGAGCGAGCGCACCAAGAGAGGGGAGGGCGAACGCGCGTGCCGAACGGCAAGAATGGGGTAGTCCCCGCGGTGGTTTGAGGCAGCGCTTCACTGGCTGAGCCAGTCGACTGTCGCGCGACATCGCGGTATGGTCAGTTATGCATCCGATCCTCGTGCAGCTTCCCTCGAAGGTGCTTTTCGTCGCGGCGCTGGTCTTGGCGGTTGTGTCTTTCGTGCGCAATCGAGTGCAGCGCCGCCGCAACCCCAAGGTGCCGGCGTCATCCACCCCTTTGCTCCTGGTGGCCGGCGCGTGGGCGCTTATGGGACTGCGGGGCGGAACCTGGATTCCCTCGGCCGGGGTGTTCGGCACGCCCTGGCTACCCGTGCCTATCTATTCCTACGGCGTGATGTTGACTACCGGCCTGGTGGTGGGCTGGTTCTTGGCCATGCGTCTGGCCCGCAACGACGGCATCGGCAGCGAGGATGCCGGCGCCATCTACATGTGGACTGCGGTCTGGTCGATCGTGGGCGCGCGACTACTCTATGTCATCACGCAGTTCCAGGAGTTTTCCAATCCAGTCGACATCGTCATGCTCAACAAAGGCGGCTTGGTCGCGTACGGCGGGATGCTGGGCGGTTTCCTAGCCAGCTGGTATGGCTGCCACCGGCGCAAGATCGCGCTTTTGCGCTGGGCTGATGCCTCCGCACCGTCGGTGGTGCTGGGCACGGCGATCACGCGCGTGGGCTGCCTGCTCTTCGGCTGCGACTACGGCAAGGTGTCGCACGTGGCCTGGGCCATCCGTTTCCCCAAGGACGCCCCGGCCTGGAAGGACCACGTGTACAACATGCACGCGCTGGCCCCGGACTCGGCTTGGTCGCTGCCCGTCCATCCCACGCAGATCTACGAGACGCTGGGCGGGCTCGCGATTTTTGGCCTGGTCATGTACTTGCGTCGGGTGCGCAAGTTCTCCGGCGAGGTGTTCTTGGGCTGGGTGATGGGCTATGGCATCGTACGCCCCATCATCGAGATCTATCGCGGTGACGACGACCGAGGCAGCGTCGGAACTCTGTCGACCTCGCAGTTCATCGGACTGGTCTCGGTGATGGCGGGTGTTGGCCTGCTTGTCTACCTGGTCAAGCGCTACCGAGCTGACCCTGCCGCTGCGCGATTGTGGGAAATTCCCATGCCGGTCCCAGCCAAGGCGGAACCCGAATCGAACCAACGCTCGCGCCGGCGCCGCAAAGGCCGCTGATCAGCACCGGTGCAAGCGACGGGCTCACGCTGCGGCGGGAATTGGGGTATAAGGGTCCCCCACTCATAGAGGGGGTGACCATGAGTCTCAAGCGCAGCCACTCGGCGGGCATCCGCACCAGCTTCAGCAGCGGCAGCGACTCCGGCAGCAAGCTGGGTCGGCAGGAACTCTACGACGAGCTGAAGAGACTGGCCCAGTCCGGCCAAGTCTTCGCGCCCGTCGACATTGCATTGGCCATCGGCGCCGGTGAGGCGCTGGTGTCACGCTCACTGCTCGGCCTGGCGGCTGAGGGCTATTTGGAAAAGGTCGACACCGGCCAGTACCGGGCCACACCGTTCGCCGAGATTCCCCAGGCCGAGTTCATCAAAGCCCTGGCTCGGGCCTCCAAGACCGATTCGACCCGCCAGCGCGACCTGTCCGAGATTGGTCGTCTCAAGCAGAACAACGACGTGATGCGTGCCAAGTTGCTTACGGCCATCGCCGAGAGGGATCACTATTTGGCGGCGCTCAAGCAGCATGGCATCGACCCTGGGCCAGTGCCGGTGCCGACCCCGCCCGAGCCATCGGCTGCGGCGCAGACCCCGCCTTCTCCTGTGCCGACTGGCGCGGGCTCGCCGACTCCGTCCGGTGAGGGCGGTGTCGGCAATCCCTGATCCGCCGGGGTCGGCCCGCACGCCGTGAAGATCCTGTCTCTTGGTTTTCGCATTCGGGCTGCCACCGGGCCAGGGACAGCACCCTCGGTCGAGCGGGTGGTGGAGATCGAGCCACACGAAGGCGATCTCGTGATTGGCCGGCGACGGGGTCAGGACATCGAATTGCCTTTTCTTTCCGTTTCGGAACAGCACGCGCGTCTCTCTCGGGGTGAAAAGGGCTGGCTGCTGGCCGATCTGGGTAGTGCCAACGGCACGTTTCTCAATGGCCGCCGGCTGACGCCGTTTGTCGCGCAAGCATTGTCGGCGGGCGACGTCTTGCGCCTGGCGAGCGTCGAGCTGGTTTTCGAGGGCGAGGGCTCGCCCGGCCAGGCCGCCGAGGGGCAGGGGGCTCAATTCGAATCGACAGCCACTCTGGCGCGCCGTCTGGTGAGTGATCTCTTCGGGACCTCCCGGCCGGCCGAAGTGGCCCATCTCGTGGTGAGGGACGGCCCCGGGCAGGGGCGCGAATTGCGCCTTGAGGTTGTGGGCTGCCGCTACCGGGTGGGGCGGGGGGCCGGCTGCAACTTGGTCGTGCCCGACGACGACATTTCGCGTGAGCACGCGGAGTTCGAACGCCGCTGGGACGGCGTGTTTGTGCGCGACCTCGACTCGAAGAACGGTGTCTTGCTCATGGGCGAGCGCCTGGCAGGCGAACGGCGGCTGTCTGACGGTGATGTCTTGCGCCTGGGCCAAACCACCTTCCGACTGGAAGATCCCGAAGATCGCTACCTACGGCAGCTGCAGGAAGTCGAGGCGTCGGGCTACCAGACGGCCCAACCCAACCCAGGCGTCGAGTCTACGGCATCCGTCGACTTGGCGCGCCCAGCGGGCCAGACGGCGTCTCTCGACACTCACACCCAGAGCGAGGTGGTAGGCCCCGGGGTTGCGTGGTCGCAGGCCGGACTTGTCGCTCGGGGGCGGCGCTCGTCGTGGCATGCCCCGCTGGTCTTGATGGTCATTGCGGCCGTGGTGCTGGTCGGGGCGATCGCGCTCGCCCTGTCGTTTATCTTGGGAACTTAGGCTAGAAGCAGTCTCAGCAGTGGACCTTCGAGCCCCTCTCACATTTCGACCTGCGTACCAAACCCTGGTGTGGGGCGGGCGACGTCTGCAGCAATGGCGCCAGGACCTTCCGCCGGGGCCGATTGGCGAATCTTGGGACCTGGCGGATCATGAGCGCGGCATGAGCGTGGTCGCGCAGGGCCCGCTGGCCGGCCGCACGTTGCGCCAGTTGGTCGTTGAGGCCGGGCCCGCGCTGGTGGGCGCGGGTTTTCGCGGGGGCGTGTTCCCGCTCATGGTCAAAATGATCGATGCGGCTGATCACCTGAGCGTCCAAGTTCATCCTGACGACGCCACAGCGTCGATTCTGGGCGCGGGCGCCCGTGGCAAGACCGAGTGCTGGGTGATTCTTTCCGACGGTGGTGTGCTATTCCAGGGAACGCGCCCGGGTGTCAGTCGCGAGGCTTTCGAACGCGCCCTGGTTGACCAAACATTGGCCGCGACACTCAATCGCTTCGAAGGCAGGGCAGGGGACGTCTTCTTTATCGAGGCGCGTACGGTGCACGCCTTGGGCGAAGGTTGCTTGCTCTACGAGATTCAGCAGACATCAGATACCACCTTCCGCGTGTACGACTGGGACCGCATGGGCCTGGACGGACGACCGCGGCCGCTGCACGTGGCCGAGTCACTCGCGACCATCGATTTCTCCCGCACTGGTTTCGGCCCGCTACGGCCGGCCTGGCGCACCGATTCCGCAGGCGGGATCGCGTCGCGCTCACTGGTCACCTGTCCCTACTTTGCTGTGGAGCAATTTCGCATTTCTGCGGGAGCGACGTTGCGCCGTCTGACTCCGGACACCTGCGCGGTGGTCACCTGCATCGACGGGCGCGGCGTGCTCGCGACAGACGGGGGCGCACTTCCTCTCGTGCCTCTGCAGACTGCCTTGCTGCCCGCGGCTTGCGGGGCCTGGCAGGCGCGCAGCGACGCGGCCACGCTCGATCTACTGGTCGCCACGCCTCGGTTCTGACCAGGATTTGAGTGGCGTCAGTCTGAAAGAAGGCGACTGTCCCAACCTGGACCTGTCGTCACGATTAGTCGTGAACCGGGTTGCATTATGACCGAGGGGCGGCTTCCCGGTTGACGCTGCTTGAGGGTGTGTGACACTCGAATGATGATGGTGTCGCAGAGTTCGATCCTTCGCGGCATGTCCATTTCTTCGGGCATCGCGCACGGCGCTGCTTACGTTCTCTCGTCGGTCGATCAGATGGTGGTTCCGCGGCGTAGCGTGGAAGCCTCCGAGGTGGACGCCGAGATAGAGCGCTTCAACGTGGCGATCGGGGCGGCGGAAAAGGAGCTGCTCGCGCTGAAGGAGGACGTGGCCCGGCGCATCGGCGCGAGCGAAGGCGACATCTTCGCGGCTCAGGCACTGGCCGTGCGGGATCGCCGCCTACACGAGCAGGTCGTGACCGCAGTCCAGCACAGCCGAATCAACGTCGAGGCCGCCGTGGTCGAGGTGATCGAGAAGTTCGTCCGCACGGTCGAGCAGGTGTCCGACCCCTACCTGCGCGAGCGCGCGGCGGACATTCGCGACATCGGCCGGCGCATTCTCGCGGCGCTGGCCAAGGACGACGGACTCAGCGTGCTCGAGATTCCGGAGGGATCAATCCTCGTCGCCGAGGAGTTGCTGCCGTCGGCGACCGCGCGCTTCGAGCTGAGTCGGGTGAGAGCACTCGTGACGGATCGTGGCGGCAGATTCTCGCACACGTCGATCCTGGCTCGTTCGGCGCGAATACCGGCGGTGTCCGGCATCCGAGAAGTTCCGTTCAAGATCGAAACCGGCGACCAGTTGATCGTCGACGGCGTATCCGGCGTGGTCTACGTCAACCCGGACGAGTCGGTGCGCCGCGAGTACGAACGGCTCGAGGCCGAGCTCTCCGGCTACCGCGCGGGATTACAAAAAGGCCTCGATTTGCCTTCGGTCACGCTCGACGGCACAGCGGTGCCGCTGCTCGCGAATGCCAGCAAGGTTTCGGACACCGAGGCGGCCTGCCTGTATCGAGCTGACGGAATTGGCCTCTATCGTACCGAGTTCGCATTCTCTATCCGCAGCACGTTTCCCACCGAGGAGGAGCAGTATCAGCTCTGGAAGCGCGCCGCCCAGCGCATCCATCCGCGCAAGATCGTGCTGCGCCTGCTCGACGTGGGTGGCGACAAGCAGCTCCCGTATTTCCCTCTGCCACAGGCGCGCAACCCATCGCTCGCTCAGCGCGGGATTCGCCTCTTGCTCAAGAATCCCGGCGTGCTGAGAAGCCAGCTTCGGGCTCTTCTGCGGGTTAGCGCGGAGCACCCGGTGTCAGTGCTGATACCCGTCGTGGGCGGGATCGAAGAGGTGCGGGCAACACGCGCCGTACTAAGCCAGGCGATGGCAGAGCTCAGCGCCGAAGGCAAGGCTTTCGATCCGAGAATCCCGCTGGGGGCCATGATTGAGGTCCCGTCGGCAGCGGTGTTGACCGCAGTGCTGGCCAAGGAGGTCGACTTCTTTAGTCTGGGCACAAACGATCTTGTGCAGTATGTGCTCGCTGCGGATCGCGAGGACGCCAGCGTTGGCGACTACTACCAACCGCTTCACCCGGCCGTGTTGCGGGTCATCCGGTTCGTGGCCGATGCCGCGCGCACGGCCGGCCGGCCGCTGTCGATTTGCGGCGAGATGGCCGGCGATCCGGCGTACACCGAGCTGCTCTTGGGGCTCGGGCTGCGCGAATTCAGCGTGGCACCCGGAGAAATACTCGAGGTCAAGAACGCGATTCGCGCGGCAACGTTGGCCGACGCCGAAACGCTGGCGACGGCTGCGCTGGCGCTCGGCTCGACGGCCGAGGTCGCAGAATTGCTCGAACGGCGGCGGTTGGCGCGGCGTTAGCGCTTCAAGCGAAAGTCTTTGTCTGGCGCAACTGATCGTGGCCGTGCGATGGGGTAGAGTGCGTCCCATGGTCAGGACAGGACGTTCGGGAGACGTCGCCGTACTTGTGACTGAGAAAGAGAGGAGCATCGGGATGAACCAAGTCCCTCCGGCTTTTTGGAACACCTCCGCCACCGAGATACTTCAGCAACTTCATACGACAGCCAATGGTTTGACTGGCGATGAGGCTCGCTCGCGGCTGGCTCGTTACGGTGCAAATCGACTCAAGCCCCCAAAGCGGTCAGATGTGTGGTCGCTCCTGCTCAACCAGTTCAAGAGTCCGATCATACTCATCCTCCTTTTCGCAACGGGGCTGTCATGGTTTCTGGGCGATCGGGTTGATGCCTTCATCATTCTGTTCATCGTCCTCATCAGCGGCCTGCTCGGGTTCTGGCAGGAGCGCGGCGCATCGAACGCCGTGGAGAAACTCCTTTCCATCGTGCGGATCAAAGCGGCAGTCCTGCGTGATGGAAGCTCCAGCGATAGGCCGGTCGAGGAGATCGTGCCGGGCGATGTCGTCATTCTGAACGCAGGCGATATCGTTCCCGGCGACGGGCTGCTTCTGGAATCCAGAGATCTGTTCGTTGATGAAGCCATGCTCACGGGCGAAACATTCCCGGTGGAAAAGGCGGCGGCCTTACTGCCGGCAGAGACCCCGCTGGCGCGGCGGTCTAACGCGCTCTGGATGGGAACCCATGTGGTGAGCGGCACAGCCACGGCAGTGGTGGTGCGCACTGGGAGGGAAACCGAATTCGGTAGAGTGTCTGAGCGCTTGCAACTCAGGTCGGGTGAAACGGACTTCGAGCACGGCATACGCCAATTCGGCTACTTTCTCATGGAAGTCACGCTCGTGCTGGTGGTCGCAATCTTTGCCATCAACGTCTATCTGGCGCGTCCTGTGCTGGAAGCCTTCCTCTTCTCGCTCGCACTTGCGGTCGGACTGACCCCGCAGCTTCTCCCGGCGATCATCAGCATCAACCTGGCCCATGGAGCCAAACGGATGGCTGCAAAACGAGTCATCATCAAGCGGCTCGCGTCGATCGAAAACCTCGGCAGCATGAACGTGATCTGTTCCGACAAGACCGGTACCCTGACCGAAGGGATCGTGCACGTGCAGTCCGCGTGTGATGTGGAGGGCGCGCCAAGCGACACGGTCCTCCTTCATGCGTATCTCAATGCGTCCTATGAGACGGGTTTTGCCAACCCGATCGATGCGGCCATTCGCGCCCATCGCGCGTTTGACTTGTCCGGATACCGAAAGGAGGACGAGATTCCGTATGATTTTCTCCGCAAGCGATTGAGCATCCTGGTTTCACACGACGAGGCGCACCTGATGGTGACCAAAGGCGCTCTGCAGAATGTGCTCGCTGTCTGCACCTCGGCAGAAGCCGGAAAGGGAACCATCGTCGATATCGCCACGGTGCGGGACAAGATCCAGGGGCGCTTTGACGAATTCAGCAGGAACGGCTTCCGCACGCTGGGGGTCGCGTACAAGAAGATGGGATCGGTGTCCCGCATCAGCAAAGATCACGAAGCGGGCATGACCTTCTCAGGATTCCTGGTTCTGTTCGACCCGCCCAAGCCAAAGATCGTGGAGACCATCACCAGCCTCAAGAACCTTGGCGTTGCGCTCAAGATCATCACGGGCGACAATCGCCTCGTCGCCGCCAGCCTCAGCAAACAGATTGGACTGTCAGATGCGCAATTGCTCACCGGTCCAGAACTTCACGAACTGAGCGATATGGCACTGCTAGGCCGCGTGAGCAATGTGGCTGTCTTCGCCGAGATCGAACCCAATCAAAAGGAGCGCATCATCCTCGCCCTCAAGAAGGCGGGCCATGTTGTGGGGTACATGGGCGATGGCATCAACGATGCCTCGGCTCTTCATGCCGCCGATGTCGGTATTTCTGTCGACACCGCTGTCGACGTCGCAAAGGAGGCGGCGGACATCGTCCTGCTCGAAAATGACCTAGTCGTTTTGGTAGACGGCGTGCGCGAGGGACGGGCAACCTTTGCCAATACCCTCAAGTATGTGTTCATGGCGACGAGCGCGAATTTCGGAAACATGTTCAGTATGGCCGGCGTGTCCCTCATTCTGCCATTTCTCCCGTTGCTCCCCAAACAGGTGTTGCTGACCAATCTCATGACAGATTTCCCGGAGATGAACATTGCAACCGACAGTGTGGACGAGGAAATGATCGCCTATCCTCGGCGATGGGACATCAAGGCGATTCGCAAGTTCATGGTGACATTCGGGCTTCTGAGCTCGGTGTTTGACTATCTGACGTTTGGGCTCCTTCTGCTCGTCCTTCATGCCACTCAGGTTCAGTTTAGAACCGCGTGGTTTGTGGAGTCAGTTGTCTCCGCGTCGTTGATAGTGCTTGTCATTCGAAGCCGAAGACCGTTCTTCAGGAGTCGACCGGGGCGCTCCTTGTTGCTTGCGACGCTGGCAATTGTTGTCAGCGCGGTAATCGTACCGTTTACCCCATTGGCTGCGATTCTTGGGTTTGGCCCGATGCCGGTTCTGTTCCTGCTCTTCATCGGGATTATTGTCTTGCTCTACGTTGTCGCCGCGGAACTGGTGAAGAAGGTGTTCTACAAAGAGGTGAGCTTGTGAACGGGATGAGCGGGACCATCGCCCACGATTTTGGCTGGGGACCCGGTATGGCTGGGCAGGCTGCTGGCGGCGGCCGGGGGGCCTTGCAGCGGACACGGCTACTTGCGCCGACGCGCCTTCTTGCGTGCCTTGCGCGCGTCCTTGCGCTTGCGCTTGTCCTTGGATCGGTCCTGGTTGCGCTGCGGTGCCTGGAAGTGGCCGCGTTCGGGCGACGGCGTGCTCATCATGGCGGCCAGTTGATCCATGTCCATGCCCCCGAGCAGTTTCTTGGCCTGGGCGATGCCCTTGAATCCAGGGATTTTGCCGAGCAGCCCGGTTGAAGCCCCGAGCTGCATCATGACCTGTCTCATCATGGCGAAACGGTTGAGCAGGTCGGCGACCTCGGATTCCTTGCGCCCGCAGCCGCGTCCCACGCGGGCCAGGCGGCCCATGTCGTAGAAGGCGCTGCGTTTCTTTTTGCGCTTGCCGCCCTCGATGACTTCTTCCCAACTGGTGACGATGAAACGTTCGGGGTGGCGGCGTTCGTCCTCGGTCATCGACGAAATCATCGAGCCGATGCGCACCAACTCGCGGTCGTCCACTTGCAGGTTGGCGTCGGCGACGCCGGGGATCTTGTCCACCAGGTCGGCGAGCGGCCCCATTTTCTTGAGCACGGAGATCTGCTCGAGGAAGTCGTTCATGTCGAACTTCCCCTTGAGCATGCGCAGGGCGTCCTGTTCGGCCTTCTCCTCGTCCACCACCTCTTCGAACTGGGTGATGAGCCCCACCACGTCGCCGCGACCGAGGATCCGGCTGGCCATGCCGTCGGGCCGGAACTCCTCCAGGCGGTCGAGCGACTCGCCCATACCCACGTATTTGACCGCCTTGCCGGTCACCGCTTTCACCGAAAGGGCCGCGCCGCCGCGCGCGTCGCCGTCCAGCTTGGTCAGGATGACGCCGTCGTAGGCCAGCCAGTCGTGGAAGGTCTTGGCTGTGGCCACCGCGTCCTGGCCGATCATGGCGTCGATCACGAAGAACACATTGGCCGGGTTGCAGCGCCGCTTGATCTCCTTCAGCTCGTTCATCAGGGGCTCGTCGATGGCGAGCCGGCCAGCGGTGTCGAAGAGAACCGTGTCGCGTCCCGATTCGGCGGCGATTCGTTGGGCTTTTTCGCAGATGAGCGGCGGGCTGCCTCCGGGTTCGGAGTAGACCGGCATGTGAAGTTGCTCGCCCAAAATGCGGAGCTGGTCGATGGCCGCGGGCCGGTACACGTCGGCGGCAACCAGCAAGGGACGCCGGCCGCGCTTTTCCAGCAAACGCGCCAGTTTGCCGACGGTGGTGGTCTTGCCACTTCCCTGCAGGCCCACCACCATGATGCCGGTGGGGCCTTTCTTGGCGAAGCGAATGCTCGAATCGACTGGCCCCATCAGCTCGACCAGCTCGTCGTGGCACAGCTTGACGAAGTGGTCCTCTGGAGTCACGCGACGGACTTTCTCGTTGCTGCTCGCCCGTACCTTGACGATTACGCCAAGCGCCTTCTCCCTGACCCGCTTGCAGAAGTCTTGCACGACCTCGAAGCCGACGTCGGCCTCAAGCAGCGAAGTGCGCACGTCCACCAGCGCGGCATCGACCGTGCTTTCGTTCAGCTCTGCCAGGCCCTGGAACTTCTGCTTGGCAGTCCGGAATCCTTGCGTGAGTGTCTCGAACATGGGTCCCGCAATCTAGCACAGCGAAGCCACCCTCAAGCCACAGAGGTGACGACGGCCGACGATCCGGGCCGCTGGCGGCGTCGGGCCTGCGCTTCCGGTCCTCAAGTACATCAGTACATTCCGGTCCGGTTCTCGGCCCTCCTTGCCAGCAGCCCGGCTTGTCGGCCGGATTCTAAGGGACTTCGTAAACCCGCGTCGCGAGTTCTTCTTCGTCAAGCCCATCGAGGTCAGGGCGGCGCTTCTAGAACGCCAGGGGGACCTCTTGAGATTCGTAGAGGTTCCTGAGGCGCTTGAATGGCACCAGAGTCAGGCAGCTCTGCGAGCGCGAGGGGCTTCCGAATTCAAGGCGTCGTCCCCACCGTAGGCAGTCGGAACGGCCCGGGCAGGCAGCGGAGAAGGCATCGACACGGCAAAGCGGCCCCACTTTCCGAACAGAGGCAAGCTCGGCGCGTGGGCGGGCGGCCGGGAGCGACTCCGAGGCGGCGTAAGCGAGCGCACCGAGCGTCTGCGCTCGGTTGCCAGCGAGCGCCCAGGGGACCATGGCCGAAGGCCGTTGGTCCCCGTCTGCCGAGCGCGCATGGACGCGCGTAGCGCGGCCGTAAGCGTGCGGCCGCCGAGGAGCGGTCCCGGCATCAGCCCGCCAGCGTCGAGCGACCGCCTTCTGCAATGCCCAGGGCACGCAGGATCATCCCTAGGAGAATCGCCGTTTGCCGATGGTTTGCCACCACTCCAGCCAACGGCGGCGGGCTTCTTCGCGGTCGCGTTCGGGAAGATCGTAGTGGTAGCCGAAGTACTCGCCGGTGATCTCTTGCAGTTCCTGCGAGGCGGCCAGGCGTATCTGCGGATCGCGGTGAGCCAGCGCTTCCATCAGCCACTCGAGACGCGGCCGGTGCTGCATCTTTTCCCACCAATCCAGCCAGCGTCGCCGCTTGGGGCCGAGGTCGTCGCCAGCGAGAGTCAGCAGGGTGGAACGCGCGGACAGAGCCACCTGCTTGTCTTCGCTCTCCAGCCGGTCGATGATGGCCGGCAAGGACGCGGGATCGCGCAACTCGGCCAGGGCGGCCAAGGCAGCGGTGGCGACGGCCGGGTCGGGGCCGGATAGTTTGGCCTGCAGCGAGCGCGAAACCGCCGCAACCCGCGGGTCGTGCAGGCGGCGGCCTAGGGCACGCCAGGCCGACCCACGCGTGGCTTCATCGCCCAGACGTGCGGTTTCTATCAGGGTCTCGACTTCGTCGATGGGCGCGGCTGGGGTGGGCGCGCGTGCGACCGCGGGAGAAGGCTGAGCCAGCGCCAGCCAGCGACGGGTCTGCGTCGGGCCCATGAGCTTCGCCAACAGGGAGACGAATCGCGGCGGCACAGGGATGCGGTACACCACGCCCAGAAGACCGCGAAAGCGGGCCTCGGTGACCAGATATGGTTCCACCAGCAGGTGGCGCTCGCCGGCCCACGCCACCAGGGCATCGTGGTCGGCTTCAGGGTGAACGGCCAGTTCCAGCGCGCCTTCGCGCCGGCCGATGGGAACCGCGCCCAGGCGGGCTGCAGCGCCCGCGTCGAGCCAAGGGCCTGCGTCCAGGTCGGGCTTGGCTAAACGTTCGAGAGGCGCGGCAGGAATCCCCGTGAAGTTGGCCAAATGGGTGACCAGGATTTCCTCGTCGAGCAGGCCCATCTCCAGCAGCACGGTGTCGATGCCGCCTCCATAGAGCTCGCGGCGTCGTTCGACTTGCACTGCGATCTCCTGCGAGAAGAGCGATGCTTTCACCAGGGCCGACGCGAGGGACGAAATGGGCATGGGCTCTAGCAGGCAATGGCGTGGGCCGCCGGGACGCGCGGCCTTCTCATCACCTGTCCTCGACGATCACATAGGTTCCGGACAGGTGGTCGTGCAGGGCGCGGCGCTCGCGGTCGAACAGACACCACAGCCAGCCCAGCCCGACGGGCAGAAGGCTCAGCAGCAGTGCCACGAAACGCAGACAACCCAGCAGGGGCCCAGGCGCGCTGCCGCGCGATGAGATTACGCGAAGGCGAAGCAGGCGCTTGCCTGCAGTCTGACCCAGGATGCCGCCCATGTAGATTTGATAGAGCGCGCTCATCCCAGCCAGCAGCCCGAGCGCGCCCAGCGCCATCGGGTTGCGGTCGAGCAGGCCGGCGAGCACGAAGTCGGGGCCCAGTTCCTTGGAACCGGGCAGCGACACGCCGAGAGCCAGAGCCGCAACCAGGGTTGCGCCGATAGCGACCACGTTGACCAGCAAGGCGTCGATGATGGCTGCGAGCAGACGCCGCGTGAAGCCAGCCGTGCGCACGCGTAGTACCCGCTGGCCGTGCGCGATGGGGTGAGATGCGGCCACAGACTCTGAAGGAAGAGAGCGACTCGCTTCGTCGGAATCGTTGGGCCGCGAAGGAGCCGACTCCTCAAGAGTCGCCATGGCGTTGCACACAGCCGCGTAGGTGGTCACGCAGCCATTGTGTGAACAGCTGCTCTTCCTTGCAAGTTTTGCTAGTGAAAGGCTCCGCCAATCCCCCTGGCGAGACGACGGCCGACGATCCGGTCTGCTGGCTGCGTCGGGCCTGCGCTTCCGGTCCTCAAGTGCATTAGTACATTCCGGTCCGGCGAAGCGCCAGCGAAGCCGCGGGCAGGGGTGGCGGGGTGGTCCGTCGCTAGTCGGCCCTCCTTGCTAGCAGCCCGGCTTGTCGGCCGGATACTAAGGAAGATCGCGAGCCGGAGTGCTAGTCCAGACCGCCAAGGGCTGCTTGCGTCAGCGCGACAGCGACCAGCGCGGCTGTCTCCACCCGGAGGATGCGCGGTCCAAGACCGACCGTGCGGAAACCCTGCACACGGGCGCTCTCGACTTCTTCCTGCGAGAAACCACCCTCGGGCCCGACCAGCAAGGTCACCGGCAAAGGCGGCGCCTGGGCGAATATACGACGCAAGGGCATGGCGCGCTCTTCTTCCCAGAGCGCCAGTCGCGTGCCTGCAGCTTCCGCCGCGCCAGCCAGCGCCAAATCGAAAGCGGTCACCTCGGCCACTTCAGGCACGTCCGCGCGTCCTGACTGGCGGGCCGCTTCCTGCGCGATTGTCCGCCAGCGGCGGGTCTTGCCCGGCGGTGGCTTCACCATTCCGCGGGCACTCAGCACCGGAATGATTCGTGTCACTCCCAGCTCGGTCGTCTTCTGCACGATAAAATCCATGCGATCGCCGCGTGGCACCGACTGCAGCAGCGTGATGCTCGCCAGCGGCAAGGGTAGGCGATGGCGAGATCCCAGCGCCACCTCGACGCCGGCTGCGCTGGCGCGCACGATACGCCCCTCGATCTCGGTGCCACAGCCGTCGAAGACGCAGACTTCAGCACCGGCCTGCAGCCGAAGGACCTTGACCAGGTGCCTGGACGCGACCCGATCGAGCGTCACCCGTTCGTGGTCGAGAAGCTGCGCTGGAATGAACACGCGTGGCATAGCCCGACGATTTCACCACAGAGCGCCCCGGTGGCACAGGGCGAAGTCAAGCGATCGCGTGGGGAGCCCGCCGGCTTTGCCGGCGGCGCACCATCGCGGGAGGGTTTGGGAACCCTCCCAGGGTTCCCATGTGAATAGACCAGGCGGAGCGCACCCCATTCACCTTCTTCGGCTCGCGCATCCAGCATGAACCCGGCATCGTAGAAGACTGCCAGCACCGGCTCGACCTGCTCCAGCAGCAGGCCGGAGAGAATGACCACGCCGTCGGGGGCCAGTCGGGCCGGGAGCGCGGGCGCAAGCCCGGTCAGGACGTCGGCCTGGATGTTGGCCATGACCAGGTCGAAACGCGTGGTCACCCCAGCCAGCGTGTCGGTGCGCACCTTGAAGGTGGCAACATGGTTGCGTTCCAGGTTCTCCTGCGCGCAAGTGGTGGCGTGGGGATCGTTGTCCACTGCCAGGCCGGACGCCTCGGGCCACAGGCGCGCAGCTACGATAGACAGAATCCCGGATCCACAGCCGAGGTCGAGCACATGTTTCAGGCCGGGCCGAGCCTCGCGAATCTCCTCGGCCAGCTTGATTACCAGTCTCGTCGACGGATGCGCGCCCGTGCCAAAGGCCATCCCAGGGTCGAGGTCGATGACGAACTCACCGGCGGGCGCCTCACCCGCGTCCCAACTCGGCCGCACCGTGAACCGGCGGCCAACTCGCGTGGCGCGGAAGAATTGCTTCCACAGGTCTCGCCACTCGTCTTCGTGCGCCTCGCGCGTACGAATGGTCACCGGATCGACGGCGATTCCCGCCGCACGTGCGGCGGCCAGGGTCTCGTCCACGGCGTCGAGCAGCGAAGCGGATTGGTCGGGCTCACACAAGGCCACCACACAGGTGCGACCTGCCGCTGCCGACAACAAGGTTTCGGCGTCCCGCAGCTCGACGCCGCCCGTAAGAGGGCCCACAGCCGCGGCCACGAGATCCGCCGCGTCGGCGTGGGTCTCGATTTGGACCTCGATCCAGACTTGCATGGCTAAGCCAAGCCGCACGGCCAGAGACGGGCCCGCGCACGGAAAAACCAGGAGGGTCGGCAGCCGGACGGGGCGCTAGCGCACAACGCGCCGCTTGGCCTCGCGCCGTCGCCGCTTGCGCGCCTCGCGGATCTTGCGCTTGCGCTTGACCGACGGCTTCTCGTGGTAGCGACGGCGCTTGATCTCCTGGAGGATGCCTTCTTTCGACATCTTCTGTTTCAGGATCTTCATCGCCTTTTCGATGGAATCCCGAACTTCGACTTCTAAGGGGCGGCCGAGCAGTGTCTCCAAGCGGTTCCTCCAGGGTCCTATTTCAGAAGGGACTGGAGATTAAGCACTGTGTGAGCCTCCGGTCAAGGACGCGTGTGATGTCAACACCTCGCGTCTGGATATTTGTATCGGGCATGACTAAAAATTTTCTTTACACTGCGCGAAGTGAGTTGTATCAGATCAGTGCGCGGAGGTTGCGAGAGAGCTTCGTGCCACAGACCGGGCGATCTGAAAAGCCAGAAGGAGACAAGCCATGATGGGGGCTAAGGTATTCACGGCAACGAAGGCCAAGGACCGAGATGAGCTGGGCGAAGTGCTCACTCGGTGGATCCACGACAATCCCAAGGCGCGCATAATTGACAAGGTCGTGACGCAAAGTTCAGACCGTGAGTTTCACTGTCTGAGCATCACGATTTTTTACGAGATGCAACAGTAGGGCGCGATCGTCATTATGGGAACCCTGGGAGGGTTCGCTCCGCCCTTCGGCCCCTTCACACCCAGCACCCACCCCGCTCGCTGACGCTCGGCCTCGCCAAACCCTCCCGCGCTCTGGCTCAGGCGGGCAAAGCTCGCCTTCGCCAACGCGGTCATGATCGTGCGGCTCCCCGCGCGAGCGGCAACTGGCGGCTCTGGTTCGTGCAATAATCCGCGCAATGCGTATTGGATTTCTCGTCAGGCGCGGCAATCCCGACGGGCTGGCTTTGGCCACCACCCTCGCGGATGGGCTGCGTCGTCATGGAATCGATGCCGTCTTCGTTAACGACTACGGCGAATGCCCTCCGCCGGGCTTCCCCAACGGGCCTGGCGCCGACGTGGCCAGGGATGCAGACATGTTGGTTGCGCTGGGCGGCGATGGAACATTCCTGCACGGCGCAGACCTGGTTGGGGATCATGATGTCCCTTTGCTTGGCCTGAATCTGGGCAGCCTCGGGTTTCTCACCCCCTACGCCACATCCGAGGCCAGCGCGGCGCTTGTCGACGCCGTGGAAGGCCGCCTGGGCGTCGAGGAGAGGATGCGGCTGCAGGTGACCCTGCGATCAGGTGGCGGACGAGTCGAGGGCCACAGCGCACTCAACGAAGCGGTCATCACGCAACGGAACCTCGCTCGTTTGATGGACCTGGCCGCGTCTCTCGACGGGGACACCATCGCGACCTACAAGGCCGACGGGCTCATTCTCTCCACGCCGACGGGCTCCACGGCCTATAACTTGTCAGCCGGTGGCCCTATCCTAACGCCCGATCTCGAGGCCATCGTCTTGACTCCGATCTGTCCTCATACGTTGACCAACCGTCCCCTGGTGGTTCGCGCCGACAGGGGGCTATCGGTCACCAACGTGTCCGCTGACCACGCGATTTTGACGGTGGACGGCTTGTGGAGCCGAGAGGTGGAGCCCGGGGACGTGGTCGAGGTGCGCAAGGCGACGCGGCCGTTGCGCGTGTTCCGGCCGCGCAGTTCGTTCTTCGGCATTTTGCGCCAGAAACTCTCTTGGGGAGAGCGCAAGGCATGAGGCACGCAACTACCGAAGCCTGCTTGCCGAAACTCCGGTCATGCTGAACCTTCTGCGCGTATCTGGTTTCGCCCTCATCGACGAGGTCGAGGTTCCCTTGGGTCCGGGCTTGACCGTCATCACCGGCGAAACCGGGGCTGGCAAGAGCATCCTGGTCGAGGCACTGGGCCTGCTGCGCGGGAGTCGCGCCAGCGCCGAGATGATCCGTGCGGGGTGCGAGGAGGCGCGGGTGGAGGCTGTGTTTGAGCTGCCGGCCGGATGGGAGGTGCGCGAGCGCTTGCTGGCCGAGGGCCGGGTCGTGGAGGATGGGCTGGTGGTCCGGCGCGCGGTCGCACGGTCTGGCCGGGGCCGCATCCACCTGGGTGGCAGTCTGGCCAGCGCCACCGATCTGGCCGCGAGCGTAGGCAAGCTGGTCGACATCACCTCACAACACGACCAGCATCTGCTCACCGATGCTGACAGCCAGCTTGCCATCGTGGACGCGTTTGCCGGGAACGGCGCAGCCCTGGCCGAGGTGCGCACGGCATACCAGGCGTTGAGCGACGCGCGCGCCGAGCTGGCTCGCTTCGATGCGGATGCGCGCGCGCGGGCCGAGCGCGAGGATCTTCTGCGCTTCCAACTTTCCGAGTTGGAGCAGGCCGAAATACAGCCTGGTGAGGACGATGCTCTGCGGGCCGAGCGCGAGCGCACCAAGGGTGCGGAGAAGTTCTTGGCTGCTTGCACACGCGGCGAGGAAATCCTGTACTCCTCGGACGACGCTGTCGCGGGCCGCATCGCGAGTGTGGCGCGCGAGATTGCGGCCTTGGCGCAGCTCGATCCGGCCCTTCTGCCCGTGGTGGAAACCCTTCGCTCGGCCCAGGCCCAGGTGGAGGATTCGGCCGGCGAGCTGGGGCGCTATGCCAGCGGCATTCGTTTCGACCCAGAGCGGTTGACCGAAATCGAGGAGCGCCTCTTTCTCATCGGTCGCCTGATCCGCAAGCACGGCGGCTCAGTGGCGGCGGCCATAGAGCGGCGCGAGGCGATCGGCCGGGAGTTGGCGGCGCTGGGTTCCTTCGAAGAAGGGCTGGCGGCGCGCAAGGCAGCGGCCGAGGCCGCGATGAAGCGCATGACGGCCCTGTGCGAGCAGATCTCGGAGCAACGGCGCAAGGCCGCGCGGGTCCTGGGCCGGCGCATGGATGAGACGCTGCGGGATCTGGGCTTGGCCGGGGCGCGGGTGCCCATCGCCGTCGAGGATCGCGACGAACCTGGTCCGCGCGGCAAAGATCGGGTGCGTTTTCTTTTCGCGCCCAATCGGGGCGAAGAGCCGCGGCCACTCGACCGTATCGCCTCAGGTGGTGAGCTGTCGCGCGTAATGTTGGCGGTCAAACAAGCCTTGGCCAAGGAAGACGAAGCGTTGACCTACGTCTTCGACGAGGTCGATGCCGGCGTGGGCGGTGGTACGGCCGAGGTGATCGGCCGCATGCTCAAGTCCACCGCGGCCCATCGCCAAGTCCTGGTCGTGACGCATTTGCCGCAGATCGCTGCCTTTGCCGACCACCACATCAGAGTGACCAAGGAACCCAGCAAGGGGCGCACCACGATCCGCGTGACCGTCCTGTCTGGCGCCGAACGCGGGGTCGAGATCGCTCGCATGTTGGGTGGTTCCAGCCCTTCGCCTGAGGCCGCAGCCCACGCCGACGAGATGCTGAGACGCGCTCAAACCACCAGCACCAGCGCCGGCTGAACCCCGCTTTGAAGGCCACACAGCCGAGATTCTGACTCCGTGGCCTCTCCTCTCCCCTCGGTGTTCTCAGCGGCAGGCCGATGCTCTCGTCTCGTCGGTCACCGCCATAACGCGGAGAAACAATAAACACGAAGTTGACGTTTGTTCGACGGTGTGGTGGTTTCATAGGGTGGCTCGTTCGTTAGTTCCCAAACGAAGAAAGCGGCGATCGTCGCATGTCCGCAGCTCTCTGGGCCTAGGAACCCTGCTCGTCGCCCTCACCGGGGTGAACGTCTACTTCTTCTTTTTCCGGGCCGACACGGCCGTGCGCAAGCTGATGCAGCCCGTGTCCACGGAGCGGACGCTGGCTGACAACCGGAAGGATCTGGCCCAGGAGTCGATTCCGCGCTCGCTTCTTGGCGCTTCGTGGAAGGCCAAGGAAGGCGCAGGCGGGGCCCAGGCCACGGCAGCGGGGTCGGATCGACTGGGCTCTGCTGCGTCGCATGCGGCCAACGGAGATAGCGACGGGCATATACTGGAAGGCGAGTTCGGACCCTCGGACACGCTCAGCACAGTCCTGGCCAAGGAAAACTTCGGATCAGCGGCTGGCGCGGTAACGCGGGCTCTCTCCAAGCTGGTCGATCCCAAGTTGATCCGCTCCGGCGAGCACTACGCAGTGATTCGCGATGACGAGGGCGCGGCCACATCGTTTGAATACGCACCCACTCCCGTGCTCCGCTACGTCGTTGGCCAGAAAACCGACGGCACATGGCAGGCGCGTAAGGAAGAGAAGGCTCTGGTGGTGAAGACCACCGATGTCTCGGGGACAATCGATTCGTCGCTGTACGAATCGGTGTCCAAGGCGGGTGAGTCCGGCGCGCTGGTGAGCTTGCTGGTCGACCTGTTTGCCTGGGACATCAATTTCTACATCGACACGCACCCTGGCGATCACTGGAAGGTCGTGGTGGAAAAGCAGTATCTCGGCGGGCAGTTCTACAAGTATGGCAGCCTGCTGGCCGCGGAGTACGGTGGCAAGGCGGGCACATTCAAGGGCTTCTACTGGAATCCTTCAGGGCAGCGCGGCCGAGGGCACTACTACGATGAGAAGGGCCAGGCCCTGGCCAAGAGCATGCTCAAGACGCCGCTGCGTTTCGTGCGCATCAGCTCGAAGTTCGACCGGCACCGCTTTCACCCCATTCTGCACCGGATGAAAGCCCACCTGGGCATCGACTATGCGGCGCCGGTCGGAACGCCGGTGTGGGCGACCGCCGGCGGCAAGGTGGTTGAAGTCGGTATGAAGCCGGGCTCGGGCAACACGGTGGTGATCAACCACGGCAGCGGGCTGCAGACGCGCTATTACCACCTGTCCCGCTTCGCCAAGGGATTGAAGCCGGGCAAGCCGGTTCAGCAGAAAGAGGTCATCGGCTACGTGGGAACCACTGGTTTGTCCACGGGCCCGCACCTGCATTTCAGCGTCACGCAGGGCGGGGTGTTTGTCGATCCCAGCAAGCTCACTATTTCGCGCGAACCAGCCGTGGCCAACCGCTCGGCCTACCTGGATGCCATCCATCCCCGCCTGGCAGCCTTGCGCAATCTGCCGCCTGTCGTCGCCAAGAACTGAGTGAGGGGTATACTGGCCCCATGGTTCGTGTTTTCCTCGGCCTCGTCAAAGGCGGCATCGTAGGGGCCGCTGTTGGTATTGCAGCCTCGCGTGTCGGCTTGGGCGTGGGCGCCACGGCCTGGTTGGTCTACGGCGTGGTGGGCTTCTTGGTCGGCCTGGTGTGCGGCAAGCCTCCCTGGCAGCAGGAAACCCTCTGGACGTCCATGGTCAAGGGTGTCATCGGCCTAGCGGTGTGCATGGGCCTCTTTTGGGTTTCTCGGAAGGTGTTCGGGGGCATGCAGGCACCGGCACAGTTGCTAGCACCGCTGGGCCTCACCGACGGGCAAGCCCTGGTGTCGGTGCCAGCCTTGCTGGGCCCCCTCATCGGAATCGTGTACGGCGTGTTCGTCGAAGTGGACGACGGTGGCAAGTCGGCCCCGACGGGCAAGGGTCAGCCCAAACCTGCCAAGCAGGATTGATGGGGGAATCAGGCGTGGCGAGGGCCGGCCATCGGATCCTTGACGGGATCTGACTCCTCATCGTCGCCGTCGAAAGCGCCCAGCTCACGCAGGACTTCCTCTTCCTGCGTCGGCACTGGCTCGGGTGGAGGGGTGTGGAGCTCGCTGCGCTCCTGGGCGCGCCGCCGTCGAAAGAAGATCACCTCTTCCGCCAAGCCCAGCACAACGTAGGCAAGCACAAGAAACAGGAAGATGAACGCCTTCTCCAGGCCTGCCATGACGATGGCCGCGCAGGCGCCCACCACCAGCAGGAGAATCGCAACCGTCTTGAGGTTGAGGCGGAGTTCCTTGAAAGAGCGAAAACGCACACGCGACACCATGAGGGCCGAGAGCACCAGCACGATGAGCGCCGTCGAGCCCTCGCTCACCAGCTGGTACGAGCCGGCGTTGTGGCTGACGATGACCATGAAGACCAGCACGCTGGCTGCGGCCGGAATGGGCAGGCCCAGCATGAACTTGCCAGGCTTGACCTTGCCGGAGGCATGGTCTCGCCGGGAAAGGACATTGAAGCGGGCTAGTCGCATGGCCCCGGCGCAGACGTACAGCCCGGCCATGAAGATACCCAGCAGACCGAAGTGGTTGAGGCCCCACTTGTACATCAGGAGAGCCGGTGCCGCGCCGAAGGTGATGACATCAGCCAGTGAGTCGAGGTCGCGGCCCAAGTCGGTCTGCGTCTTGGTCAGGCGGGCCACCCGGCCGTCGAAGGTGTCGAAAAACAACCCAAAACAGATGGCCAGGGCTGCGAGATAGAGGTTGGTCTCAGCCTCGCCCGAGGCGGACAGCGCAAGCGACGCGAACCCGCTCAGAACGCATGACAGCGTGAAAAGGTTCGGAAGGACATAGTAGGTCTTCCGGAAATCCACCAACCGAGGATACCATGCGGTCGTGCGTTTCTTGCGATCCTTACTCACGATTCCCTTCCTGGCGATTGTGACCATCCTCGGCAGCCTGGCGGGGCTCCTGATGCGCCTGCGCGACCCCACGGGCGACTGGGTGCTCGATGTGACGCGCTGGTGGTCCAGGTGGGTGACCCGTTTTGCAGGCGTGCGTATCAACGTGGACAACCGAGCCAATCTGGCCCCCGACCAGCCCTACGTGTTCATGGCCAATCATGCCTCGACGGTCGACATATGGGCTCTGCTCCTGGGGATTCCGCGCCGCGTGCGCATGATTTCCAAGAAGGAGCTCGCGCGCATCCCCTTTCTTGGCTGGGTCATGTGGGCGGGTCGCTTCATCTTCATCGACCGGCAGAATGCAGTGGCCGCGCGGCGAAGTATTGACGAGGCCGGCCGGCGCATCCGGGGCGGTGTCTCGGTCGTGATTTTCCCTGAGGGCACGCGCACGCGCGACGGGCAAATGGGCTCCTTCAAGAAGGGCGGCTTCCACCTGGCCATGGAGGCGGGGGTTCCCATCGTGCCCATCGGTCTGCGCGGAACACGCGCGCTCATGCCGCCGGGGAGTCCGCTCGTGAAGAGCGGCCAGGTGTTCGTCACCATCGGCGCTCCCATTCCCACCAGCGGGCTCACCATCGACGACCGGCCGGCGCTCATCCAGCGCGTGCGCGACGCGATTGCAGCCATGGTTGCGGAATCCGACGGGCAATCTGGTCAGTAGATAACCTTGGCCAAGGTCAGCCCGCAGGCCGGCGCGGTCATGCCGGCCTTGGTACGATCACCGTGAGTCAGCAATTCGTGAATCGTGGCCACGGTCATCTTGCCGTGGCCCACGGCCACCAGGGTGCCGACCAGGATGCGTACCATGTTCTTGAGAAAAGCCGTCCCTTCCACCTCGCAGGTGATCAATCCACCGTCGCGGTGCACGTCGAATCGGCGCAGCACCCGCACGGTGGTTCTGCGTTCGCAGTCGGCAGCGCGGAAAGCGCGGAAGTCGTGCTCGCCGCACAAGAGCGCCGCGGCCTCGCGCATGGCGTGCACGTCGAGCAGGGCGAACACGTGCCAGCTGTCGCGCGCACGGCGGGGTGACCGCACCGGGTGATTCCAGATTTGGTAGCGGTAGACCTTGCCGCGCGCACCCCAGCGGGCATTGAAGCCTGCGGGCATGTCGGCCACGTCGAGCACAGCGATGTCTCGGGGAAGGTTGGAATTGAGGCCGCGCATGAATCCCAGTGCGGGGATGCGCGAGGCGACCTCCACGCTGGCGACCTGGCCGTCGGCATGCACGCCCGCATCAGTACGACCAGCGCCGCGCACGCATACCGGCCCGCCCGTCATGGCGGCAAAGGCTTCTTCCACACACTGCTGGACCGTGCGCTGGCCCGTCTGGCGCTGCCAGCCCGCAAAGTCCGTCCCGTCGTATTCGATAATCAGGCGGAGGGTCCGCAGGGGCGGGGCATCGGCAGTCACAATCCGGTCATACTACCTCACTCCGTCCCGAAGCCCCGCAGGGCTCGCCACGCGACTAGAATTCGAACATGAAACCGAGAACCCACCGACTGTCGCCCAAGTGCAGCTTCTTGCTCATCCCCAATCCCGAGGCGTCCACGTGGTTCCACTCGAAGAACACGTAGCTGTGGTTGACGCCAGTCTCCATGTCCAGGCCGCGCGCAGCGTCCGGGTCGAGGATGTCGAGCAAGAGAGACATCCCAGCCGCTGCTTGCCAACCAGCGGTACCACCCGAGCCGTGCCCGCCTTTGTAGTCGGGCACGTTTCCGTTGCCGTTGTTGATTTCCCAGAAGGTGTAGTTCAGGCCTAGCTTGGCGTAGGGCACGAGCGGAACTTTCCAGCGTTCGGCCGCCACGTCCCAGCGGTACACCAGAAGAGCGGCAACCGGGATGAGCCGCAACGAGGTCGTGTCGCCCGAGACCAAACAGGCGCCCGTGGTCGAGCTGGGGTCGGTCTGGCACGTGCCGGTTGTCGGATCGAAGACGAAGGCCTTGGCGCTTTGGCTGTAGTAGCCGACGACCACGCCGACGCCGAGCGAGCCGAAGGCCTGGAAGAACTGCCAGTCGAACTCCAATTGCGACATCAGGTGTCGCTTGCTGCCAAAGATCGTCTTGTAGGGGGTTGCGGCCGGATTGCCTGAGAATTCGGAATCGACGTCGGGAGCGTAGGGGCCGAAGCGCAGTTCGATGGCCCATTCCCTCGGGCTTCGGAAGTCTCCGTGCTGCGCGGTCGAGCTCTCCTCGGTTTGAACATGACTCACGTCTTGTGCCTGCGCCGGACCCGCCGCCAGCGTCACCACAAGCCAGGGCAAACCACGAGACAGGGCGCGGCGGCCACGACGGCGGCGACAGAAAATGACTAGACCCAACAATCCAGCGCCAGCCAGAAATGAAATGGCTCCGAGCCGCGCACCCCGGCCCGCCAGCGCGCAATAGCCGCCGGGCGACTGGCCGCCTTCGTCCCGGTACTCTTGATAGAAATTGATGGTTGGCACCGGCCGCTGGACGAAGCCGCTCGCGATGGGACTGGCGTTTCCCGAGGTGTCGACGGATGCCACGCCTACGGTGTAGGGAATCCCATTCTGCAAGATGCCGATGCGCGCGCTGGACTGCGTGGTTGGCAGGAGGTCCGAGCAGAGCTCGTTGGGGTCGAGGTTCTGGAAGGACGATGGCGCCGGGATCTCAGCCGCCGTTGTTTTTCCGGCTGCAGTAACAGTTGCGGTGGCCGTGGTCGGCGTGCCGGGCGGACACAGAATCTGGCTGGTCTGGTACTGGCTGGTGTAGTAGCTGGGGTCGAAAACTTGCAGCCCGTCTCCGCGCACGCAGAACACCAGGTAGCCCGCCAAATTGGGATAGGTGGATGTCGATAGCAGTGCCCACGACACCACCAGGGCTTCATCGCCGCCCTCCACCGTGATGCCGTTCGGCGCGGCCGGGGGTGTGCCGACTAGTGGAACGGACAGGCTGGGCGCGCTGCCACCGGTCACAGTGGAGTCCGGTCGGGCTGTGCCTGTCGTATCGAGCCAGAGCCAAACCGTCGCGCTGGCTTGGGTCGGAGTGCAACCTCCGTAAGGAGCAAAGAGCTTGTCCGCGGTGGTCGGCACCTGCCAGGGCCCCTGCGACAACGTTGTTATGCCGTTGATCTCGCCGAGCATCTGACTATCGGGGCACTGGGGGCCAGTGTCCGTGCTGTTCACGTTTGCGCAGTCAGTACCCACGTAGAGTCGTGCTTGGGTTCCTAGCTGGGTCAACGTCGACAGCTTGGACACCGAGGCTGTCGCCATCTGCACGTCGATCTGCACAGGCGTGGCGCACTGGCAGCGCGCATGGTTCAGGTATGTGGCGGCGTCGGTCGTGGACAGGTCGGAATAGCTAAGGTCTGCATTTTGTTGCTGCAACGTGAGCGTGAAGTCAGTCGTCGTCAGGGCGATGCCGGCCGTTCCACCGGTACCGCCGGTCTGGGCCAAGCCTGGGCTGGCCCAGACGGCTGCGCTCAAGCCGAGCAGGGCCACAAACAATCGGCGACAGAGAACCATGGGTAGCTCTGCTTTCTGCAACGGTCGTGCCGTCCAGTCCAGGCCGAAGTACGGCACGGCCGCAGGGTCGGGCGAGGTCCGGCAGCCCGGCCTGGCCTTCGGGCTGATCCACTGGCGCTTTTGAGCTCGTTGTCACGCCAATTTGGCAAGACATCTGCTGGCTACGGTTCGTGTCGAAATGGGACCGCGGCGTCGAGAGGAACACGACCGTGACCGCGAGTAACACTATGTGTCTCGGGCGATGGACGCGGCTTCGGCGCGCATCTGCGAGACGATCTCGGGAGGAACCTCGATGTCGCCGTAGCGGGCTTCCGCGTAGCAGTCCGTCAGGTGGGCCAAGGCGTCGGCGGCCACCACGCCTTGCTGGCGCACGCGAGCGAGATACTCGTGGGGCGTCTCTTCTGGGCGTCGGGCGAGGCCTCGCGCTGCCAAGCGGTCCAGGGTCTTCTGGTAGACGCGAAAGATGGGCGCCTCGCCGTGCCGCCGGCGCTGCGGCCCATTCGTTGCCGCCCGGCGCCGCGGCAGCTTGCGCAGAGCGAACGCGACCACCAGCGCCACCGGGATCGCGGCCACCGCCAGCACCTGCGATCGGCTGAGGCGATGGTGCTGGCCACGCGGGAAGAAGCCGGGCTGCATCCAGCCGAACTCTCGGTTGAGCTTGCGGGCCAGGAAGAGTTGCTGACTGGCACTGTATTCGATGACCCAGCTGCTCCAGAACATCTCCACGGCGTCCATGATTTGGCGAAAGCGGGTCATGTGCGCAGCCCGACCGGCAGCCGGCGTGGCGTCGACACGGACCCAGCCGTTGCTGCCCAGGTAGGCCTCGACCCAGGAATGGGCGCGATTGTCTCGCACGGTAATGGCCTGGCGCAGGCTGTTCCATTCGCCACCCAGAAACCCATTCACGTAGCGCGTGGGCACGCCACCCAAGCGCAGCAGAATGGCGGCGGCCGAGGCGAAGTACTCGCAGTGACCGGCCGACTGGTGAAACAAGAAATCTTCCAGTGGGTCGGGGACGCTGGCGTCGCGCTTGAGGTCGGTGGTGTAGGTGTGTGTGGCCTGCAGCCATTTGGCCACAGCATCGACCTTGGCCGCGGCGTCGGACTTGTCACGTGTCAGACGCAGGGCCAGCTCCCGCACCCGAGGTGAAAGTGATCGAGCGGCGCGCAAGTACGGCGCCAACGCACCGGGGGCGAGTTGGCTTTCGGGTACGCCCGCGCCGGGCCGCCCTGCCAGCAGCCGTGAGTAGGCGCGGTAGCGGGCTCCGGCGAATTCCGGCATGGCGGAGCGGCGATCGGCATAGTTGAAAGGACTGACTCGGAACATGCGCAGGCCCAGCTCGTCCGACCAACGGGCTTCCACGTCGACGGAGGTGAAGGCACCGGGTGGCGGGGGCGGCATCTCCACCGCGGTCGGCTGGTCGAGGGCAAAAGCCACTGCGTGGACCAGCGCGACCACCTCGATGTCTTGTTCCACGGCTCCGCTGACGGCCGCCGTGCGTCCCGGTGGCGGGCCGGGTGCTTGGGGGCTGGCCAGAACGTAGGTCCGCGCGTCGCTGCTGGGTGAATGGGAGAGCGAGAGGCGGGTGCGGGTGCGCTCGTCTCGCGAGCGGAGCCACTCGCCGTTTTCATAGGTGTCGTAGACGGTTCCCCGCCAGTAGAGCGAGGCGATTTCGCTCTCGCGCGCCTCATCGTTGCGCACAGCCGTGATGCGCGGAACCTGAGCGCGCAGCACCACGGTCTGGTTGTCGAGCGACAGCACGCCGTGCATGCCCAGCTTGACCTCGTCGGAAAATCCGGCCACGCCCGTCTGGCGGCGCACGCCGCCCAAGAAGAATCCCACCCCGACACGCGGCACGCTGACGAAAACCAGAGCCGCGCCGCCGAACACCAGCACGGCCACCAGCCCGGTGGTCAGGAAGAAAGGCCAACCCACCACGCGGCGGGAGTTGAGCACACGTGTGACCGTCACCCGTGCTCCTGCGTCGTCGCCGGTATGTCGGACCAGGTAGTTCTCCTCGATCTCGCGTCGCAGGTGGAAGAGGATCAAGGTCCACGTGGCCAAAAGGACGTAGACAAAGAAGCCGACGATGAAGACAGCGCTGGTGGCTTGCCAGGCGGCCGCTAGCATCACCAGAAACGACAGAATGTAGACTTGCAGGTAGTCGCGGTTGTTGCGTCGCTGGCACAGTTTGTAGCCGAGCAGGAAAAGCACGAAGTCGAGAAAGGGCGAGAGGTCGACTTCGGGGAAACTGCGCGCCACCTGCAACACCGCCAGGGCGAACAGCGCCACGGTGGCCACGTTGAACAGCGGCACGGCCCGATCGAACAGAGTGCCCAGACGTGTGTCGGGCTCGAGAAACCAGGACAAGACCGCGGCCACCACCAGTACAGCCAGACTGAGCCACGACGCAGACTCCGAGGTCGCGAGGGAGGCGAGCGCCGTGGCCACCAGCAGGTAGGACGTGAGCTTGTGAACCAGGCGGAACTTCACGACGGCCTCTTGGCGGTGGCTCGGGCGGCTTCCAGCCGCGGTGCTTGCCGGCCTTGCCGCACGTGCAGGACAGCCACGCCCCGCAGGGCCGCGGGCAGCACGGTGTTCCCTGCTCCGGTTTCGACGGCAGGCTGCATCTGGACCAGCGCCAGGTGCTTCAGAATGCGGGACGCCTGGAGGTTTCCTGCGCCTGGGGCGAGCAAAGTCCCGCTGCTGACCAGGCCAACCTGAAAGCCCTGCCGAAGCAGAAGCAATGCCGCGGATGCAGCCAGCGAGACGGCGGCCTCAAAGGGCGCTGAGGGATCTCGCCCCGGCGGGGGTTCTTTCGCTTGGGTATCGTCGAGAGCCAGCACCACCGTTCGTCCTGTGTTGCCTTCGAACTGGCGCACGAAGCGCCGTCCCCGCCGGGCCGAGGTGCGCCAATGGATGTCCCGCGGATCGTCGCCGGGCCGGAACTCGCGCAGGCTTTCGAATTCGCCGCGACGGGTGCGGGCGGTCGATTGTCGGTCGTTCAGTTCGGCGAGACCCGAAGACAACACAACCTCGCTTACCGGCAACAAAGCCGGGTAGACCAACAGCTCGGCCGGAGCGTCCAGATCCATCGACCGGCGCAGCAGCCCGAAGGGAAAGCGCGTGGAGACACGTAGACCCGAGAGATGGTGAACTCCGCGGCGGGGCAGGGAGCGGCGGTAGGCCGTCTCCTGCTCGCGACCGGCCGGGACCTTCAGGTAGAAGCAGCGCCGATCCACGGGCGTGCGCGCCACCATGTCCTCGACTTCCAGGGAAAAGGCGGGGACGCGTTTCTTGGCGTTGCGAACCGCGATGCCCACCAGAAAGGGTGTTCCGGCGTGGATGGCGGCGGGCAGACGCCGGGTCACGACCAGACGGCGCAAGCACGCCTCGGAGAGCACGCCGTTGGCCAGGAGCAGACACAGCAACATGCCGAAGATCAGGAAGAGCAGGTTGATGCCGCCGTTGACCGCCGCGAAGCCGAGGACGAGCGTGGCGCCGATGAACCACTTGCCTTCGCGTGTGAGGCGGAAACGCCGAGGCGGCCGAAGCCAGCGCTTCAGGCGGGAGATCAGGTGGGTCAAGGCTTGCCTCGGGGGAAAGGCCGGGAACTGGGGGCCGGTACAGGCATAGGCGTTAAGCGGATCAACGGCGGAATGAAATGGCCATTCGTGATTCGAGGACACACTTCCTGTGAGCCGGACGCGGAAGTCACCCAGGTGCTGTGACCGCGCCCGCAGCACGCTTCGACGTGCAATGCAGTACCCTCACCCCGGCCCTCTCCCGGAGGGAGAGGGTGGTCTACCTGCGGCCGCTTAGCGCCTATGGCCGGTACAGGTCGGCTGGAGTGGGCGTGAGCGTGAGCGGTAGCGGTAGCGACCAGCGGTGAACGGGCGGCGTGGGCGAATGGCGTGAGGGTGAGCGGCCCGCGGCACGCTCTCCGTCTCCCCGCGAGACGCACGCGAACTCGCTCACGCCCTCGTTCACGCGACCCGCGGTCCACGATCCGCGCTCCGGCCTTCCGGGCCGGCCTCGAAGCTCCCGACAGGCCGTCGCTGGCGCCGAGGTCGAGAGGAGGGCTGCCCGGCCCTTCGTCCACGAACATCCCGATCACCCCGGGATAGGCAACCGATAGAGGACGTCCATCACGACGCGTTCCGCTTCCTCGCGCACGCGCCCGGTGGAGTCGAGCTGATTGGCCAGGACCAGTCGGTGCGCCAGAGCGGGCAAGGCGAGTTGCTTGAGGTCGTCGGGCAGCACGTAGTCGCGGCCGGAAACCAGCGCCGAGGCGCGCGCCACGTTCCGCCAGGCCAGCTCAGCGCGCGGGGACAGGCCCAGCGCCAGAAACGGCGAGCGGCGTGTTTCGCGTGCGACGTCCACGATGTAGCCGGCCAGCTCGGGTGAGAGGCGCACGCGCGCAGCGGCCTCCTGCAGGAAGATGACTTCGGAGAGCGAGAGGGCCGGCTGCAGTTTGGCCAAGGCTTCGTCGGTCACGGCCGGCGCTTCCAGGATCAGACCCTTCTCGTCCTCGGCCGACGGGTAGTCGATGCGAATGCGAAGGGTGAAACGGTCCATCTGCGATTCGGGCAGGGGATAGGTTCCGTAGTGCTCTTCCGAGTTCTGGGTGGCGACGACCATGAAGGGCGGTTCCAACCGATAGGTGTGCCCGTCCAGTGAAACCTGACCGTCGTTCATGGCTTCCAACAGCGCGCTCTGCGTGCGCGGGGTCGTGCGGTTGATCTCGTCGGCCAGCACCACATTGGCGAACAAGGGCCCTTGGCGAAAAACAAACTGGCCCGAGGCGGTGTCGAGCACCGACACGCCGAGGATGTCCGAGGGGAGAAGATCGCTGGTGAACTGGATGCGATGAAAGGTGCCGCCCATAGAGAGGGCCAAGGCGCGGGCCAAGGTCGTCTTGCCCACGCCAGGCACGTCCTCGATGAGCAGATGTCCACGGGCAAGTAGGGCCAGAACCGCGTTGCGGATAGCCGCGGGCTTACCGCGGATGACCTGGGCGATGTTTCGCTCAAGTCGCTGTACGAGTTCGGCCGCGGGGCGCTCACGTTCGGCCGGCATAAGTCGCGTCATCGCCCCCATGATACCTCAGCACGGGCCGCTCCGCTTACGACGCGCGCGCTTCGCGCGTGCTTTCGCCGGATCCGGTTCCGGATCCGAGGCCGGTCGCCGGATCCGGTCGCCGGCACCGGCCACCGGCACCGGCCACCGGTGCCTAACCTGCAGCCTTGACGGCCTTGATCTGGGCAATCAGCGGGGGAACCGTGGACTCCCAGGTTGCGCACAGGCCGTAGTCGGCCACCTGGAAGATGGGCGCCTCCGGATCCCTGTTGATAGCCACGATCACCTTGCTGCTCTTCATCCCGGCCAGGTGCTGGATGGCACCTGAAATTCCCACCGCGAAGTAGAGCTCCGGGGCGACCACCCTGCCGGTCTGGCCCACTTGCAGATCATTGGGCACCATACCCGCATCGCAGGCCGCGCGGCTGGCGCCCAGGGCCCCGCCCAGAAGGTCGGTTAGCTCCTCCAGGACCTTGAAGTTCGCGGCGTCTTTCAGCCCGCGGCCACCGGACACGACCACCTTGGCCTCGGTGAGATCCGGGCGCGCGCTCTTGCTGGCGCGCAGAGCCACCAGCTCGGAGCCGAGCGCATCGATGGTGCCCGGATCGAGGGCCTCGACGGTGCCTGCGCTGGCGGCCGGAGCGGCAGGCGGAAACTCGGTCTGGCGCACGGTCGCCACCACCACCGGGGTCGTGACCTCCACATCGGTGAGAGCGTTGCCCGCGTAGGTCGGCCGGCGGAAGGTCTTGGCGCCGCTCACGGCCACGATTTCGCTGGCCATGCCCGCGCCCATGAGGCCTGCGGCCCGCGGCAAGATGTCCTTGCCCGTGGAGGTAGCCGAAGCCACCAGCGCCGCGGCGTCGATCTTCTTGATCGCCGCCACCAGCACCGGCGCCCAGGTTTCGGCCAGCGCCGCAGCCAGGGCCGCGTGGTCGCAGCAGAGAACCTTGTCCACATAGCGGGCGGCATCCTGGGCAGCGGCGGCAATTCCGGAGCCGATCACGACGCCGACCACCGGCCCGCCGGTGGATTGGGCCAGCTTGCGAGCCGCGGAAATCGCCGGCAACGACGCCGAGCGCAGGTTTGTAGTCGTGGTCTCCAGGAGAACAAGTGTCGCAGTGCCAGGCATCAGATCACCTTCGCTTCGTTGTGTAGCTTTGCCACCAGCTCCTCGACCGAGGCCACCTTCACCCCAGCCTTGCGCGCGGGCGGCGCTTCGTGGCGGACCGTCTTGACCAGAATTCCGCCGGTCACGCCGAGAGACTCGACCGTGATCTCGCGCAGCTCTTTCTTCTTCGCGGCCATGATGCCCTTGAGCGACGCCAGCCGTTGGGTGTCTTCCCACTCGGCGGTGGCCGGGGCTAGGGCCTCGTTGCGCACGGCCTTCTTGCCGATGATACGCAGATCCACGGTCATGATCGCGGGCAGTCGCACGCGGCGCTCTTCCACGCCCGCGTCCACCTCCCGCGTGACGGTCGCTGACTTGCCGTCAGCGGCTAGGAGAATAGTCGCCAGGAAGGTGGCCTGCGGCCAGCCCAGCGAGGCGGCCAGGACTTGGCCTACTTGGTTGTCATCGCCGTCCACCGCCTGTTTGCCCATGATCACCAGATCAGGCTTCTCGCCGTCCACCACCGCACGCAGGATGCGCGCCACCCGGTCAGGGTCGAGGGCACTGTCATCGCCGGCGATCAAAGTGGCGCGGTTGGCGCCCATGGCCAGCAACTGCTTCAACTGAGCCGCCGTGTCCTTGGGGCCGATGCTGACCACCACGACCTCGCCCACGCGTTCGCCGCCTTTGCCTTTCTCGGTGAGGCGCAAGGCGGTCTCGACCGCGTACTCGTCGAAAGGATTCACCTGCCAGGTAGTGCTCGCCAGGTCGACGGAGCCGTTGGCGACTTTCAACTTGAGGTCGGGGTTGGGAACTCGTTTACAGGGAACAAGGATCTTCACAAGAGCCTCCTTCGGAACAGGTTCTTCGAAAGACGACGGCTAGCTGGTCGCGGATCGCAATGCCCCTTCCAGATAGGCCAGAATGTCGTCGTTGGTGTCCACCAGGTACACGGTGGTTGGCTTGGGTTGTCGATGGGCCCGCAACTCGTCGACCATGGCGCGGGCCGCTTCGGCGAGGTCGAGGCCGCCCAGGCCGGTGCCCAGGCCCGGAATGGCAATGACATCGAATCCGCGAAGAGCCGCTGCGATGAGGGCCGCACGGGCGGCACGGCGGGCGTTCTCGACGCCGACCTTGGTGCCGGGTTCCTCCATGGTCGGGGCGTGAATGATGTATTTGGCCCACAACCTGCCGGCGGTCGTGACCACCGCGGCTCCGACCGCTATGGGTGCCAGCGACATGGCCTCTCTCTGAATGGAAGGCCCACCCTTGCGGGACAGGGCTCCGGCCACGCCACCCCCCATTATTCCCAATGAATTTGCAGGGTTGACTATGGCGTCGACGGCCATCTCAGTGATGTCGGCCTTGGCGATATGTATCTGCATAGGGTGGCGCGCCCTGCTATTTCGCGACGGCCCAAGGTAGCATCAACTTCGCCAATTCTTCAAGGGGGCTGTTCGGGTTCCGAGACTCACGATAAAGCAACGGGGCCCGCAATCGGGCCCCGTCGGGAAGTGCCTCAGTCCCTAGTTTTGGCCCGGCAGCCGCTCAGGCGGCTACCGGGTCTTGGCCTGCGACCACATCCGGGTAGCTGGTGTTGCTATTCTTCTTGGCCTAGCCGGTGCCGGTGCCCGTGCCGGTGCCCGTGCCCGTGCCGGTGCCCGTGCCGGTGCCCGTGCCGGTGCCGCTGCCCGTACGTGTTCCGCTGCCCGTGCGTGTTCCGCTGCCCGTGCGTGTTCCGCTGCCCGTGCCGGTGCCGCTGCCCGTACGTGTTCCGCTGGCAGTCCGCGTTCCTGTGGTCGTCCGCGTTCCACTCCCGCTGTTCGTAAACGTGGTCGT
>PLNW01000087.1 GCA_003142855.1 Myxococcales bacterium
TCCGACCGTGGCACCCCTCATCCGGCAGCGCGCAAACGTGGCAGACGGCCGAGAAGCGAACAGCCAGCCCCGCTGATATTTTTGCCTCCAGACACCCTCACACCTCAAGAGATCTATCTCCCTGAGGCGGTAGCGGCTCAGCTCGATGCATACGTGCGCTGGCTCGCAGCAAAGCACCATCTCCCTGAGCAGGTGGTCCTGATCCTCGCCTTTGAGCGCGCCACCCGGGAGTTTCTCAGGACCGATCGCCTATGGGCCGCCCACCGACAATCGCAGTAGGGATGCATGTTCTACGTCCGCGTCGCTACGCGCAGCTCAGGTGCCGCTGCCCAAGGCTCGCCCCGCCAGGCCCTCGGATATCTTGCCGACAACCACGATCGCGAACGCGATGCTGGCTGCTCCGAGGCAGAGTTCAACTACATCGCCCGCCTTGATCCCGGCTGGAAGACCGACCTCGAAGGTGGCCGGGGTCCGCTTGTCGGCTACGGCACGCTCAAAGGCGTGACGGAAGACCAGCTCGTCTCCCGCTTCGAGGACGCCTGCCAGCCCCACCACGATACCCGTGGATCAACCGGCTACAAGAGCCTGACCTTCACCTTGCCTAAGGAGGTCAGCCTGTTTGCCGAAGGCCACCGGGAGGAGGCCAAGGCTGCCATGCATGCAGCAGTCCAGCCCGCGCTCGACAGAGCCTTTCCTGGCATGAGGTACTCCGCCGCTGCGGCGATCCACACCCGCAACACCACCGGCGAAATCCATTACCACGTCCACGTTGTTGTCGCGAAGTTCGCCCAGACCGACAAGGGGCGCACCGTCTCGCTGAACAGCAAGGCCGGGGGCAATGGTCCTCTCCGCTTGCAGCAGCTCAAGCGGGGTTGGAAGGAAGGCATCGAATGGGAGTTTCGCGAGCGGCTCCAGCTCGGCATTGAGCAGCGTGCCCCCAACGGTCCCGTCACGCTGGTTCTGCCGGACCGCGCCCGGCTGGAACCGTTGAATCGCAACAGCCGTCGCCTCCTTGAAAAGGAGATCGCACCCCGCTACACCGAACCTTCCCCCTCCGGTGCCGCGATGGTCAAGCAGTTCCGCTGGAGTGCGATGGACGACCGCATCTTCGAGGTGGCATCTGGCGACAAAGGCGACGTGCGCTGGAGTCGGCAAGCGTTCGCCGAAACTTTTCCAGAGCACGCCAGCCATATTTCACGCTACGAAGCCCGCGTCCGAACCCTGCAGGCGGTCGGGTATCTCTCACCAGAGGGGAAGGTCACCCCACCCTTTCGCGTCCATTTCTGCGTGCATCACGGGGTCATGAGCACTCTGTGCTCTCCAAACTTCCGCGCCGTGACCGCGAAGCAGCCCATCGCCATCACCCACACCGGTGAGCCCCACCAGCCGGTGCGGTTGTATTGGAGGGTCAAGAACCGCGCCGCCGTCCTGTCAGTATTTCGCGGGCTCAGATGCGTTTGGGAGGATGGCGACTGGGCCGGCCGCTGGATTTGGCTCTACGATGACGAGGCGTCCTCCGTCCCGCTGCCCAAGCGCCCCGACGAGGTGCCCGAGATCTACCGCCCCATCGTGCTTGCCCAGATTTCGTTTCCGGCGGCGGACAAGATGATCATGCGGTTCCGCGCGGTGGAGAGGGCCATCGCGGCGACGCTGTTCTTTGCGCCGCGCTTCGGGCAGAACGCGGTGCCCGATCGGTTCAGGATCCTCAACCGCCTGGTGACGGCCGAGGAGGTCCAGCGGGAGGCGCACTACTGCGACATGTTGCTCGACCAGAACGTCACCATCATCGATCCCGAGGTCGAGATCCGGCGGAGGGATGCGCTTCTCGACGCCGCCCCGACCGTCAGGGAGAGGCGACGCCTCTACGAGCAGGACGCGAGAGCCCGGCGAGGGCTCGATGTGCCAGAAGTTGAGGATTTTCCGCTGGCCATGGAAGAGGAGACCGAGACCTTCACGCATCTCAAGGCCACGCTCCGCTTCCGGTCGGTCAGCGCGTTTGAACGCTGGTCTGGCAAATCGGTGACCCTTCGGGACATCATCTATCGCACCCTGGGCGTGGATCCCGATGCGCCCCTGTTCCCGCCGGAGATGACGTAGAGCCTGCTGGTCCTTCGCCACCCTGCGATACCACCCGAATCGCGTGGGAGCAGATCGGGGGGAGCGGGGTGAAGAACGCGGCCGTGCTCTCGGCCATGCGCGAGTTCCCCCGACACGAATTCATCTCCGAAAACGTGCGGCCCTTCGCCTATGACGATCGGCCGGTGCCCGTCGGCCTGGGCCAAACCATCAGCCAGCCCTACATCGTGGCCCTCATGACCGAGCTGGCAGCGGTGGGCGTGGCAGCCGCGTGCTTGAGATCGGCACTGGCTCGGGCTACCAGGCCGCAGTGCTCGCCGAGCTTGGCGCAGAATGTCTACTCGATCGAGATCCTGGCTCCGCTGAGGGACCGCGCGGGCGAGATTCTGGCGCGACTCGGGTACGCCCAGGTGAAGACCCGCGTCGGTGATGGCTATCTGGGCTGGCCCGAGGCCGCGCCCTTCGACGGCATCATTGTGACCGCCGCGCCTCCCCGCGTGCCGAAGCGACTGAAGCAGCAGCTCAAGGTCGGCGGTTCACCGGTCTTCCCCGTGGGCAGATTCGACCAGGAGCTGGAGGTAATCACCCGGGCTGCCGTGGGCTTTTCGGAGAAGAGCGTGATCCCCGTGTGCTTCATGCCCATGACCGGCAAGACAGATCAGAGCCGGTAGCGCTTCACGCGCCACCCTGGCCGCCAGCAATCTCGGCTGCTCGGCGCCCGCTGCCGCCTTACGGGCAGAATCTTGTCGCGCAAGAGCACACGCCGATCAGCAAGGTGTACTTGGTAACGGCAAACGCCTGTTCGGGGCTGGCGCGGTCCCGGCAGCACTGGCGAGACGTCCTAAGTACGGCTCATTTTCACTTGATGGGTAACGTGCCTAGTTGTCCCTGGACGCAGTCTCCTGCTATTATTCCGACCAAATGGTTGCTAAGAAAGACAAGCGATCCACACCGGTCGACGGCGGGCGGCCTCGTACCACCTCGGCCCTCCGTCAGACTCCGTTGCCCCCCGGAGACGACATCGGGGCGGCCGAGATGGGCCGCCGCGTGGCTGTCAACCTGCGCGAAAGGCGCAAGGCCCGCAACATGTCGCTCGATCAGCTTGCGGTGGCATCGGGGGTGAGCCGGGCTGCCCTGTCGCAGATCGAGACTCAGAAGAGCAATCCGTCGTTGGGTGTGATGTGGAAGATCGCAGTCGGACTGGGTATCCCGTTCTCTGAACTGCTCGGCGGCAACACCCAGAGCGCGGCGATTCTGCGTCGAGGCGAGTCGCAGGTTCTGCGCTCCGCCGACGGACGCATGGAAAGCCGGCCGCTGACGCCCGCCGGCTCGTGCCCTTGGGTCGAGGCGTACGAGTTGCGCCTGGCCGCTCGCGCCAGTCACTCGTCGGATCCGCACGCGGCGGGAACGCGCGAGGTGGTTATCGCGCTCAATGGCCAGCTGCGGGTGCACGTCGGCGGCGCTGTCCACGACTTAGCCGCAGGAGACTCGATCTCATTCATGGCGGACCAGCCGCATTCCTATGAGAACCCGGGCAGCTCAGAGATCCGCTGTCACGACATAATCATCTACTCTCGCTGAGCTTCCTGTCTTCTTGACTGCTTCTGCGTCTACAAATCGTAGGTGCCGAGGTATCGTTCCACGGTATCGGGAAGTAGCACGACGATGGTCTTGTTGGCGTATTCCGGGCGCTTGATCAGCTTGTCCACAGCAGCGACAGCGGCGCCCGAGGAGATCCCGGCGAGCAGACCCTCCTTGGCAGCCAACGCCTTCATCCAGTCCAAGGCTTCGTCGTCGGAGACCGCGAGGATTTCATCGACTACCGCCCTATTGAAGGTTTCGGGCACGAATTCAGCGCCAATGCCCTGAATCAAGTGCGGGCCCGCTTTTCCCCCGGACAGCACAGGTGAGGTGCGTGGTTCAATGGCCACCACGCGCACACCCGGTTTGTGCTTCTTCAGGCACTCTCCCACGCCCGAGATGGTGCCGCCCGTGCCCACCCCCGCCACAAAGGCATCGACCTGCCCATCGGTATCGCGCCAAATTTCGGGCCCAGTAGTGGCACGATGCACGGCCGGATTCGCCGGATTGTTGAACTGCATGGGCATGAACGCGTCAGGCGTGCTCGCCAATATCTCGCTGGCCTTGGCCACGGCCCCGCCCATTCCCGAAACCGCAGGTGTCAGCACAACGGTTGCACCCAGGAATCCCAGCAACTGGCGCCGTTCCTTGGACATGGATTCCGGCATGGTCAGAATCAGCTTGTACCCGCGCACCGCCGCGATCCACGCCAGGGCTATTCCCGTGTTGCCGCTGGTGGGCTCCACGATGGTCATACCTCGCTTCAGCTTTCCGCTGCGCTCGGCGGCCAGCACCATCGCCAGGCCAGTTCGATCTTTCACGCTGCTGCCGGGATTGAAGAACTCCAGCTTTCCTAGCACCCGCGCGGGCGCGCCCTGGAACAGACGAGCCAGCCGCAGCAAAGGTGTGTCGCCGACCAGATCAACCAGGCTCTCCGCGATACGCATGGCCTACGCCTCGATAGCCAGTGGGTGCTCGGTCACGACTCCCTCACAAATCGCGAACGCTTTCAACACCGGGTTTGCTGGTCCTTGCAACGACAGAATCGTGTACAGCACATCGGGCGTCAACGCGAGTCGAATGTCCTCGGCCGACGGCCGCGAGGGCGACGCAGGATGGCTGTGATGAATCGCCAGCACGCGCTGACCCGCTGCACGCAGGGACTTGACCACCTTGAACTGCTCGGCGGGCTCCATCAGAAAATGATCGGCGCTGTGGTCGGTGTTGGTCATCGGGCAAAACACCTCGACCCGATCACCTCGTCCCCCCAGGATGCCGCATGCCTCGATGGGGGCTTGCTTGCGTGCCTGAGCCAACAGTTCCCGGTAGATCGATCCAGGAATCACCAGCGCGCTCATCGCGGCTTCCCCGTGATGTCGCAAACTGCGGCCGCTTCGTCGTGCAACGTGGTGATGGTCGGATGTTCACCGCAGACCGCGCAACGCGGATTGCGCTTCACCTTCACCTTGCGAAAATCCATGCGCAGGGCGTTCCACACGAGCAGGGTGTCGGTCAAGAGGCCGTCCAGACCCAAAAGCGATTTCAGGGCTTCCGTCGCTTGCAAACACCCCACCACGCCTGCCACGGCGCCCAACACCCCCGCCTGCGAACAAGAGGGCACAGCCCGAGGCGGCGGAGGCTGGTTGAAAACACACCTGTAGCACGCACTGATGCCCGGCCGCACAGTCATCAGCTGGCCGTCGAAACGCAAGATGCCGGCATGGGAGAAGGGTTTGTTGCCCAAGACGCAGGCGTCGTTGATGAGAAACTTCGCCGCAAAGTTGTCGGTGCCGTCGACCACAAAGTCGTAGTCCTTGATCAGGTCCAGGATGTTGCTGGCCTCGGCCCGCAGGTGGAATTCCTTCACCGTCACGTCGGGATTGATGGCGCGCAACTTGTTGGCGGCCGACGTCACCTTGTCGCGCCCAATGTCGTCCGTGTGGTGGATCACCTGACGTTGCAGATTGCTGATGTCCACCTGGTCGGCGTCCACCAGGCCCAAGGTTCCGACGCCCGCAGCGGCCAGATACAGCGCGGCGGGCGCGCCCAGGCCGCCCGCGCCAATGATCAGCACCTTGGACGCGAGCAGTTTCTCCTGACCATTGACCCCCACGTCCTCCAGGACGATGTGGCGGCTGTACCGCTCGATCTGTTGATCAGACAGCGTGAGTTCCACAGCCGCCTCCCATGAAATAGAGCAACTCGACACGATCGCCTTCGTGTAGCGGCGTGGCCTCGAATTCTGCCCGCTGCAACACGGTTTCGTTCAGTTCCACTGAAACCATGTCTGGCAGGCGGACCTTGCGCTCGACCAGAAGCTGACCGACATTGATGCCATCACTGACCTGGACGTCCGTTCCGTTTACAACCAGTTTCATTCTCACTCCTTTTCGGCGGACGCCAGAGCCTGTCGAAAATCTGCCAGGATGACGGGAAATGGTTCCAGTCCCACTGACGCGCGAACCAGATCGTCAGAAACCCCCAGCGACAGGCGATCCTCGGGTTGGTATTCGCGGAAGATCGTCGAGGCCGGGTGAATCACCAGGGTGTGGGTCTCGCCCAGATTGGCCACGCGGCGGGCGCTCTTGAGCGCGTTGATGAAGGCGAACGCCCGGGCAAGACTGCCCAGTCGCAAAGTAAGAACCGCACCGGCTCGCCCGCCAAACAAGCGCTGTGTCCGTTCAAAATGGGGCGAACTGGCCAGGCCCGGGTACCCCACCGCCGCCACGCGCGGGTCATCCGCCAGCGCCTGGGCCAGGGCGAGCGCGTTTTCGCAGTGAACCTTCAGACGCAAAGACAAGGTGTCCAGCCCCTGCAACATCAGGAAGGATGATTGCGGGGCGGGGCAACCGCCCAGATCACGGGCAATGACCGAGCGCAGATGGGCCAGAAATGCATGGGCTCCCGCCTTGCGCGCGATTGCCGCAACGTCCTCGAACGGACCGCGAGACCAATCGAACCGTCCTGTGTCGATCACGGCGCCCCCGATGGCGGTGCCGTGGCCGTTGATGAACTTGCTGGTGGAATGGATCACCACGGCCGCGCCATGCTCGCCTGGTCTGACCAATTCGGGGGTCGTCAGCGTGCTGTCGACGATGAGCGGGATGTTGCGGGCACGCGCCAGCCTTCCCAAAGCGGGCAAGTCGGGCACGTCCATGGCCGGATTGCCAATGGTCTCGACAAATAGGGCGCGCGTCCTGTCCGTGACGGACGCCTCGACTTGGGCCGTATCCGCGCCATCAACGAAGACCGCGCGAATGTTCAGCCGGCCCAAGACGTTGCGAAAGAATGAAATCGCTCCACCGAAGATGCCCCTGGCCGCGATGATCTCATCCCCCGGCCTGAGCAAACCCAAGCTCGTGGCCGCGATTGCAGCCATGCCGCTCGCCGTGGCCAGCGCCCCTGTCCCCTCTTCGGCTGCGGTCAGGCGGCGTTCCAGCGCCAGGGTGGTTGGGTTGGACAGTCGCGTGTAGACATGGCCTGGCGCACGCCCCGCAAATACATCAGCCATCTCCTCGGCGCTGGCGTAGCCAAAGGCCGCCGTCTGAAAGATGGGGGCTTCGATTTCACCCAAGGCATCCAACGGGGTCACTGACGTACCCACAACCGGCGTGCCCTTGTGTCCTCGCGGGATTTCATCCAAACGTCTCCGGGTAGGTCATCACCAAGTACATCAGGGCGTCGTGGTCACTGCGGCTGCGGTAGGAGTGCGTCACATCGGCGACGAAAAGCAGCGCGTCTCCTTGGCCGAGGTCATGCACCGAGTCGCCCACCGTTATTGTCACGGCTCCCGAGTTCACCACAATATTCTCGGTTGTTCCAGGAGGATGGGGTTCCGCCTCCTCCTGGGCGTGGGGTTTGAGGCGCAGCTCGTAGAATTCAACCCGGCGGGGCTTGTCGAACGGGAACAGCGCCCGCGACATGAATGATCCATCTCGGCTGGTCAGTCGCTTGGCGGCGGATTCCCGCAGCAGCAACGGCCCCGCCTCGGCAGTGGGGCTGACCAGCGCAGAAAACGTAACCCCGAGAGCGCGCGCGATCTTCCACAGCACGTTGATGGTCGGCGCGCTGTGTCCCAGTTCAACCTGGGACAGCATCGCCCGACTCACCCCGGACTGACGAGCCAACCGCTCTAGAGACAGCCCGCGGCGCGTGCGCAGGCGCCGCAAATTGGCCCCAACGGCTGGCAAGAACGCCTCGTCATCGCGGGCAGCGCGCCTGCTCGGTGTTGGCGGCGGAACCAAGACCGGCGGCTTGCGCGGGAGCGACTCCAGGACTTGTCTGTTGGCCACCATCAAGGTATCTCGCGTGCCTGCCGTCCAGAAGATCGGCCGCTCCAGGCTCAGATGCTGTAGTCCCAGGCCTGCTCTTGCCTGAATTCAGCCGGTTTCTTGTCCCGGTACTGCAACTCGGGATTCTTGGTGCTCACCCGCGTGTGTGGCGGAACCGACTGAGTGACAAAAACGTTGCTGTTGATCACGGCGCCCTCGCCAATCACCGTGTCGCCCCCCAGGACCGATGCACCTGAATAGATGGTGACGTGATCCTCGATGGTCGGATGTCGTTTCACCCCACGCAACGCCTGACCGCCCCGCGTGGAAAGCGCGCCCAAGGTGACACCCTGGTAGATCTTCACGTGGTCGCCAATGATGCTGGTCTCGCCAATCACGACGCCAGTCCCGTGATCGATGAAGAACGCCTTGCCCACCGTGGCGCCGGGGTGGATGTCGATGCCGGTTCGACTGTGTGCGAACTCGCCCATGATGCGCGGGATGAGCGGCACCTCGCGAATGTGCAGCTCGTGCGCCAGCCGGTAGATCATCACGCCCCACAAGCCCGGATAGGAAAAGATGATCTCGTCCAGACTGGTGGCCGCGGGATCGCCGTCAAAGGTGGCCTGCACATCTGTGGCCAGCAGCGCGCGCACCTGGGGCAGGCTCATGAGAAACTCGTTGGTCGCCGTCTCGGCGCGTTCGCCGATGCCATCGACGTCCTGGCCTCCGCGAACAGCCTGGTGCCGGAAGGCATTGTCGACCTGTTCCGACAACCTTTCGTGCAGAGTCGCGACGTTGTCGCCCACGTGGTACGCAAGAGTTTCCAGCTTGAGTCCCTGCCGGCCGAAGTAGCCAGGAAACAGAATCTCACGCAGCAGCTTCAGAATCGCGATCACCGAATCCCGACTGGGAAGGGGTGCTGTGCTGACATGGGTAATGCGTTGCTCGCGCTGATAGCTTTCCACCAGCGAAGTCACCAGTTCCGTGAGCGCCAGGTACTTTGGCTCTGGCTTCGTGCGCCCTCTGCTGCTTGCTAACGGCATGGCTGTTTCCTATCGTAGACACCGCGTCTCGACTAACCGTGCACCAGTTCCAAACCCGCGCGGGTCCAGTTGGAGATCCCCCCGTCCAGGCTGTAGACCTTGCCGATACCCAGACGGTCAGCCAGCTTGGCCGCGGTCAAACTGCGCAGGCCCTGACCACAGACGAAAACAATATTGGACCCGGGCAGCGTTTTCGCAGGGTCGGCGCGCAGATCATCCAAGGGAACCACCCGGGCGCCGGGAATATGGCCGTCCGCCCATTCCTGAGCGTCGCGAATGTCCACCACGTCAACCTCGCCGCCGGCCAGCAAGTCGCTCATCTCTTGCGGAGTCAGTGTCTGGACCATGTGTCTAGGATAGGAGACACATATCCAGAGCGCAAGATCATTTTTATCGAGAAGACGCGGTTCGCGTCACGACGCGTGACCGCGTCAGCCGTGCGCGCTCAGTCGTTTCAGGGCGGCCACCAAGGTGTCGATGTCCTCGCAAACATTGTAGGGCGCCAGCGAGGCGCGCACCGTGGCCTCAAGGCCAAATCGGCGCAGGATGGGCTGGGCGCAGTGGTGGCCAGAGCGCACCGCGATCCCCTCGCGATCGAGGGCCGATCCCAGCTCCTCGGTCTTGTGCCCGGCCAGCACGAAGGAAATCACGCCAGCCTTGCTGGGCGAAGTGCCAATGACGGTCAGGCCGGGAATTTTGGACAACTCGGCGGTCGCGTAGTTCAGCAGCTCGTGCTCGTAGGCCGCCGCCCGCTCGTGGCCCAGGTTGTCCAGCCAATCGAGCGCGGCACCCAGCCCGACCGCATCGGCGATGTTGCCGGTCCCGGCCTCGAAACGCGCTGGCGCGGGATGGTATGTGGTCCGCTCAAAGGTCACGTCCTTGATCATGTTGCCGCCGCCTTGCCACGGCGGCATGGAGTCCAGTACCTCGGGCTTGCCGTACAGCGCCCCGATGCCGGTCGGCGCGTATATCTTGTGTCCGGAGAACACGTAGAAGTCGCTGTCGAGCGCCCGGACATTCACGGGGAAATGCGCCACGGCCTGCGCGCCGTCGACCAGCGTGCATGCGCCCACGGCGTGAGCCATGGCCACCATCTGCTGCGCGGGCGTGATCGTGCCGAGAGCGTTCGACACCTGAGTCAGCGCTACCATCTTGGTGCGGGGACAGAGCAGCTTGGCGTACGCCTCGAGGATTACCTCGCCCCGATCGTTGACCGGCGCGACCAGCAGCCGCGCACCGGTCTTGGCGCAAAGCTGCTGCCAGGGCACGATATTGGCGTGGTGTTCGAGATGGGTGATGACGATCTCGTCGCCGGCTGACACGAATTGCCCGCCCCAGGCCTGCGCCACCAGATTGATGGCCTCGGTGGCCCCGCGCACGAACACGATGTCTCGTGCGCTGGACGCGCCCAGAAAGCGGGCCACAGTGGCTCGGGCATTCTCGTAGGCATCGGTTGCCCGGGCCGCCAGGGTGTGGGCCGCCCGGTGAACGTTGGAATTCTCGTGCGCGTAGAAATACGACAACCGATCGATGACGGTCTGCGGTTTCTGGGTGGTGGCGGCGTTGTCCAGCCAGACCAGGCGACGGCCGTTAACCCGTTCATTCAGGATCGGGAACTCGCGGCGGACCGCATAGGGGTCGAAGCCCGCCTGCCGCAACGGCTTGTTCAGCGCCGGGGACACAGGCGTGACTTCCTTGGTCTCCACCAGCGAGATGTCGGAGGGTGAATCGGGATTGGGGGCGCCGGTCTGGACCAGGAAATAGGACGTCGCCACCGGGGCGGCTCCCCCCAGCAGGGGAATGCGAAAGAAGTCTGCACTGGGTTCGGCCAAGGCAAGCGCGTCGATGGCGCCCGCGCTGGGCGGTGCTGCTGGCGTGGCAGGCACACTGGGCACCTGCGTGGGTACGTCGCTCTTGGCGGGCGCAGCGGATGGGGATACGCCCGGTGTGCCAGCCACGATAGCTGGCTCGGAACCCGACGACGGCGAAAGCGTGGGTGTCACCCCTGCCTTGGCCGCGGGAAAGACTTGCGCGTTCGGATCCCTGACCACGTCCATCATGGCCTGCGCCAGGGTGGACAGATCCCACCCTGCCAACGACAGCGCCTGCGCCGGGGCCACGCCCGCCGTTGATGCCAGGGGCGAAACCGGCGCTGGCGCGCTGCCGACCGGAGCCGATGCCAGGCCCGACACAGCCGGCGCCGTTGCCGACGGGCTTCCAGCAGAATCACTTGTAGTCATAGTAGAGGTCGACCTCGACACTTTCGAGAGCGCCGAGCGCATCCTCGGTCAATATCGCAGCCGAGCAATACAGCGACACCAGATACGAAGCCACACCCCGTTGATCGATGCCCATCAGGCGCACTGACAGGCTTGGGCTAACCTCGCCAGGCAGCCCGGGTTGAAACAGACCGACCACACCGCGACGCTGCTCGCCGGTGCGGAGCAGGAGGATGTCGGTCTTGTTGCCCGCCATGTGGAGCTTGTCGCAAGGAACGAGCGGCACGCCCCGCCAGGTAATGAAGGGCGAACCAAACAGGGTCACGGTGGCCGGAGGCACTCCCCGGCGCGTGCATTCACGCCCAAAAGCCGCAATCGCCCTCGGGTGGGCCAGGAAGAACGCTGGCTCTTTCCATACCCGTGCCAACAATTCATCCAGATCGTCAGGCATCGGTCGTCCATTGCGTGGCTTCACCCTCATCAAATCGTGGACATTGTTGATCAGCCCGTAACTGCCGTTGTTGATCATCTCGTCTTCCTGTTTTTCCTTCAGACGCTCCACCACGATACGAAGCTGTTCCTTCACCTGGTCCATCGGGCTGCGGTACAGGTCCGAGATCCGCGTGGACACTTGAACGGTAGTGGACACCGTGTTCAGCAGATACTCGCGCGGCTTGGGTTCGTAGTCGATGAAGGCCGTAGGCAATTGGCTTCCCAGTTCAGGCGAGCATTGCACTGCGAACTTGTTGTCGATCACACGATTGACCCGGTAAACGCCAGCCTCCACTGGGGTCCAGGGCAACAGTTGCACAAACCAACGCGGCGTCGCACCCACCCACTGCGGGGGCGTCTTGGTGGTGTTCGCAAGCTGCCTGGCGGCTGCGTCGTTCAAAAGAGTGCTGGCATCAACGGCGTTCGGCATTGGGGCTCCTTCCGGGAAGATCGGACCAATTCAATAAACCGGCTGGTCTCTACCGCTGCGCCCGGATGAGGACAAGACCGCATCGGATGCTACCCGCGTTTTCCTCCGTTATATTTGACAATCGTAGGAGCGAGCGGAGGAATCGCCGCCGGGCGCTCTCAACCGTCGCATTCCGGTTGCAGGGAGCCCACTCTGGGTGGCTGACTTGAGATCTTGCGAATAGCCTTCGCCGGCCGAATCCACAGGAGTTCTCGATGTCCGACCATGCTCTGCGCGCCTACGACTCAATCCTGGACATGCTTTCCAGCGTTGAGAACCCGACCCCGATCGTCCGCCTGCTGCACGTCACGCCGTACAAGCACACGCAGGTTTTCGCCAAGCTCGAATGGTACAATCCGTTCGGCGCGGTCAAGGACCGGGTTGCTGCGAATCTCGTGCGCGACGCAGAGGAGCGGGGCGAGAAGCTCGAGCACCTGGTCGAGCCGACCTCGGGCAACACCGGCATGGGCCTGGCCATGCTGTCGAACGCCAAGGGCTACAAGTTCGCGGCCACCATGTCCAAAGAGATTCCGGCGGAGAAGCGCGCCGTGCTGCGCTTCTTCGGCACCGATCTCTACGAACTCGAGGACACACTGTGCCCCATGCCCGGCCAGCCCGAAGGGGCCATGGCCAAGGCCACCGAGCTGGCCGCGCGACCGGGTTGGAAACAGCTCAATCAGTACAAGAATCCGGCCAATCCCGATGCGCACTTTCGCACGACTGGTCCTGAGGTCTGGAAGCAGACGCGCGGCAAGATCACCCACTTCGTCGCGTCGCTCGGCACCTGCGGCACCATCACCGGGACGGGACGATTCCTCAAGGCGCAAAACCCGAGCGTGAAGGTCATTGGCGTGCACCCGACCGAGGGTCACGACATCCCGGGCGTGCGCAGCCGCAGGGCTTTGCAACTCACTGACTTCTTCAAGCCCGAAGAGTACGACGGCGTGGTCGAGATCAGCGACCAAGAGGCGTACGGGCTCTGTCTTCGCCTCAATCGAGAGGAGAGCATCATCGCCGGCCCGAGTGGTGGGCTGGCCCTGGCGGGCGCGTTCCGCACCATCCCCGACGAGCCGGGCAACCTGGTCGTCGTGATCTTTCCCGATAACGCCTTCAAATACGTCTCGTCCTTCCAGAAGCATTTGCCCCAGCTTTTCCCGAAACAGGAAGCGAAGGCGTCTGCCGCCGCTCCCAGCGATCCCTTCGCTCAGCACCTCCGGGCAGCGTTCGCGTTCGCTGAGAAAGGCCCCGACGTCATCGACGTGCACGAGGCGAAGAAGATGCTCGATGCCGGCGTGCCGGTTCTCGACGTGCGCAACCCCGATGAATTCGTGCAAGAACGCATCGCCGAAGCCCGCAACCTGCCCTTGCCTGCGCTGTCCAAGGGCGCGAAGGACGGCCTGCCCACTGACCGCCAGGCGCCGGTCATCACCATCTGCGCTCGCGGGCAGCGATCACTCTACGGCCTGCTGCTGCTCAAAGCCCAGGGCTATCAGATCGTGAAGAGCGTCGCTGGCGGCATGGGCGCGTGGGTGAATGCGGGCCTGCCAACCCAGGTGGGGCGCTGAGTCGGTCGCCCAAAGGCGACGTTCCTCTCGTGCGGCTGTGTCTTGCATCGAGGACTGCACTTTCGTATAGTATATGCATGATCAGCGTGATCGCACCACCATCGCCACTGGCAACCCAAGGAGGATGTTGAGCATGGCTGACTTGCAGAGACATCGGGGGAACTTTCGCTGGGAAAGCGTAGACCTGCTCCCCTACAAGGAAGGCGACTCGGACTCTTGCAGCGTTACCCGGCAGATCCTGTCCGACGGACGGGACGGGTTTCCGGTGCAGTTGCGCTACTTCGAGGTCGCACCGGGCGGTCATTCCACCTTGGAACGGCACAGGCATCTGCACATCGTGGTGGTCCTGCGCGGGAAGGGACGGGTATTGTCGGGATCGGAAATAGTGGACGTCGGACCGTTGGACGTGGTGCACATCCCTTCCGGCACCTGGCACCAGTTGCAAGCCACGCATGGGGAACCGTTGGGGTTTCTCTGCTTGGTGCACCGAGATCGCGATCGTCCCGAGCGGCCTGATCCCCAGGAATTGGCCCAGATCCTTCGCGATCCAGCCGTGGCGGCCTTCGTGAGGCCCTGACCCCCCTGCCACTGTAGTGCGCATATGATCGCAGGCGGCGCTGGCAAGAAGGGGTCCCGCACGGCCGAACCGCATCGTTCTCGCTTGCCAACAAAGAACGATCTCGGTGCAGCCGAGATGGGCCGCCGCGTGGCCACCAGCCTGCGCGAACGACGCAAGTCCCGCGAAATGTCGCTCGATCAGCTTGCGGTCGCATCAGGGGTGAGCCGGGCTGCGCTGTCGCAGATCGAGTCGCAGAAGACCAACCCTTCACTGGCTGTGCTGTGGAAGATTGCCATCGGCCTGCATTTTCCTTTCTTTGAGCTTCTGTGCGGCAACTCGCAGGGCGCGGCAGTCCTCCGGCGAGACAGGACCCAAGTTCTGCACTCCTCGGACGGCCGCATGGAACGCCAGCCGTTAACCCCAGCCGGCGCCTGCCCCTGGATCGAGGCACACGAATTGCGCCTAGCCCCCCGCTCCAGTCATGGTTCAGACGCGCATGCGGCTGGTACGCGCGAGCTCCTGATTGTGCTCAATGGTCAACTTCGGATACGCGTCGGCTCGACGGTTCACGACTTGGACGCCGGAGATTCCATCTCATTCGTGGCGGACCAGCCGCACACCTATGAGAACCCGAGCGGCGGGCAGACTCGCTGTCACGACATCGTCATCTACGCTCGCTGAGAATCCTGCTCGGCCGCATTTACCCGTGCACCCGGCGCAGGTGGTTGATCACGTCGATGCGGGTGATGAGGCCGAGAAACGACTCGCCCTGGCAGACGATAGCCACCAGGCCACGATCGAAGAGCGTGAAGAGAGAATCGAGCGGCGCATCGGGACTGACCGTGACCAGCTGAGTGGTCATGAAGTCGCGCACCGGTTGGCCGAACGCAGAGGGCGCTACGGTCACGGCGCGCAGCAGATCCGATTCGTCCAGCAGGCCAACAATGCGCGCGCCGTCGAGTACGGGGAGCTGAGAAATCTCCGATATCTTCATGCGCGCGTGTGCGGTCTGCAGCGTGTCTGCGGGCGAAACTACCACCACCTCGCCCTGCTCCGGGCGGCGGGCGATCACGTCGCGCAGATCGCCGGTGGGCCGGTCGCGCAGGAAACCATGGTCCTGCATCCAGAAGTCGTTGAACATCTTGGACAGGTACTTGCTGCCGCTGTCGCAGACCAATGTGACCACGCGCTTCGCGGTCTTCTGTTCGCGGCAGTAGCGTAGGGCTGCAGCCACCAGGGTTCCCGAGGACGAGCCGGCCAGAATTCCTTCCTGGCGCAACAGGGCCCGTGCCGTAAGCAGGCTTTCCTCGTCGGACACGGTGTAGGCGTGGCGCACCGGCGACAGGTCGCAGATAGGCGGCAGGAAGTCTTCGCCGATGCCCTCCACCAGCCAAGATCCCGCCTCCAACATCTTCCCGCTGCGCACATGTTCCGCAAGCACCGAGCCCGCAGGATCGGCCAGGACCATTTCCACGTTGGGCGCGTGGCGCGCGAAGAAGCGGCCCAGCCCCGTGATGGTGCCGCCCGAACCCACGCCGCACACCATGGCGTCCATCCGATTGTCCATTTGCCGCCAGATCTCGGGACCCGTCGTGGTTTCGTGGGCTCGCGGGTTGGCGGGATTGCCAAACTGATTGACGAAATACCCCCCCAATTCGCCAGCGATTCTCTGGGCCATGTCCTGGTAGTACTCGGGATGGCCCTTGCCTACATCCGAGCGGGTCATGCGCACCTCCACGCCCAAGGCGCGCAGGTGAACCACTTTCTCCAAACTCATCTTGTCGGGGATCACCAACAGCAGGTGATAGCCCTTGAGCGCGGCCACCAGGGCCAGACCGAGTCCCGTGTTGCCGGCTGTGGCTTCCACCAGGGTGGCCCCCGGCTTGATGGCGCCGCTCTCCTCGGCCGCCTCGATCATGGACAGACCAATGCGATCTTTGATGGAACCGCCGGGATTCTGGTTTTCCAGCTTCACGAAGAGCTCACACGGTCCGGTGTCGAAACTGCGCAATGCTACCAGCGGCGTGTTGCCGATGAGCGCCAGCACGCCAGGACGGGCGCTCACGACAGCCCCCTTGCGGCGGCCAGGGCGCCTTGTAGGTCGCCCCACAGATCCCCCACGTTCTCCAGACCAACCGACAGGCGAACCAGCCCGTCCGTGATCCCCAGCTCGGCGCGCCTGTCTGCTGGAATAGACGCATGGGTCATCAGGCCGGGATGTTCGGCCAGCGATTCCACGCCTCCCAAACTCTCGGCCAGGGTGAAGATGCGCAGACTGGTCAAGAATCGCTTGGCCTGTTCCAGTCCACCGTCCAGCTCCACCGTGATGATCCCGCCGCCGCCCGACATTTGCCGCAGACAAAGTTCGTGCTGGGCGTGGCTGGCCAACCCGGGATAGTGCACGCGGCGCACACCCTTGGCGCCCTCCAACCGCCGCGCCAGATCGGTCGCTGCCGCCACATGCTGGCGCATGCGCAGGGGCAGGGTCTTGATTCCCCGCAAGACCAGGTAGCAGTCCATGGGGCTCGGCACCGCGCCGATGGCGTTCTGCAAGAACTTCAACCGTTCGGCCAGCGCCGTGTCGCTGGTGATGAGAGCGCCGCCCACCACATCAGAATGGCCGTTGATGTACTTGGTGGTCGAGTGCACGACGACAGTGGCGCCGAGATCCAGCGGCCTCTGCAGCACTGGCGAGGCGAAGGTATTGTCAACGGCCAGCGTGATTCCGCGCCCTTTGCACACATCCGCAATGGCCCGCAGATCCACCAAGCGAAGCAGCGGATTCGTCGGCGTTTCCAGCCACACCAGGCGCGTGCGCGGGGTCAGCGCAGCCTGCAGCCGCTCAGGCTGACGCAAGTCCACGAAGCTGGCGGCAACTCCCAGCGGCCCCATCACCTTGTCGAAGATGCGGAACGTGCCGCCGTAGACATCGTCGCCACTGACCACGTGATCCCCGGGACGCAGGGTGTGCAGCAGCGTGGTGGCAGCCGCGCATCCGCTGGCGAATGCAAAGCCCGTGCTGCCGCCTTCCAGGGCGGCCAGGCATTGTTCCAGCGCAGCCCGGGTGGGATTGCCGCTGCGGGAATAGTCGAAGCGCAGTGGCTTGGCAGGCTCGGGCTGGGCAAAGGTCGAAGCCAGCACGATGGGCTGCATCACTGCCCCGTGCGTGGGGTCGGCAGGCTGCCCGGCGTGGATGGCTAGGGTCTCGATCGCGTGGCTCCCGAAAGTGACTGACATGCCCTGAGCGTAGCACACGGTGTGTCCACTTTGCTAGACCGCCATGACCACTCACGCTGCATGCGGCCGGCGCGTCGACCGCACCGACCAGGCTTTCCGCCGGATTTGCGGCGCCGGCAGCACGGAATGCCCCGAGTTACAGCGCGCTGCCGCGTCTGGTGTGCGAAACTTCCGTCTTGACAACACGGAGCGCTCCCCCAACACTGTTTCCATCATGAGATTGATTCGCACCGCAACTTTCGTCTTGGCTGGGCTGCTCTTCTCCGGCGCGGCCAGCGCCAAAGAAGTGACCCTGCTCAACGTCTCCTACGATCCCACGCGCGAGCTGTACGCGGACCTCAACGCCGCCTTCGCCAAGCACTGGAAGGCCAAGACTGGCGACGACGTGAAGGTGAACCAGTCGCACGGTGGCTCGGGCAAGCAGGCCCGCGCGGTGATCGACGGGCTGGAGGCCGACGTCGTCACCCTGGCTCTGGCCTACGACATCGATGCCATCGCCGAGGCTACGGGCAAGCTGCCCAAGGACTGGCAGAAACAACTGCCCGCGAACGCTTCACCCTACACCTCGACCATCGTGTTCGTAGTGCGCAAGGGCAACCCCAAGGGCATCAAGAACTGGGATGACCTTGTCGTGCCAGGAATCAAGGTCATCACCCCGAATCCAAAGACCTCAGGCGGGGCGCGCTGGAACTACCTGGCGGCGTGGGGCTTTGCCCAGACCAAGTTCGGCGGGGACGAGGGCAAGATTCGCGATTTCGTCGCGCGGCTGTACAAGAACGTTCCCGTACTCGACTCGGGCGCGCGCGGCTCGACCACCACCTTTGCCCAACGGGGAATCGGGGATGTGCTCATCGCCTGGGAAAACGAGGCCTTCCTGCTGGTCGACGAGCTAGGCAAGGACAAGTTCGAGATCGTGGCACCCACGCTGAGCATCCTGGCCGAGCCGCCGGTGGCCGTGGTGGAGAAGAACGCCAGCAAGCACGGCACTGCCGCCTTGGCGCGTGCCTATCTCGAATTTCTCTACACCGAGGAGGGCCAACGGATTATTGCGAAGAACCACTACCGGCCACGCGATGTGAAGGTGGCCGCCAAGCACGCCGCGCATTTTCCCAAGCTGCGCCTGCTGACCGTCGACGGGGATTTCGGCGGCTGGCAGAAAGCACAAAAGACCCACTTCGCGGACAACGGCACTTTCGACCAGATCTACTCCAGTGGAAAGTAGTTGGCGACTGCGGCACACATCGCTGCGCGCCCGGGCTGGCGGCCCGGGCCGCTGCCCGGCTTCCGGCCGACGCTGGGATTCACCCTGCTGTACCTCAGTCTGGTGGTGTTGCTACCGCTCGCGGCTTTGATCCTGAAGAGCGCGGGGCTGAGTTGGGTCGCATTCTGGGCCACGGTCACCTCGTCGCGTGCACTGGCCGCGTACAAGTTGAGCTTTGGCGGGGCCTTGCTGGCGGGCGGGATCAACACCGTGGCAGGACTGCTGCTGGCCTGGGTGCTGGTGCGCTATCGTTTTCCGGGCCGCGACGTGGTGGACGCGATCATCGATCTGCCCCTGGCCCTGCCCACGGCGGTGGCCGGGATTGCCCTCACCGCGATCTATTCCCCGAACGGTACGGTGGGTGGCTTTCTCGAAAGGCACGGCGTGCAGGTGGCGTTCACCTGGGTGGGCGTGGTGCTGGCCATGGTCTTTGTCGGGCTGCCCTTTGCGGTGCGCTCGGTGCAGCCGGTGTTGATGGAACTGGGCCCGGAGCTGGAAGAAGCAGCGACCGTGCTCGGGGCGTCGCGGCTGCGCACATTTTCGCGCGTGATCCTACCCGTGCTGGTGCCGCCACTTCTTACCGGCTTCGCGCTCGCCTTTGCCCGTGCCGTGGGTGAGTACGGTTCCATCGTCTTCATTTCAGGGAACATGCCGAACCACACGGAGATTGTTCCGCTTCTGATTGTCACCAAGTTGGAGCAGTTCCAGTACCAGCAGGCCACTGCCCTGGCCGTGGTGATGCTGGCGGGATCGCTGGTCACGCTTCTGGCCGTGAACCTGTTGCAGGCGTGGAACCGGAGGTGGACTGGGCATGCCTGAACTAGCGCAGGCGCAACCGGCACCCCGCCTGCCGCTGGCAGAGTTGGATACCTTGCCCACGCGGCGGGTGAAGACCAAGGCGGGCATTCGGCCCGCACTGCGCGGATCATTGTCAGTGCGCATCTCGTTGATCGCTCTGGCACTGGCGTTTCTGGCCCTGGTGGTGCTGCTGCCCCTGGCGGCCGTGTTCGCGCAGGCCCTGGAAAAGGGACTGGGCGCGTACCTGAGGGCGATCCGCCAGCCAGAAACCATGGCGGCCATTCGACTCACGCTGTTGACCGCGCTGCTGGTTGTTCCCTTGAACACGGTATTCGGCGTGGCTGCGGCCTGGTTGATTGCGAAATACCGCTTTTCCGGACGCAATCTTCTCATCACGCTCATCGATCTGCCCTTCTCGGTTTCGCCGGTTATTTCGGGCCTGATCTTCATTCTGCTATTCGGCAGCCAGGGTCTATTCGGGCAGTGGCTTTCCGACCACGACATCAAGATCGTCTTCGCCACGCCGGGCATCGTGCTGGCCACCGCCTTTGTCACCTTTCCCTTCGTCGCGCGCGAGGTCTTGCCAGCGCTGCAGGCGGCAGGCAATGCCGAGGAGGAAGCAGCCCTGGTCTTGGGCGCGAGCGGCTGGCGGCTGTTCTTCCGGATCACCTTGCCCAAGATTCGCTGGGCTCTGATCTACGGTGTCATCCTGTGCAACGCGCGCGCCATGGGTGAATTCGGCGCTGTTTCAGTGGTGTCGGGGCATATCCGCGGGGTGACCAATACGGTCCCGCTGCAGGTTGAGATCCTCTACAACGAGTACGACTTCGTGGGCGCGTTCGCAGTGGCGTCGCTGCTGACCCTGGTCGCGTTGGCCACGTTGGTGGTCAAGAAGGTGGCTGAGCGATTTCAGGGCGCACGAAGCGCGGAGGGCTTCCGATGAATGTCCAAGTTGAAGATCTGACCAAGGCCTTTTCAAGCAAGGCTGCCCCGGCCGTGTTCCAGGCCAACTTCGAGGCTCCTTCTGGCGGAATCACCACCCTGCTCGGCCCGTCGGGTTCGGGCAAAACCACCATTTTGCGAATCATCGCGGGACTCGAGTCGGCCGACGCGGGCCGCGTGCTGGTGGCTGGCGAAGACATCACGCCCGTTCCGGTGCAGAAACGTGGCTTCGGTTTGGTGTTCCAGAGCTTCGCCCTGTTCGGTCACATGACCGTGCGCGAGAACGTCGCGTTCGGGCTGCGAACCCAACGAGCGCCCAAGAATCAGATCGATGCGCGCGTCGCCGAATTGCTGAAATTGGTCCAACTGGAAGGCTACGGCGACCGTTATCCCGGCCAACTCTCCGGCGGGCAGCGACAGCGGGTGGGCTTCGCACGGGCACTGGCGCCGCACCCCAGGCTCTTACTGCTCGACGAACCATTTGGCGCGCTCGACACGCGCGTGCGTCTTGAACTGCGCGAATGGCTGCGTCTGCTTCACGAGGCCACCCACCTGACCACCATCCTGGTCACGCACGACCAGGAAGAGGCCCTGGACCTTTCCGACCGAATTGTCGTGATGGATGCCGGGCGCATCCAGCAGGTCGGTTCGCCCAACGAGATCTATCAACTTCCTGCCACTCCCTTTGTGGCATCGTTCATTGGTTCCGCCAATGTGCTGCGCGGCCGGGTGTCCGCAGGCCACGCCCAGGTGGCATCGCTGTCGCTGGACGTGCCTGCAAACACGCCTGACGGGACCGCTGTGCGCGCGATCGTCCGACCACACGACATTCGCATCGAGCGGGCTGGCAATGGGAACGGTGTCTGCAGCAGACGGACCGCCGCCGGACGCATTTCGCGCATGGTGAACCTGGGCGCGCATGTGAAGTTGGATCTGGCCCTGACCACCGGCGATGTGGTTACCGTGCACGTTGCCCGGCGCGAATACGACAATCTGGGATTGGTGGCCGGGGAATCGGTGCTGGTCGACCTGGAAAGCGCCCGCGTGTTCGTAGAGGACTATGTCATCTGAGCCAGACATCGCTCGACTGCGGGCGCTCATCCACAGCCAGGACTGGTCGACCGCTCTGGCGGCTGTGTGTGGCCGGTTTCCCGAAGCCGCGGTCTTCAGTACCAGTTTCGGCCTGGAGGACCAGGCCATCTTGCACGCCATTGCCCAGGCCGGCCTTGCCGTGCGCGTGGTGACCCTGGACACGGGACGTCTGTTCGAGGAAACGCACACTCTGCACGCCCAGACGCGCAAGCGTTACGGCATCCCCATCGACGTCTTCTTCCCTGAGCCGGCAGCGCTACGCCGCTTGATCGCCGAGCGCGGACCCAACGGATTCCGCGATTCGCTCGAGAATCGTCGCGAGTGTTGCCGTGTGCGCAAGGTGGAGCCGCTGGCGCTGGCCCTGGCTGGGGCGAAACTTTGGATCACCGGCATTAGGAGCGAGCAGTCCGAGGAACGCGCGCAGCTTGCACCGATCGAGTGGGATGAGCAGCACGGACTGCTCAAGTACCATCCGCTGCTGGATGTGAGCGAGACGGAATTGCGCCGCTACGTCAGCTTGCACGACGTTCCCTACAATCCCCTGCACGACAAGGGCTATCCCAGCATCGGCTGCGCGCCCTGCACCCGCGCGGTGGCTCCGGGCGAGCCGGCCCGGCGCGGCCGCTGGTGGTGGGAAGACGATGCCAAGAAGGAATGCGGGCTGCACGTGCAGAACGGCCGGCTGGTCCGCCGCAAGGAGAGCGATTCGTGAAGCTGCTATCTCACCTCGACCGACTGGAAGCCGAGGCGATCTTCATCTTGCGCGAAACCGCGGCGCAGTTTGAACGCCCGGTCTTGATGTTCTCCGGCGGCAAGGATTCCATCACCCTGGCCCACCTGGCGGCAAAAGCTTTTCGTCCCGCGCTGTCGCCTTTCCCCTATCTGCACATCGATACCGGCCACAATTTCCCTGAAACGTTGGCCTTTCGCGACCGCTTCGCGGCCCAGATGGGCGCCAAGCTCGTCGTGCGTTTGGTCGAGGACAGCATCCGGCAGGGCCGCGCTGCTGAAGAGAAGGGGAAATTTCCCAGCCGCAACCGGCAGCAGGCCGTCACCTTGGTGGACGCCATTGCCGAGCTGAAGCTGGATGCCTGCATCGGCGGCGGACGGCGCGACGAGGAGAAGGCGCGCGCCAAGGAGCGCATCTTTTCGGTGCGCGACGAGTTCGGCGGCTGGGAGCCTCGCCTGCAACGGCCCGAGCTGTGGAATCTGCTCAATGGCCGCATTCGCGTGGGTGAAAACGTGCGGGTCTTTCCGCTCAGCAACTGGACCGAGCTGGATGTGTGGCAGTACATCCGCGCCGAGCGCGTCGCTCTGCCCGACCTGTACTTCGCGCACCAGCGGGCGTGCATCGTGCGCGACGGATTGCTGTTCCCCATATCGCCCTTCGTACGCATCGATCCCGCCGATGATGTGCAAGAAAGGCAAATCCGTTTCCGCACCGTGGGCGACATGACCTGCACCGCGGCCTTTCCCTCGGACGTGCGCGACGTGGACGGGATCATCGACGAGCTGCGCGCCTCGGATCTGACCGAGCGAGGCTCGCGGCTGGATGACCAGCGTTCCGACGCCGCCATGGAAGATCGCAAACGCGAGGGATATTTCTAATGGAGCTGCTGAGATTCATCACCTGCGGCAGCGTGGACGACGGCAAGAGCACGCTCATCGGCCGGTTGCTCTACGACAGCAAGACCCTGCTGCGCGATCAGGTCGCTGCGCTGGAACGATCGAGCGCCAAGGGTGGCAACGGGCTGAACCTTGCGTTACTCACCGACGGGCTGCGCGCCGAGCGCGAGCAAGGGATCACCATCGACGTGGCGTACAAGTATTTCGCCACGCCCCGACGCAAGTTCATCATTGCGGACACGCCTGGGCACGTGCAGTACACGCGCAACATGGTCACGGGCGCCTCGACGGCTGACCTGGCGGTGCTGCTGGTGGATGCGCGCCAGGGCGTGCTGGAGCAAACGCGTCGGCACGCCTATCTGGCCAGTCTGCTGCGCATCCCGCATGTGGTGCTGGCGGTGAACAAGATGGACGCGGTCGACTGGTCGCGCGATGTGTACCGGCGCATCCGTGACCAGTTTCTGGCGCTTACCTCCGCATCCGGGTTTGCCGACGTTCACGCCATTCCGGTCAGCGCCCTTGAGGGAGACAACGTCGTCGAGCCCTCGACGCGCGCCCCGTACTACGATGGTCCGCCTCTGTTGCGCTATCTGGAAGAAATCGTGGTCGAGCGCCCGAGCCTTCCTGAGCGCGGAAGACTACCCGTGCAGTTGGTGCTGCGTCCGAGCGATCCGGCCCTGCAGGACTACCGCGCCTATGCGGGCGAAGTGACCTCCGGGGTGTTTCATCCAGGAGACGCGGTGGTCGTGTTGCCCTCAAGCATTCGCACAACGATTGCCGGGATCGATCGCTACGGCGAGCCGGTGGACGAAGCCTTCGCGCCGATGTCAGTGGCCATTCGCCTACGCGACGACGTGGACGTGGGCCGGGGCGAGGTGATTGCCTCGGCCGAACGCCCGCCGAGAGTCTCGCAAGAGATCACGGCGCGCCTGTGCTGGATGGCGGAGCGGCCTCTCGTGCCGCGCACGCGGCTGCTTGTGCGACACGCGACCGCCTCCGTTCCCGGCATCGTCACCGCCATCGAATCACTGGTCGACATCCACAGCTTCGCGGACCTGCCCGCACCGGCCCAGCTTGCCTTGAACGAGATCGGCAAGGTGCGCATCAAGACCGCCCGCCCCCTAGGCTTCGATGCCTACGCCGAGGAGCGCACCACCGGCGCCTTCGTACTGGTCGACGAAACCAGCAACGGAACCGTGGCCGCCGGACTCATCACCGCAGAGGAATCACCAACATGACCAGCAAGATCGGCTTCGTCAGTCTGGTGGGCGCTGGCCCCGGGCACCCCGACTACTTGACCGTGAAGGGCGCCCGCGTGCTCGCCCAGGCAGAGGTGATCGTATACGACGCCCTGATCTCGGATGAGTTTCGCACGGTCTTTCCCGCAAATTCCGAGATCCACTTCGTGGGCAAACGCTGCGGAAAACACAGCACCAGCCAGGAAGAGATCTGCGCCCTGCTGGTGAATGGAGCTCGACGGGGCAAGTGGGTGGTGCGCCTCAAGGGCGGGGATTCGGGACTGTTCAGCCGCGCTGGCGAAGAGATCTTGGCCCTGCGCGCAGCCGGCGTGTCCTTTGAGATCATTCCGGGCGTCAGCTCGGTCTTCGCCGGGGCGGCGGCGGCGCTCTTTTCGCCCACCCACCGGGGCCTTTCCAATCGGCTGGTGGTGTTCGACGGACATGCGCTCCGCCACGACGATTTCGATTTCCGTCCGTTGCTCGCCCACCAAGGCACCACCGTGGTGCTGATGGGATCGCGCCAAGTCGAGAGGCTGGCTGCCGGGTTGATTGGTGCTGGCGCCTCACCGGAGCTGCCCATCGTTCTGGTCGAAAACGCAACCTTGGCGGATGAGCACGTGGCCATTGCCACGCTGGCCCGTGCGGCTGCCGGAGAGCTGGTGCCACGGACCGATGGCCCAGGGATCATCTATGTGGGGGCGGCTGTCGCTCTGGCGCAGGCGTCGGCGCGCGCAGCGGTCGAGGCGGCGGCATGAACGCGCGTCTGCCCTTGTTCGTGGACCTCGCTGGTCGTCGCGTGCTGGTGGTGGGCGGCGGCCGGGCCGCGGAACGCAAGTTGCCCGTCTTGCTGGACGCGGGCGCAGTGGTCACCCTGATCGCGCCCAAGGTGCTCGAACCGGTGCGCCGCTTGTTGCACGCTTCGCCGCTCAGCCAACTACTGCGACGGCGCGCCAGCGTTCAGGACGTGACTACGAAGTACACGTTGCTCTTCCCGCTCAGCGACGATCCCGAGCTGAATCTGCGGCTCAGCGTCGCGGCCCGGGAGGCGAAGGTTTGGGTGGCAGGCTCCACTTCACCCGATGGCGCCGACTTTCACCTCGGCGCAGTGGTGGACCGAGGGCCGGTGCGGTTGGCGATCTCCACAGGCGGCGCCTCGCCTGCGTTGGCGAGTTTGCTCGCCGAGATCCTGCGCCAAATTCTGCCTGAGACACTGAATGGCGACACGACAGCGCTTCGCCTGGAACGACAGCGCCTTCGCACGGCCGTGGGCACGCCAGCTCGCCGGCACGCTTTGCTCACGCAGGCTGTGCAGTTCCTCGAAAACCATCCGTCAGAAAGCAACTGAACGTGGAAACCGAAATGCTGCTTCGCCTCCCCGCGGGTGTGCGCCAGGACGTGGCTGGCTACGGCGCCGAGGTGGCGCGTTTCCAGCGTGGCGAGATCAACGCCGCTGCCTTTCGCGCTTTTCGCGTGCCCATGGGCGTGTACGAGCATCGCGAGGCAGGCCGCTTCATGGTGCGCGTGCGCCTGGGGGCTGGCCTGGCCTTGCCCCACCAGCTTGAGCGCATCGCCCGATTGGGCGGTCAGTACGGCAACGGCGTCTTGCACGTCACCACTCGCCAGGACATCCAGATTCACGATCTGACGCTGGAATCCACCGTGGCCGTGCAAGCGAAGTTGTTGGAAGTCGGCCTCAGCGCGCGCGGCGGCGGCGGCAACACGGTTCGCAACGTCACTGCGTGCCCGCGTGCCTCGGTCTGCCCCAAGGCCGCATTCGACGTGGCCCCGCATGCCATCGCCACCGCCGAGTACCTGCTACAGAGCCCTCGCTCGTTCAGCCTGCCCCGCAAGTACAAGATCGCCTTCTCGGGCTGCAGCGACGACTGCGCCTTCGCGTCGGTGAACGATCTGGGCTTCTTCGCCCACGAGCGCGACGGCCGCCAGGGCTTCGCCGCCTATGCGGGTGGCGGGCTGGGACCACAGGCAGCCGCAGCGGTGCTGATCGAGGAATTCATCGAACCAGCGCAGATCTTTCTGGTGGCCGAGGCCGTACAGCGTCTCTTCGATCGCCTGGGCGATCGCGCCAACAGGCACCAGGCTCGCCTACGCTATGTCCTGCGCAGGCTGGGCCGCGAGGCGTTTGTCGACGAGTACCGCAAGGAACGCGCCGCTGTGGAGCGCGAAGGTTTGGCCGAGGCTGTTCCTACGCTGCGACCGATTCCGGCGTCGTTCACCGGAACTCCCGGCGCAATCGACGCGCCGGTGCCTCGCGGATTTCTGGCTGAACGAGATCCAACACGCTTCACGCTGCACGTGCAGCTGCAGAATGGACGAATTCCTGGAGCCGATCTCACCAAGGTCGCCCACATCGCACGCGATTTGGGCGCCGGCCTCGTAGCGGCGACCCAGCAGCAAGATTTGCTGGTTTTCGGCGTCCCAGCCGAGCACGTCGAAACAGCCCGCGCGACGCTCGCCGGGTTCGATATCCCTGCCACACCCCGAAAGCCAAAGATCGTAGCCTGCGCCGGCGCCTCCACCTGCAAGTTGGGCCTGTGTCTCTCCCCGGCCCTCGCCGATGCCCTGGAGCAACGCCTCGGTTCCGTCGACACCGCTGCGGGCCCCGAAGTCATTCGCCTTAGCGGCTGCCCGAATGCTTGCGGCAATCACATCATCGCGGCTCTCGGCTTTGAAGGGCGCGCTCGACGACACAACGGCCGACTGATGCCGCTTTACGAAGTCCTGGCCGACGGACACCCTGAAGAAAACCACGTCAAGTTCGGCGAACGACTGGGCGCGGTTCCCGCCAGGCTGGTTCCCGAGCTCGTGGCCGAAATCTACGCCAAGGGTCTTGCCAGCGTCGAGGTGCTGCGACCCCTGGTTCAGCGTTTCGCCCAGGTGCCCGACCAGGTGCCCGAGGATTTCTACGTCGACGTGGGGGGCAGCGAGCCATTCTCGCTGGCCGGTCGCGGACCGGGTGAGTGCGGCGCCGGCGTTCTTGATGTGGTTCGTGTCGACCTTGAAGACGCGGCCGATGCCCTGGCCGAGGCTCAACGATCGGCAACTGGCCCTGGCCGCAGTTCCAATGTCCACCGCGCCATCACCGCAACCGCTCGCGCCTTGCTGCCGCTTTTTGGCATCGAAGCGCGCAAGGACCGCGAGGTGTCCGACGCGGTCTCGCAGCACCTGATCACGCCAGGATGGGTCGCGCAAGATACCGAACTACTGCTCGCCGCCGCCCTCGACTGGCGTCTCGGAGATCGGGAGAACCTGGACGACTTGCTGGAAAGAGCCCGCGCCTTTCACCAGCGGGTGCTCGACCTGTTCGCTTCCCTGGACGCCAATCTCCAGTTTCGTCTCGCCCCGATCGCCAAACCGGCGCCAGCGGCGACCCAGACGCCATTGGCCCCGGTCGCCGACCTCCGTGGCGTGGCCTGCCCGATAAATTTCGTGAAGGCCAAGATCGCACTGGAGAGAATCGCTGTGGGCGAGACGCTGGATGTGCTGCTCGACGGCGGCGCCCCGACCGACAACGTGCCCGTCAGCTTCACCGAGCAGGGCCACCAGATTCTGTCCATCACGCCCGAGGGCCCGAGCTTCCGGGTCAGCGTCAAGCGAGCGAAGTAGCACACCGGATTTCACCACAGAGAGCATCGAGAGCACGGAGACAGATCGGAAGGAAGGGTTCGGAACCGGACCTGGAACACTTTCCATCCGGCCTCCGTGGCCTCTGGGCCCTCTGTGGTGAGACTCCGGACCGCGCGGAAGCCCCCGCGTCAAAGGCGCGTTTCGCCGCTGTCTTGTGTGGCGAACATCGGTCTTGACAACAAACGGCAGCCCCGTCAGACTCTCTTTAAGCAACCCAGCAAGCCCACCGTAGACACGAAAGGACGTGTTCCATGAGCTCCAAACCCTACCGCTTCGAAACCCTGGCACTGCACGCGGGACAGGTTCCCGATGCCACCCTTTCCCGCGGAGTTCCCGTATACCGAACAAGCTCGTATCTGTTCAAGAACACGGAACACGCGGCCAACCTGTTCGCCCTCAAGGAGCTGGGCAACATCTATACGCGGCTGATGAACCCCACCACCGACATCCTTGAGCAAAGGATCACCCAGCTCGAGGGCGGTGCGGCCTCGGTGGCACTGGCCTCCGGCACCTCGGCCATCTTCTACTCCATCATCACCCTGGCCCAGGCCGGCGATGAGATCGTCTCGGCCAACAATCTTTACGGCGGGACCTACACCCAGTTCGACGCCATCCTGCCGCAGTTCGGGATCACCACGCGCTTCGTGGACCCGAACGATCCGAAGAACTTCGAGAAGGCGATCACGGACAAGACCCGCGCCATCTTCATCGAGACCATCGGCAACCCGGTGCTGGACTTCACCGACGTGGCTGCCGTGGCCGCCGTGGCGCACAAGCACGGCCTGCCGCTCATCGTGGACGCCACCTTCACCACGCCGTACCTGCTGCGCACCATCGAGCACGGAGCGGACATCGTCGTCAACTCGCTCACCAAGTGGCTGGGCGGGCACGGCGCGGGCATCGGCGGGATCGTCACCGACTCGGGCAAGTTCAACTGGAAGAACAACCCGCGCTTCCCGCTGCTCAACAATCCTGACCCCAACTATCACGGCCTGAAGTGGGCACACGATCTGCCGGCCCCGCTGGCGCCCATCGCCTTCGCCCTGCGCGTGCGCACGGTTCCCCTGCGCAACCTGGGCGCGGCCATCTCGCCTGACAATTCTTGGATCTTCTTGCAGGGCGTGGAGACGCTGCCGGTGCGCGTGGCCCGTCACAGCGAGAACGCGCTCAAGGTGGCCGAGTTCCTCAAGAAGCATCCCAAGGTCGCCTGGGTCCGCTATCCGGGACTCAAAGAAGATCCGACCTACGCCACGGCCAGCCGCTATCTCAAGAACGGATTCGGCGGCATGGTGGTGTTCGGGGTCAAGGGCGGCTACGACACCGCGGTGAAGATCATCGACAACATCAAGCTGTTCTCGCACTTGGCCAACGTGGGCGACGCCAAGAGCCTGATCCTTCACCCGGCCAGCACGTCGCACTCGCAGCTGACCGAAGAACAACAGAAGAGCAGCGGACTCACCCGCGATCTCATCCGTCTGTCCGTCGGCCTCGAGCACATCGACGATATCACCGGCGCGCTGGAAGACGCCCTGGCCCTGACCTAGCCGAAAGAGCGATGGGGTCATCGAGCAGTGCTTGGGCAGAGGATCAGGTCGACACGGCCACTCCTTCGTTGCCGCCACCTGCATGCGGCGACGACGCCCCGGTGATTCCGATCGAGACCCCCGCCTCGGTCGGCTGGACCGAGGCCAAGACCATTCGGCTGGTGACCGCCGAGTCTCCCCTGACTCTGGAACTCGGCGGCCGCCTGCGCCCCATCGATGTGGAGTACGAGACCTACGGCGTTCTGTCCACAGCGAAGGACAACGCGGTGCTGGTGGCGCATGCCCTGTCAGGAGATGCGCACGCCGCCGGCTGGGACAAGAACGCGGAGAGCACAGGGCGGCTTTGGCGCACGCGCAAGCCGGGCTGGTGGGAGGCGATCATCGGGCCAGGCAAAGCCATCGACACCAATCGCTACTTTGTCATCTGCCCCAACGTCCTGGGCAGCTGCTACGGCACGACCGGGCCTTCGTCTACTGACCCGGCGACTGGCAAACCCTATGGGCTGCGATTTCCCAAGGTCACGGTCGGCGACTGGGTTCAATTGCACGGACTGCTGCTTGATGCCCTCGGCATCGAGCGCGTGAGCGCGATAATCGGCGGCTCGCTGGGTGGTCAGCAGGCGTTGGAGATGGCCCTGCGTTTTCCCGAAAGGGTCGAGCGTGCCGTGGTGCTGGCTGCCAACGCCCGGCTGTCAGCGCAAGGGTTGGCTTTCAACGCCGTGGGCCGCTACTGCATCCTCAACGATCCAAGGTTCGCTGGCGGCGACTACTACGGCCAGGAGCCACCGGCCGCTGGCCTGGCGGCGGCGCGCATGCTGGCGCATATCACCTATCTTTCCGACGAAGGGATGCATCGGAAGTTCGGCCGCCGGTTGCAGGGTGACCGGCCGGTTCCCGACGGCGGGTTCGGCATCGAGTTCGCGGTGGAGAGCTATCTGGACTACCAGGGGCGCAGCTTTGTCGAACGCTTCGACGCCAATAGCTACCTCTTCATCTCGCGTGCCATGGACTACTATGATGCCTCGGTTTGGGGCAGCGGCGATCTGACCGAAGCCTGCCGGAGGATCAAGGCGCGCGTGCTCATCGTTTCTTTCGATTCGGACTGGCTGTATCCGCCCGCGGCCTGCCGCGAGTTGGCCCTGGCGCTCGTCAAGACCGGCAAGCAGGCCAGCTATGCCAGAGTGTCCTCGCCCTACGGTCACGACTCCTTTCTCGTCGAGTCCCGGACGGTGGGGCGCCTGGTGAACAGCTTCCTCTCGCACTAGAAGCCCATGACCCACGCACAGGATCCTCGCATCGATCCCTCCCTGGTGGCCAGGCGAGACGTCGAGCGCCTGCCGGCTGGGCTTTTTGAATGGCGCATTGCCGAGGTGGCTTCCATCCAGGCTTCTCGGCACGCTCGCGAAAGTTCCCCTCCGGCGGCCAATCCCCGCTGGCAGGACGACATCATCACCCGCGAGATTCAGCCGGGCGCCCGCGTGCTGGACCTGGGCTGCGGCGACGGACAATTGCTGGAGCGGTTGCAGCGCGAGCGCCAGGTTCGCGGCCAGGGCGTGGAGATTGATGCGAAGGCAGCTCTCGGCGCCACAGAGCGCGGGGTGCCGGTCTTGCAGGCTGATCTGAGCGAGGGGCTGAGTTGGTTTCCCGATGGCAGCTTCGACGTGGTCGTGCTGGAAGAGACTCTGCAAACCCTGCCCAATCCCTGGCTGATGCTGGGTGAGATGTTGCGGGTCGGACGCAAGGGTATCGTTTCGTTCCCCAATTTCGCCCATTGGCGGGTCATTGTCGATCTGGTCGCCCATGGCCGCATGCCAGTCACCCCACGCCTGCCCTATCACTGGTACGATTCGGACAACATCCACCCGTTCACTCTGCAGGACTTCCTGGATTGGGTCGACACCTCGAATGTCCGCATCGTAGCTGGTCATAGTCTTTCGGAAGGTTCTGTTCGCCCCCTTCGCCCGGAGGACAACCTCCATGCGGAAGAAGTTCTTGTCGTCGTCGAAAGGAGATAGCCCCATGCCCGCATTCTTTGCTGACAACTCCCTGTCCATCGGCCGAAGCCCCCTCATCAAGCTGAACCGCCTGGCCGCTGGCACCAAAGCCACCGTGCTGGCCAAGATCGAAGGCCGCAACCCTGCCTACTCGGTCAAAGACCGCATTGGCCTGGCCATGATCCGTGACGCCGAGGAGCGCGGTGTGCTCAAGCCCGGCAAGGAGATCATCGAGCCCACCAGCGGCAACACTGGCATCGCGTTGGCTTTCGTGGCTGCAGCACGCGGCTACAAACTGACCCTGACCATGCCCGAGACCATGAGCCTGGAGCGACGGCGCGTGCTGGCCGCCTTTGGCGCCAACCTGGTGCTGACCCCTGGCGCCGAGGGCATGCCGGGGGCCATCCGTCGCGCCGAGGCCACTGCAGCCGCCGAGCCTGATCGCTACTTCCTGCCCCAGCAATTCAAGAACCCCGCCAATCCACTGATTCACGAACAGACCACCGGCCCCGAGATCTGGAACGACACCGACGGAGCCGTCGACGTTCTGGTCTCGGGCGTGGGTACCGGCGGCACCATCACTGGCGTCTCCCGCTACATCAAGAAGACCAAGAAGAAGGCCATCACCTCGGTGGCCGTCGAACCCGCCAAGAGCCCCATTCTTACGCAGTTCCGCAGCGGCCAACCGCTCAAGCCCGGGCCGCACAAGATCCAGGGTATCGGTGCCGGCTTCGTACCCGACACGCTGGATCTGACCGTCGTGGATCGGATCGAGCAATCCACCGACGAGGAAGCCATCGAAACCGCCCGCCGTCTAACTCGCGAGGAGGGCATCCTGAGCGGTATCTCGAGCGGCGCCGCCACCAGCGTGGCCCTGCGCCTGGCCAAGCTGGACGAATTCGCAGGCAAGACCATCGTGGTGGTGCTGCCTGATTCCGGCGAGCGCTACATCTCCACCGTGCTGTTTGAAGGCATCGGGTAGACGGCGACATCGTGGAGAACACGGAACTGACTGACCACCTGCTGGATTCCTATAGCTCGGTTGGTGGCATCAACCACCTGGACGGCAAGAACCTGCCGTCCAGGCAGGCCATCGGGCGCATCACGAGCGATCTTTTGCGCCTCCTGTTTCCTGGATTCTTCGACGAGACAGCCATCGCCACCGCAGCGAGTCGCTCAGTCACCTCGGAGTTGCTTGACGAGGTCGCCAGCCGGCTTGCCCGCGAAATAGGACGTAGCCTGGAATATGCGCGCCCGCCCGAACTGCCCGACAAGGACCTAGGCGCCGTCGCACGCAGGCTGGCGTTGGAGTTCCTCGCCAGTCTGCCCCGCGTACGCGAGCTTCTGGCAACGGACGTGGAGGCCGCGTACAACGGCGATCCGGCTGCGCTGAGCAAGGACGAGGTCATCGTGGCCTACCCATTTGTGGAAGCCATCGCTGCGCAGCGCTTGGCGCATGAACTGTACCTGCACGGCATCGCGCTAATCCCGCGCATGATGACCGAATGGGCGCACGCCCGCTCGGGCATGGACCTTCACCCGGGCGCGCACATCGGTACCCACTTCTTCGTCGACCACTGCACCGGCACCGTGGTGGGCGAAACCGCCGTCATCGGCAGTCATGTGAAGATGTACCAGGGCGTGGGCCTGGTGGCGCGCTCCCTGGCCGCTGGGCAGCAACTACGCGGCAAGAAGCGCCATCCCACCGTCGAGGACGACGTCACGATCTATGCTGGCGCCACAATCGTGGGCGGCGACACCGTGGTGGGTGCGGGCAGCACCATCGGCGCCAACGCCTTTCTCACGCACAGCGTGCCCCCGCGCTCCTTGGTGCTGGCCGATGATGTGAAGGTCAAGGTGTTGTCCAAAGAAACCCAGCAATCGCCGACTCCAAACTGGGAGATTTGAGAAGGGCTTCTTCGCGCGTTTTACCTCCGGTATTGCGGCCACGCCTGGATGGCGGGCTGGGATACCGCAGCGTCGAGCACCGCCGCTTCGGTCAAGGCTTCCTCCACGAATCCGGACGCCTCCAGCACGCGGATGCCGCGGGCCTCGATCAGCAGTCGCTGAGGCCTCGTGATCCGAGACAGCACCAGCGTCTTGCAACCACGCACAGTGTGAAGAATCACGCGCAGGTGCTCAATCTGCCAGCCCGGTCTGGAGAAATCGGTTGGCCGCACCTCGATGCGGCGCTTTTCGACCAAGTGCAAGCGCCCTTCGGCTGCATTGAACACCAGGACCCACGCCGGCACATTGGGGGTCAAGGGCGAGGTCTGGCCGTCACGACTGACCACCGCCACCAGAGGCTGGGCGTCGCCTGCCGACAAACTCGGTCTTCCGTCTGAGTGGCTGCTCGCAGTAGCGCCTGCCAGACCCGCCTGGCAGGCTCCAGAGAGATTCCCCGGCCGTCTCACCGCCCATGCTGCCCTTTTCACATTGGCGTCTCTCGCGATATCCGCGCTGTCTTGCATGTGGCCTATTCTGTCCCGTTCTCCAGACAGCGCAAGATAAATCATATGGCCGGTTGGCGCCGGCGGTCCTCGCGCGCAACTCGCCCGCCGATCCGCCTCGACGGCGCCGCTACTGTTGTTATACTAGACTCCATGTCTTCCGCGGAGGATACTGTTCCATCCCGGGCCGCGCTGCTGGGGCCCCCTGTGATCGACGCTCGGGCGCCGCGCTTCAACCAGGCCATCATAGGGGGTGCGGCGCTCGCGGCCTTCTTGCTCGGTTGGTGGCCCCTGCTCGCGCTGGCAGCGCTGCAGCTCGCGCTGACCCTGATTTTCGGGCCACGGCTGTGCTTGGCCTGTCTTCTCTACTTCAAGCTGGTGCGGCCCTGGCTCGGCCCGGGGCCGGTCAAGGATGCCCGGCCGGTTCGCTTCGCCAATCTGGTGGGTCTGGTGTTTCTTTCGGCTGCCTCGGCCGCGCACCTGGCTGGGTTTCCCCGGCTGGGCTGGACGCTGGGGTTGGTGGTGGCGGGCCTGGCGCTCTTGGCCGCGTCCACCGGCCTGTGTGTGGGATGCGAGACGTATCGTCTCCTGGCTCGCCTGCGCGGCATCGGGCCACGGAGCGTGGCACGCATCGATCTTCAGGAGATCGGCGCCTCGCCGCAGGCGGGCCTGGTGGTGCAGTTCACCCATCCCCGTTGCTCTGACTGCCGCTCATTGGAAGAACGCCTGTCGGCCCAAGGTGTGCCCACGGCGCTGGTGGACGTGACCCAGCATCCCGATCTGGCGCAAAAGTACGGCATCAGCCTGGTTCCCCTGGCATTCAAGGTCGACTCCGACGGAAGAGTGCTGGCGCGTGTGACGACTGCTTCTCAACTCGCAGAAAGACAACGTCCATAGATGAAATGGACAAAGAGAGGTCTCGCCATGAAGAGAGCATTTCTCGCAGCGGTCGCAGTCGTATTTTCAAGCCTACTCGCAGACGCCCAGGCTACAGGAACCCCAACGGCTCTCAGGATCGGCTATGCTCCCGGCGGCGGCAGTGTCTTGACTTTCATTGCCAAGGACAAGGGGTTCTTCAAACAAGAGGGCATCGACGCAGATCTCGTCCCCTTCAACAGCTCGGCCGACGGACTGAATGCGCTCCTTGCGGGGAAGATCGACATTGGCGTTTCCTTTGGCACTGGAGGCCCCCTTACCTTCATTGCCAAAGGGGCAGATTTCGTCATCATCGGCGGCCATCTCTCCGGCGGACACCCCGTCATTACAAAGCCAGAAAATGCCCCTAGGTTCAAGAGCATCGCCGACTTCAGGGGCAAGACCGTGGCCACCCCAAGACTCTATACCGCCGACATCGTCTGGCGTGGCGCATTGATCAGGGCGGGGATCGATCCGCAAAAGGACCTTACGATCATCGATATGAAGAAACCCCAGGATGTCCTTGAGGCCGTCAAGTCCGGCAAGGTCGACATCGGCATCGCAAGTTCCGCCGTGTATCTCCAAGCAAAGAGCGCGGGACTCGCCATACCGTTTTGGAGCAACGACTTTCTTGCAAATCACCCCTGCTGCCGCATCGTCACAGCAGGAAAGAACCTCTCAGCTCGGCCCGCGCTGGCAAAGTCCTTCCTGAAGGCGATCATCAGAGCCGAGCGTGTCCTGAAAGAGAGTCCAGAGGTCGCCGTGGACGTCAACAAGCGATTCCTTGAACTCGACGATGCGCAGGCTAGAGACTTCACCCTCGAACCCCACCAGATCGTCGAAGCCGACCCCAACGCGAAAGCCGTAAAGATCTTCTGGAAGGACATGAACACCATAGGTTACATCACCAGCTCAATCGACATCGGTGCCCACATCGCCACCGCCCCCTACTGGAATGCGCTTGAGGAGTTGAAGGCCAAGGATCCTTCTCCTTTTTACGACAGACTGGAACGGCGTTTCAAGGAACGGAATTGAAGCGAAACGACCATGAAGTCTGTCAAGGCGAAGGATGTCGACTCCTCCCATGAAGTGAGTTGAGACGGCAAAATATGAGCGGACAACTTCCCGCAAGAAGGGCCAAAGAGCGTCGCGACGCGCGACTGGGTCTAATCGCAACTTCCGTCATTCTTCTGTCAGTCGTCGGCGCTTATGAGGTCGCGACTGATCTCGGCCATTTCCTCGATCCGCTTCTCTTCCCCGGGCTTTCCAAAACCATACCCGCGATCGGACCTTCGCTGCCCAAGCTCCTCAAAGGCTTGGAGAGTTCGATGGCGCTCCTCATTCCCAGCTATCTGCTCGCCCTCACCCTGGGCATCGCCATTGGCGTCGCCACCGGAATGCACCGCACAATGAGAATTGCCCTGCTCCCGCTTTTCAGGGCGGCCAGTCCAATACCTCCCACGATGCTCGTTCCTTACGCCATTGCCATTCTTCCGACATTCTGGCTATCCTCCGCCTTCATCGTTTTTGTGGCCGCCTTGTGGCCGGTGCTGATGGGAACCATCCACGGCGTAACGTTGATTGAACCGCGCTGGATCGACAACGCCCGCTGCATCGGGCTGAAGGGGTGGCCGCTGGTCCGAAAGGTCATCGTGCCGGCGGCGATGCCCTCGATCTTCGCAGGAGCAAGTATGGCGCTGATCTTCGGCTTCATTCTTCTGACGGTTGCCGAAATGTTCGGCGCCAAATCGGGTCTCGGGTACTTCATTCAATACCACGCCGATTTCGCAGACTACCCAAAAGTCATTGTCGGAATGGTCTTCCTGTCGGTTGTGATCATTGCGACCATGGCGGCCTTCGACCGGCTGGAGGCTAGCATGCTCCACTGGACTAAGAACCGATGGGAGCGCTGAGACGCCAATGGCTGATGCGTTGAAAGAGAAGGTCAAGCAGTTGGGATTGGATCTGGGCGCAGACCTGATCGGCGTGGCTTCCGCGAAGGTCTTGAATGAGGCCGTCACGAGCCCTCATCGGCCGGAGGATCTTCTACCGTCCGCGGTTTCGATTGTGGTCGTTGCCCTGCATATCCCTGACGCCTCACTGGAAGCCCAGCGTCGCGAGATATCGAACTTCTCCTACAACATGTTCGGGTACACGCATCTCAACCGCGAGATGGATTCCATCGCCTATCGAATCACCCGGTTTCTCGAGAACGCTGGCTACGAAAGTCTGCCTATACCCGGTCGCGGCTCCCATTATTGGGAAACCAAGAAATACCACGGCCCCTTTTCCTTCCGGCATGCCGCGGTCGCGGCAGGCCTGGCCGCGTTTGGCTGGAGCGGCCTTGCCCTGACACCTCAGTTCGGTCCGCGACAGCGTTTCATTACCGTTATCACCACCGCACCACTCAAGCCTGACGCCGCGCTTGCGGACAATCCCTGCCTGCAATGCTTTGACTGCATCAAGAGCTGTCCAGCCGGCGCCATCACAAAGAAGCCCTGGAACTGCAAGATGGACGGCAAGACCCACACCTACGGCACGGTCGAGGGTGATCGTTGCTGGTGGGTCGCCAAGGGTCTCACCACAAGGGCGTGGCCGAACGCGCCCTTCAATCCACAGGTCGATGTCCCGAGACCGGAGGCCATGACCGCTGCGGCCAAATTCAAGGCCCTCTGGGAGGATCGCGATGCCCGCCTCCGTTGCAGTGAGCATGAGGAGGGCAACTACGGCGCCACGCTGTGCGGACGCTGCATGATCTTCTGCAAAGCCGGACGCAGGTCCATGCATCGCAGGCTCGCTAACGGCTGCGCCGAAGCGCCTGCCGAATAGACATGGCTGCCCCGTGACTTCCCAGCCAGCCTTGAGGGCTTTCCGGTTCACCTCCCGATGTCGCCCGAAGCGTTACCCGGGCGCGGAAGGCCGCTGCTCCGGACAATATTCCCTATAACGAGGGAAGGCCTTCTACTGCTTTGAGGACTCCCCTGTCGAAAAGGGCACGTAGGGGATTCCGAACGTCTCGGCAACGGCAAGGTTCGTCACTTGCCTGCGGTGCACGTTGACAGCGCTCACGATCTCGGGGTTCCGGGCCGCGGCCCCCGCGAGGCCATGATTCGCTATTTGCAGGGCGTAGGGCAGCGTCGCGTTGCACAGGGCATAGGTGCTTGTACGCCCGACGGCCCCAGGCATGTTGGTGACGGCATAGTGGACCACGTCATCGATCACGTACGTCGGGTCGGCGTGGCTGGTCGGCCGCGTGGTTTCAAAACAGCCACCCTGATCCACGGCCACATCAACGACCACAGCGCCGGGCTTCATGCTCTTGAGGTCTTCCCTCTTGACCAGCCGAGGTGTCCGCGCCCCGCGGATCAGCACCGCGCCAATCACCAAGTCGGCCTTGGCGAGTTGATCGAGGATGGTGTGCCGGTCACTGAACAGTGTCGTCACGTTGTGGGGCATGATGTCGTCCAGATAGCGTAGGCGTTCGAGATTCGTATCAAGCACGCACACCGACGCGCCGAAGCCAGCCGCTATTCTCGCGGCCTGCGTACCGACCACGCCGCCCCCGAGCACGGTAATGTGCGCGGGCTCGACTCCCGGGACGCCTCCCAGCAAAATGCCCCGCCCTTCTTGCGGTCGTTCGAGAAACTTTGCACCCTGCTGGATGCTCATCCGCCCCGCGACCTCACTCATCGGCGTCAGCAGACAGAGGTTGCCGCGCCTATCTTGCAGCGTCTCGTAGGCGATCGCAGTCGCGCCGGATGCCAGCACCCCTCGTGTGAGCGCCTCGTCGGCCGCGAAGTGGAAATAGGTAAAGACGAGCTGTCCTTCACGCAGCAGAGCGACCTCGGAAGATTGTGGCTCCTTCACTTTCACCACGAGATCCGCGGTCGCAAAAATCTCCTCGGCCTGGCCAACCAATGTGCCGCCACTGCGCTCATAGTCGACGTCGCGGATTCCACTGCCAAGCCCGGCGCCCTTCTGAACCAGAACCCGATGGCCTGCCCGCGAAAGCTCCTCGACCCCGACGGGCAGCATTCCCGCGCGATACTCGTGCTCCTTGATTTCCTTGGGAATCCCGACAATCACGAGAGTAGTGTAGCCTCAGTCGTCAACGGGTGCGAGCACTATTGGGGCGGCGAAAGCTAAAACTTCGTCGTGAACTTTGGTGTTCCCAAAGTCTGGCCCGCCTCGCTCACGGTGACGGTGGTCTGCCACGTGCCAGCCATGGAGAAGGCCACCTGACCGCTATAGCGGCCCGAGGAAGCAAGGGTCGGGTTGACGCTGCCAGGGGCGCCATGGCCCATTGATGGCATTTCGGGATCCAGGACCAGGGTCGCATCGTCGACCGGCGCGAAGGGCATCATGTCCTGAGCTTGGTGAAGCGTGAACACAACCGGATTGAGCCCCACCTTGGCTGCGCCAGTGAGATTGAAGCTGGCAACATAGTTGCTTTGCGTGCCACCTGTGGCCGTGTACGAGAAGACCACTGCCCGTCCACTGTCGACCACGGTCAGCGCGTTGAACTGGGCATGGACCGCAGCGGCTCCTGCGCGCGCAATGTCCACCGACACGGCCCAGATATCGGTGGCGGAAGAGGCCATCTGGAAGACGACATTCACGTGATACAGCCCGCTGCTATCGACCGAGGGATCGCCAAGCACAGGGGCGCCATGTTGCATGCCCCCGGACATGGTCATCTGGGGCGTGACAGTGAGGGTGGCGTCAGTGATGACGAGAGTCCCGCCGTCGCTGATCTTGAGATAGAGAGGCGAGAGGCCAGTCTGGAGTTGGTTATCGGTGAAGAGTTCAGCGGATAGCCCGTCGACGGTGGCTTGGCCAAGGCTGGTCTTGGAAATCGTGGGCGTCTGGCTGGAAATCGATCCACAAGCCGAAACAAGAGTGACCAAGACCAAAGACAGAACAGTACGACTCATTGGGGACTCCTTTTGCTGGGTTCATTGGGGGCCAAACAGGAATGGCCCTGTGTCGCGCCGAAAAGCCGACGTGCGATGGTGCAGCCGTAGACTGGGGAGCGCGTTGCAAAGTCGCTTCGATTTTCAAGAACACCCTGCAAGGCCAATTCGAGCCAAGGCTCGCGATCCGGCTCGCCGGGCGTGCGCTCATTGTCGAACCAACCCACGAAGCGCGCCCGACCTCGTTCATCCAGCAGCACGACGGTCGGGGTACTGCGCACGCCCAATGCCTGGGCCAGCAGACCGTCCTCGTCGCGCATGATGGGCAAATGAATGCCTCGCGCACCAGCCACGCGCTTGACCTCGGCAAAGGTCTCGTCGGCGTTGCTGGACACACCAAGAACTGCCACGCCCTTGGCTTGGTACTGTTCGAGCAGGGTCTCCACGCGATCCTGATACCGACGCACGCAAGGACAATTTGCGCTCCAGGAGATCAGCACGGTGGCCCGACGTCCACGCCAGATCTCGCGCAGTGGCACCGCATTTCCCTCGCCGGTGAGCAGCGTGAGCTCGTCGGCTTGTCCGCGTTTTGCGACCTTTTGCGAGGCACACCCGGCGACAGCGCTGGCCAACAGGACCGTTGCGACGACGTACCGCCTAGAAATGCCCATAGCGAACCCCCACGTCGAGCCCAACCCGTGCGTCTCGGTTCATGCCCACGCCGCTGGGCCAGACCGAGTTACTGCCCGTGGCCAGCAACGTCCAATGCGGATTTGCGCGCCACGAGAGCGAGACACCAGTAGACAAGGCCCGGGCCCGCGAATCAGGCACGGACGTTCCGTCGAATGCGATGCGGTCCTGCCATTCCCCGTGCAAAGCGAACGCAATGACCATCCGCTCGGTAAAGGCTTCGCGCCCTGCGGACAACGTGGTCTGTATCAGCGGACCATATTGTTCCCTCTGTCCGGTATCAGACCGGCGAAAGGACAAGTACCCGGTCAGTCCAAATTCGAGTCGCACGAACCACGGCAAGAAGGAGTATTCCGATTCGAGACCGATCGAGCCTGCGTAGGCCCCCAATCCTGTGGCGCCCGCAAACAACGGCGGCGAGGTCTGTTCGACCCGCTTTCCCGTGGGAAAAGCTCCGCCCAAGGTCACAGCCAGCGATGGCAGGTCCTTGAAGGCGCCGATGGGCACGAGTTCCACGCGAACCGCGCCCCCCACGTCGCCCATGTTTCCCGCAATCTGGTGCTGATCGTCGGACCAGCGATCGTTGACCAACACCGGTACCCAGACTTGCGCCTGCACTCGCTCGTGAAGACGCACAATCATCCAAAGCTGCGCGCGCGTGATTCCCTCCGAATATCCGGGTGGGTTGAGGTGAAGGCTCCCTTGCGCGTCCCACTCGCCCAGCACGCGCGCGTGTCCCAAAGAAAGCCCTATCGCGAAATCCTCCCAAACCAGAAGACGTCCCACGCCGAACGATGTGGCGGACAGGCAGCACGCTGCGGCGCGGGCCTGACGAGACAGCAGAAGCAGAGCCAACAGCAGCGCGACGGCCACTGACTGTCTCAGTGCCGTGCCGAGGCTCACGCCCGCACCCCACTCAAATCGACCGTGTGGTCGGCCCGGCCCACCAGACCACGATCGTGGGTGACCAAAACCAAAGCTCGGCCCTGGCCGGGCAACTGGTAGAGCAACTCGCCGAGCTGGCCGGCGCGCTCGGCGTCGAGATCGTTGGTGGGCTCGTCGGCAAACACGACCACCGGCTCCAGCAACAGCGCGCGCGCCACTGCCACCCGGCGCTTCTGACCAATGCTCAGTTGATGCGGCAGATGTTGCAGCCGGTGCGAAAGGCCCAACGTGGTCAGCAGACGCCGCGCCTCGGCCTCCAGACCGCGCTTGCGTGCCAGACGCGCCGGCACCAGCACGTTGTGCAACACCGAGAGCGATCCGATGAGCTGTGGATTCTGGAAAATGAAGCCGAATGAGCGATTGCGCAGGCGTGACTGCTGATCGTCGCTCAGCGCCCGAGTGGTCTTGCCCTCGAACAGGACTTCGCCGGAAGTCGGTTCCAGCAGCAGACCGAGCAGCGACAGCAGGGTGGACTTGCCGCTGCCTGAAGGGCCGGTGATGGCCAAAGATTCCCCCGGTGCCAGATCGAGACAGATGTCGCGCAAGATCTCGTCACGTCCGAAGCTTCGCGACACATTCACCGCCTGCAGCAACATCCAGCGGTCCTCAGTCGATATCGCCCATGGCCATGGCCGATGAGGGCGCGATACGCCCGCTCTGGCGTGCCGGCCACCAGGCAGCCACCAGGGCGACAAGGCCGAAGGCCGCGCCGGTCACAAGAATCGCCAGCCCAGTCTTGCTCCAGGACGCCTCAATGAAAGGGAAGGCACGCTGTTCTTGCAACCATGCGTGCGCCAGCAAGCCGAGAGCGCCACCAAGCAACAATCCAATGGCGACCCCGGCTCCAGTCAGAATCGCGGCCTCGCCCAAGATGAGCCGCTTGAGATCGCCCCGGGTCGCGCCCAGCGCGCGGTACAGGCCCCACTCGCCCTTGCGATCCCAGGGCAGCGAAGAGAAGCGGGCGAAGATTTGCACAATGGCGGCCAGCGCCGCCAGCAAGCCACCGCCCAGCATGATGAAGAACAACGATTCCAGCTGCTGCTTGATGTTCCCGAGTACGTCGGATGCCTTGATTACGCGCACGTCACCGACGCGCTCGATGGCTGCGGCGACCGCTTCCTTGTCCGCGCGCTTGTCGGTTTCCACCAGCACCGCCGAGATGAAGTCAGCGGGATCGTTTCCCTTGCCGAGCAAAACGCGCAGATAGGGGATAGTCCGCGACAGGGCACGCACGGCATCGATGGGCATAAGCACCGAGTAGTCCAGACTGGTGCCAGTCGCCTGCAACACCGTGACCACTTGCAGGGCCTGACCGAGAATGTAGGCCTTGTTGCCCGCGACGCCCTCCACCCCCGCGCCCACGACGATCTGATTGGGTTGCAGCACACGATCGCGCAACCCGGTTCCCCATGCCTGCACCGACCAATCCGTGGCGGGCTCGAAACCGATAAGTCGAGTCGCCCCGCTCAGGCTGCAGCAGGTTTCGTTGAGTGTCTGGGCGAAGAACTGTGCGCTGGTCCGCCGAACTCCGGGCAGCTCGGCGATCTTTTGCTCCAGCTCGCGTCGCATATAGATGTTGGCCGGCGCGCCAGTGAACAGGAGCGTCTCCGGCTCAACCGGCGTATCGCCGGGAACTATCAATAGATCGGCGCCCAGGCGCCGGGCGCCCACGTCCAGTCCCAGCGACGCTCCCGCATAGAGTCGGTACAGAGCGAAGAGCATGCCGACGCTGACCGCCACAGAGATGACGGTTGCCAGGGACTGCACCCAGCGCCGGGTCAGGCTGTGCCAGACAATCTCAAGCATCGGGCCCAGACGTGAACTGCTCCCGTCGCGCAGAAGCGTGCCAAGCCGCCTGCAGTCCCAGCACGGCGAGAAACACACCGACGGTCTCGAACCATGTCCCGCCCGTGTGACAGGTTCCCCCGCCGCAGGTCCCGATAATCCAGGGTTGCGGCACCAGGGCAGCCAGGATGCCCAGAATCAGCAAGAAGAAGCCGCTCAAACGGCGCGCCTCGCGGCCCGTCAGCAAGAACAACGTCAGCGCTACCAGCACGCAAGCTACCGCCAGCAGCAGCTCGACCCGGTAGGAAAAGTGGCAGCGCATGGGAACCGCTCCACCCATCGCCGTGGGCACCAGGCCATCGCAGGCCGGCCGCACACTAGGAATGACCAGCAAGCTCGTGCCTGCAGCCACCGCCAGGCCGGCCGAGATCTTCCAGTGCCTGTCGCCGGCCATGGCTGCCACCTATCGCTTCTTCTGATTGTAGGGATTGAAGCTATTGGTGTACACGTCCGACGCCTGAATCTGGTCCTTCTTCAACTTGCCCTCGTGGACCAGCAAGTCGATCCACCACTGCACCTGCGCATCGCCGGGAATCAAGCCGTGCTGGTAGTACTGCCAGCTTCCTGCGTACTGCGGGTCCAATCCGCGACGTTTGGCAAAGATCTGCCCGGCTTCATCGTGGTGTTCGTTGGTCCAGTCCGCGGCGCGCGCCAGCACCTTGACGAACTTCTTCACGACCTCGGGGTGCTCGGCGATGAAGTCTTCATTGGTGAAAAACGGCAACATGCCGCTGATGCCATTGTCGACCACAAAATCGTTGAAGATCTCGCGAGCCGCCCCGGTCTTCACTACCTTTTCATAATACGGCGAGTGCAGCACGCCCACGTCGATCAGCCCCTGTTTGAGCGATTGCTCCTGGTTGGCATCGGGAATGACGACGAAGTTGATGTCCTTGTCCAGTCCATTGCGGCGCAGGTATTCCTTGAGCACGTATTCCGAGCAAGCGCTGAAGCTGTTGATGCCGACCTTCTTGCCCTTCAGATCCTTCACGGTCTTGATGGGGCTTGCCGGATTGACCAGGTACTTCATGTGCGGACGCTCGGGCGTGGTCGTGGCACCCGCGGCGACGATCTTGATCTTGGCCCCGCCCGCCCGCGCGGTCAGCACCAGCGGCGTATGGCGGTTGGCGAAATCGATGCTGCGCGAGGCGACCGCTGGCACGAGCTGCGCAGAAGGTATCTCGCCCACCCACTCGATCTTCAATCCCTCCTCGGCAAACCAGCCCTTTTCGTCTGCGACGTACACGGGATCGAACCACTGGATATTCGGATATTTGATGACGAACGCTTCTTTGGGCTCCTGCTTGGCGCCTGCGGCCTGGCCCTGGCCGGTTGCCAGCAGCGCAACGATGAGGGTTCCTGTCGTGATGGTTCTCCGCATTTCTCTCCTTCTTTCTTTCGAACGCACCGCTACGTCCCGCCTGCCTCGCGCCACACGGTCGCCCTGCGTTCCAGGTGATACAGCAACTTGTTCACGCCCAACCCAAAGGCCGCGAGCGCGACAATGGCCGCGTACATCTCAGGGATCTTGAAGATCTCCTGCGAATTGAGAACCAGAAAGCCCAGTCCCGCATTGGCTCCGATCATTTCGGCCGCCACCAGCACCATGAAGGCATAGGCCGCCCCCAGCCGGATGCCTGTGAAAATTGACGGCGCGGCTGCCGGCAAGATCACCTTGCGGAACAGGGTCGCGCCCCGGGCGCTCATCGACCGCGCCGAACGGATGAGCACGGGATCAACTGTCTTCACTCCGATGGTGGTGTTGAGCAGGATGGGCCAGACCGAGGCCCAGAAGATGATCACCACCTTGGACAGTTCGCCGATTCCGAAGAACAGGATGAACACGGGGAACAGCGCGATGGCCGACACCTGCCGCCCGGCCTGCAACGGCCCATCCAGCGTGCGCTCGAACGTCTTCCAGGAACCCATGAAGATTCCCAATGGAACCCCGACCAAGATGGACACAGCTAGACCGAGCAAGATCCGCTCCAGACTGACCCATGCGTGGCGCAACAATTCGCCACTCACGAGCAGTCTCCACAGCGTCCGGACTACGTCAGATGCCGGTGGCAGGAAGTTAGGGTTCACCAGCCCGACGCGCGGCAACCCTTCCCACAGCGCAAGCAGGCCGAGCGCAACAGACGCGCGAAGCAATGCTCCTCGCATCTCAGACAACCTCCTGTGCCACGGCGTCCGTTGCCACCTGGCCACGACCCGGAACCGGATCTTTTGGTGCTGCAAGATGCTGCGCCTTCTCCACTTCCCCGGCGAGCAGCTCCCAGATGCGGTGGCGAAGCAAAGCAAACGGCCGTGAGGAGCGCATATCGCTGTCAACCCGTGGCCAGGGCAAATCGATATCAACGATCTGCTTGATCCGGCCGGGCCGCGCCGTCATCACCACCACCCGCTGGGCCAGGTAAATGGCCTCGTCGATGCTGTGGGTGACGAACAGTATGGTCTTGCCCGTCTGCTCCCATATGCGCAGCAGTTCGGTCTGCAAGATCTCGCGGGTCTGGGCGTCCAGTGCCGCAAACGGCTCGTCCATGAGCAGCACTTCGGGATCGAAGGCCAAGGCTCGCGCGATGGCCACCCGCTGCTTCATGCCGCCGGAGAGTTGCGCAGGGTAGCGATCTTCGAAACCCTCCAGCCCCACTAGGGTTACGTACTTGTACGCCCACGCCGCCCGCATGTGACGTGGAACCTTCTTCATCTCCAGACCGAAAGCCACATTGTCGAGCACCGTGCGCCAGGGAAACAGAGCGTAGTCCTGGAAAACCACGCCTCGGTCGAGACCCGGGCCAGTAACCTTCTTCCCCTGCACCAGGAGCTCGCCGCGCGCCGGCGTCAACCCGGCCACCACGTGCAGCAGAGTCGACTTGCCACAGCCGCTCGGCCCCAGGATGGCCAGGAATTCCCCTTGGCCAACCTGCAGGCTCACGTTGTCCAAAGCGAGCAGCCCACCCGGCGCTGTGCCTCCGCCGTAGCTCTTACTCACATTGCGGATATCGATGGAAGGTTGCATGCGGTTCCTCACACGATTCGTGTCCCGCGCGAACCGTGGCGGCGCAGGTGAACCAAGCCCCGGTAGCGCGGATCCGCTGGATTGGCTTCGAGCGCGGGTCTTTCATCCAGGTAGCGCTTGGTGCTGCGGCTATCAAAGAGGCGACGGTCCTCGCCCACCGGGCACACCTTGGCGCAGACGCCACAGGGCCAACGCGTCTCCTTCTTCAATTCTATGTGGTGCCGCGTGCAGGCGTCTTTGTCGAGATCGCCGACAATCCCGTCGGTGCGCGCACGGATAGCCTGGGTCGGGCACAGCCGTTCACAGATGCCACAGCGGTTGCACAACTCATCAGACAGCTCTCTGTCGCCAGCAAACTCACGGGCTGTGAACACAGAGCCGAAGCGCACGCGCGGACCCCATTGCGGCGTCAGCAGGTTGCGCGAAACGCCGACCGTGCCCAGTCCAGCGTACTTGGCCGCATAGGTGTGGCTGAAGGAACCAAACGGGTTCTCCAGCAGCACGTCGAGGCTACCGTAGCCGTCACGCGGCAGGAAGACCGTCGCGTGGCCACGCTCGCACAGCCAGGTGGCAAGACGATAACCGATGTCATCGAGCAGCCGGTTCGAGGTGTCGTACATCTCCTGGTAGTTGATCGACGGCGTGGATTCGAGCACCGGCAACAGCATGGGTACGCCGAACACGACGACCGTGCGTGCCGTGGGCCAGATGGCCTCGGGCCGGTAGGATTCAGGCACCTCGCCGTGCGCGGCCCAGCGCTCGACCGGAGCAAATCCCACCACGCTGCCACCCAGCGCGCGCACGTGCTGGGCCACCGCGTTCTTGAGATTGTCGGATCGGACCAGGCGCGCCCGTACGGATGATCGTGGTCTTGCAGACTTGGGCATGTGCGGCTGAGTTCCCGCTGGAACCTATGACACCGTAACCTCGACGTCAACGATAAAAGACAGCGTGGCCTGGCGCAACAGACGCGCAGGCGTGGACCGTTCGGCCGACTTGATCGCGCAGCATGCCCGCTACACCGCATTGTCTTTCACAAAGAGCACAAGGCGACTCTTGCCGCCCGTGCCGACTTTCGCTATAGTGGACATCGAAGCGGGCCGGCGACGCCGCATGGAATCGCTCTTCCCCCCGAAAGTCTGCCGGCTCGCTTCGACTATTCATTCACCTGGGTGGCGTGGAAAGCCTGGTGCAGTTGAGGCCATCGTCGGTCATGGCCGATTCCACTCAGATCTGGAAATCTTCGGTGGTCTTCCGCACCGCGAAGAACTCGCGATGAACCAGCGCCCGCAGGCGGCTGAAGCCGTCGGTGGTGCGATCTCGCGGGCGCGGCAAGTCGACGGCCACGATCTTCCTTAACGTACCGGGCCGATTCGACATGATGGCAACGCGATCGCTGAGAAATACCGCCTCTTCGATGTCGTGCGTGACCAGCACCACGGTGGTTCCTTCGGCGCGCCAGATGCGCAGAACCTCTTCCTGCAGTTGAATACGCGTGAAGGCGTCGAGCGCTCCGAAGGGCTCATCGAGCAGCAACACGCGCGGCCGGTTGATGAGCGCCCGTGCGATGGCCGCTCGCTGCGCCATACCGCCCGAGAGTTGATGCGGGTACGACCGCTCGAATCCCTGCAAGCCCACCAAGGCTATGTAGCGTGATACTTCTTCATCCGGCCCGCGGCCTACGCGTTCCTTGCGGCCGAATGACACGTTCTGGGCCACCGTGAGCCAGGGCATGAGTCGGTGTTCCTGGAACACCAGCCCGCGGTCGATCCCGGGCCGGGTGATAGGCACACCGTCGAGAAAGACCCGTCCAGAATCGACCGTCTCAAGCCCCGCGATCGCGCGCAGAAGCGTGCTCTTGCCGCAGCCACTGCCACCCACAATGGAAAGAAACTCCCCGGCTCGCACATCAAGCGTGATTTCCCACAGGACCGGCAAAACGCCGTTCGTCCCCGCAAACGCCTTGTGCACGTCTTGAATCACGAGCCGACCCGGCCGGGCTGCTGTGGCTGCGTTCATGGCCCTCACTATTCCACGTCGGCGTCTTGTCCGCCAGACATATGCGACGCCTGGCCGGGACGCCAATGGCAAGCACTTCCTCGGCAAATCCCCCACATGGACGCCGACGTCCCGTCTACGCGTCTTGTGTCTTGACGAGCGGACTCGCCTCGACTATACCGTCGGCATGGCACTTCCCGCAACGGCCTTCGCAGGCGACAGGCAACTCGGCCTATCGGAGGTGGTGGAGAAGTATCCGGACGTTCCGCGCCTGGTGGCTCTGAAGATCGATGTGCAGCGCCGGGGAGTCCACTACACCGAAGAGACTCTTCGGCATGTGGATGAAACCAAGCACCAGTTGCGCGGCACCTACATCTTCGGCTCCCGCGATGCCGCCCTTACGCCGCTGCCGGAATCCTTGATTCTGCGGGACGGCACGACGATTATCACGGATCCGACACCCCTGTCCCAAAGTCCCTATCTGGTCGACTGGGCTGACGATCACTTCGTCTTGCGTGATGGGGACGCCGTCATCGAAGAGGTCGAGCTGTGGCCGCAGCCCGCGTATTACGACAAGACCACCAGTCGCGGCACGCCCATGAAGTACGTGATCACGGCTCGACCGCAGCGCCTCAATGTTTTCACGTCGAACTTCTGCCACTTCTGGGCCAACAACAAGGGTTGCCGATTCTGCGACATCGTCACGCACCTGAAGGAACAGAAGAAGGAGTGGAAGATCCCCATCCGTCTCGACGCCGCGGATGTGGAAGAAACCCTGCGGGAGGCGCTGCGCGAGCCGGGCCGCTTCACCAGCATCTGTCTCACCTCGGGCAGCGACACCCGTGGACCCGAGCTCTTCGACCGCGAGGTCGACTACTACGTCGAGACTTTGCAGGCCGTGGGCCGGGTGTTCAAGACCAAGCGCTTCCCCAGCCAGCTCATCGCATCGGCGTTCAACGAAAAGCAGCTGGCTCGCCTGTATGCGGAAACCGGCTTGTCCAGTTACACCGCCGACATTGAGGTGTTGAACGAGCGCATCTTCGACTGGATCTGCCCGGGCAAGGCGGAACGAGTCGGATACCGCGAATGGCAACGACGCCTCGTCGCTGCGGTGGACATTTTTGGGCGCGGCAACGTGGGCACGGGCCTGGTGGGTGGCGTCGAGTTGGCCAGGCCGAACGGCTTCACCAGTGAAGACGACGCTCTCAAGTCGACCCTGGACGAGGCCGAGGATCTGGCCAGCCACGGTGTGACCACTGTGTACATAGTCTGGGTCCCGCGGCCAGGTTCAGTCTTCCGCGACCAGAAGAATCCCTCGCTCGAGTATTACGTCCGTTTGGCGAGGGGCCTTCACGACCTGCGCGTGCGCTACGGGTTGCGTGCAGATTTCGACGATTACCGCCGTTGCGGCAATCACCCCGATTCCGACCTGTCTCGCCTTCTCTAGATGAAAGGAAACCGACTGATGAAGCTTGCTGGCATCCTTATCTCAACCATTCTGCTGACCATCGCGTCGACCTATGGCTTGCCCGCCCAGGCCACCGAGCTGCGCATCGCGACCCAGCCGGCTCCACACTACGCGCCCATCTTCGTCGCCAAGCAGAAGCACTGGCTAGAAGACGATCTCGCGAAAGATGGCGTGACAGTCAAGTGGTCATCGTTCGTGGCTGGTCCGCCGGAGAATGAATCCTTCGCCGCCGGCCAGCAGGACGTGGGTTTCATGGGCGACACCCCAGCGATCATCGCCCGCTCGGCCGGACAGAATACGCGCATCATCGGCATCGCCGCGATTGGGCCGAAGGCTCTGGCTGTGGTGGTGCCCAAGGGCTCGCCCATCAAATCACCAGGGGATTTGCGCGGCAAACGGGTGGCCGTGACCAAGGGTTCCTATGCGCACCACTTGCTCTACGTCGTGCTCAGGAACGCCGGACTGCAGCTCAGCGACATCAAGTTGATTCACCTACCGCCCGCCGACCTGGTGACCGCCCTGCTCCACGGCGACGTGGACGCAGCCAGTACATGGGAGCCCTACCTGAGCAGGATTGAGGAAGCCGGCGGACATGTCCTGGTCGACGGCACGGGCATCAAGAAGGGCGAGTTGGTCATCATCGCCATCGAAGAATACGCCAAGAAGAACCCCCACGTGGTCGAGAAGTTCTTGCGGGCCTACCAACGTGGCTACGACTTCATCAAAGCCAATCCCAAGCAGGCCGGCGAATTGATCGCATCTGACGTGAAACTCACGCCGGAGCAGTTTTCCAAGGTCCTGCCGAAGTTCGACTACGTCATTGTCGTCCGTCCCGAGCATGTCGAGGAGTTGAAGAAGACGGAGGAGTTCCTGCGCAGTCACGAGCTGACCAAGAATCCCGTCGATATCGACGTCTTCGTGGACACGCGTTACCTGAAGGCTGTCGAACGCAGGTAGGGGCGTATGCACATGAGCGTGCAATTGGGCCAAGAGGTGATCGAGTTGCTGCGCGATCCGCAAACTCTGAAGGTCCTGGCCACGGTGGACGAGCGCGGCGTTCCCCATGTTGTGGTCAAGGGCTCGCTGTCCGTCAACCTGGACGGGGATCTGCAGGTGCTGGAATTGCTGGAGACCTCGCGAACCAACCGAAACCTGGTGCGCAGCATCTGGTACGATCGTCGGGTGGCGATCCTGCTCAAGGGCCAGGACGGGCGCTCATTCCAGATCAAGGGCCTGCCCATCAGGGCGCACGTGAGCGGGCCGGTGTTTCAGAAGCACTACTCGGAGGTGCGCGCCCGCCTTGGTGACGTGGACCTGGCAGCGGTCTGGATCATTCGGCCAGACGAAATACTCGACGAAACCCCGGGCGTGCGGCGGAAAGAGGAACAAGCCGCCCATCCGAGCTTCACGCACCTGGACCGTCTGGTCCGGGCCTGATGGTGTCATGACGGTCGATTTCTCTGCCGGGGCTGTTCCGCGATCCATGGCTAGCATGCCCGCGCGGACTCCAGCGCAAAACGTCGCAGCCCAGTTTCTGCTGCGCATTTTACCGGGTCGCAGGGCCCGCACGCGGGCCAGCCGATTACTCCAATACCTCCTACTGCCGCTCGCAATCGTGACCGTATGGGAAACGCTCTGCCGCGCCAACCTGATTCGCGTCATCGCGCTTCCCGCGCCGAGCACTGTGGCCGTGACCCTCTGGGGGCTATGCATCACCGGCCAGCTTCCCGTCCATGTGGGCGCGAGTTTGTTGCGCGTGCTCGAGGGTTTTGCCGCTGCCGCAGCCCTGGGTCTCGCGCTCGGGGTGGCCGTCGGGGTCTCGACCACGGTGGCACGGTTCACCGATCTCGTCATCCAGATCCTGCGCCCGATTCCGCCCATCGCCTGGATTCCGCTTGCCATCCTCTGGTTCGGCATCGGCGAAGCGTCGAAGGTGTACATCATCTTTCTGGGCGCGTTCTTTCCCATCATCATCGGCGTCATCGAGGGCATTCGGAACACCGACCATCGCTACGTGGAGGTGGCAAGAATACTTGAGACCTCGCGCTGGAAGCTCATCCGCAGGGTGGTGCTGCCTGGCGCCCTGCCCACCATCATCACGGGCCTGCGCATCGGCCTGGGCAACGCATGGGTGTGCGTGGTGGCCGCCGAGTTGATCGCCGCCGAGCGCGGCGTGGGCTACATCATCGTGGACGGCCGCGAGATGTCCCGTCCCGATCTCGTGATCGCCGGCATGATCTCCATCGGCGTGATCGGCAAGCTGATGGACGTCGGCCTGAGAAAAATGGAGCGCGCCCTGGTCCCCTGGCGCGCGCAATACCAGGGAGGCTGAGAGCAGACTACGGTCTCCGTTCCCCCGCCAGTCGCCGCAGCCGCGCCCAGCGACTATCGCGCTCTTTCTCGATTGCAGCCACGTCGGCTTTCCCGAGATGGGCGAAGCGCTTCTGCGTGGCTAGGTGATCCGCCACGGGCTTGAACCGGCGAGGCGTCTTGTTGATGCGATAGTGGCCGGCTTCGTACTCGGCCAGAATCCATACGCCACAGTCGACCGCTCCGCGCGCCACCTCCAGCGTTTCCGATGTCTCGATGCCCCAGCCGGTCGGGCAGGGCGCAAGCACGTGCAAGAAAGACGTGCCGACCGTCGTGCGCGCCCGCTCGACCTTGCGAATGTAGTCGTGCGCGTGGGCCACGCTGGCCGTGGCCGCATAGTCGATGCCATGCGCGGCCACGATCTCGAAGATGTCCTTCTTGCGGCTGCGCGCACCCGCCGCATGCGGACCGACCGGGCTGGTGGTGGTGCGGGCGCCAAACGGGGTCAGCCCGCTCTTCTGCACGCCCGTGTTCATGTAGGCTTCGTTGTCGTAGCAGATGTAGATGAAGTTCTCGCGCCGATCGATGGCGCCCGACAGGGCCTGCAGGCCAATGTCGGCTGTGCCGCCGTCGCCGGCGAATCCCACCACGTGATAGTCGCGCAGCTTGAGCGCCCGGGCCGCCGCCGCGATCCCGGACATCATCGATGCGGTTCCTGCGAACGTCGAGATGATGGCGTTGCAGCCAAAGGCCAGCTGCGGGTAGAGGAAGCCCACCGCTGACATGCAGCCGGCGGGCAGCACCACGAATGTGCGTTCGCCCAGCACCTTGAGCGCCAGCCGCACGGCCAAGCTACCGCCGCAGCCGGCACAAGCCTTGTGACCGAGGAACGGCTCGTCGTCGGAGAGCGCAAGCTTCAGCCGGGCTGCTTCAGCCATTGCTATTGACTCCAACGAAACAAACCCGTTCACCTGGTGGCCGAACCGTGGCGACCTGGAGTTGGTCGAACATCTGTTCGACATCATTGCGAGAAATGTCCCGTCCCCCGAGGCCCGCCACGAAATTGAGCAGCGCCGGCCGAGCCGCCGATCCCGCCAGCGCGGACGAAACTTCAGAGAACACGGCGCCCTGATGTCCGAACGACACGTCCTTTTCCAGCACGCCGACAGAACGCGCGGTGGAAAGTGCCTGCACGATTTCGCGTTCAGGGAAAGGTCGCATGAAGCGCAGTTTGAGCATTCCGGCAGCCACGCCCCGGGCGCGCAGCCTGTCCACGGTCTCGCGCACAATTCCGGCCACACTGCCCAGGGTGACCAGCACCACGTCTGCGCCCTCGCAGCGATAGGGCACCACTGCGCCGCCGTAGCTGCGGCCAAAACGACGCCCAAACTCCTGGTCCACCTCGCTCGCAACCCGCTCGGCGCGCAGGATGGCCCGGTGTTGTTGCACCTTGAACTCGGTATAGTGGGCAGGCCCAGCGGTGAAGCCCATGCTCGTGGGCGCCTCAAGACTCATCTTGCTGGGCGTGCGAAACGGCGGCAGGAAGGCATCCACGTCTGCCTGTGCGGGAACATCCACCGGCTCGTAGGTGTGGGTCAGCACAAAGCCGTCGAGATTCAGCATCACTGGTGTCAGCACCTCGGCGTGCTCGGCAATGGCAAAGCCCTGGATGGTCATGTCCAGTGCCTCCTGGGCATCCTCGATGTAGATCTGGATCCAGCCGCTCGACAGCACCGCCAGCGAATCCTGCTGATCGCCGTAGATGTTCCAGGGCAGGGCCAGCGCCCGGTTGGCGTTCATCATCACGATGGGAAAGCGCCCGCCGCTCGCGTACTGCAGACACTCCGCCATGTACAGCAATCCCTGGGACGAAGTTGCGGTGAAGGTGCGCGCTCCAAGGGCGCTGGCACCCATACAGGCAGAAAGCGCCGAGTGTTCCGATTCCACGTGCAAGAACTCAGTATCCAGCGTTCCTTCGGCCACCCATTGGGCCAGCCGCTCAATGACCACGGTCTGCGGCGTGATGGGATAGGCGGCAATGACATGGGGTCGGGCTAGCCGCGCGCCCCAGGCCACGGCTTCGTTGCCCGACATGAAGAGAGGCTGGGGTTGCCGTGCGGTTGCTTCAACGGACATCTTTGATCTCCTCGGGAATCATCAAAATGGCCTGCGCCTTGCACTCGCGCGCGCAGATTCCACAGCCTTTGCAGAAGTCGTAGTCCAGCCGAACGACTGCCCCTGCGCGCAGCACGGCGCCGTCCGGGCAGGCCAGGTAGCAACGCAGGCACCCGGTGCAGCGCTCGACGCTGAGCACCGGCCGCTCGCTGCGCCAGGAGGCGTTGGTCTCCACCAGATGGCCCGCCGTGAAACACGGGCCAATGGGATAGTCGTCTGGCGAGCGGGGCGGCACATAGGGCCTGACAAATGGGCTAGCCACCCAGTTGTTCCTTCATCAGGTCGTGACACCGCCGCAAGACCTCCCCATTCTTTTCGGCCAGCGCCGGCCGCATCTCGGACTGGACAGCGCGCAGACCAGCCTCCAGAGACACAATGCCCGAGGCTGCCAGCAATGCCCCAATCATGCCGGTGTTGACAATGACCCGGCCCAGGATCGCGCGCGCGACCGCACCCGCATCCACTGTCAGAACGCGCACACCGAGGCTTGCCCACTCCACTGGGGGACGAGCGGAGTTGACCAGCAACGCGCCTCCCTGACGGATGCCGTCCGCCGCATGAGGCCCCATCAAAGTCTCGTCGAGCACCACTGCAAAGTCGCAGGATCGCAGGGCACTGCGATCCACGATTCGTCGGCCATCAATGCGTGTGAAGGCCAGGATCGGCGCACCCCTTCTCTCGGGACCAAAGGACGGGAATGCCAGTGCGAACTTTCTGTCGCACAAGGCAGCGGCGCCCAGCAGACGGGCAGCCGTGAATGCTCCTTGCCCACCACGGCCGTGCCAGCGCACTTCGATCACCTAGACACGCTCCTTGGCGCGCGCGGCCCGTTCGCGCAGGCTGACCAGCCGCTGGCCTGCCGCCTCCAGGGTTTCGGGCCGCTTGGCGAAATGGAAGCGAATCCAGCTCCTCACCGGATCGCGAAAGAAACTGGACCCAGGGACCGCGGCCACGCCCACGTCCTTCACCAACCAGTCGCAAAAAGCGCGGTCGTCAGTCCATCCTGACTCGGCGATGTCTACCATCACGTAGTACGCGCCCTCGGGCTCGCAGAAGCGCAATCCAGTCTGCCGCAGAAAACCGAGGAAGAGATCGCGCTTGGCGGTGTAGCTGGCCAGCAACTCGTCGTAGTAACGGTCAGGCAGGTTCAGGCCGGCCACTGCGGCTTCTTGCAGGGGCGCCGCCGCGCCCACGGTCAAGAAATCGTGTACCTTGCGCGCACCCGCTATTACCTCCGGCGCAGCAATGACGTAGCCCAGACGCCAGCCCGTGATCGAATAGGTCTTGGACAGTGATCCGCAGCTGATGGTCCGCCGGCCCATCCCTGGCAGCGCCGCGAAGTAGGTGTGGCGGTGCGGGGCATACACGATGTGCTCGTAAACCTCGTCGGTGATGACAAACGCGTCGACCTCCTCGGCCAGAGCCGCAATGGTCTCCAGCTCCGCTCGCGTGAACACCCGGCCCGACGGATTCGACGGGTTGCACAGGATCACCGCCTTCGGCTTCTGAGCAAACGCGCGCTTCAGGTCCGCCTCGTCAAAGCGAAACTCCGGCGGATTCAGCGAGACATAGATGGGTTCCGCGCCCGAGAGAATCGTGTCGGCAACGTAGTTCTCGTAAAAGGGCGAGAACACGACGACGCGATCGCCGGGATTGCAGGCCGTCATCATGGCCGCCATCATGGCCTCGGTACTGCCGCAAGTGACGACCAAGTTGGCGTCGGGATCGATGTCGATTCCCATCCAGCGCGACTGCTTGCGCGCCAAGGCCGCGCGAAAGTTCGGCGCGCCCCAGGTCACCGCGTATTGATGTGGCCCGTGCCGCCCGGCCTGCTCGGCGGCCCGTTTCAGTTCCTCGGGCGGATCGAAGTCAGGGAATCCCTGCGACAGATTGATGGCTCCGTGGGCATTCGCCAGCCGGGTCATGTGCCGGATGACCGACTCGCTGAAGCGGCCCACGCGCTGACTGGTGCTTGGCATGGATGCCTAGATGTTCTCTCCGCGAGACGATGTTGCCTCGTTGCCGCGCAGATCCAGCAGGCGCTTGGCCTTGTGGGTAGCGCGGGGCAGGGCGCCCGCGGCCAGCACCTTCACCTGGCGTGGCCGCACGCCCAGTCGGGTCGCAACCTGTTTCTTCACCTCTTCGGCCACGTCCTCGTCCGCGCCCTGGAAATCCCCGCTGCGCTCCACCTCGACGTCGAATCGGGTCAGGTGGTTCTCGGTGTAGACCACCACTCGGTACTCGCCGGTCAACCCTGGCACGTTACGGGCCACGTATTCGATGTCGCTGGGGAATACGTTCACGCCCGAAACGATGAACATGTCGTCGCGCCGGCCCAGCACCTTGAAACGCACATGGGTGCGGCCACACGAGCAGCCGTCGGGATAGCGCTGGATGATGTCGCCGGTGCGGAACCGGATCATGGGCCGCGCCCGCTTGCGCAGCGTCGTCAGGACCATCTCGCCCGGCGTGTCGCCCTCGACCGGCTCGCCGCTCGCGGGGTCAACCACTTCAATGAGAATGTGGTCCTCGGCCAGGTGCAAGCCGTCGCGCACCGGGCACATGCCCGCGCATGCCCCGAAGATGTCGGAGATACCGTAGAAGTCGTAGAGCTGGGCGTTCCACAGGGTTTCGATGGCGGCACGGGTGGCGGGAATGGAGCCGCCTGGCTCGCCCGCCACGATGATGCGCCGGATCCCCAGATCCCGCGCAGGATCGATGCCCTGTTGCTTGGCGGTCTCACCCAGGTACCAGGCATACGACGGCGTGGTCCAGGTGGTAGTGGGCTGAAAGTTCTTCATGATGAAGAGCAGTCGCTCCGACGGGATCGAACCCGCCCAGATGCACAGTGCGCCCAGTTTCTGCGCGCCGATGACGTCAGGACCACCGACAAAGAGCGTGAAATTCAGCGCGTGCACGTAACGATCATGCCGCCGCATGCCAGTGCCCCAGAACAGACGCGCCTGCACGTCCTGGAATTCGTCGAAGTCCTCCTTGGTGAATGGACTGAGCGTGGGCACGCCCGTCGATCCGCTGGACGCGGCCACGAAAACCACCTCTTCCTCGGCCACTGCGGTCAGGTCGCCCAGAAACGGCCGCGCCACCTGGCGGTCGCGCTCGATGGTTTTGTCGATGAAGGGGAAGCGCTGCAGGTCTTCCAGGCGTCGTAGGTCCGACGGTTTCACTCCGGCCGCGGTGAACGCCTGCCGGTAGAACGGCGACTGCACCCAAGCCAGTTCCAAATGTTTGCGCAACTGCTCGGTCTGATACTCGATGAGCTGTGGGCGCGGCAGGGTCTCGATCGTCTCGTCCCAATAGCGTTTCTCGGACATCTACAACTCCTTGTTGTCGAAGAGGCGCTTGTAATAGAAATTGCTGGTGTAAAGCGCGGCCGCCGGGTTGTGCCCCAGTACGCGGTCCTTGGTAATGAGCGTGGTCACCGGCGCCTGCGAGTGCCGGGTGAACAGGGCATCGTGACCCACGCACAGTCCGACAATGACGTTGAGGTCAGTCTTCTGTGCGTTGAGCAGCCGCGCCTGCAGGATGGGATTGCAGAGGGCCTCGTGGCTGCCGCGCAGGATCTTCAGTTCGTCGGGAATACCGATGGCGGTCTTGTCCACTGACCCGACCTTGCACAAAACGCTGTGCCACGCGAAGCCCTTGGCCTCCAGCACGCGGGTGAACACGCGCGCCTCCTCCACCAGGCCGATGCAGGTCGCGATACCGATGCGCCGGGCATTGATCCGGCGTGCAAAGGCCACGATTTCCTCGACGCGAGTCAGCTTGCCGTAGTAGCGGCCCTCAATCTCCGCTGCCGCCCGCGCGATTTTGCCGTCGCTCTCGTCCCCGGCATACAGGGCCGTTGTGCTCTCGATTTCGGATGCCCCGGCCTCCTCGGTCAAGCAGAAGGAGGGCGCTTTCTTGTCGCGACGGTAGCAATTGAGGGCAAAGCAGTCAGTGCAGGTGTGCGCCCGCTTTGCACCGACAGTATTTCGTGCGGGCTTCTTTTTTTCGGCTTTGGTCATGTTCAGGCGTCTCCAAATGCCATTTGCTCGACGAAACGCCGTCCAAAGGCCGCATCGTTGGCCAGCTCGATGCTGCGCACACGCGCGGCCACAGACTCCAGCTCGCGGCGAGTGCCGGCGTTGCTGAGCAGAGTGACCGCGCCAGCCTTGCAGGTGTTGCCCACGGCCTCCACCTTGGCAGCCAGCTTAGCCGGCAAGAGGCCGCTTCCCGCCAGACTGTCCGGTCGCAAGTGATAGCCGAACGAGCCCGCAACCAGCACGCGCTCAACATCCTGTCTGCGCACTTTCGCCCCTGCCAGAAGCGCGTCCAGTCCAGCCCGAATTGCGGCCTTGGCCAGCTGCACCTGACGAACATCCTTCTGGGTCAGCACCACCCCGTCCGATAGCCGCAGCAAACAGCGGCCCTCGCGCTCGTCCCAATTTCCTACCGGGGGCACTGCTTTCGCTTCGAAACGGCCGTTCTTGCCGATGGCGCCACTGCGCACCAGGCAGCTCACCAGATCGACGAGTCCGCTGCCACAGATGCCGATGGCTGGCGCGTCGCTGATGGTGTGCACGTCGGTTGCGCTCACAGTATCGACGGCCCCAGGCGCCGCGCGCATGCCGCACTCGATGTTCACACCCTCGAAAGCCGGGCCCGCAGCCGTGGACGTAGCCCATAACTCGCCGGCATGGGCGAGCACCATCTCGCCATTGGTGCCGATGTCGAGCAATAGGGCTGTCTGTCGTGATCGATGCAGATCGGTGGCCAATATCCCGGCGGTGATGTCCGCGCCGACGAAGCCCGACACGACGGGCGGCAGATACGCCAGCCCATGGGCAGCGATACCGAGCCCCAGTTCCGCCGCACGCAGATGGCTGCCCCCAGTCAGCGACGGCCGGTAGGGCGAACGCCCCAGCGGCGCTGGATCCACCGCAGCGGCGATGTGCAACATGCAGGTATTGCCGCCCAAGACGGCCTCGTGGATGTGGCCCCCGTCGACGCCAGCCCGCTGGCAAACCTGCTCGATAAGGGCATTGAGGCTGCCAATCAGTGCCCGCTGCATCGTCGCTAGGCCGTCTGGCTCGGCCGCAAAGTGAATCCGCGACAAGACATCGTGCCCATAGGCAGTTTGTGGATTCAGTGCCGAAGCCACGGCCAGTTCGTCGCCCGATTCCAGATCGACCAGCGCAACCACCAGCGTGGTGGTTCCAATGTCCACGGCGATCCCAAGATTGGCCACCCTGTTCGGCAGCGAAGCGATCAGTTCCTGACCTGCCCACATCGTGCACCCGTTGGAGGCGTGCACCACAGCGATGTGCGGCGCCAGGGACCGCGCCGTGGCCAATCCGTGGTCCACAATGGCCAGGTTCTTGTCGCCGCGATCAGGGATGGTCGCCGCAATATCGGCACGCACCCGCGCATCGCAGGCCAGAACCAGCGCGCCCTGGCCATTGCCACCACCCACCTCCACGCCGGCTTCCAGCGCGGTCAACGCCTCAGGGTCAAGCCGCACCAGACATTTGCCGCAGATACCAGCGCCGTCGCAGGGCGCTTCCAGTGGAGCGCGGGCCTTGCGGGCCGCCGCCAGAAGCGTGCTGCCCGGCTCCACTTCCGCGATGAACGGCCCGGGGAGGAAGCGAACTTCGACGCTGGCACTCACGACGGCCTGTCTTTCACGGCACGGGTCATGGCCGTGATGCTGGCCAAGGTCGTCGATGTTGACAGCCCGCAGGCAGGCGCGATGATGTCCACCCCGTCGCGCACGAGCTCCACTGCGCGCTCAGCGATCTTGTCGGGCGCTCCCCACTGCAAGAGGTACGTGCTCAGATTGCCCATGGTGACCAGGGCGGGCGAGTCGGCCTTCAATCCTTTGAGGCTGACCATGGCATCCACGCTGATGGCGTCGCTGGCCAATCCCGGCAAAAGGCGGGTGCCGTTGCCCAGTTTTCCGCAAATGTGCACGATCACCGGCGTGGCCAGGGCATGAATCGCGCCGATCAGATCATTCAGGTAATGAACCGCATATTCCTGGAAAAGCTGCGGGCCCAGAATCTCGACGGTGGCCGTCGGATCGCCCACGGCAATGACGGTGGCGCCGGCCGCGACCAGCGCGCCCGCGTATTCGGCCAGCACCGCTGTGACCTGGCCCAACACGCGGTGGGCGTCCTCGCGCCGGGTGCGTAGTTCCTTGAGAAATGTGACCGGATCCACGATCGACGCCGCCACACTCACCGGGCCAGTCAGGGTTGCCACCACGGGAAAGTCGGGACGCTTTCGGCTCAACCGGTCCACCGCTTCGGCCACCACCATTGCGCGTCCTCCACGTACTGCGTTTGCAGTAATCTCCACCTTGGTCAGCGACGTGAATGCCTCGGACTGAATTTTTGGTTCGCAGGCCAGCGTGCCGTGATCGATGCGGCTGCCGAATAGCTCGGCTTCCACGGTCATGCAAAAGGGGACGCCAATGTTCTCGAAGCCGGTGTGCTCGCTCACCGCCTCGGCCAGAGCGGCCATCTTGGCACCAGAAAAGTGCGCCTCGGGCAGGGTGAGCCCGGTCTTCTGCATCACCTCGACAATGGCCGCATTCATCATTCCGCCCGTGCAGATCACCGGCGGCCGATCCACCAGCTTCTTGCTCAGAACGTCCAGCAGACGCTCGCGCGGCGCCAATGGACTCATGCGCTGGCCCCGGTCAAATGTGGCGGCCAGCCGATTTCGTCCACGGCGCGTACCATGGCGTCGATATTGGCGAACGGAGTTTCCGTGGGCAGGCTGCAACCTGTTGCAACCACGAAGCCGCGTGGACTGTCGCCCCCCTCGCGCACGCAGGTGCGCACCGCCTCGCGCACGCCAGCGGGATCGCTTTCAAACAGCACGGACACGGGTGGCACGTTGCCCATCAGTCGGACCCGTTTCCCAACTGCGGCCTTGACCTCGGTCAAGCTGGCCTCGTTGTCGATGGACAGACAGTCCGCGCCGGTGTCAGCCATCAGGGCCCAAACCGGCCGCGTCTTGCCACAGATGTGGAGAGTGACCGACTTCCCCCGACCGCGAATGTGCATCACCAACCGTTCCAGGTAGGGCAGCCCGAATTCGCGGAACTGGCGCGGACTCACCACCGTGGACGACAGCATGGGATCGGTGATGCTCGGCGAGGCGCCCGCATCCAAGATGGAGTCCGCCCAGCGCAACGCTGTCTCCAGGGAAATCTCGCACAGGTGTCGCACCACTGCGGGCTCGCGCAAGGCCAGCCGCGCGAGCGTCTCGGCGCCCACCAGAAACGAGGCATTGGTGAAAGGGCCCGTCACCGCAGCCGTGACCGCCACCTCGTCCCCCAGGTCGTCCACCACGCGCGCCACTGCCTCGCGATGCGCGGGCAGACAGCCATCCTTGCCTGGATCCGCCGGTAGCAGACGATCCACGTCGTGTGCGCTGGCGATAGCGGGCTCCTGCAAGTACGCGGTTTCGTCTTCCGGCACGCGCACCTTGGCGCCCATGGCCTCGGCTTGCACGTACAGATCCGTGAATACGCGAACCACGTCGTAGCCAAAACGGCGATACGCCGCCGTGTGGGCTCGCGCCAGCAATTCACCCGATCGACGAATCTCCGCTGTGCGCACGCCGATCACCCTCGCGGCCGTGTTGCCCACAATGGGCACACAGGGCAGCCGATCCAGGGGACGGCCCGCAGCCAGGGCCGCGAAACGCTCGACTGGCGTCACGGCACTCTCGACTCCGCTGGCGCCTGGCGCAGGCGCGTGGCCACTGCCACGGCACCCGAGGCATTGGCCGCGTAGCCGTCCGCGCCGATGCGATTGGCAAACTGCTGCGAGACCGGGCCACCACCCACCATCACCTTGATGCGCGAACGCGCCTGCTTTTCGTCCAGCAGCCGAATCACCTTGGACATGGCGCCCATGGTGGTGGTCATCAGAGTGGACAGGCCGATGATGTGCGCGCCCACGGACTCGGCCCGTTCCACGAAGGTTGCAGGGGGCACGTCGCGGCCCAGGTCCACCACCTCGAAACCGGCCGTTTCCAGCATGATCTTCACCAGATTCTTGCCGATGTCGTGCGTGTCGCCCTCCACCACGCCGATGACCACGATTCCCTTCTTGCGCTCCCCGGCCCCGCTTGGCAGGTGCGGCTGCAACACGCGCAGGCCCGCATACATGGCGTCCGAGCAGATGAGCAACTCGGGAATGAAATACTCCTCGCGCTCGAACAGGTCGCCCGCCCGGCGCATGCCGTCCACCAGGCCCGCCTCGATGCCACGCCCGGGATCGATCCTCTGCACCAGCAGTTTCTGCGAGAGTCGGACCGTTTCAGCCTCGTCCATGGCCAGCACGGCCTCGGACAGGCGATTTAGCAGCGAAGCTTCTTCCTGTGACATGCAATCTACCTTTGCCAGAACAGAGCACGGCGCTTGACCCGGTCGAGCGCACGCATGCAAACAAAGGTCACTGCGCCAGTGAACAGGATGCCTGCCACCATGCGCGGATAGTCGGCGAAGTCGGCGTAGAACTGCACGAAGCGGCCCAAGCCAGCGTTGGCGCCGAACAGCTCGGCCACAGTGAGCATGATGAAGGACATGGCCAGGCCGACTGACATGCCGGAAAAGATGTGAGTCAGCGACGATGGAAACACCACCCGACGCAAGTATTCGGCTTTGCCCAAGCCCAGCACGCGCGCGTTGTCGCGCAGCCGCTGCGGCACCGACGCGGCCCCGGCCGTGGCATTGACGAAGATGGGCCAGAACGCGCCAATGAACACCACTGCAATCGCGGCGCTGCGAAACCCGGGCAAGAGCGCAATGGCGTAGGGCACGTACACAGTCGGCGGGACCGGGGCCACCACGCGCGTGAACGGCACCGTCAACCGCTCCAGCCAGCGCGTTGTCCCCGCCAGAATGCCCAGCACCACGCCGGCCACGACGGCTGCGGCGTAGCCCGGGATCAAGATGATGAACGACGAAAACGTCCCTTTGCCCAGCTCGGGCAAAGAAGCCCACAGGGCCTGGGCCGTCAGCAACGGCGACGGAAATAGGAATCTGTTGCGCGCCGGCACCACCCAGGCCACGAGCTGCCAGAGAAACACCAGCCCAATCAGCAAGCACCAGCCTTCCTTGCCCGACAGGCGCGCCGTCAGCCGACGCGGCGTCAGCGTCGGTCGCGCGGCGGACGCCGGCAGATCCGCGAAAGCCATCGAGGCCACGCCACTTGCCCTGACCTCGCTCATATCCCCCATAGGCGTTGAGCGGGTCCACCGCGTGTGCAGAGGGCCATTCGCGATTCGAGGGCACAAGTCTTCGAGTCGGGTCACCCCTCTCCCTCCGGGAGAGGGGTTTGGGGGTGAGGGTGAGGGTGAGGCTTCCACTGAGCCGGACGCTGAAGTCACCAAAGTGCTGTAACCGCGCCCTCGGCACGATTCGACGTGCAATGCAGTACCCTCACCCCGGCCCTCTCCCAGAGGGAGAGGGTGGTCTACCTGCGGCCGCTTAACGCCTATGCTCATATCCCCTCGGCCTCCGCCACCGTGTCCGCGGCCGACAGCCGCTGCAGCATGTCGCCCTGCAAGTAGTCGGTGACGGCCTTGCGCAAGCCCTGAAACTCGGGCCGCAGGTAGGTTTGCCGGCGAGGACGCGGCCTGGGAATGGGGACATCCAGGTCCGCGATGATTCGCCCTGGACATGCTCCGAGCACCACCACTCGATCGGCGAGAAGGATGGCCTCGTCCACGTCGTGGGTGACGAACACGATGGTGCGCGCAGGCCTGCTGGAATTCCACACCTCCAGCAGGAGATCCTGCAGGCGGGTTCGGTTGACCGGATCCAACGCGCCAAAGGGCTCGTCCATCAACAGCACGGGCGCGCCCATGGCCAGCGCCCGGGCAATCGCCCCACGCTGGCACATTCCACCTGACAGCTCCTGCGGGTACTTGCCGTGCGCGTCGGCCAGCCCGACCAATTCCAGATACTCCTCAGCCAACTCGCGCCGCTCTTTGCGTTCGAGCTGTGGGTGCGCCTTGCCAATGGCCAGGACCACATTTTCGGTCAGGGTCATCCAGGGAAAGAGCGAGTAGTCCTGAAACACCACGCCCCGATCGATCCCCGGGCCGGTCACCGGTTTTCCACGGTGTCGGATGTGTCCGCGTTGCGGAATCTCCAGCCCGGCCAGCAGGCGCAGCACCGTGCTCTTGCCTGACCCGCTCGGCCCCAGCAGGGAAACGAATTCTCCCTCACGAAGCCCGAGCGACAGATCTGCGAGCACGGCGCCTTTGCCATAGCCGAACGACACCGAGTCAAGTTCCAGTGCCGGCTGGGGCGCCGAGTTCATCAGTTCCTCGACGTGTAGACGGAGTGCAGCGTCTTCCAGTACGCTTCCTGTGGCGCCTCCTTCTCCAGACTCTCCAGTGCTGCCAGGTAGGCTTTGCCGTCGACAAACGGTGTGATGTCCGCGTTCGATTCGACGAAGTTGCTGGCCTTCATGACCTTCCAGAACTCCTGGATGGCGGTCAGGTTGGGGTCGGACGACTGGTCCAGATACGGCGAATAGAACGCCTTTCTGGCCAGCGCCGGATCGACCTTCACGTACTTGACGATGTCGCGAATGGTTGCGTCCTGGTTGGTCTTGCTGAACAGCTCCGCTCTCAGAATGGCTCGGATGAAGCGCTGCCAGACATCGCCGTGCGAATCGAGATCCTTGTGATTGATGGTGAGGCGGCAGCAGGGATGGCCGGGTTGCAGATCCTTGCTGCGCACCACCACTGCCAGTCCCTGCTCTTCGGCCCGCAGATCGTGCGGGCCCCAAACCACACCCGCGTCCACCTGGCCGCTCTTCACTGACTCAATGACCGCAGGCGGGTTCTTGACCTCGAAGATTTGCAGATCCTTCCTCCAGTCCAGACCCGCCCGGGCGAGCGCGCCCCGCAGCACCGCGTCCCCGGTCGCCAGTCGCACGGTGGCGACCTTCTTTCCCTTCAAATCCGCGACCGACTTGATCTCCGTCGCTTTCTCCTTGGTCGTTATGATGGACACATCTTCACCCATGACACCGCCGATGATGCGCAGGTCGGCGCCCTTGGCGATGTGCACGAGAGGCGCCGTGGTGCCGAAGGCGCCCAAGTCAAGCTGGCCCGCGCGCAACGCCGCCAGCCCGTCGGCCGAGTTGGTGAACTCGGACAGTTGCACGTTCAGTCCCTCCTGCTGGAAGAACTTCTCTTCCGCCGCCACGAAGAACTTGGCGTGGCCCGTGACCGGCAGGTGTCCGACCTTCAGGTTCACCAGCGGCGGTGGCGCCGCGACCTTCTTGCGGCAAGCCGGGGCCAAAATGGCGGCCCCGATGGCCAGCGCAGCCGCGATCCTCATTCTTCTCGCTTGCGACGTCATCGCCATCCTTCCCGCTAGTAGTTGAGCTGCGCTCGGCCGAAGAACACGTTTTCCGCCGGTCTGTTTCCGCTGGCGGCGCCGCCCAAGTACGAAGTGCGATTGTAGCTGAAGAGAAATCGCACACAGCGGTTGAAGTACCAGTTGAGTCCGCCGGCAAGTTCGGTGGCATGCTTCACCGATGCGGTCTCGTCAACCGGCTTCGTGGTATCGGTCTTGGCCCCGAAGGCGGACTGGTCGAATCTCAACTGCGAGGCCCGCGCGACCAACTCGAAGGCGCCGAAGGTGCCAGCTTGCAAGTCAAAGGGCGTCGCGATCTTGGCTTGCGAGTAAGACGCGTTGCCGCCGTACAGGAATAGCGACGCTTCGGCGGTCCACCCTTGGTTGCCCACGCGAGTGTTGTCATAGTTGAAGCCCACCCGCTGCTGCGAGTAGATGTACTCCGCGAGCAAGCCGAAAGGACCCACAGAATAGTAGCCGTGGGCGTTGATCCTTCGCTGCTGTCCCGACGCGATGGCCGTGTCCGCCAGGCCAAGCGTGCTGCCGGTCTTGTACGAAAAGATCGCAGCGCCCCCTGGGGATTTGTAGGTCGGCAAATTCTGGGACTGGCCGGCAGCCTGCGGCACTCCGCTCTTGCGACCGACGGTTCCGGCGATTCCGATGATGGCGTACTGAAAGGAATCCGGGTTGGGGGCACCGAGGGGTTGCGCGAAGACGCGACCTTCAAAATCCTTGTAGCGACTGGGGTCGAGATCCGTGTAGGCGTTGTCGACGGCGCCATTGAACACGCCCAAGGCATACCCGGCATAGCCCTTTGCGATCTCGCCCTGTACCTGAGCGCCCAAGTCCCGCAAAGGCGTGAGTTCGGTGGCCAGCGCGAATTCGTTGAAGAACAACTGGCCGGTCGGCTGCAGCCGTTCGAGCCCGATGGGAGCGCGGAATTTTCCGAAGCGGAACTGCAGCTCGTCCAGAATCTTGATCTGGAAATAGGCGTCGGGGAGAATGATGGCGGCGTTCGCCTGGGCCGCGGTGTTGGTGCTGTTGATCTGGCTGAAATCCGGGGCGAGGAGAAAGCTGACGCCGTAGGGCAGGGTTCCATCAATCCAGGGGATCGCCCGGCGCAGAAAGAAGGTTTCGTTGACCTTGGCCGGCGTGGTCCCATGCCAGAATTTGGCGTCGGCCTGCACCTGCAGGTGGAAGCGTAGTTGCGATTCCTTGCTGGCTGAACGCACACCAAAGCCCCCTGGTCCCGCATCCACAAAGCCGCTTTGCGCAAGGAGCTGTGCCTGTTCCTTGGGAATCCCCGTCAGGACGACCGCAGGTTGCGGCGCGGGCGTCGCGACGGGCGCGGCGGCAGGCGGAGGCAAGAAAGTGGGCGCTGGAGAGGCGACCGGTTGGACTTCCGGCGGCGCCTGGGCCGCTGGCGCTTGCCCGACGATCGGCGCTCCCGACTCGGCTGGACTTCCCGTCTGTGCCTGTGCCGTGAGGGGGTAGAGAAAGAGACCAATCAGTGATGACTTCAGACTTTTCGAAACAGACACTCGGATTCTCCTTGCTGGTGGTTGCGATGCACGAGTTCCCTTCCCCCCGAAGGGGCGCTCGCGGTGTCACGGCTCGCCGGAATGGCGAAACTCGTGTCGACCTTGTTTTCTGAGAGGCAATTTCTGCGTCCTCCTTCCCGGTCTGACAGCCCCGCTCAGCGCTGCGTGCCCGGGAATGAGGGGAGCCCGCCGTGCGCATCGGGGGCTCCATGTGCCTTGGCGTCGTCAGCGCAAGCGCCGCTGGCTGGGAGCCCGCGTTCTGCGACAACAGCAACCAAGATGAATCATGCGGGTGTTTTTACCGACCCGCAGCCCGGACGTCAAGCAGAAAAGACAGCGTGTCTTGTAAACCGATCTTCGGAGTGGGAATATGCGCCGAAAGACCTGGCACACACGCATCGGCTTCCGCCTATTGCACGCGCCTTCGTTTTGTGAGACACCAGGCCTATGCCGGACGTGTACGCTGATATTGCCGCCGCCGATCGAAACACACTGGAGAATCTGGCTGGTATCCTGGAACTGAGGGCTGCCGATCCCCAACAGGTCGCCATGCGCATGAGCTACCAGTCTGAAATTGAACTTGGCCCGGGAACGGTGCTGCTGGAGGTGGGCTGCGGAACTGGCCCCGTGTCGCGTGCTCTGGCTCAGCTCCGCACCGACTGCCAGGTCTTTGGCGTGGATCCCTCGCCGTTCTTTCTCACGACAGCCCGCCGTCTGGCCGAAGGAATCGCCAACCTGCAATTCCGGCAGGGTGACGCGCGCCAGTTGCCCTTCGATCCAGGTACGTTCGACGTCCTGGTCTTTCACACCACCCTTTGCCACGTACCTGCCCTTGACCAGGCCCTGGCCGAGGCCCATCGCGTTTTGCGACCCGGCGGACAGCTGGTGATCTTCGATGCCGACTACTCAACCACCAGCGTGGCCATAAGCACAGCCGATCCGCTGCAGGCGTGCGCGGCGGCCACCGTGGAGGCCATCGTCCATGACCCCCATCTCGTCCAGAAACTTGCCGCTAGCATTCAACGCGCTGGCTTCACCGTGCGCAATGTTCGCAGCTACGGCTACCTCGGCGTCACAGATGCGAGCTACATGCTGACCATCGTGGACCGTGGCGCCGACGTGCTCGCCGGTACAGGGCGCATCGGCGGCGATCTGGCCGCTGCCCTGAAGAACGAGGCCCGCCGACGCGTGGAGACCGGCACATTCTTCGGCCACCTGGCATACGCCAGCGTGATCGCAGTTCGGTAGTACTCCTTCTCACCACCCAGGCCGGGAGCGGAATACGCGTTGGAGGGTCCCACGTCTCCCGCCCCCGGCTTTACACCCGCCGCCTCCACAGTCGCAGTCTGCTGGAATTGGCCACCTCCTTTCCGCTTTCCTGTTGGCTGGTTTCAGCTCACCCTCAACCCACCACCCTGACCGCTAACCCGCCTCGCCACCATCCCCCGCACCGTCTTCCACCTCCGAGGCGTCGACTGCCGCCGAACCGTCCACATGCGCTGCTGCATCGACAGCGTCGACCACCGCCCGACCATCCACCAGCCCTCCTCCATCCGCAACCCCCACCACCACCGGACCGTCCAGCGGCCCTGCTCCATCCGCACCCACCTGTGTGTCCGCTGTACCGCCCCCACCAGCGTCAGGCGCTAGATCGGGCACACTGGCCGCGTCCAACGTATTGCCAGTACCCGCATCGAGATTCCCCACACTGCCACCCTCTGCCCCGTTGCCCCCACCATCTGCGTCCGTTCCGCCGCCTCCGTCGCCCACCTTGGTGCCGCCATCACCAACCCCGGCTTCGGGTCTGGGCACGGGCGCATCATCGCCGCAGCCACCGATACCAGAAACTGCCAGTCCCAACACTAGAACCGAAGCCAACTTCTTCATCGATTGAAATCCTTTCTCTCGCCGTGGTTTGCGCCGGATCGAACCAGCATGAGAGTCGTTTAGCGCAATCGCCGATGCCTGTCAAGCATAAGAGACACGCTTCCCGCATAGAGAACGCGACGTCAACTCCGCGATTCCCTGGCAGCGGGTGGTCCCGCTGGGAGGAGAACATCCGCTGACGGCGCATGCTGGAAGTTCCGGGACGCGATCGCGCTCATCGCGATCACCGGTCTCGGCCGGGGCTCGGGATTCCCCGCAACCGCGCTCAGTTGATGTCGAGATCTTCGCGACCTGCGTCCGAGGGGGGCGAGATCGCCGAATATGGTCAGCGTCATTCGCCGTAAGACTCTTCCCGTAGAGCAGGAACCTGAGCTTGTCGAGGGCGTGGTGCCGTCGCAGAACCTCCTGCAGATTGGCGACCAAGCGCACGACGTAGGCTGACCAGGCAACCTTGTTCCGTATCTTGTCCACCGCCGGTGTCTCGGCGTCGTAGCCAGCCCGCCGCAGGGCATGGGTGGTATTGGTGAGGGCCCTTCCACGCGCATTCACCGGCTCGGCAAAGAACTCCCCGGCACCGGCAGCCATCCCGATTTCCACCAGCTCCTCTATGGATTCCAGATCATCCGCCACGCCAGGAAGCAAGGGGCAGAGCATGGCGTAGGTACGCAGGCCGAGCTTGTGCGCCTTCTTGAACGGTGCGACGCGCTCTTGGATGGTGGAAGCGTTTGGCTCCACCACCATCATGGTTCTTGCCTTGCGCGGCGGCGCGGTCAGGGAGATGCCGACGAGAACGCGGTCACGATGTTGAGCTAGCAGGTCGAAGTCCTTTGTCACCGCCGCGTTCTTGGTGAGGATGCGAACCGACCAGCCTGGCTGGCCGAGGATGGCTTCGAGGCATTTTCGACCGAGGTCATGCTTTTGCGCCTCTGGAGCCCAGGCATCGGTGGTGGTGCAGAGCTGCACGAGGCCGCGCTTTTCCGGCCTGATGTTTGCCGCGTCGATGGCTACTCGGTCGGGCATGCTGGGGTCCACGATGGCGTAGCCCAGATCGAATGGCTTCTCGCCAGCCTCCTTGAACGAGGGGTGCATGCGCAGCATGGTGCCGGTGGAGCAGTAGGTGCAGTCGTGACCGCATTTCGTCCCGACGTTCACCGAGTAGCTGGCGAGGCCCTTCTTCGCAAACTCGGGGCTGGGCTGGATACCGGACTTCAGCACGGCGGTGTGCACGCGGGTCAAGGATGCTGGGATAGACTCTTCACGTGCGCCATCGGAGGGCATGTTGATGCTTTTCGGGTGGGAGGTCGGGTGCGCAGCCCAACGATCTGTGCCCTGCCATGACGTGAAGATTTGGCTGCGGTATCGTCCACCGGCATGAAGCTCGTCGGAGCCATTTCCGTTGCCGTCAGGTTGCCGTAAACGGAGGGAAAGCTAGGGGAATCTGGGGGAAGGCAGAGGACTGGACGGAAACAGGAAAACTTAGTCATTCCCGAGAGATAGGTGCCAAGTCCGCGTCTCTGCTCGGGTTTTGGTTTTGGCCAAGTTCCTGTTCAAGTCCCGTCCACCCCGCAAGACCCCTCGGGAGAAATCCTGAGGGGTTTTGTGTATTTAGGGTATTTGGTCGCCATGATGACCTGGCCAGGGCCGAGCAAGGGGCGGGAGCTGTATCCAACCTGTATCCAATTTGTGCTACCCTAAGATCTGGAGGTCCAGCATGGGCGACATCGTCCGGCGAGGCACTCGGGACAACCCGAGATTCTACGGCCGCTACGTGGATATCGACGGCAGGCGCAAGATGCGCTTGCTCAAGGGCGCTAGGACCAAGGCCGAGGCCCAGCCGCTCCTGGCCGGCAGTGAGCTGCGCGTGTCCCAGGGGCAGGTCGGGATGAAACCCCTGAAAAGAGTCCCGACCTGCGGCGGCCTGATGAAGGAATGGCTGGCCGGCCTGACCAACCGAAACGCCCAAGACGACCGTACCCGCTTCGTGCGCCACGTCCGACCGGCCTTCGCAAACAAGACGATGGACGAGATCCAAGACATCGACGTCGTCATGAAGTGGCTCGAACAGCAACCCAAGACCACCAAGCTGGGGCCTGGCTCGATTCGACACAACCTGAACCTGTTGTCCCGTTTCCTGTCCTGGGCCGTCGAGCATAGGCACGCCACCGTCAACCCCGTGCGCATGATCCCGATGGGCAAGCGGCCTCAACCGACTCAGAAGCGAGACACCCCGTGGTTCAAGGATGAAGCCGTCGCGCAGAAGCTCATGGTCCTCCTCCCGGAACCCATCAACCTCATGTTCTATCTGGGCAACCGTTCCGGATTGCGAACCGGCGAACTTGCCGGTCTCCGGATGTCTGACCTGGACTATCTCAAGGATGGCGCCATTCGGGTTCGATACTCCTACGACGGGCCGCTCAAAGAGGACAAGCACTGCACTGGCAAGATGAAGTGGGCTCCCGCGCCTGAGGACTACGATGAGATTCTCGGCCCGTGGCTCAAGCGTCGTCTCCTCCAGGGCGCACAATCGGAGGACCTCGTGTTTCCCTGCCCCACCGTCCGAAATAGCCCACGTCGGCTCGGCTGGAACGGCTACAGAAAGGAGTTCGTCGAGGCCTGCTGGGACGAGGCCAAGACGACACACAACAAGAAGTGCGTCGAGGAAAACCTGGATGGCGAGAAGGTCGAGATGACCTGGTACCAGGCCACCCGGCACAGCAACATCACGCGGAAGCTCGAAGAAGGAGCGTCACTCGACGAGGTGAGTGCGTCCGTGGGCCATTCGAGCCCGGCCGTCACCAAGCGATACTACGACCACCACATCCGGAAGAAGTTCTCGTCCATACTCACGCGCGGGTTTGGGAAAAAGTAGCGGGACCGGCGTGAGCGACGTGGTTGTGTTCGGCCAACCTGCCACACCAGATCGGCTCCTCCTGCACGCCGCCGCGTTGGTCCCCGACCCGACCGCACCTTTGAGTTCTCGACTACTGCTTGGTGATGTTGAGGGTGAAGGAGTCAGTTGCGAGCGGGGCTGCCTTGCTGTCCACGACGAGGGTGAGCTTGTCGCCGGTGACCACCTGGACCTGGATAGCAGAAGCGCCGTTCAACAGAGTGGCGCCGTCATCGTTACAGGCTAGCTCGGCTGCGGTCTGAGGGTTGCCTTTGTAGGCGGCCAGGACCGTGTCGAAGGAACTGCCGCTGGTGTCGAACTGATAGGTGCCACCGGTGGGCGCGGTCCAGACCAGCACAGCTTCGGGGCCGCCGAAGTTGCCGCTGCTAGAGCCCTTGACGTTGCAGCTCTCGCCAAGGTAGTTGCCGAATATGCCGGCAAACAAAAGCGTGGCGACGTTTTTGCCCGTGGCCGAGCCCAGGTCCTGCGCACAGGCTGGATCGTCGAGGTCGGTCTTGCCGTTGCCATCGTTGTCGACACCGTCGTAACACTGGCCGTCCTCGCTCGCGACTGGAAGGATTCCGACCACAGGCACAAAAGGCGTGCGATTGGCCGCGAGTTGGGATTGGCCATCGCCAAGACAAGCGGCACTGCCTGCGCAGCTCACGCTCCCATCGTCGCGGAGGAGACATGAGGACATACCATTCAAACTACCAGTTGTAGCCACCGCGACGACGCCACTGGGCGCCGGGCTGACATGGGCCAGTTGCGGGCTTGTACGGTAAGTCGCCACGGCAAATGTCCCGTCTCCAAGTTGACCGAAGCTGTTGGCACCGAGCGCCCAGAGCGAGTGATCCTGCTGGATCGCCAGGTAGAACAAGTGTCCGTATATCGCCTCCCCTACAGCTGCCAAGACCTGTCCCAGGCTGGCCACGGTGCTCGGTGTGTAGGTGTTCCCCTCAAGATCGTACCCCCAGCATGAGAGCGTGCCAGCCTGGCCTACAGCGCAAAAGTATCCCCCAGAAATGTAGCCCCCCGAACAAGACAGGTCGGTCGCATTCGATACGTTGGCCACGTTTACCGCGGTCGAGACGTCCGTCGTTTGTCCGTTTACGTAGGCCTGGCCGGTACATGCAATCTGGCCGCTGGTGCTTAGCACGCACGTGGCGTCGCCACAGGCAGCGACTTTTTGGGGGGCAGCGACGTTCGACATCTGAATTGGCGTTGTCGAATTGGTGGCGCTTGTCGTTCCGTTGCCAAATTGGCCATTGCTGTTCTTGCCCCAGCACAGGATTTTGCTATCCGCAGTCCGGACGCACGCGTGTGCGTAGCCTACCGAGACCTGTGTTGCGTTGCTGATCCCGGCGACCGCTACGGGAGTATACGTGGTCGCTGTGCCAAACGGATTGCCCCAGCAGATCACGGCGCCCGTGGCACGTACGGCGCACGTCCCTTGGTAGCCGACTGAAACTTGTACGGCATCATCGAGGCCGACCACAGGCGGCAAGGCGACATTCGAGCCCGCGGTGCCGCTGATGCCAAGCTCGGTCCCGGATGCGCCCCAGCAGCGCACGTGGCCCGACTGAAAGACAGCGCAGAAGGTCTGACCACCGCCCGACAGGCCAATGGCCTTGTCGGCCTGGCACTGGTTCGTACTGGCGTTGCAGGCGGCTCCCACGACACAGGTTCCTGGTGTAGCTGTGCCACAGCAGGCCTGCCCAACAGCGCCGCAGGCGGTGCAAACATGCGACTGACAGGATTTCCCGGTCCCACAGGGCGCGCCCTCAGGCTCGGGCGTCCAGAGCGAGGTGGAGGTGGCTATGGTGCAAGCCTGGCAGGGATCGGTCGGACTGGGGGCGCCATCCATGTAGCAGACGTTGCCGATTACGCAGTAGCCGGGATTCAACGTGCTCTTGCAGACTCCGGTGACGCATGTATCCGTGGTACACAAGAGGCCGTCGCTGCAGGCATTGGTGCAAGCTAGACCGGCCTCGGGACCCGGCAGAGCAAGGTCGGGCGCGAGGTCAGGCTCGGCGTCGAGAAGCGCTGCCGGAGCATCCGGGCCAGCTGGGGCATCCAAAGAAGCATCGTAGGTCACGCCGGCTTCGGGACCGCTGAGTGCCGGCGCCGCATCAGCGGGCGAAACGGCCGGCAAGTCAGGCGAAAAGGCATCGTAGGTTCCTGCATCCGGGGCTGCCGTCGGTGGAATCTGGCCGTTCACGAGATCGGGATCGTTCGGGTCAACGCAGAAGTTGCTCGCGCAGACTTGGTTGGTGGTGCAGTTGGTGGCGGATATACAGCCGGTCCGGCAGTGCTGGTCAGGCGCGCACGAAAGGCCGTTCTTGCACGATGATGTTGCAGAGCAAGTGACCTCGGCAGGCAACACACATATAGCTGAGTCGCTCGTCTTCATGCAGCTCTGGCCGGCGGGGCAGTCGGTCGATACGCGGCAGGCGGTGTGGCACAGACCCGAGGTGCACACCAGCGAGCCGGTGCAGTCACTGTTGAGGATGCATGTGCCGCCGACGTCGATCTTCTTCGCCGAACTGCAGCCAGCTGCAAGCCACACCGAAACGACCACCAAGACAAGAACACGAGATGCGGACATTTCAATCCTCCAGATTGGGTGCCACCAAACCATTGCAATTGCGAAGGGTCTTTTAGCACAAGGCGCGCTAAAATTTGTACGTGATGTTGCCTTGGGTATTACGTGATGTTGCCTTAAGTATAGGGATATTTGGGGGCATGTAGGCGGATGTGGTTTGCGTGGTCTCTTCTACCAGACATTTTGCGGATGCGATTCGGTGAGTGGGGTCAGTACTGAGCCCCCGAGACAGGTCTGTTGACCGTCCCGTTTTAGGCAGGCTTGGCCAGCTCGTTCGCAGCTGATGCCTCTGTCGAGCGTCGTCCACCGTTCACCCGCTCGCGCAGCTCTTTGGCTGTGCAATGAGGGAAATGGCCGCGCAGCACGAGGCGGAGCAGAAGCTGGTCAGCGGTCACCTCAAGACCTTCGATGACTTCGACTACAATGTGTTCTCGGGAGAGAAATGGTCCGAGCTTCACCGCAGCCACTCGAACAACGTTACTGTCCACTGGCCCGACGGACACACGACCCAGGGCCTCGACAAGCACATTGAGGATCTGAAGGTGATGTTTGTGTGGGCGCCCGACACCCGGATCAAGGAGCACCCCGTGAAGCTCGGACAGCGCGAGTGGACGGCAGTCATTGGCGTCATGGAAGGCACCTTCACGCAGCCGATGCCCACCGGCAAAGCCAAGCCCATCCGGCCGACCGGCAAGGCCTACAAGATCCAGATGGCGACTATCGGTCATTGGAAGAACGGCGCAATGGACGAGGAATACCTGTTCTGGGACAACCAGGAGTTCATGAAGCAGATCGGCCTCGGCAAGTAGGCGGCGCTCAAGGGCGAGAGGGTTTTCAATCTGGTTGCCATTCTCCCATTTGCCCCATAGGTTTGGCCGTCCCCAAACACAATGGAGAACCAATGCCCAATACTGACCCGAACATCACCGCTCTGATCGCAGCCTTCACCAACCAGCTCGTGGCCACAGTGGAAGCAGCCGTAGCTGAACGCATCCAGGCTGCCCTCGCCGGTGCCTTTGGCGTTCCACAGAAGCGCGGACCGGGTCGGCCACCGAAGCACCTGGCGACCACGGCACATTTCGCCGCCGCGTCCGCGCCAGCACTGAAGAAACAGCTATGCCCCGTGCCCGGCTGCACGAACCCGGCCGCCCCAGTGTTTGGGATGGTCTGCAAGGAGCACAAGAAGGTGGCCAAGTCCAAGATCAGGAAGTACCGGGAGGCGCGGCGCGAGGGCACGGTCACCCGGGCGCCAGGAGCCAGGCCGGTGACGCCCAAGAAGATGAAGAAGGCCACGCCGAAGGTCGCGAGGGCGCGGAAGCTTCAAGGGCAGTACCTGGGTGCCTTGAAATCGCTCAAAGGCGCGGACCGGGCAAGGGTGAAACGGACCGCAGCGGAGAAGAGCGTCGCCGAGGCCGTGAAGCTCGCGCAGTCGCTCAAGAGGGCGAAGTAGAGATTTGAGACTGGTGCGGTCGCGGGTGGCAGAGTCATGACCCCGGTCCGCGACCAGGTGTTCTTGCGGCAGCATCCCTTGCGATGGAAGAAGCTGTCCATCGACATTCGCATAGGCCTCAGGAAGAAACGGGACGAGATTGCCGACATCAGAGCCGCGATTGCAGAGCGGGCGAAGGTTCCCTTCATGCCGCCCGTGGAGATTTTCGACGTCGCGTGGGTGCCACCTGACCTTAGCAGGTGCATCTCTGGGAAGGCTGGCGTTGTCGTCGTCGATGGTCGGACTCACTTCGGGGTGCAGCTTGCGGGCGCTCCGGTTCTCTTTGCAGAGGTGGACGCGCTCCGTGGCTTGTTACTTCACGAGTTCGCCCATTGCTTCTGGAATTTGCAGGTGTCACTGGCCAGTACGGAACGAGGTGAACGGGGACTGGACTTGCATGCTACCGAGGAGGAGTTGTTCAACTCGGCAGTCGACCGAGCGAAGATGGTGAACCCGGAGGACTGGTTCGCACCAGAGGACTGCGCGATTTTCCCCTACCACGATTCGGAGCTGTTACAGGGATGCGCCGACCAGGTCCTTACAAAGTGGGTCGCGAAACGCCTTCCGTATGAATCTCCTCCGAGTGGGTTCAAGGTCGAGAAGCTGACATATGCAGAGGAAGTCGCGAATCACATCCGTGAACTTGGGAGAGCCGCTCGTCGCTGACTACGGCGTCCGGGACGGGCACCAAGAGCGTGAAGAAATGGAGATCGTACATCGGTGCGATCTCGGCCGGTCACCAAATCCCTGGCATGAGACGATACCGGACCCGTGCCGCATAGTCGCGGTAGCCAGGAAGCTCGGCGAGGAGCGTGCGGTCTTCGAGGGCGGTGCGCAGGACGTGGAGTGCGACGGTGGCCGCGATGGGAATCAGGCTCGCCCAGGAACCGAGGAGGAAGGGGACGGCGGCGAAGAACCCGATCATGCTGACATACCCCGGGTGTCGGACGTGCGCATACGGGCCTTTGGTGTGGACTTGGTGGCCGCGATCGAGCTGGATTCGCACGACGTTGGAGAAGAACGGGTTCGACACCATCGAAAACAGTGTCAGCGAGTATGCGCCGATGCCGAGTGCGGCGGCGATCCACTGGACGATCGGTGGCAACGGCTCGGTCCAGCCAAAGCGTGTGTCGAGTCCCGCGACGATGAGCGCGACGAGCGGGAGGACCACGACGGTGAGTGGCATGAGCAGCTGGTCCCAGTGCTTCGCGTTGCCGGCCATTGCCGTCCGCTCCCGGAGCAGGGCCGGGTTCCGAAGGGCAAGCAGGATGAACTGTGCCGCCATGCTGCCGACAAAGAACAGCGTGTAGAGAAGGCCCCCAAGCCAGAGCCAGCGTCCGGCAGTGAGGCGGCCGGCGCTCAGGTAGACTGCGGCGAAGACTACACAGCGTAGGACGTAGTTCATGGGCACAGTCTTCTCAAAGGGCTTCCCTGCGCTGGAGCTTGTCTGCAACAAATGGCTTGTTCGACATGCTCACGATTCAACCTCCCATAAACCTGCTCTATCAATAAGACTTGGCGCTGGTCGCCGGGACGGGGTCCCCCCATTCCAATCTCGCGCTGATCAGCCGCAACTCCTCCCGCCGCGCCTCATAGTCCGGCATCAACCTGCCCAGCACGGCCCAGAATGCGGGGGGGGTGTTTTCGGTGCTGTCTTCGCCCTAGGTGGACCAACTCATGCGCCACCACGTAGTCCACCAAGCGCATCGGGGCTTGAATGATCCGCCAGTCGAGGCGGAGATTGCCTTGGCCATCGCAGGTTCCAAATTCACGACGGTGGCGGCAGACCAGAATAGGCGGGGCAGGCATGCCCATCTTCTTCGCCAAGATCGCGGTTCGTTCGGGCAACCTCTGGGCGGCGCGTCGCCAATACCAGGTCACGAGAGGCGACCGCACATATGACGGTTTTGAGTCACGCACAGCCGCCACCAACTGGCGACCCGAGAGGACCGCCCTCATTTCCTGACACACGACGATCCGCAGCCGATATTGGCGACCGAGATAGAAGAAGGTCTCGCCGTCCACGAAGTCGTGTGGCGCCGCGTACGGCCCATGCAGCGCAAAATGGCGCCGTCGTTCCAGGATCCATGGCGCCTGGGTACGCACGAAACGGGCCAGTCTCTCCGTCGTCGTATTTGGTGGCGCGGTAACCAGCACCATCATGTCCTGGTCGACGCCGACTACCGGCCTATTGAGCTGGCGGCTGCGTTCCACGTCATACATGATGGTGTCGCCGCCAACCCGGACCTCGGAGTGCTCGCTGGCGTCGTCGCCAACCTGGTCCTCAGATGGTTCGTTGGACGTCATATGATCCCTGGAAAAGCATCCTACCCGGGTGCGCAGTTTTCCCCAAGGGTTGCCGGATCGGGGTTGCCGGATCGGCTGCCGGATCGGCGCTGGTGCTAGGCCTCAGCCCTCTTCACGTCGATCACGTCGCGTTGGTGGCCACCGGCGCTAGGCACCCATGGTCGGCTACGTCCAGCCGTTCGCCTGCCTCCATGCCGCGAGCTGGCCCCGTGTGTCGGCCACGTCCTCGGCGTCCTCCAGTAGGTAAACTTGGCCAAGAATTCTACAACTCGTCGCGTCCGTAACGCCCATGCTGAGTACCCCTCCAAACCCATCGATCTCTGTGCCCATGGTGAGTCGCTGGCCAATGCTAAGTGGCGTACTGCCCCTAGTGTTTTGGCGCGAGTCAGCAAGAACCCTCAACCAAACTGGCGGCATGACCGTCCGAACCGCCCGAACCGTCCGACAGCTATCGGTCTCCGAACGTGAGTCGCCTCTCGTGTCGTCGGACGGTCGGCGACATGGATACCCCGACCGTCCAGTGTGACCGTCCGACAAAAAGGCCCATGAATCCAGGCCGTCGGACGATCCGGACGATCCGGACGATGTTCCCGGTGGTTTCGGTGGCGCGGCCAGGCTGTCCAGGATCTGATCGACCTCCGCCTTGTTGGCGCCCCTGATCGCGGCGGCGACCCGCTCGCCGGACCGCGCGGCCGGGGCCTTGGCGGCGGGGTCGCGAATTGCGGGGATCTGGTCGGGCAGCCTATTCGGCCAAGGCAAGGTGACCGCCCAAGCGGCGGCATCCGACTCAGCGTGAAACCCGGGGAGCCACCCCGCTGCGTCGTAGGTACCGCTGTGTCCAGGGGCACGCGAAGATGCAGATGCCGCAAATGGTCTCTTCAATGCCCTGTGCGGCGGCCAGCTCAGAGGCTTTCTTGCGGCAGGCAGCGGCGTCGTAGATTTGGTCGCGCGGAATTCCGGCTGTCCAGAGACGCCCCCTCACCGCGCCAGCGGGACAGGCATCCACGCAACGTTGGCAGGTCCCACAGCGTGATCGCTCGACAGGCACCGCGTGGGTGAGGGGAGCGTCTGTGAGCACGCTGCTGATGCGCAGGGCGGGGCCAAATGCAGGGGTGACCAGGAGCGCACAGTGGCCGATCCAACCCAGACCAGCGCGGGTTGCGACTGTCTTGTGGGGCAGAGGTGTCGTGTCCCTGCCGCCGTCCGCCGTCCTCACTGTAGCCGGCCCACGTGTCGCCACAAATCTCCGTTCACGGAGCATGTCCGCCGCCAACGCGGTTACCTGCGCGAGGGCGCCGTTCACACGGTCATACTCCGCGTGGTACCGGGTCGTGGGGCCAGCAGCAAGGCCAGCGACGACCTTGGGGTTGAGGGCGATGCCAACAGAGATCGCAGACTTCAGACCCCCGGTGGCTCGTTCCGGCAAAGGCGAGAGATCCGCGAAGCCGACCACAGAGGCGCCGGCTTGCTGGAGACGCGCGACGATCTCGCTCTGCAGGGTGGCGAGATCCTCCCTTGAGTGATGCACGACCATGGGCCGTCAGGATACAATGTCGGCTGAATCATCGACGGCCGGCGTCGTACCTTGTTTTCCACAGGAGGACGTCCCAGACTCGCAGGGCGGTCAGGAACGGACAGCAGCGCCCCTGGATGGCAGAGAGCGCAGCTTTGGTGGCCGGGCGCCGCACATCCGTGAACACGGCCTGAAGGTACTCGGGCCAGGGCTGAGCCGGACCGCCGTACCATTCCCCGACGAGTTCGTCCCAGATGGGCACCAGCCCCGGACGGAGCCGGTGGAGCAGTTTCGCAGTTCGGGTACCGCCCCCACCCCATCCGGGCGTCACTTCGATGAGAGCCAGAACCTGGGATATCTTGTCGATCTCGGAGCCAACCTCATCATCGTTCAAACTGGTGACATCGGCGTGGGTCAGGCCAACGCGACGGATGAGATCATGGATGGCGCTCCTTCGGCTCCAGAGAGCCGCCATTGGCTCCATGGGTGCTGTTCGGACAAAGGCGTTCAGGGCATTCAACGCCAGAAGATCAGTTGGTGTCACCTCGTCGTGTGGTCCCGGATTCGTGCGATCGTACAGCTCCACTGCCGCTGCTTGGTCGATAAGGTACCTTCTGACAGTCGCCTCGGCTTCGTAGATAGTCAGCCCTGCGCCCTTTGGCAGGAGTATCTGATCGCTCATACATGTCTCCCTGTGTTTCTGGCGTTCGGACCGCAAGATCGAATACCTCGGCGAATGATCGCGGATCCGCATTTCGCGGCTGGAGGCTTCACCATCAACTGGTCTGCGCTTCTTGGCACTGCAATACTCAAAGGTGCCCGGAAAGCCAGGTAATGATATTCATAAGGTTGCCTGCCATCTGTTGCACCTCGCGGATAGCCTCCTCGGCTGTCATTTTGTACTCCTTTGCGAGGATGGCTTCCACACTGGCGCCAGCCTTCTTCAAATCCTGAATGGAACTCGCCAATTCTTGATTCTCCCTGTCTCTCTTGACCGAGAAGAACAAAACGACAAGCAGTGCCACGGTTAGGAAAGAGAAGACCAGTTCCGCCGCCACCAGCGCTCGCGAACTGCCCATTGCGGCGGATATTTCCGGCGTGGCGCCATTAACACTACTGATTCAAAAAG
>PLNW01000022.1 GCA_003142855.1 Myxococcales bacterium
CCGGGGACTCGGCATAATGGCGATTATGCCGAGCTCGGCATAAGAGGCACTCCTTTGCGACCCACATGCTGGAAGATGGCTACGACATCCGCACCATCCAAGAACTGCTCGGCCACCGGGACGTGAGCACCACCATGATCTACACCCACGTCCTCAACCGCGGGGCCTGCGGCGTGCGCAGCCCCCTCGACCGCTGATATCCAGCGGCCTTGCAGTGTTTGCTTATCGTCTTATCAAGCAGCCCCGCAGGCTGATCCGGGGCGTCAGTCGCCGGCCGCCAGGCCCCCACAAGCCGAACGCCGCGGAATCACGGGCAGTGGTCCCTCGTCCGCACCCAGCAGCTTGCGCAACGCTCGCAGGGATATTTGGGGTATTCTCTGCAGGCTAATAGATCGTTGGACAATCGGGGCCGCGACTTGGGGTGGATGGGGTTCTGGCGGCGAAGGCCATCGTCTCTCGGCTGCAATTGTGTTTTTGCCCGCCGGCGATCTCTGCGGTTTGTTGCGGCGGCCGTCTTGCTTCTGCACCGAGGGCGGCAGGCATCGATCGCCGGAATTGCCGAGAAGGAGCAACGACTCCGCCGCATCGACTTCGGTGGGGCAGGCCGTGCGCTGGCCGCGACCGGCGCAGGGTTGCATCGGCGGTCATCCCTCGGCCAGCCGATCTGGTGTTCGCGTTTCCGCGTAAACGCGCTGGCCGGCGCGACAAAGCCGGACCTGGGCCACGATCAAGGCTCCTCGACGAACTCGTTCAGCTCTTCGACGGTGATGCGGCTGTGGCGCGGATGCAACTTGGCCCCGGCGGCCGGCGAAGCTTGATAGGGCGGTCCCGTTGTCCAACCCGCCGTTGCAGCGGCCGAAGCCGCGGAAATCCTCTCAGAACCTAGAGGCTCAGCAGGGCTCCGGGCGTCGGTGTATTATCGACCAGCAGTTCACGGCTTCGCCGCTGAACGGCAAACCGTTCGGCAGACCGGCTGTGCCTCGCAGATGCTACTTATAGTCTGTAGACGCATAGTCGGCATTGCCGCTTTCTATAGGGGTGGCTAGAGCGCTCCTTCGTTCCCTTGGCCAGCGAATAAGATCGCTCCGCGCGGAGCGTGGCCTGTCGCAGGAGGGCCTCGCCGAGCGTGCCGGTCTGCATCGCACGTACGTCGGGGGAATAGAGCGCGGTGAACGGAATCCGACGATTCGTAATCTCGAGCAGATCTCGCGCGCTCTTGCTGTCCCTCTCTCGGTTCTGGTGAAGGGCATCGACAGATGACGCCTCCCTACGCCAAGGAGCCCGAGGAACGTTGGGGGGCGGTGACCGACCGTTTGCTGGCTGAACACCCGCTGAAGGATGCGGAAATTGTAGAGGTGGTCCTCTCCGCGTGGGAAGGGATCTTCGAGACGAGGATCGGTCGACTTGGTTTCAAGATAGGTACGGACATCGAGCCCCAACCCCAAATCATGGGCTTCCTGCTTCATGAACTCATCCCGCTTGAGTTCGCTCGTCGGTATCCGAAGAAGTGGCGGCGCCAGAAGCTCAAGGCCGAGAAGGATTTGGTCTACGAGCCGGACCCTCGCTACTCGGTCGAGATCAAGACGTCATCACATTCTGATCAGGTCTTTGGAAACCGAAGCTACGGGCAGCCGACGAAGGAGGGTGAGGTCGGGCGGAAGGGAAAGTCTGGGTATTTCCTGACCGTCAACTTCCAGAAGTTCTCTGCCAAACGCAGACCGCTCGTGACCGTCATACGCTTTGGTTGGCTCGATCACACAGACTGGATCGCCCAAGCCGCGGCCACTGGCCAATCTGCACGACTACGGCCGGAGGCCTACAACTTCAAGTTACGCCAGCTCTACAAGATCGCGTCAGACTAGCGCGAACTCCTCCTGTTCTGCCGAGGTATTCCTGAGCCTTAGGAAACTATCAAATCGGGCAGCACTGGCGCGGCAGTAGTCCTCCCGGAGTTCCACCCCTAGGTAAACCCTTCCGTTGCCTATTGCTGCGATGCCGGTAGAGCCAGAGCCTGAGAATGGATCCATTACGAGGTCACCGTAATTTGAACTGACCTTGACTATTCGATCCACTACACCCAACGGGAACTGAGCTGGGTGTTCAGTCCTTTCTCGCGAGCTTCTTTGAAACCCACTAGTCACCTTGGGGAATTGCCACACATCCGACGGATTCTTGCCGAGAGGGTTGCAGCGGAACTTGCCGTTCTTTTTCTGGTTTGGGTACTTAACGTTTGGATCCCGGACATCGTCCAGGTTGAACACGAAGTCCTCGGCATTCTTCGTATAGAAGAGCCACTTTTCGTTCCGTGGGGCGAATGCCCGTTTCGTAGTTACCCCAGCGCCATAGTTCCATACGATTTCCTGTTGAAGGTGGAATTGCGACCGATCCCACAACAGATACGCGATGGGCACCGCCTTGCCCTTCCCTTCAACTGCGAGGTATCCGACGTTCAACCAGAAGGCCCCCCGTGGCGAGGTGACATCGAAGGCCAAGGACATCCACCGAGCACACCAGTCCAGGTAGTCCGCCAATGGAAGGCTGCTCTCGTACTCCTTACCTATGTTGTATGGCGGCGATGTAAGGGTCAGATGGGCGGTCACCTGCGCCTGTGCCAGGGCAGCAAGCACGCGTTGGCAGTCGTCATGATAGAGAAGGACACCTTCTCTGCTGTAGAATGGTGAACCGATGATCGGAATCAACGCATCCGCGATCCGCTGGGCTGTTTCTGCGCACGATCGTCGTCGGTCATCCCCGATCCGCTGGAGAAGTCCATGGGGAACAGCGCTTGTCGGTGTATGCGGTGGCGGAGCTGGACCTTTCCCGATGCGCCTCTCAGGAGACGTGGGAGATATGGCTTGGTCTGATCTCTCGAACAGCGGACCGAGGTTCAACATAGACGCCACGCTTTCTAACACGACACTGAACAGAAGTCCAGCACACCTCGATGGCGCGCGGTGGGCTGCCGAACAAGCCGTTGAAGCTGACGGTCGGCCGAGGACGGCCGCCCGCAGCTTAACGGCAAGGCGTTCGGCGGACAAAGAGTGCCATGGATACACCAGCAGACAAAGAGAAGCGGAAGAAGACCGAGATTCTCGCCTTCCTACATGAGCACGTGTTTGACCCCATCCTGTCGTCCGCGACGGCCTCGAACAGCCTGAAGCAGGGCGTTCGCCACACAATCATGAGGTTGGAGGAGCGTGATCCAGCCGGCATCGTCAGCTACTACTGGTCCGCGATAGTTGGTACCGATAGGAGCGTGGAGTTTGCGCGCCAGATGCGCGGCGAAGGATTTACGAGGTTCGAGGAAATCATCGATGAATTCCGGGATCGCTTTGGAGATCGGTGGATTGCGTCCTAAGTGACGGTTCGTCTGTCTGGCTCAATTGACTGTCAAGGCACCTGGAGCATAAGATTGGTCAGGAGGGTCGAGACATGTATAGACTTACAATCGACGGGGCGCTCCAAGGAAACTACCAGACGGCAGCGGAAGCGATGGCAGAGGTCGAGAAATGGGCTCGACCGTTCGGGCACCGATGGGTCATCCACGGCCCCAACGGTGATGTCTTCGCGCAAGGCTGAGAAGGCGTGCGAATGCCGTGGCGAAGAATTCATTTCTTGGCGTAGCTGCCGTGGCCGCCGTCATGTTCCTCGCCGCAGCTCACGCGGCCCTGGTCGGCCGGCCCCGGAGGAGAAGGCTCCGGGCTCTCGCCTCTGTCCGCCTGGCTGTCGCATCTGGGCTTGTGGCATCTGGGCTTCAGCAATATTGTTAACTGCATGCGTATCCCCTCAGTCTTCGGACTACTCTGCGTCGTTCTCGTGCTCGCTTCGACATGCGACAGGGTCGGGTCGCGTCCACCCGAGGGCCAGGTCCTGCGAGACGCACGCAATCGTATCGAGGGCCGCTTGGGTGGGCTCATGAACGTCGGCGATTTCAAGGTGGAGAGCGTCGAGGTGGACGCCTACGAGAAGGACCAAGCGAAGGCGATCGCATCCTACAAGGCTGGGAACTTCGCCGGCCGCATCGGACTCTCGTATCGCAAAGGAGAGAGTTCCTGGAAGCTGGAAGGTGCGGTCGACCTGGGACTGAAATGATGGTCCTGCACTTTGGGCGACCCGTGGAGCTGACATCCTTCGATGCTTTGGTCGATGCGATGCCGGATCGTGAATTTGAAAGACTGACCCGATCCACCGTTCCACTCCTGGCATGGTGGCGGGATGAAGCCCGCGTCCGTGGCCTTGAAAATTGCCTCGGATTGGAAGATCTGGCGGAGGGGGATGCTTGGGTCGAGTACGCAGTCTCACCACACTGCACCTCCTGCGGCGGCCGCGGAAAATCGTCATACACGGATGTCCTGCTGAAACTCGACGGCCATGTGGTCGCCATCGAGGCCAAACACAGCGAGAAATTATACGCGACGGTAGGCAAGTGGCTTGGATCCCCAGGGAGCGATAACAAGCGGCGAGTGCTTCACCACTGGCTTTCGTGCTGCATCGGATCAACTCTAACCCCGCTGGCTTGTAGGGATCTGGTCTACCAGATGGTTCACCGCACGGCATCCGCCTGTCATGTCGCGGCTCACAACAGAGCAGCAACACCACATGTCGTTCACGTCCTCTTCGGGAGTGAACACGTAGCCGAGTACGTCGCTGCCGTTGACCTACTGGCGAGGACCCTGGCTTCCACGATCATTCGATTCGCGGTTGTGAATGTTCCCACGGGGATTGGTGTGGATTACGACAAGACCAAACTCGACCTCGATGCTCGCGGTCCTGATGCGCTTCGCGAGGCGCTTGTCACCGAGAAGCAACTGTTCGTGTTTGGGTCTCCCGACATGGTCTACAGGAGTCCATAGTGCCGCCGATTCTCTACGGCTGCCGCCAAGCTGTGTTGACGTTTATGCGTAGCGACCGACTCGGCCCGAGCGACGTCACCGCCGACGACCGTCGGTTGGCGATGCCGCTGGCGCTCGTTCATGGCGCCGCCGAACAAGGCGTTGCACCCGACGATCGGCCGCGGACGGCCGCTCGCGGGTGAACGCCAAGGCGTTGGGCAGACCGGCTTGCGGGCCGCCAACCCCCTTGCGCTCGATCCGAGCTAGGAACTACACTACTGGCGGGCTGCGAGCCCTCTCCGCAGGTAGATACATGCCCCTCACCATCAAGATGAAGAGTAAGTTCGGGCCATTCGACCGAATGCCTTCGGTCGAACTGCCCGACATGAGCATACTGACCGGGCTAAACGGGAGCGGTAAGACCCAGCTGCTCCTGGCGATGAGTAGGGGCAACGTTGAAGTCTCGATGAACGGCCAGATAGTGCCCCCGAAGGAGATACTGTACGTAGCGACGCTTACACCCAGCATCGCCCTGTCGACACCCATCTCGACGGCCGAGTCGCATGAGAGGAACGCTCAGCAACTGCTTGCACAGTTTCGCCAGCAAACGAACCAGTATACGCAAGCCCTGGAGTCGCTGGCCAACAGGAACGCCGCGGCGACGGGCTGGGGCGCAAGGAGACAACCGCAGCCCTCGCACATGCAACAGCCTCAAAAGCCCCAACCAAATCCAGCCCTTCTGAAGTTTGCACAACTTCTCGGGAAATCGCCAGAGGACCTTCTTGATCAAGATGTTCTCACCTACGCCGTGGCCTCGGCGACTGAGGACTCCTCACAGCCGTTCAGCAGCAATCTGGCCCACGTTAGCCTTGCCCACCTGCGAACCTACTACCACCAATTGCTTGCGAAGAACGCAGCTCAGCTGGGTGACAATTCCCTGCTCCATCTCGTCACTGCTGACCGAGATGTCTCCAACAGGCCGCCGCCCTGGGAGCTTGCCTCCAAGATCCTGCAGCCTTTTGGCTTCCACATCGAAGGTCCGCCCGTCACTCTGGCGTCTGCACAGCGTGATCTCAAGCTAGTATTCAAGCGTGACGGCGAATCCGTTGATCCGAGCTTCCTTTCCGGAGGCGAGCGGCTCCTCCTTGCCCTTGCCGTTGCACAGTACTCCGCTCAAGCGGCCGGCGCCTTCCCTAAGCTGCTACTCCTGGACGAG
>PLNW01000165.1 GCA_003142855.1 Myxococcales bacterium
GCAAGCAAGATCTGCACCCAATTCGGAAGAGCCGCGCAGGGCCTGACCGGCTCTGGCCTTGGAGGCGCCCTTGCGCGCGTGGTGGACGAGGACGACGGCGACGGCAAGTCGGCGCTGCAACTCGCGCAGATAGGCGAGCAGCGGGGCGACCTCGCCGGAAATGTTTTCGTCGATGCGGTGCAGGCGGACGAAGGGGTCGAGGATAAGTAGGTGCGGTCGCAGGTGCTCGACGGTTTTCGCGAGGCGCTCGCGGTCTTGGGGAAGGTCGAGGCGGAGGACGGGCGCGGTGATGACCTGCACGTCGAGGGCATCGAGGCTGGTGCCGGCGGCGAGCGCGATACCTTCGAGGCGGCGGCGTACGATGTGCAAGGCGTCCTCGGCGGCGAAGAGCAGGACACGGCCTTGCGTGACGGGTTGGAAGCGGCCGAGGCAGGGCACGCCGGCCGCGACGGCTACGGCCATGTCGAGGGCCAGGAAGGACTTGCAGCACTTGGGCTCGCCGCCAACAATGCCGACGGCCTGGGCGGCCCATAGTCCATCAATCAGCCAGCGGCGCTCCTCGGGCACGACGGCGAGCGCGTGGGCGGGACGAAAGGGCAGAAGCTCGCTCATCGGCGGGCGCGCGCAGCGTGCGCGTCCTTGACCGCGGGCGCGGGCTTGATGCGTACGCGCTCGGGCGGGGCGAAGATCTCCAAGAACAGCTTCTCGTCGAGTTGCTTGGCTTCACGCTCGGCACCGGCGGCCAAAAGATCGGCGGCCATGCCGCACAGGACGCGGTAATTGCCCGCGGCATGCTCGGCCAGGGTGGCGACCAGCTCCTGGGTGAGCAGACGCGGATTGCCAGCCTTGGCGCAGGCGTGGCCAAGAAATTCGGAAAGCTCGGCCGGCGCGGCGGGCTCCAGCACCAGACGTGGACGGATGCGGCTGCCGAGCGCCACGAGATCGTCGCAGGCAAGGCGCTCGGTCAGGCGGGCGTCGCCACAGAAGACGGTGGTGAGCAGGCAGCGCGAGTCGAAGTGCGCGCTGGACAGGATGCGCAGCTCGCCCAGTACCTGAGCACTCATCTCCTGTGCCTCGTCGACCAGTAGCACTGGTCGCATCAGCGTGGCCTCGATGTGCGCCTGCCACTTCTCGCGCAGCGACTTGAAGCTGCCCCAACGGTTGCGTTGCGCCAGCGGCACGCCGAAGAGATCGCCCAACTCGCGGTAGAAGTCGGAGACGCCGCTCTGCGGGTGGCTGACCACGCCGACGGTGACGTCGCGCAGACCCGACAGCCGCTCGGCCAGGATGCGCAGGGACACCGACTTGCCGGTACCAGGTGCGCCGGTGATGAGGGCGAAGCCGCCCTCGCGCACCTTGCCTTCGAGGCGAAAGCCGAAGTGCTCGATGCGCGGCGAGATAAAGAGCGCCTCGGAGGGCAGCTCGGGCAGAAAGGGATTCCACTTCAGGCCGAAGAGTCCCTGCAGATCTTTGTTCATCGGTCGCCTCCCTCGTCGTCACTGCTCTCGCCCTTGGGCAAATATGCGGGCGGCAGTCCGGTGGCCGCGTACTCAGCGACGAGTTTTCGCAAAAGCGGCGCCATTCCCGCCTCACCCGCAGGCGGCGTGGCCGTGGCCACCACGGCATCGGCTTGCGCGATAGCCTCCAGGCTGCGCCTCTGTCCGTTGGCGTTCTTGGTCTTGTCCACGGGGTAAATACGGCACAGCACGACGTCGGTGCGCGAATCCACCAGCACCACCTGCGACAGATCCCAGTCCGCGTAGCGGATGGACACGCGGTCGAGGTGCCGGTAGCGCGAGGGCAGCTCGAAGCGGATGCCTTCCAGACTGATCGTGCCGTCGCTGTGACGTTGCGAGCGGGTGGTCTCGGCCATAAAGCACAGGCGTAGCTCGTCGCTACCGGGACAAGGCCGCGATACCGATTTGCCATCGAGAAAGCGTCGCATCGGCTCCACGCCGATTTCGGAGTGGACCTTGCGGTTGTATTCCATCTCGACCCACGCCTGGGTCGCCTCGTTGAGCAGCGCCAGGGTCAGGTCGCGCACGCCTTCCAGCATGGCCATCAATCGGCCTTCGACTTGCGACCAGAAGTTCTCCTGCTTGGCGTTCTGGTAGGGGCTGTACGGCAAAGTGTTGTCGGTCACGATGCCCAGCCGCCTGCACCCCGCCACGGTCTCGGTCGCGGTCATCGGCTTACCATTGTCGGTCAGCAGGGCACGACACAGGCCCCGCTTCTGCAGGGCTTGGCAGAGCCCATGCACGAAATTCTCGGCATTCTCGTCGAGGTACCACTGCAAGTGGCAGCACAGGCGCGAGTGGTCGTCGAGCACGCCGAGCAGGTGCGGTGCCTTCCTGCGCCCGTCGGGCAGGAGAATCTCACGGCGCCCGATGTGAAAATCGGAGTGCCACAGACCATTGACGTACTCCGCCTCGTACGAGCGCACCTCGCGCGCATCGAGCCGGGCCTGGGCGCGCTCTGCACCCGGCGTGCCCGACTTCACGCGCACCCGCACCAGCCCCTGCGCCTTCATGAAGCGCCGGATGGTGGCGTACGATGGCGCCGGTCCCAGCGTCTTGTCGCCCGCACACAGCGCCGCCAGGTTGTCCGCGTGCAACTGGTAGCTCCAGTTCCGGTGCTGCCGGTACTGCACGCACAGCGCCTCCCGCTGTCTCTCGGAAAGCTGCCGCTGCTGCCCACTGTCCTTGCGCACCCGCCGCCGCAACACCGTCACCGGATCTGTCCGCTCCCCGCGCGCCATGTGCAACCAGCGCTCCAGCGTCGAAAATCCGAATTGCGTCGGCTTGCCCGTCACCGGGTGTTGCCACTGCTTTGCTGCCAGCCGCGAGAGCTCCCCGGCCAGCTCGCCTCTCGCCGGTGGCGCCGCGAGCAGCGGACCGATGATTGAAAAGCGCAGGTGTGCCCATCGCGTGTGGCGACTACTTTCGTCCTTGCCGTTGGCCATCTCCAAATCTCCTTCTCCCCGCATCTGCTGGGGTGATGGCAATGGATACAGGGCCACGCGGCCTTGGTTTGGACATCTTCTGCGGGTAGACCTCGCCCCTTACAAAGCCATGCTGTTTCTCGCCGTTGCCGTCGTGACCGAGGAGATAAAGCGCAATGTCGATATGAGCTGCTTCTCCTCGTCACCGTCGAAGCGCGCCACCAGCGCTCCCGGCAGCTTTGTGGCTGTCGGTGCCGGCGGTGCCAAGCGCCCCTGCGCCGCCTTCCAGAACCGGCTCGACGCGAAGTCGTTCTGCCACCACGACGCCCACCGTTTTAGCGTCCTTAGGCTGACACCGATGATCTCGCGCAATCTGTGGAGCCGCATCGGAGACAAAGTGGCCCCGAGCGCACTGAGCACCACGACCACAGGCCCGAAGAATACCTTGCGACCGAGGAACCGCACCGACGGCGGCGTCACCCGCCGCCGACAGCCGTCCCGCGCGCAGCAGAAGCTCTGCCGCCACATGATGCCAGCCCCGATCTCGCCTGGTCCCCCGCGCGGCTTGCGCGGGTAGCGCGCGCTGTGCAACCGGCCCCCGCACTCGCACCCCGCCCTGCGTGCCTCGGCCGCCAGATCGTCATCGAGCCGCTGGAGATGGACATACAAAGAAACCTGTTGCAGCAGAGCCGCAAGTCGTGGCACACGGGCCTCCTCTCACTTTTCTTGGTCGAAAAGGAGAGGAAACCCTCTCGGGGCGGCTTTCAAGCTCTCCGAGGGGGTTTCTCTTTTTCCCTCACGCTACTTGACCAGGGAACCTGACCCGACACTCAGACTCTGCGTTCAGGCTGAATACAGAACACGAACTTGCTCGCCGCGCCGTGGTGTTAAATGGTGCTCTCTATCCGTTAACCGCTCTCTGACGCTCTCTCCCCAGAACGGCCGCCAGAGAGCACTTCTGGGCCCCCTACGCCGCCCCATTCGCCATCTTGACGGATCTCGGCATTTTCGCCGCGTTTTTCGGCTCTCCGAGGCGATCACGCAAACCCCTGCGAAACAAGGGCATTTCCAGCGATCCCTTCGCCGGCCACCGGGTGGTCGCGCTGTCAACCAGCGGCGACCAAAAGTTCGTGGGCCATGCAAGCGGCTCCCCGGGCGAGACTCGAACCTTCGACCCGGAGGTCTACTCTTGCGAATCGCCGTGAGACTCCACAGGTTCATGCTTTGTTGTTTTTTTTGTCTCACTATATGGCCAATGCCGATGTGACCGGCACAGGGGACGCCTGGTAACTCGCTGCGGCTTCCGAGGTCTTGACGA
>PLNW01000117.1 GCA_003142855.1 Myxococcales bacterium
TAGAACCGTATACGAGGCTGAATTTGGACATTTGGTACCCCTGTGCCAAGAATTCCCGACGTTCCGCATCTTCGTGGGCAAGGGCGAGGTGGCCCTGTGCCGCTGGCCGACCACTATCGGCGGCTGGAAGACGATCGAGAAGTCCGACGGCAGCATGGCGCTCAAATACAAGGAGTCCGTTACCGGCGACGCCATCTGGCCCGAGGTTCTGGCCACCCGGACCTGGCACCCGGCGATGGGCATACCCACGCGCAAGCTGCTCATCAAGCGGGGGGACACCTGGGAGCCGAAGACCGAGATCATCGGCCCTGGGCTACTAAATACTCCATTCGATCGAAGGTACACGGTCACCGGTACAATTCGCCGCGATCGAGAGAGTCCAGCGAAATAACCGGCGCCGCGGGCAGCCGATGATGGCTGCGAGAACCTTGCGCAGGCTGTCTTGGTCTTCGGCGTGAAGCGTGCCGAGCTGCCGGAGCATCAGGTTGGTTTCGATGGTTGTGACCAGGGGCTTGATGATCGAAGGCTTGAGCAAGCCGGCCTCTTGCCAGCGCAGGACAGCGACTTCGCCGACCATGGGCGCGGGCCGCAACTGGCTGGTGATGGCCATCAGGATCAGGTCGGGCCGCTCGCGGTGGTAGACCTCAGAGCTGACGACAACTGCGGGACGCTTCTTCGTGGTGGTTTGGTCGGTGAATGGGAACGGGACCACGATGACGTCGCCGAAATGGTAGGGCATGGCGTCTGGGGGCCTTACGTCTCGTCGTAGACGTCGTCCTCGGGATTGTCCCAGACCTTGGCGAATGCCGGCACGGAAGCTGCGGCGGCGGCATGGACAAGCTCGCGGTCGGCATTCCGCAGGGCGAGAAAGTCCACAAAGTCCTCGACCTCAGCAACACGGGCAGGCGGTAGACGAGCGATCTTTTCGAAGAGCGGCTCACGTGCAGGTGCTGCCATGACGACCTCCAGTATCGATTCTAGCTGATGGCAAAGGGGTGGTGCCAGTTTGATGCCCTTCTCCCGGCGTTCGGCAGCAGCCTTCTTCTCGACCTCGACGACCCTGTCACGCAGAAGCTGCCCTCGGCGAGGTGCAGGGGCGCGTGCTGGACAGCGCCGAGTTCCGGCCGCTGCCCGTGCAGGCGGCCACCGCGCAGGCTCCGGCCCAGGCCCCATCAACACAGTCCGCACCGGGCGCGGTCACCCCCACGGCCGTCGCGATCCGCCTGCCGCCGCTGCCGGCCTACCACAGTGCCAAGATGGATCTTCGCGCGGAGATCGATCGCGGCGAGGTGGTCCTGGCGCGGCCGAAACTCGACAAGGATGGACACAAGAAGTGGCATCCCCCGGTCAGCGACTGCCCGACCCTCACGCTGTACGCGCGCGTGGTGCATGGCGCTGAAGTACAAGGAGTCGGTTACCGGCGACGCCATCTGGCCCGAGATTCTGGCCACGCCGACCTGGCACCCGGCGACGGGCATACCGACGCGCAAGCTGCTCATCAAGCGGGGGGACACCTGGGAGCCGAAGACCGAGATCATCGGCCCGGGCTACCGCGCGGCCTACGGGCTGGTGGCGCTCGTGCACCATCAGATCGAGGGTCGATTCTCAGGTGGCTCTTGACAGTTACTGCTCGTAGCAGTAGGTTGTGGACCGTGACCAGGGTTCACTGGGGCAAGAACGTAGACAAGCAGTTGGGGCGTGCGCCGGAGGTCATTGCCCGCAAGTTCAGGATTTGGGTCGCGTTGGTTGAGGAGAGCGGAATTCGGGAGATGCGCAAATGCAAAGGCTTTCACGACGAGCCGCTGAAGGGCAAGCTCCAGGGGCAGAGATCCGTGCGCTTGAATAGGGCTTACCGGGCGATCTACGTGGAGCACGAGACGGGTGAGGTGGAGTTGATCGAGGTCTTGGAGGTGAACAAGCATGAGTACTGACAGGCACAAGGCATTCGGGCCAAAAGACCTGGCTCGGCGGCTGGGCAAGCTCACCGTCGGTGAGTTTCTTCACACCTGGCGGATTTCCGAGGAGATGAGTCTTGCGGATTTCGGCAAGCTCGTCGGCATGTCGGTTGCCAACCTGTGCGACATAGAGAAAGGTCGCAAGGGCGTGAGCCCAGAAAAGGCCGAGCAGATCGCCAAGGCGATTGGTGTCCCCGCAGGACTCCTCATCCGCCTGTCCATCGAGGAGAATCTACGGGCGGCAGGGCTGAAGTACACGGTTGAGATCAAACCAGCAGCGTAGTCATAGGCTGGCCAGGTGGTTGGCGCGGGCTCCGCGGTACCGGCCGATGAAGGCCTGATTGCGCTGCAGGGCCTCGACCCGCGCCTGGGTATTCTTGCTAGCAAGACCTGAGCAGAGCTTTCTACTCGCCCACATCATCCGTGGGGAACGGGCGATGGCCTTCGAACACGGTGAGAACCTGGATGCCTTTCGCGCGGATTCGGTAGACGATCCGGTACCGTCCCTCGATGATCTCGCGCACGCTGGTTCCGGGAAGCTCGGGCACCG
>PLNW01000102.1 GCA_003142855.1 Myxococcales bacterium
AAGCTGCACCCCGACCGAATTTGAGCGCGTTCTACGCAAGCTCGGGTTTGTCGAAGACCGGCAACGCGGGAGCCACAAGGTATTCGTTCGCGCCTCGGACGATCGCACTGTGGTGGTTCCATGGCACAACCGCGACTTGAAGCGCGGAACGCTCCACGCACTCGTCAAGGGCACGGGGCTCACGATCGACGAGTTTCTGAAGTTGCTATAGGCGACGGCAGGGACGCGCGACCGGCACTCCACGTGAGGAGCCGGTTCCGCCAGTTCAAAAGCCAGGATGTCACTGGCGGTCAGGTAGGGGCGTCGATGTTTGAGGCGTGTGCAGAGCGTTGCGCAGGTGAATGTGCGGAAGACCGGTAGCCAGAAGCGCGGGCGCGCAGCTTGTCCTTGCTAGAAGGACGTAGCACGCGTGCCCGCGAGATTCGAGCGTTGGAGTGTGCGGTCAATGAGTATCCAAAGGCGAGTCGGATCATCATTACGCTCGCAAGCGAATGGGTGCGTGATAGGCTGGCGGGTATCTAAATCCTCCCGGCCGCCGACTGGTTCCTCAACGCTGAATAGGGTCGTCGAGTAGATCGGCGGCGCCTGGTTGCGGAGATGCAAAAGGGTCTTGTCAGTGAAGAGGTGAACGGGGCCCAGGCGCAGCGCCTCGCCGCCCTCGACGCCTGGATTGCGAAGGCGGGTACTGGCCAGTCCTCATTCACGGATGTGGCGCACGACAAATTCAAGCACCTGGCTCATGTTTACGCGGACCGACACGAGTAAGTCCGGTGAAGCGCGCGCCTGCCTGAAGAGATACGCAGCTAACCCTAACCCCAGGGGCTCTGGCATACGTGCAAATCTTGAACTAGCATACGTACATGGCCAAGCTGACCCTCAACGTGGACGCGAAGGTCGCTGCACAGGCCAAACGCTACGCTGCTCACCATGACACCTCGGTTTCGCAGATGGTCGAGCGCTATCTCGGCCTGGTCGGCGCGCCAGTCACTTCTAGAGAAGACGATCCCCCGGTCCTGCGCATGTTGCGTGGAGCGGCCAAGGGTGTCTCCCACGACGAATACGGGCGTCATCTGCGAAGGAAATATCGGTGAAGCGACTGCTGCTCGACCTGAACATCGTGCTTGACATTGTTCTGGATCGAGCCGAAGCGGCCAGCGCGGCGCGCTTGTGGGCCGCCCTCGAGCGGGGCAAGGGCCGGGGGTACATCCCGGCTCATGGAGTCACGACCATCTTCTACTTAGTTTCCCGCGCCCAGGGCTCCGCTTTCGCTCGACGCGCGACCGACGGAATTTTGCGCACCTTTGCGGTGGCATCGGTTGACGAGAAGGTTCTGCGGCGAGCCTTGTCCCTTGGCTGGCCCGACTTCGAGGACGCCGTCTGCGCATCCGCGGCGGAATCTTGCGGTTGCGACGTCATCGTGACCCGCGATCCCAAAGGATTCGTCGAATCGCCAGTTCGAATCGTCGACTGCCCGGCCGCGCTCGCTTGGCTGACCGGCGCTTGAGATCAAGACGCCGTTCGGCTCTTTCTGCATCTCTAGGTCTTTGTCCAACCCGTCCCGTGATTCCACGTTCCGAAGCTTCCGTTTGTCTGCGCCAGCGCAGCCAGGACGGGCGTGAGAAAGGCTCGAAGTCGAGCGTTGACCTGCGCCAGATCTGGCGCCGCGTTTGGCAGACGCGCTTTCGTTACGAAGACGCGCCGACATTTCGGACTTTCCCGGCAGTCACGTGGTCAGCGCCTCCAGATACGGTCGAAGCACCCTGGCTACGCGCACGTCCTGCGCTGCCTGGAGCAGCTCGTCCAGGGGGCGACGACTGCGTCGATATTCTCGCAGAGCTTCTAGTGCCACATCGAGACCGATCTTGTTGCGATACTTGAAACAGTCGGCAACGGTCCTGGCTGGCGAAGTGATGGAAACGGTCACCCCCTCGATGATGTGGCGCTCGATGCCGGCGGTGAGCGCACGGCCAGAGAAGCGAACGATCTTTATTGGCGGCACATCCGGCCGGGGCTTGCGGGCTTTGAGGTCGATGGCCATCCAGACTTCTGACGGGCTCTGGGTGCCTATTCGGTGAAAGCGCAGAGCAGACAGTAGGCAGACCACTCCGTGCGCAATACGGGCCGCGACCAGCGCGAGGTCGTGGTGTTCGGTAACTCTGCCCTCTCCCGATCGAGAGTAGACCCCTCGACGCAGGCGTTTGACCACTCCGCGCTGAACGAGTCGCTGGAGAGCAACACGCGATAGTCCCGCTTGTTCCAAATCGCGGGCGCGCGCGACGGGACGAGAACGTAGAAGCTCAAGCGGTGTCATGCTCTCCGGAGGGACTGTTACAAGATGTCGGTACTTGCATATATACACCGACCTATTGTAATGGCAAGAGGAACAGCCGCTATGCCGCGACAAGCGCAGCTGCCACGACCACGCCACGTTTACGACCACGCCCCTCTGCGGCTTTCGCGGGATCACAGCCTTACCCAAGCCCTTGAATTGGTGCCCTAGGCATCGCCGAGGGGCGAGGGGGTTGTTCGGACGAGTCCAGAGATCCGTGTGGTGTGGACTGGCGCAACCGTGCCTGACGTCATACGATCAAGCTAGAGCCATGCACACAGTCCAGGAAATAGTCGAAGAAGCCAGGCGCCTGCCGGTGCCGGAGCGCCGTCGCCTGATTCATGAGATCGAAAGCTCGCTGGAAAAGGACCTGAAGGTGGACCAGAAAGAGCCGCCGCCGGTCGACCTTTCAAGTCTCAGATACGCACAAACCCTTGCACTGGCGGGCACGCTGCATTCAGACCACCCTGACGTCGCTGGCGACAAGTACAAGCACCTGGCCGAGATCTACGCGGACAAGCACGAGTAAGTCCGGTGAAGCGCGTCTTCGTCGACACTGGCGCCTTCTTCGCGGTGCTTGTCCCAGAGGATCTCCACCACGAGCGAGCTAGAGTGATCTTCACCCGAGCAGGCGAGGAGCGATGGCAACTCGTCACGACGAACATGGTTGTCATCGAAACGTACGCCCTCCTGCTCAACCGAGCACATGGCGGGCGACCGAGTGCTCTCGCTTTTCTCGACGCGATCGAGCGCGACGAATATCAAATCGAACGCGTGAAGGAGTCGGACGAGGCAGCTGCCATCGAGCTCGTGCGCTCCCACGAAGACAAGACTTACTCACTCTGCGACGCCATGAGCTTCGTGGTCATGGCGCGCCTGGGTATCACCGACGCCATCGCCTTCGACCGCCACTTCGCCGAGTACGGGCGATTCGCCCT
>PLNW01000013.1 GCA_003142855.1 Myxococcales bacterium
TTTTGAATCAGTAGTGCTAGAGGCCGCGAACGGCAGCGTATCGCGCCAGAAAAGGAGTCTATTCGGTGCTCATGCTCGGCCCAACGAGTCCCAGGTTTACGACACGGTTGCCGACATGATTCTCGACGAGGCCGCCCTAGAAGAAGCCGTCTCGACATGGGCTCACGCGATCTTCATGCGCTACTTCGAGGCGACTGAGCAAGCCTATGCTCGTGAGATAGCCTGGCAGAAGGAGATCATGACCGGCCGCACGCGCTTCCGATTCGATGACGGTGGTGGGACGTACGAGCTGACGCTCTCGGGGCCGCCACGTAGCCCGTGACACACCCACTGCACCAGTGAGAGACTTGGAAGCCGCAGTGATCGCACGTGAAAAATCTTGCGAAAGCACGCCGCGAAGGGATCCGCCTCCAGGCAACTCGCCGTGTTGCAATTGAGCGCTGTCCACTGCCGACGTTCCGCAAGTCACCTCGCCCAAGGTCTCTTGGGTTCCGGCATACACAACATCCACCGACGCATGTCCACATAGCCCGCCTGGTCATCTCTTTTGACATCAGCGGGATTTGTCGCGAAACCTGGACACATGACTAAGGCGGATATCGTGGAGACTGTCTACGAAAGAGTCGGCGGATTCCCGAAGCAAGAAGCCGCCGAGGTCGTCGAGACTGTCTTCGAGACGGTCAAAGCGACATTGGTCAAGGGCGACAAGATCAAGATCACGCGCTTCGGAAGCTTCATCGTCAGAGACAAGAAGGCACGTGCGGGTCGCAACCCACAGACCGGGAAAGAGATCACGATCAGTGCCCGCCGCGTGCTGACCTTCAAGCCCAGCCTGGTGTTGAACAAGGCGCTCAATTCTTGAGCCCGTTGACCACCAGGAAATTCACATTCCTCCACCAAGAGGAACAGCCGGACAGCCCCGTGTGTCGTCCGCGTCGGGACTGGCCTGCCGACGATGACCCCATCAGCCATTCGTGGGCGGCGCCGTGGGCGTGCCGTGTGGTCGGGAATTTTGTAGAGTTGCTGGCCTGATGGCCAAAGACGCAAACGGCAAAGAAGCCCAGCCTGAAGACGATGTGCCGGCGGTGCATCGCGATCTGGAGGAGCTGGCCCATCGGATCGGAGGGGTGTCGCCGAGGCGTTTGGAGATTCTGGCCGGGATGCTTTCCCGCGCCGACCGGGAAGAGCATGCCCAGCTTCTCGAAGAGGTGGAGCTTCGCGAAAGAGTCCGGGCTCGGATGGGCCGGGGCGGCGCCGGGTTCTGGGTGTTGGCCGGCGCGGCCATCTTGGTGGCGACAGTCATGCGGGTCAGTTTCCTCGCGGCGCGGCCATTCGTCGGGTTCGGCCTGCTCGGCGCGGTGTTGCTGCTGGCGGGACTGCGGCGGTGGTACCGCGCCAGCGAGGTACGAGAGCGCACGCTGATGATTGACGCCAAGGCGTCAGTCGACCGCGCGGCCGATCCGATCGAGGGCGGGGGGGACGAGGCGGAGCACTGGCAGAATCCCCTGCCGCAGCTCCGGACCACCGACGGGGAGGAATTCGCCTTAATCGCAGATCACTACAGGCTGGCGAGCAAGGCAGCGCGGGCAACCGTTGAGGCCGAGCTGGCGAAGATGCCCGACGTGCAGGTGCCTGCCCCTGGTGATCGGGAGCGGCGCTACGCGGTCGTGCGCGATCTAGGCGGGGACATGGCGATGGCGAGCAAGCTCATTGGCACGATCATGGTCAAGGCGCGGGAGATCGTGGTGGAAACCAACTCGCGCGATCGCGCCGATGGGCTGCGCGAGCGCATTGAGACGACCTTTGGGGATTTGGTGCATTTTGGCAGGCGGCAGGAAAAGAACGTCGGCGAGGCGATGGCGGAAATGGCGGGGCATGCGGGGCAGGCCCAGCCTGCGCTGGAAGGCCCTGAGATCGATGCTGTTCTACGGGCGTTCAAGGCGCGGCACTACGCCACATGGGCCGACGAGAGACTCCCCGCGCTGGATGGCTTGACGCCCAGGCAGGCCGCCGCGAAGCCCAAATACCGTGTTCGCCTGGGGAGGTTGCTGGAGGAGATGGAGCGTGGCGAGAGCCAGGAGGAGCCGGGCCGCCGGTTCGACTTCGGCGCAATCCGTCGCACACTCGGGATGGGGTGAACCTGTGGTGGACCCATGACGCTCGACAGATCGCCGAGCGCAAGAGGACGGAAACATGACCACGGATAGAGATTTGACCGACCCGGCGGCGCCGGTGCCAACGCCGAAGAGGAAATTCGAGGTGACGAGAGAACAACTCTGGTCCAGCCGTCACTGGCGATGCGGCGGGTGGACGCTGGCGATGCGCCAGATCGAAACCGAAAACGCAGTGGTGGTGGTCACGAACCAGGGCCGTGTCTGCGCAGGCATCGTCGGCGATTCGGGACGGGCAGGGAAAGATGCGATCGCCATCTCGAACCGCGTCGGCGCCCAGCGCAATGCCGCCGTCGTCGAGGGACGCGAGGTACAGATCACACGCTTCGGCCAGGCGGTCGCGCGGATCATTCCGCCCGAACGCATTCCCGAGTATCTCCCAGGCTGGGTGCCTTCCGCGCCCAAAGTCGCCACGCCCACGGCGGTCGAACCGAAGACCCGCAGGACCAACGTCGCCACGCCCAAGGTGGTCGCACCGAGCGCCATCGCGCCCAAAGTCGCCGAGCGCAGGACAACAGCCGCGCCCGTGCCAGCCGCGCGGCATGCTGACCGGCGTGATCTGATTCGCGAGGCAGTGGAGCGGCGGCTTGCCGGATCTGCGGGGAAGAAGGCTGGCGGATCTGTCGCGCCGAGAGCACGGAAGCGCGGTCGACCCTCCAACGAAACCGCGTCTGCGGAGAAAGATGAAACGCTCTTCGCGGAGAAGGATGAGATGACCGAGGAACGCCTTGAGGTGCTCGACGAGCTGCTCAAGGGGTAGGGGCGCCAGATAGCCAGCCACGTCCCCTGCAGTGAGGGTCGACCGAGAAAGTCAGCCCTCGGCGCAGGTTGGACGTGCGGAAGCTACGCTACGGCGTCCTTCACCGCCTTCACAGGGCGTCCCTTGATCACCTTGCGAGCTGGCTTGGCCTTGAAGACCGTCGGCTCCTTGGTGAACGGGTTGATGCCCTTGCGTGCCTTGGTCGCTGGCTTCTTCACCACGACCATGCGCACGAGCCCGGGCACGACGAAGGCGCCATTCTTCTTCAGCTCGGCATGGCCGACGGTGGCCATGGTTTCAAGGATGCCCTTGACGCTTTTGCGCGTGAGTTTGTTTTCAGACTTGTCGGCGAGAAGTTGGATCAGTGCGGATTTGGAAAGAGGACCTTTAGCCATCAAATCTCCTTCAAGTTGGGGTGGGTCTGGGGACCACGTGTTCTACAGGTACCCAGTAAGATGATCTCTGGGAGCCGCAAGAACAGCGGCGAGCGACAAACCGTAACCGATTTCGAGCGGAGGGCGACGAAATTCGCGACAAAGCGGCGAAGACGTAGATGGCCACTCTGATGAGATCGCGGCGCCTATCCCCGACCTGGCGGCAGCCATTATCTTCGGGGAATCCCAGGCGCCAGAGGTCACCGGCTGGACCCAAGCACACGCCCCGCACGTACTCGACCGTCGCATGCTTGTGGCCATGGTGACCGGGCGGTTGATGGAAGCCGCGATCCCAAAGGGCTGTTTGGCCTCGTTCTGTCTGTTTCCCGGCGGCGCGGCCCCTCCTTGGTCGGGGCGAAGGCGAAGTCGGGCGGGAATCGGGCGGCGTTCCGCTTCACCTGCTCGTTCAGGCGCTTGACGCGCACACCTTACAGGGCGGCCAGGTCCGAGTCGAGGATGGCTCTGTACCCGCGCAGAATCGGGATCGCGCGTTCCACCCGTTCCACGGGAACAAGGCTCGTCGTGCTCACTTCGGGGCTTTGGGCAACCCATCCCGGATGCACTGCTCGGCCACTGCGCTGATCGTTCGCCGCTGCACCACCGCTGCGATCCGAAGCTCCTGCGCGAGGTCACAAGGAAGATAGATCGCCATCTTCTCGTGGTCGGGCATCTTGCCGTTCTTGGCGAGACTCTTCTTTGCCGTCATTTCCTAAGGATACTCCAGGGGGTGTTCCCATCAAAGGTACTTATTCCTCGACAGGAACAAGGCGTCGAGAGGCCGTTGCCCCCCTGATAGCCTGTAGGGGGTAAAGATCTACTTGACGATCTGGGGATAAGGGGACACACTAAGAACGAGGTGTCAAAATGCAAAACCCCGCCTCGCTCGTTCCGCTCAAGAACATCTTTCTTCTTCGGACCGAATCCTCCGACCAGTCCCGCCTCAATCGCCCCCTCTCAACCTGGTCCGAGGCCGAGGACGCGATCCACACCATGGCCAAGGTCGCGCCCGAGCATGGTTATGACAAGACCGGCTTCCGCGTAGAGTGGGCGGATGGCGAGGTCTACGAGGTCCGCCTCGACATCGCCCGGGTGGTGGTCGAAGTCCCCCGCCCTCTCGCCGGCCACGTCCGCCGCGCCCTGGAATTCACCTCCGGCCGGTGGCGCCCCGCCAACATGACCGAGGAACGGCAACAATCCTTCCTGGCCGAGAACGAGCGCCTCCGCCCCGGCGGCGCCGCGTGGGCCACGAAGATTCTCGATGGCTACCACATCGGAGGCTCCCCATGACCTTCGACGCCACTTACGATCCTGCTGATGACAAGCTCCGCCTCCGCGCCAGCTCCCGCCTCGATGCCGAGACCTACACGAAGGTCAGGGAGGCCGGGTTCGGCTGGGCGCCGAAACAAGATCTCTTCTATGCGGTCTGGTCTCCCGCCCGAGAAGATCTCCTCGTCGAGCTGGCCGGCGACATCGGCGACGAAGAAACCACCTTGGAGGAACGCGCCGCCCATCGTGCCGACCGATTCTCTACCTATCAAGGTAAGCGAGCCGCCGACGCCGAACAGGCTCGCAAGTCAATCTCGGCAATCGCCGACGGCATCCCCCTCGGCCAGCCTATCCTCGTTGGCCACCACAGCGAGCGCCATGCCCGGCGCGACGCCGAGAAGATCGAGAGCGGCATGCGGAAAGCCACGAAGCTCTGGGATACGAGCCAGTATTGGCAGGACCGCGCCGCCGGTGCCATCGCACACGCGCGATACCTGGAGCAGCCTGCAGTGCGTGCTCGGAGGATCAAGAAGCTCGAAGCCGAGTTGCGCGGCTACCGGCGGGACACCTCCAAGGCGGAAAAGGCCCTCGAACTGTGGGCGGTCGAGCCACTGACCCTTGAACGGGCAATGGCGATCACGAACGTCAACCACTACAGCATGTGCTTCCCGCTTTCGCTGTACCCGCGCGAGCCGCCCACTTCGCAGTACGAGGGACAGCAAAGCTTCTGGTCCGCCCTGCAGGACGGCATCATCACGACCGAGCAGGCGAGGACCCTGGCGGTGGCGATGAACCAGCGAGGCATCGCCCATCGCTCGCGTTGGATCGCGCACCTTGAAAACCGCCTGGCCTATGAAAAGGCCATGCTCGGCGAGAGAGGCGGACTCAAGGCCGACAAATTCGACCTCCAGCCAGGCGGCCAGGTGCTGCGGCGTGGGCACTGGCATGTGATCACGAAGGTGAACCGCAGCGCTGGCGCCGTGCGGAGCGTGACTGTGCTCGGACATTTCGCGGCGACCATCGCGGTCGAGGACATCGCCGACTATCGGGCGCCTGCCGATGGGGTTGCCGAGAAGGTGAAGGCCGCGACCAAGCTCGCGCCCATGTGCAACTACCCCAGCGAGGGCTTCCGCCACATGACCCGCGCCGAGTGGGAGCGCAAGAAGATGTCGGACGTGCCGCAGGTCATCCGCCACAAGGCGAACGAGAAGCATGGGGCACACCGCACACGCGCCACCTCCGGTGGAGGCTGGACGACGGTTCCGGTTTTCCTGACCGACGTGAAACGGGTGGACCCTCCCGCGCCGAGCGCACCGGAGCCGGCGCCGCAGATCGAAACCCTGCCGCCCGAGCCCAGCACGCCTCCAGCCCCGCAGACGGTCGATCCGGTTGCCGAGGACTTCGCGGCTCTCAAGGCCACGCTCAAGGCTGGCGTGAAGGTCGCCGTGGCGCCGCAGTTGTTCCCCACGCCGCCCGATCTGGCTGCTCGCATGGTCGAGCTGGCCGGAATCGAAGCCGGTGATCGGGTGCTGGAGCCGAGCGCTGGCACGGGGAACTTGGCGAAGGCGATCCGCAGCGCCGTCCCGGGCGCCCATCTCGATCTCATCGAGATCGATCCGAGGCTGTGCTCCATCCTCAAGGCGTCCGGCTTCGAGGTCTCGTGCCGTGATTTCTTGGCGGCCAGCATGCCGGTCTGTCCCGACAGCGAGGGCGGCCACGATTGCGTGCTGATGAATCCCCCATTTTCCAAGGGCCAGGACGTCGCCCACATCCTCCACGCCCTCACGTTCTTGAAGCCCGGTGGCCGGCTCGTTGCAATCTGCGCGAACGGCCCCCGCCAGCAGGCGGAGCTGAGGCCCCTGGCCGCGACCTGGGAGGAGCTGCCTGACGGGACATTCGCCGGCCAGGGCAGCAATGTCCGGGTAGCATTGATGATGGTGCGACGATGATCTTCATCTTCGACAACGGTGAGGCGCACAGCAGCCACGCGCTGTATTTCGTCGACGCGCCAGCGGACTTCGGCGAATGGTTCGACGGCGTCTACCGGCCCTGGATCGACGGCGCCGAGTATCGGCCGTTGATGATCGTTGCCACGTCGCCAGCGGTTGAGCGGCGCGAGCGCGTGCCCTACAAACCCCGTCCTCTCGACAAGTTCGACATGTCCATCGAGGACGACCCCATGCATGAGTTCTCGACGATGTCGGTCGTCGATTTCCTAGCCAAGATCGTCGAGCAGGTGCGGGACGGCAAGCCCCGCCCTCGCTACAGGCTGGAGATCGAGAACGTGAGCCCCGCCGGGGAGAGCCCCGGAGGCATGAGACAGGTGACAGCCACCTGCGAGAATTGCGGCGGACCCGGGATCACAACTGAAGAAGGTCTAAAGAGGAGCGGCGGCAAGCTGTCCCACGAGGATCCGGGAATCTGCGCCAACGTCCGGCGGAACACGGGATCCCGATGATCACGAAGACCGCCCTCATCCGCGCCCTCCAGGTCGTCGACAAGGACAAGCGCCCAGCCCTGCCCTTCGCATGCTCCACGACCTCCGGCTGGCTCTGGGCCGGCCCCTGGGCGGTGCGCTCCGACAATATGAAGGACGCCCGGCTGGAGGGCGGCGAGATCGCCGCCGCCTCCGCCGCCATCCTGAGAGACGCGAGCGAGCTGCCCGGCGATCCGAGAAACCGGCTCGTCCTCCGGGATGGCCCACGCAAGTCGTCGGATGCCAAGGTCAGCTTGTACGTGCTGTCCAGGCCGGCCGGTGGCACCCGCGATCTAGTGGGGCTCGACGCGCGACTGTGGCCACTGTTGGAGGGGCTGGAACTATGGGGTGACGGTCCGCGCGAGCCGGTCGCCGGTTTCAAGGGCGGCCAGATCATCGCGCTCGCGATGCCCCGGATCCTGTCCGAGGCGGACAAGGATCCCGCCCCGAGATCGCCGCTTGGAAAGAGGGTCAAAAGATGAAGATCCCTGCGCGTTGGAAAGAGTACGCCGACTTCCGCTCGAAAAGCGTCTACGAACGGGCCAAGCTGCTCGCCGTTTCGGGCAAGCGGAACCGGCTCGACATGTCACCAGCCCACGTGCTGGAGCTGCTCGAACGCTACCCGTCGCTGTATCGCGAGGCGCGGACTACCCCCTCGAACAGGGCGTGTCGCTTCGCCATTGACGGTTTCTGCATTGGCGATGGGTGGCACGGCATTGTCGATCGCCTCTCCGCGAAGCTGTCAGCAGATCCGAACCTCTGTGCTTGGCAAATCAAGGAGAAGTACGGCTCCCTGAGAGTGCACTTCTGCGATCAGGACACGCCGTCAGATCCACTCCTCGGCAAGGTGACGGACGCCGCGCTCGACAAGGCGACACGCGAGTCCATGCGGACATGCGAGATCTGCGGCAAGCCCGGCACTCTCACCAGGCGGCGGAACTGGGTGTCCGTCCGCTGCAAGCCTTGCCTCAAGGCGGATGATGCGGAAGAGAGGAAAACCATGAAGATCAAGAACAGGCCCCGGGGTGGCGCTCTGCGCTTCCCCCTGCGTTTCCCCCTCAAACCAGCAACCACGTGGCTCAATGACATCATCGTGGAATGCCTGAATCTCCCGCAATGCGTGGAGGACATGGACTTCACCGCCTTCAAGGCAAGCCGGCCACACCAGGCGGCGGCTCTGCGGCACACACATCAGATTGGAGTGGCGGCGTCCCACCAGCCAGCCAGCGTCAGGAGGCAGTATCGCGCCGTCGATTGGAAGGCCCTCATCCGACTGAAGGAGAGGACGGCGAGAATGACCCCGAGGGAGATCTGGGAGTTCGTCCGCAAGGGCGTCCCCACCCTGTTGGAGAAACTGGCGGACGACGAGGGCTTGCTGGTGGCCCAGAAGCGGCTTCGCGACCGTGACAGGCTGCTCTCGATCAAAGACATCAACCGTCTCCTACGGGAGGGCCGACGCCGGAGCAGGCGCAAGGCCGAGCGCGAGGCGGCGGAGGCACGGGAGGACGCCTCAGATCAGCGTGTCGTCGAGAGGCATCTCGCCAAACTCCGCGCCGGGCGCGTCCGCGCGATTCCGATGGAGGAAGTGATGCTGAAACTCGGGATGGACCCGTTCAAGGACCGGCTGAAGAAGCTCAGGCCGCATCCGGTGTACGACTTCGGTTTCTGGGAGGCGCGGCGTCCACCGGGGGGCTGGCGCTGCCACGCACTGGCGCTTCCGGGCATCCTCGGCATCGGCGGGACGGCCGCCGGGGCCAAGGACAGCCTGTTCACGCGGCTGGCGCTGCTGGAGAAATCAACGAAGGTGCCGGGCGAGCGCGAGCTGTGCAGGCATCTGCTGGGGACCTGGAAGGCCACGGCCGCGATGCGGATGCAGGATTTCGTATTCTGGGAAGAGGAAGGCATCTGGTCGGCCGTGGCCCCGTCCATCCAGGGCGTCTACGGGATCGGCCCGACGGTCACGGCGGCCAAGGATGATCTGGTCGAGGCGCTCAAGGCCATGTCCGATCACCTGGAGGATGTGGGCG
>PLNW01000077.1 GCA_003142855.1 Myxococcales bacterium
CTTTTTGAATCAGTAGTGCTAGTGTGGTTTTTGCGGACCGAGCCCACCAGCATCACCACCTGCATGACCAGGGCTCGGTCACCCTCGACCTGCAAGCGCCCGGCGAGCAACGCCTGCAGAGATGTTCAAGGCCGTCGCGGTCATTCGCACTCACGCGCACGTTGGCATGCACATTGAAACCGGCGACTTCCGCGCATCGCTTGCCCATGATCGCGGCCTCGGCGTCCTCGCTGGTACCTCCCAGGCGCAAAACCCGACAGCCTCGGCGCGGACCAGTCGCGACTAGGCCTTGCACGGAGGCATTGGCCAGATGGTCGAGGGTCACCTGCTGGTCCTTGTCTTCCCCCGTGAGCTGCCCCAGGTGGCGAGTGACCTTCCGGCACACGGCACCGGCCAGGCGCGCAATGTCTTCGTCTCTGGCTGCGGGCAGCGGGTGGAACAGCATGCTTCCGTCCGGCTGCTCCGCGTAGACCATCCATCGCGATGACGTGAAAGTGAACATTCAAATTCAGCGACGAGCCGAATCGCTGTACGACGGTCGTGAAAGAGCTAACTTGTTTCCAGGGTCAGTCGCGGGTGAGTGATCGCGCGCGGGCGAGGGCGCGATCACCGAGGGGTGTGCCGGCGGCGAGCGCGGCGATGCGCGACCAGGCCTGCGCGGCTTCCCCGGGCCGGGCTAGCGCCTCGAGGGCGAGGGCGCGGTTGCTCAGCACCGCGGTGTCGTCAGGCACGATGGCCAAACTGCGATCGAAAAGAGCCAGCGCTTGCGCGGTTCGGCCGGCGGCCCGATCGATCGCGCCGATCCAAGCGCAGGTGGCTGCCTCCCGTTCGGGCGCAAGACAACCCGCGGGCGCGTCCAGCGCCTGTCGGTAGGCGTCGAGCGCGCGCTGGTCGTGGCCGCGATCGAGATCGAAGAAGAGATCGCCCAAGCGGAGCTGCCATTCGCAAAGCGGCACTGGCGAGCCAGCCGGAGGCGTGGCCAGTGGCGTGGTCGCGCTGCCCTCTTCGGCTGTGAAGGTGAAGCTGGCGGGAATCTCGTAGCGAGCAATGAGATCGCGCGCAGCCGGCAGCCGGCGCACGAACACGCGTGTGTCTTGCGCGCGAAACACCAAAGCCCATTGCTCGGGATCCCACCAGGCCACGCGCCGATTAACGCCGGCATAGTCCAGCAAAGCAGAGGTGACCCCGAAATGGTCCATGGTGCGGGTCCATTCTTCGCGGGTTATTTCGCTGCGGCCCAAGAGCTGGTGGAAGCTGCGGGGGTAGGCCGGCAAGCGCGGATCAACGAAGACGCGATGGCGCGGGTAGCCTTTCCAGATTAGAAAGGCGCCGGTCTCGAAGTCGTTGTACATCCGTTCGCGCAGGCCGTGCTGGTCAACGAAACCCAGCGCCGCCAAGGGCAGATTCGCGCGGTCGAGATCGATGTCCAGGAAGCGGCCGTGCCGCTCGACATCCGCCACCCGAGGCACGAGTGCCAGCAGCGCGAGCAGGGCGCCGGCGGCCCGCTCGAAATGGGCGCGGTACGGCGGGGCGAGCCGCCAGCGAGCGCCCACGGCCGAGATGAGAGGCGCGGCCAGAATGGCGCTGACCAATACGAAGTCGGCCCCGAACCGAACATAGCGGCCGGCCAGGAGGGCCAAGCCGAGCACGGGCAGAAGATCACGTGCGCGAGGACGCACCCGCCGAGCCGCGCACAGACCGAGGCTGAGTGCCAACGCGACAGCGTAGATCACCAGGGGCGCGTCCGAATGCCACGCCGGACGTCGGAACTCGTCGACGGGATGGACGGCGAAGATGTCGGCGTGGAAGGCTAGGTAGCGAAAGATGCCCGAGCCCGCCGGCGTGGCCATCAGAGCGAGCGTGCACAGAATGGCAGCGAGCGCATGGTTGACCACAGCCCGTCGAGAGGCGAGCGACGGGCTGATGATTCCGTCGAGAAGCACGCCCAATCCGGCCAGCGTGACGAGCACGGGGCCGGCAAAAGCGCCCGCGTGCAGATTGGCCCACAGGGCAACGACCGGCACGAGCAGCCAGGCTCTGCGCCGGCCGTCCTGCAAAGCCGGCAGCAAGGCCAACACCACGACCTCGCCCAGCAGGGACACCACGTGCGGTCGTTCCACCAGGCGTTCGCGCATGCAGAAAGCGGCCGCGGCGAGCACCAGCGCCGCAATCACGCGGCCGGAGCCGCGCCGGCGAAGCAAGAGATAGGCCGCGACGAACGTCGCCACGACGACGACCGTCTTGCCCACGACCACGGCCGGAAAACCACCCACGCGATACAGCCCGGCCGTCGCCAGGTCGAACAGCCAAGCGCTGTCTAGATAGGGCTGGTCGGGAAAAGTGAACGAAAACAGATTGCGGCCGGGCACATGACCCGTGCGCAGGATCTCCTGGCCATTGGCCAGGCGAAAAAAGACATCCGTCTCCTGCAGCGGGACGAGACAGAGCCCGGCGACGAAAAGAGCGAGCCCCAGCAACGCCATGAATAAGTTCCGTCCCTCTCTGAACTACCAACATCGCATTTCTTCGCAAGCCGCGAAGATTCGTTCGGAACGCCTGAACATCACCGCATTTCCTCCGACTCTGTGGCCTCCCCTCTCACCTCTGCGTTCTCGGCGGCGGGTGGTTAGCGAGACGAATCGCCTCACACCCTGCGGCCGCAAGGCTGCCTTGAAACCCTACTTGATAGCCTTGGCGAGCTGGAGGGCCTGGGCCTTGGTGCAGACCTTGGTGGAAGCCGCGATGCTGACGAAGTATCCGCGGCCCGCCATGTACAGGCCTGTGCTGCCGGCAACCTGCGCCTGGGCCTTGGGCGACTTCGCTTTGTCAGTGACCCACACCTTGCCTACCTTCTTGAAGCTCATGAATGGATCCGTGGGCTTCTCCAGCACTTCCTTGGCGATTGGCGAGTAGACCTGCACGTAGGTGCTGTCTTCGTTTTCACCCGCGATCTTGAACACGTACTTGCACGTGTCCTTCGAACCAACTTCTCCCAGGAACGTGGCCTCCGACTTGCCGCAGGCTGTGTAGACGTCCTCTTTGCTCAGGTGAAGCGTGACGTCCGGGCTGCAGCACTTGCCGCCGCCGTACGCCTTGCAATTGCCCGCGGGTGCGGGCGCAGGCGCGGGTGGGGGCGTAGTCGGGGCCGCCTCGGGCCGCGACGGGCTTGCCAGCATCAGGACCGCAAGAGCCGCGGCCGAACGAAGAACCAGGGTGCGTGTGATCGTCATGGCGACAGAGCCTACCACCGTCCGGGAAGGCCGCGCAGGGTTTGATAATTCCCTCGGCGAGGTCTGGGTTTCGGTCGACCGTCGCATTCAGGCCATCAGGACGGAGCGACCGCTGACCGAACACGTCGCCGTCGTCGAACCGGCCCTCCTGGTCATCTCGTCCCTGCTTGCCCAGTTCCGCGGTCCGCCTCAGGGCGCGGTATGGCGGCACTAGTTGTCGCAGGTCTTGCTCTGGCCGAGGTGGCAGGCAGTCTCGAGAACGTGTCCGGTGATGGAAATGCGTTCACCGGTCTCGGTGTCGAGCTGGATGTCCACGTCGGCCTCGACATTGTAGGTGTCTCGGCTTTGCACCCCGACGGTTCCCGACACCAGCGTTAGCGACTTGAACTGCAAGCTCAGGGACGGGCCCGAGTCGGGATAGAACAAGGCGTCGATGTTGATTTCCGCCGAGGGCAGTGTGTACGTTGCGGCGCCGCCGTCGCTCGGCAACACCACGTCGACCTGGTACATTGAATCGGTGCCGCACCCCTGCCCGATCGAAATCAAGGCATTGCCGCCAAAACCGGCCCAGTCGACCCATGGTGCACACGCGACCGTGAACTGGGCCGGAACGGTCACGGTGAGCGTTCCCAGCGACTGACAGCTTTCGTAGGCGCTCGTGTAGCACTTGTCATCCCCACAGGAAAGCAGCGTGGCCGACAGAGCGAGCAGCAACGCCCGCACGTACGGCACAGTCAGGCGGCGAAGGCACATGGTGGTCTTCCTACATCATGGGGCCCAGTTTGGGCACGGAAATCTGGAGTCCGTCCAACGGGTTGGCGACAGGCGGCGGGCGCCGAAGCCGACCGTGCAACGCCTTGTTGGAATGAATGGTCGCACGAGAAGCCGGGGTGGTCCATCGGGAGCTGCCGTGCACCCTTCGGTGACGGTGGCCTTTCCAGCAAACCAGGGTTGAACTAAGCCGCGGGTTTGGAGCTATGGGGAAAGTGGTCTCCCAAATGGTCGATGGGCAGCGAAATGGGTGAATAGCGTCGTGTCTGGCGGTGCCAGCGAGGTCCGAGGACAACTGTGGGACAGCCGGCGCAGGGGCGAAAGTGGCTGGATCGATGAGCCGAGGGCAGACGTCGGCACAGCGGGCAGCCCGCGCGGCGACGGTATTGCGGAGACGGAAAGGGTCACGATGTGTCGTGCGGCCGACTGCCCTCGGCGCCATCGCGAAGGGCACGCCTCTCCATGGATCGGCCGCCGCAAACTGGACAGACCAGGAGATCGATTCCAGTGAGGGCGAAGACCAGGTCGCGCCATGACGGCGGCGTCTCGGGATGCGGCACCTGGGGCACGTCGTCGAGGCCAAGGTTCGGAAGACAACGGCGGGCCACTTCAAGCTTCGTGGTGACGTTCGCGGCGGCGACGAGACCGTAGTGAGTTGCAAGGCCCAACAGGACACGCGAACGCTCCAACAAGAGATGCAGGTCGTCCGAGCGGACCCGTGCGCGGATCCAGCTGGCCGCGCCCGCACCCAGGTGCACGGGAACGCCAAACACGAAAGTGTCCCCGCCCTGGCCGCTATTCAGAAGGCAGAGGCGGCCACGCCACGCCTAGAAACACGGGCTCGGGCTGTAGCGTGATGCCAAAGCGAGCTGCCACTGTGTCGCGCACGTGAACCGCCAGACGGATGAGATCGGCGGTGCAGCCGCCGCCGTGATGGACCAGGGCCAGGGCGTGCCGGCTGGACACGCCGACCGCGCCCATGCGCAAACCGCGCTTCACGCCCGCCCGTTCCACCAGCCAGCCCGCAGCCAGCTTCACGTGCCCGTCGGGCAGCGGAAACTGCGGCACTTCTTCCGGTGCCTGTACCAATCTTTCGCCCACGGCCTGGGTCGATACCGCAGCCGCCACATCCGCGCTGACGATGGGATTGGTGAAAAAGGATCCGGCGCTGCGCCGGTTGGGATCGCTGGCGTCGTACACCATGGACTTCTTGCGCCGCAGATCCAGCACGGCCTCGCGCACCTCGGACAGCGACGGTCGCGCCCGATCCGCCAGCGCGTTCGCCAGTTCCCGATAGGCCAGCACCGGCCGCGCGCCCGGCCTGAGCGCGAAGCACACCGACAGCACGATGGCCTGCCCCGGTTCGCGCTTGAAGATGCTGTTGCGATACGCGAAACCGCAGTCTGCGGCCGGCAGCTCGCGCGCCTCTAGGGTGCGCCGGTCGAGCACGCGCAGCGAGCGAAGCGTATCCGCCACCTCCTGACCGTAGGCACCGACGTTCTGGATCGGCGTCGCGCCTGCGGTGCCCGGGATCCCTGACAGACACTCGATGCCAGCCAGATCGCGCGCCACTGCGGCGGCCACCACGTCATCCCACGGCTCGCCGGCCTGCGCTTCCAGCACGACGTGGTCGCCCTGACTGCGAAACTCTGTCCCCCGCACCACCAGTTGCAAGACCAGACCGGCAAATCCCCCGTCGCCCACCACTACATTCGATCCGCCACCCAGCACGAACACCGGCAGGTTCTGGTCCCCAGCCCAGCGCAAAGCCCAGCCCACGTTCTCGCTCGTTGTTGCCTGGCAAAAGAAACGCGCCGGCCCGCCCAACTCGAAGGTGGTCAGCGGTGCCAGGGGCACATATTCACGGATGACAGGCGGCAAACTTGTTCACTCAGCGACAAACCGATATCCGCTTCCCCGAATGGTCAGCAGGTGTTTCGGTTGCTCGGGATCTGGCTCCAGTTTGGCGCGCAACTGGGCGATGAAGTTGTCCACCGTGCGCGCCTGACCGGGATGCTCCAACCCCCATACCTGGCGCACCAGCTCCTCGCGCGAGAAGACCCGGCCACCGCTTCGGCTCAAGAAGGCGAGCAGCTCGAACTCGCGATGGGTGAGCTTGATCGGGCTGCCCGCGCGCACCACCGTGCGCGTTTCGAGGTTGATGGCCACGTCGCCAAAGCGAATCTCGGCCTTCTTGCTGTCGCTGGCCGCTGCCTCGGCCGGTGCTACGGGGTGGGTCAGGTGCAATCGCGCGCGCCGGAGTAGGGCCGCCACACGCGCCAGCAGTTCAGCCAGGGCAAATGGCTTGGTCACATAGTCGTCGGCGCCCAATTGCAACGCGGCCACCTTGTCGAATTCATCCTGGCGCGCTGACAGCACGATCACGGGCACGTGGTTGCCCGCCTCGCGCAGTCGCTGCAGCACCCAGATGCCGCTCTGCTTGGGCAACGAGATATCGAGCAAAACCAGATCGGGCCGGCCATGCTCGATGCGCGTGCGCGCGCTCTCGCCGTCGCCGACCGATTCCGTGCGAAAGCCCTGCAGGCGCAGATTCAGGGCCAGGCCCTCGGCGATGGCCGCATCGTCCTCGACGATGGTGACCAGTTGGCCCGCGTCGCTGCCGCCGTTCATGCCGCCTCCGCGGGCTGCCGTGGCAGCAGGATGCGAAACCGTGCCCCGCGATTCTCCTCGGAGCGAACGTCGATCTTGCCCGAATGGGCCGTCACGATGGCCCGCACCACGGCCAGCCCCAGCCCGGTACCTGTGCTGCCCCCGTTGACTGCGGCCGACCCACGCTGGAACTTCTTGAAGATGGCCTTGTGCTCGGAGCCCGGGATGCCCACGCCGTTGTCAGCGACCACAATGGATACCTCGGTCGCGTCGCCGGTGGCCTGCAGCTCGATGCGCTTGCCCTGGGGTGGTGTGTACTTCCAGGCATTGCTCAAGAGATTGGCCAGGGCCTGGGCCAGCGCGGACTGGTCGCCGTTCACCATCAATCCCGGCTCCAGGCTGACTTTCAGATCGACCTCGCTGCCGAAGCGGATGGCTTCAAAGGCGATCAGGGCCTCAGTCACGATGTCAGCCACGGCGACGGGTCGACGGTCAAAGGCCGCGTGTCGGGATTCGATGCGCGACAGGGTCAGCAGCTTGGCCACCAGACCGTCGAGACGCCCCAGCTCCTGGTGGATCACGGTCAGGCAGCGCTGCTTCTCGACCGGATCGTGGACGCGATCTTCGCGCAGGGTATCGATGAAGAGGCGAATCGAGGTCAAGGGTGTGCGCAGTTCATGCGACACCGAGGAGAGAAACTCGTTCTGCACCGCCGCTAGGCTGGCCCCGCGACTGACCAGGATCGTCCCAAGGACGTAGCCAGCCAGAGCTGTCCCGCAGAAAGCGAGAACCAAGATTCCGCCCACCACGGCCGCTGACTTCGATCCGCCGGTGGCCAGGATCACGATCCCGATCACGGTCATGAACACCGTCGGGATCAGGGCGGTCAGCATGAAGACCATGCGGGCGCGCTGCAGGAAGATGATGGTCGGTGACCGAATCTTCACGTCCCCCATTTTGTCAGACCTCTGGCCCTTGTCACCAACCAACAACGGCTCGGTCATATTTGTGTCAGCGCCGAACGCCAGCGTGCCGGACTTTGCGGACTTCAGCGCGTCAAGATGTGACCATGTCGTGACAGCAGCTTGACGGCGAAACGAGTAGTAAAGAGGCAATGAAGATCCTCTGCCTCTATCCCGCATTTCCCCGCACGTACTGGGGACACGAGGACGCCCTGAGGCTGATGGGCAAGCGGTCGCTGTTGCCCCCGCTGGGGTTGCTCACGGTGGCAGCGCTTCTGCCCAAGGACTGGGAGGTCCGCCTCTGCGACCTGAACGTCCAGGCGCTGGCGCCCGAGGAACTGCAGTGGGCCGACGCCGTGTTCTTGTCCGGCATGCTGGTCCAACGCGACTCGCTGCTGAAGCTGGCGGCGCAGGCGCGGGCCGCGGGCAAGGTAGTCGTGGTCGGGGGACCGGTGGCCACCACCAGCCCTGAGCTGCTCACGCCGTATGCGGATTGTGTCGTGTCCGGTGAGGCCGAGGAGTTGATGGCGCCCCTGTGCGAAGCGCTGGCCAGGGGCACCGACCTGCCCGCGCGCATGGCTGCGCCCCGCCGCCCCGAACTCAACATCCTGCCGCCGCCCCGCTACGATCTGCTCGACGTGAAGGCGTACCACTCCCTGTCGGTGCAGTGGAGTCGTGGATGTCCCTTCAACTGTGAGTTCTGCGACATCATCGAGGTGTTCGGCCGCCATCCGCGCACCAAGTCGCCGGCGCAACTATGCGGGGAGCTCGACGCCCTGCTGGCCGCCGGCTTTCGCGGGAGCGTGTTTCTTTCCGACGACAACCTGGTGGGCAACAAAGTGGAGACCCTGCGCCTCATGGCCGTCCTGCGAAAGTGGATGGAGGAGCACAACTTCCCGTTCCAGTTCTATTCCGAGGCCAGCATCAACCTGGCCGTCTCGGACGAGCTGATCAAAGCGATGGTGTGTGCGGGCTTCGACTCGGTGTTCGTGGGCATCGAGACCCCGTCGACCGAGGCCCTGCGCGAAACCCACAAGGCGCAGAATCTCGCCGTCGACCTGCACGAAGCCGTGAACAAACTGGCTCGCAACGGGCTCGACGTGTCGGCCGGTTTCATCGTGGGCTTCGATTCAGACGACGCGTCCGCCATCGAGCGCCAGCGCGAGTGGATAGAGAAATCGTGCATCCCTCAATCCATGGTGGGGATCTTGGGCGCGCTGCCGGGAACCCAATTGGAGCGGCGCCTGATTCGCGAGGGCCGCATGCTGGAACGATCGAGCGGCGAAACTTTCGGACGCACCAACTTCCGCACCAAGATGGACGAAGTAGAACTGCTGGAGTCGTATCGCCGTTTGCTCGCGGCCGTCTACGCCCCCGCCGCGTATTTCGACCGGGTGAACCGTGTGCTCGAACTGCGACCTCGCGGCGACTCTCACTTCGCCCTCCCCTGGCTCTATGCCCTGCGCTGTGTGGTCTTTTCCATGCTCTACCAAGGCGTGCTGGGCCGCTACCGCCGCGCCTACTGGCGCTTCCTGGGGCGTGCGCTTTGGCGAACGCCAAAGCGTCTAGCCCGCGCCTTCTCGCTGGCCATCTCTGGCGAGCACATGATTCGCTACACGGCCGAGGACGTGCTGCCGCGGCTACAGCTGGTCATTGAGCAGGTGCGCGCCGAGCGCGAAAGCAAGCGCCAAGCGGCGGCGTAGCCCAGCATCTCATGGACCGTGGATCGAAGTTACCTAGTCCACACAGAGACACAGAGGCCGCAGAGGCGGAGGAGAGAGCGAAGGGTTGGATACAGCGCAGTCTAGATCCTTCTTCTCATCCGATCTCTGTGCCCTCGGTGCCTCTGTGAGAAATAGGTAACTAGCACCGTGGGCGCCTGCCGCCCACGTGAGCCGCTGCCGCGCCGGTCGCTCACGCTACCGCTCGCCGAACTGCGCGGCGAAGAAAAGGCTACTCCACGCTAAGCGCGGAATAGCCTTCTCAATCTGAATGCTGCGAGTCGCTTACCAGCGCCCGCCGCCGCCGCCGCCGCGACCGCCACGTCCGCCGCCACCACCACCCCCGCCGCCAGTGCGCTCGCGCGCCTCGCTGACGGTAATCGTGCGACCCTGAAGGTCGCGACCGTTGAGGCTGCCAATGGCGTGGGCCGCCCCTTCATCAGTGGCCATTTCCACGAAGGCGAAACCACGCGGCCGCCCGGTTTCCCGATCCGTGACCAATTTCACCTCGGACACATCGTGACCTTCGGCCTTGAAGGCTTCACGAAGATCAGCCTCGGTGATCGAGAAAGACAAATTCCCAACGTACAGTCTCTTACCCATATCGCGGCTCCTTGTTCATTTTTGCGCGGGTCAAATCCCAACGCACAGCCCGGTGTTCAAGCGAGCCGACCGATGTGCATATCCCAGGGATCAGCCAAATACCATCAATATCGTCGCGAACAGCGTCGATTTTTCGGCAGAAGTCCCGGTTGGCTCTACCGTTTGCGCTCAGCGGACGCGCTGGTGGAAAACGAGCCGTCCCCGCTTCGCCGTCGCTTGCGAGATCCGTCGAGAGCCTTGACGCTCTCCGCATGCAAGTGCAGGACCTGGTCAAGATCCTCGTGAAAATACACCTTGCCCGCGGCGATCTCACGCAAAGCGGTGACGCCTGGGTTGTTGTCGCACTGAACCAGCGGAACCGCACCCTTGGCCAGGGCGCGGGCGCGCTGGGCGCCCAGCACAGCCAGTGCGAAATGGTTGCCCACCGCCTGAATACAGTCCTCGACCGTTACGCGTGCCATGTGTGTTCCTCCCGTTCAGTCCTGAGCGCGCTTCGGCTGCCTTGACTGCCCTGGAGGCTGACCAGAATGTCACCAGCCCGGGCGGGGAGGGAAGACGACGTGGAAAGGACAGAGCCACAGTACCACGCAAAGTGTGAAAGACGAGGAAGAACCGATCCGGCGGTGTCTGTGACGTGGCGATAGATCCCACCCCTGTCTTGCTAGCGCGTCTCCGCCCCGGCAAGAGGGTGGGCTCAGACTCGGCGAGCCTGGCAGCCTACCAGCGGCCGCCCGAGCGCTCGCGGCCGCCGCCGCCACCACCACCACCACGGCCATAACCGTGTCCGCCGCCACCGCCGCCACCGCCGCCGCCACCACCGCCACTTCGCTCACGTGCTTCGCTGACGCTGATCGCGCGCCCCTGGATCTCGCGACCGTTAAGTGTCTGCATGGCCTTGGCCGCTTCGTCGTCAGTCGACATCTCGACAAACGCAAAGCCACGCGGACGCCCGCTCTCGCGGTCGAGCACGACCTTCACGTCAGCCACGGTGCCTGTCTCAGTGAAGGTTTCGCGCAGATCCGCTTCGGTCACGCTGTAGGCCAGATTGCCTACGTACAGCCTTTTCGCCATGTCGTTCTCTCCTCGTTCTTCTGTCAGTGGACAGTTCCGCGGTCCACGCGCTTTGCCCTGGAAAACGGGCCATTGTCCCTATGCGCCTCGCTAGCCGGAACGCCCTGGCTCACCAGATGGAAGACCGTGGCAGAACGGAAACGACGTGAAAAGGACTGAACAGACGATATCAGGATGCGGCGGGAAGTCCACAGGCGTTTGAGAGGTCCTGCCGTCCGGCCCGGGCTACCACTTTCAGCTGGCGGTGCAGGTCCTGTTCCCCCGCGGTCACCACCCATCGGGCTTGTGGAGTTCGACCCGCCGCGTTCGCGCAAGGCCAGACCGAAAGAGATGGCGCGGGTGTTGCAGAAGCAGGAACACATGAAAGGTAGAGTCCTGGTAGTGGATGACGACGCAGACGCCCGGGCGGCGCTGGCCGAAGCCTTGCGGGAGGGTGGTTACACCGTTGAGACCGCAGCCGACGCATTCAAGGGGTTGGGAAAAGTGCCTGACTTCGCGCCGGATCTGGTGCTCACCGATTTGAAGATGCCTGGCATGGACGGATTGGAGCTTCTGCGCAAGCTCCGCAGCAGCGGGTACGATTTTCCCGTAGTCGTGACCACCGCGTTTGCCGATGTGGAGACCGCAGTCACGGCGCTCAAGGAGGGCGCGGCTGACTATCTGACCAAGCCGCTCGATCTCACGGAGCTGTCCCTGGTTGTCGCGCGCGAGATGGACCGCGTGCGGCTTCGCCGCGAAGCCGGGCTGCTGCGGGCCCGCCTGGCCGAGCGCTACAGCTTCAGCAACCTCGTGGGCAGCTCACCGGCCATGCAGAACGTGCTCAAGGTGCTGCCCCAAATTGCAGCGTCCAAAGCCAGCGTCCTGATCACGGGCGAGCCCGGGACGGGCAAGGAGTTGATCGCCGCCGCCATTCATGAGCACAGCCCGCGCGCCAAGGAACCCTTCCTCAAGCTCCACTGTGCGGCTTTGGCCGAACCCCTTCTAGAAAGTGAGCTGTTCGGCCATGAAAACGGCGCCCTGCCCGGAAGTGTGGGCCGCCGTGAAGGACGGTTGCAGCAGGCGGTCGGTGGCACCGTGTTTCTCGACGAGATCTCCGCCCTTCCCCCCGCTTTGCAGGTGAGACTCCTGCGCTTTCTGCAGGACCACACTTTCGAGCGCATGGGGGGCGAAGAAACTCTTAATGTGGACGTGCGCGTGATCGCGGCCAGCCACCACGACCTGCGTGAAGAAGTGGCCCTGGGTCGTTTCCGTGAGGATCTCTTCTATCGGCTGAACGTGGTCAACGTCGATCTGCCACCTTTGCGAGCACGCCCTTCTGACATCCTGGCGCTGGCTATGCACTTTCTGCGCAAGTATGCCAGCGAGGACGGCAAGCCTTTGGAGGGTTTCTCGGACGAGGCCCTGGAGAGGCTGGCCGCCTACGACTGGCCGGGCAACGTGCGCGAGTTGGAGAACGCCATCGCACACGCGGTTGTGCTGGCCAGTGGGCCGCGCGTGACGGCCGCGGAACTCCCGCCCAACGTGGGGCCCGCAGCGCTGAGGACGGCCGGCATTCGCATCCCGGGCTCCAAGATGGAAGACATCGAGCGGCACGCCATCCTGACCACCTTGGAGGCGACCGGCGGTTCCACCACCAAGGCGGCCGAGATTCTCGGCATGAGCGTACGAACCGTCCAGTACCGCCTGCAGCAATACCACAGCGCGCCCAAAAGCGAATTGGGCGCGCCCACGATCATCTCGAAACGTCCCGACTAGCCACTTCCCAGCACTGCAACTCGTCCTGGCAAGAGAGCGCCGCCGTGGAGGAGAAGCGCGGACGGGCGTCACCTCTGGGTAACGGGCGTTACCTGCCGGTGTGGAAGAATCGCGCGCCAACCCTCCCGACTGTGCCCACGGACCATCAACTGACGCATTGGTCCTCGTATGGAATCACTCACTGACCAGCGCCACAGTCCCTCTTGCTCCATCCAGCGCCACCATATCCCCGGTCTTGATGAATGTTCGGGCGCCCTTGGCGGAAACCACGGCTGGGACGCCATATTCGCGAGCCACCACGGCACCATGGGACAAGGGACTTCCGATCTCGGTGACCAGCCCCGCAATCAGACTGAAGTAGGGTGTCCAGCCGATGTCGGTGAACGACACAACCATGATCTCGCCCTGTTGGAGAGCGGCGGCTTCGGCCACGCTGTTCACGATGCGAGCGCGGGCTTTGACCATGCCGCGGCTGACCGGGATGCCCCTGATCTGGTTGCCCACGATGGCGACCGCTTCTTCCTCTTCCAGTGGCTCAGGGATGCCCACATTCATCAAGGGGAACTGCAGCTTCGCGGTCTCGGGGAGCTGAGCGCGGCGTTTGTTGGCCTTGGCTTTCCAAGCGGGGTCGCGATCCGCGATGAGTCGCCCGATCTCTTCTCGGGTCAGAAAATAGATCTGGTCGGTGTCGTCGAGCAGACCATGGGCCACCAGCGTCCTGGCATAGCTCCGGTAGGCTGTGCGGGTTCGATTGACCATCTTCATGGACAGGGCCTTGGTCATTTCACGGTTGGCGACGGCCTTGCGGGCGGCTCTCTTGAACAGGTTGATGAAAACGCGTTGGGCGAACGTGAGCTGTTGCTTCATCAGTGCACGCAGCTCTTGCACGCTGTCGCCCTTGCTCTTCGATAGTTTTCCGGCTTTCAGTGAAGCCTGAATCATGGAGACCAATTGCTCCTGGTCTTCTTCCCAAGGCTTCTCTCGCAGCTCCGCTTCTCGTACGCAGCGGTGGCCGTGCCGCTGCAAGAACGCGCGGTAGCTTTCCCGAAGATGGGTCGGGGCCTGCTCCTCAATCAGTCTCAGGGCTGCGGACGGAGCCGCGGACGCCAGCGGCTCGGCGAATCCCGCGGAACTGCGCACGAGGTCGGCGAAGCGTTCGAGCGACTTCACCGCGTCGGCGCTTTCGATATCGGGATTGTCGGCGAGAAGATGCGCAGCCAAGGAGTGATCCCGCGCCTCGGGGAGCCGCTTGTTGCCAGTGACGATACCCATCAGAATCGAGTAGTAGAAACCCGATTGCGCCGAACCGAGGAGGTGAAAGCAGAAAGCATCCACCAGCCGCTCAAAGGCGAAGTCGAGGGTTTGGTAGTCTTTGTGAAGGTCGCCGGTCATCTCCAGCCGAAACCCCTGTTCCAGTTTCCTCAGCTTCTTCACACTGCGGCCGGCAAACTGGATGGTGCTGATTTGCTTGAGGAACCGCAGGCACCGGGGAACGATTGGATCCAGCTTCCCGACCTTCAGTTCAGGCACGTCGGTCGCGCTCAAAGAGACGATGACGTTTTCCTTCTTGTTCAGCGCCAGCTTGCGAATGTAGAGCATGTACCGGCTCAGGTTGAAGAAGAGCCGGTTGTAGAAGAGTTCCAGCGACCGCCATTTCCGGATGTCTTTCATCGAGAGGACGCCGGAGCGCGCCGCTAGGTAGCCCAATCCGATATCAATGGCCCGGCCACAGACTGAATGGGTCAGCGGGGTGACAACCCCGGGCATCATCTCGCCGATGTTTCCCAGAGACCACACGTCGGTGCTCTCGCCTTTCACATCGTCGCGCTCGTTGAAGTGGACATCGTCCAGAGTCGTAATCGGCCGCACCTGCAACCAGTGGATTGCGCCCGCGCTGTCGATGGCCCACTCGAGGTCAACCGGGTGACCGTAGGCTTGCTCCGCCTTTCTTGCCCCGGCCATCAACTCCCGGACTTGCGCGGCCGACAGCAAATCGCCGTTCTTGGTGATCTGCGCAGCCACGTCTTTGCCACTGGCGAAGACCAGATACTGGACGGCATCCTTGTTGCCGCTGACCAGAGCGTCGCCGGGGCCGAGCGCGACGTTGATCACCATCTTGTCTCTACGGTTCGACACCGGGTCAGCGCTGAAAATGACCCCCGCCTTCTCGGCGGACACCATGTTCTGCACGATGACGGAGATGCGGGTGTCAGCCCGGTCGTGGACTTCCCTGGAATACAGCGACACCCTGTCGGAGGAGGCAGCCGCCACGCACTTGCCAATAGCCGCCTTGACCGCTTCGACGCCGGTCACGTTGAGATAGGTCTCGAACTGGCCGGCGAAGGAGGCGCGCAAACCGTCCTCGCTCATGGCGGAGGAACGCACGGCCTTGGGTCCGTGACCGAGAGCGTGCAGATGCTTGGCCAGAACGTCTTCCGGGATCTCGTGGCCATTGGGATGGACGATGACGAACGACTCGGGAACCCTGAGCCCGAGCTGATGCAGCACTTTCAACCCACGGGCTTTTCCCCCCACAGGCTGGTCCTGTACATCGCGAATGAAATGAAACAAGAGTCAGTCCACCTGGTAGAGCCCGGCATGGAATCCGTACTCGGCCATGCCCAGGCCGTCAATACCATTGAAGCGGTAGCTGGCGATTCCTTCCCGCATCATGTACTTCCCGTCGTGCAGATAGGGGAACTCCCCGTGCCGCTGGAATTCCAGTGCGTACTTCTTCCCCCTGCGCGTGAGCATCTCGATGGTGCCGTGATCGGGTTTGAGTTTGTCGCGGTGGATGGTCTCCAGATCGGTGGTCTCGACGATCGCGTCGGTCGCGCCGTCGGGCCCGGTGATGAAACCGGCGGTCAAGCGCCCGAGGAACTGCCATTTGATGGTCGTCACCGTAAAGTGGGTGCCATCATCAGAAATTCCGGTGAACCAGTAGTGCCGGTCCCAGGTGAGCCAGTTGCGCGAGCCGAAGGAGTGGTCGCGCGACGCCCTCAGGTTCAGGCTATACCGTTTGCCATCGAGTTCGATGCTGCCGACGAAGTTTCCCGTCTGCTCATAGTGGACTTGCTGGGTGTCCTTCATGGCGTGGAAGAACGCCTTGGTCCACTTCTCCGAGGCGATGGCTTTGGCGATCAAGTTCCGGTCGGAGCTTCTGGCATAGTCGTAAACCGGATGCTCCCCAGTGAAAAGCAGATCCGCCTTGCAACGGTGGGACTGGCCTTGCCCATCCTTCACCGGCCCCTGGTAGGACACTCGCCACTTCTTTCCGATCTCGACGGGAAACCACTGCAGCGCGCCCATCTGGAAGCCCTCGCCGTCCGGCCCGGGATCATCCTTGATGCCGAAGAACCCGATGTCCGGAAGACGAAAATCGAACCAGTATTCGTGAGGGCGGTTGGGGCCACGAAAGGCCATGCGCGTGATAAACGCATTCCCCGCCTTGTCGCTGCCATAGAAGTAGGAGCTGTCGTTGGGGAAGGGCCCGTCGAGCTTGACGTGCTTCCGTTCGAGATACTCCACAGGATACTGACGGCTCTTGCTGCGATTGACCATCAGTCGGGCGACGAGTTCCTTGAGCATGATTGGCAGATTAGTGTCTCAATCCTTCGAAAGGGAAACTTCATGCTGGAGAGCAACAAGCGTGCCCTTTTCGAGGTTTTTCCTGTATGATGCCTGCCACGCTGCGCCTGTGATCGCAGCGGGTTTCACGTGCGAACCCCAAGCCCGCGCTGAGGAAACATGAACAAAGTCATAGCTCGATCATGCTCAAGTCTGATCTTGGCCGTGGTGCTCGGATGGGCGCCTTCAATCCTGGCGCAGCAGTCGGGTGGATTTTCGCTCGACCGGTTTCAACCGTCGCTGCCCGGGGATCGGTTCTTCGGAGTCGAGGGCGGGGATCCTGGCGGACACCTTCTGCCGCGGTTGATGCTTCTGGGCGACTACGCCTATCGCCCGTTGTCCCTGTACAGCGAGCCGGGCGACGTGCGGCTTGGCGACATAGTCAAGAACCAGCTACTTGTGCACGTCGCTGCCGGCGTGACCCTATGGGACCGCCTCCTGGTAGCGGCTGACATGCCCCTGACCCTGCTTTTGAGCGGCCAGAACCCGACCGTGGCAGGATTTACGGAGCAGTCACCATCGGGATTTGCTGCAGGCGATCTGCGCCTGAGCGTACGCGCGCGACTGGTGGGCGAAGCCCGTTCCCCGGCCAGCCTGACTCTGGGCGGGCATGTGTTCGTGCCCACGGGAAACAAGGACAAGTTTGGCGGCGACGGCAAGGTGCACGGCATGCCGGTGCTGGGGTTCTCAGGCGAGATCCCCATGCTGGCCTACGGAGCAACCGCGGGAGTCGATATCCGCAAACAGGCCAGCTTGGCCGGCTTGACCGACAGCACGGTTGGCACGCAACTGATCTTCGGCGGCGCGGTTGGGCTCCTGCTGGCCGACAAGATGCTGCAGATTGGGCCTGAGGTCTATGGAACGACGGTCATGGTCGGCCCCAACCGCTTCAGCCGCACCACCACCAACGTAGAAGGCATCCTGGGATTGAGGGCGAGGCTGGCGGCGTTTGTGTTGGGCGCAGGGGCGGGCCCGGGGTTCACCCGTGGAATGGGGACGCCAGCCCTGCGGGCCTTGCTCTCCGTGGCCTACGCGCCCGAGCCTGCACCGCCTCCGCCCCCACCTCCGCCTCCGCCCAAGCCCAAGCCCAGGAAGCCCGCCGATCGTGATCACGACGGCATCCCGGACAAGAACGACGCCTGCCCCGACGAGCCGGGCGTAGCCAGCGATGATCCCGCGAAGAACGGTTGCCCGCTGCCTCCGCCTGACCGCGATGGTGACGGCATTGCAGACGCCGACGATGCATGTCCCGACGTCAAAGGCGTGGCCAACAGCGATCCGAAAGAGAATGGCTGTCCGCCCGACACCGACGGCGACGGTATCCGCGACGACGTAGACGCGTGCCCCAACGAGAAGGGCCCACCTGACAGCGATCCGCAGAAGAACGGTTGCCCCAGGGCCGTGCGGGTCACGCAGGGTGAAATCGTCATCCTGGAGCAGGTGCAGTTCAAGACGGGCAGTGCTGTGATCCTGCCGGTCAGCGACGATCTGCTGCGCCAGGTGGCGGGTGTGCTGGTCGAGCATCCTGAAATCGTGAAGCTCGAGGTGCAAGGCCACACCGACAGTCGCGGTGGCAAGAAGTACAACCGCAAGCTCAGCCAGAAGCGTGCTGACTCGGTGATGAAGTGGCTGGTGACCTTCGGCCAGATCGACAGCGGCCGTCTCAGTGCGCATGGGTACGGATTGGAGCAGCCCATCGCGGACAACGCCACGCCCGAGGGCCGGCAGAAGAACCGGCGCGTGCAGTTCAAGATCGTTGAGAAGGCCAACCGAGACAAGAGCGAGGTGAATCCATGAGGCGCACCAATGCAAACCGGGCCTTGCTACGGACGGTTGCTCTGGGACAGATCCTGCTTCTGGTGGTCGCGGGCTGCAAGTCGACCTCGGACATTGGCACCAAGGCCCAGGTCGTCAACCAGTCCCTGGTGGGCAAGGACGGCGCCTTCACGGTAACTGATCCCAACACGGTCGTGAACGCCTACGCCGCTCTGGCGACCGATGCGGTCGCCAATGACCCCAACAGTACTGTGACCGTGGCCTCGGGTGGGCTGTCGGGGTTGGCCGCCGGGGATCTGGTGCTCATCATCCAGATGGCCGGTGCGACCATCGACACCGCCGACGACAGTTCGGCCTTCGGAAGCGTCACCACCCTCGGAAGCGCCGGCAACTACGAGCTGGTGGGCGTGACGGGCTTTTCGGCAAACACAATCACGTTGGGTTCCAATCTGCAGAAGTCCTACACCGTGGCGGGCAAGACCCAGGTCATCCGCGTCCCGCAGTACACCACGCTGACCATCGCTGACGGAGCCTCCATCATTGCACCCGCATGGAATGGCACGGTGGGGGGAGTGGTTGCGCTGCAGGCTGCGACGACTCTGGATTTCAGCAACACCGGAAAGATCGACGTCAGCGCCACGGGCTTCCGCGGCGGTGCCATCCACACGGGTCTGAACTTCACGACCGATAGTGACCAACCGAGCTACCGTTCGCTCGATCCAAACGAAGGCGCCGAGAAGGGTGAGAGTATCGCAGGCGACCCCAACACCTTGGCCTTCCCCTACGGCCGGGGAGCGCCTGCCAACGGAGGGGGCGGCGGCAACTGGCACAACGCCGGTGGCGGTGGAGGAGCCAACGCGGCGGCCACTGGCGTTGGCAGCGACGCGGCCGGCCCGGCCTGGACCGGCGAGGGCGTGATGTTGAACAGCGTCCTCGGGGCGGCTGCTTGGTCCCTGGACCCTAGCTACGCCTCAAGCGGCGGTCCAGGGGGCGGTCGTGGCGGCTACACCTACTCATCCCCAACCACCGACCAAGACGCCACGACCCTTGCGCCGGGAAACGCCACTTGGGGTGGGAACCACCGACGCGAGCGCGGCGGTCTGGGCGGGCGCCCGCTCACCAGCAGCCCCACTGGGCGACTTTTCCTGGGCGGCGGCGGCGGTGCCGGCGACGGCAACAACGCTTCTCTGGGGGTAACCACAGGTCCGGGTGGCCGGGGCGGCGGCCTGGTGTTCGTGATCGCGGGAACGGTTACGGGTAGCGGTAGCATCCTGGCAAATGGTGGCGACGGGGGCGACGCCAACTCGAACGGTTCTGTTTCGGGCGACGCTCCGAGCGGCGGCGGCGGCGGGGGTAGCGTGGTGGTACACGCGGGCGCGCTGGGGGCGAACGTCAAAGTCAAGGCGAATGGAGGAGCGGGCGGCAACCAGATCAACATCAACAGCAACCTCGAGACCGAAGGGCCTGGCGGCGGCGGCGGCGGCGGCTACATCGCCCTGTCCGGCAGTACGCCGACAACGGTGACGGCCTATGGGGGCTTGGGCGGTACGACCAGCGCATCAACCGGCTTCACGAGCCCCTTGAGCGAATTCCCCTCCAATGGCGCCACCGCGGGCCAAGACGGCCTCATCGACGCCACGGCTGCCTCCTCTATGGTCTATCGCAGCAACCCGGACGTGACGATTGACAACCACCCCTCCGATCCCACGACTGTGGCCGCAGGGACTTTTGCCTTCAGCAGTCACCAGAGCGGGGTTACTTATGAATGCAACCTGGATGGCGCGGGCTACGCGACCTGTTCGGCCGACTACACGACCGAACCCCTGGACCCTGGATCGCACACCCTCGTTGTGCGCGCCAAAGATCTCAACGGAAACCCCGGCACCCCGAGCGACAGCTTCCCCTGGCACGTGCTGGCCGCCGGGGACTTGGATGGTGGGATCGACGCCGAGGCAGAGGAAGCCGGCGCCGCGGACGTGGCAGCGCTGGATGTGCCACCTGTCATCCCAGAAGCGGGGACGACGGGACTCGACGCTGGCGAAGGGCTCGATGGCGTGGTCCTCTTGGACGCGGGTGAGGACAGCAACAGCGGTTCCCAGGATGGACTTGGCACCGGGCTGCTGGACGCGGCTGTGCGCATGGATGTCGCGGTGGTGGCAGCCGATGTGCCGCCTGTCAAGCTGGACGCATCGGCAAACGGCGCAGACACCAATGGGGCAGAGGACACAAACGGGGACGGAAATGAACTCGAAGTGTCCGCCCCGCAGGACGCACAAGGGGTCGTGGTGGTGGAGCCTCCTTCCAGTGACGCAGCCGGGGCAGCCGATCAAGCTGTCTCGCCAGTGCTGGATGCCGCCGGGACGACCATTGCCGATGCGGCCGTGCCGGGGCCTGACGCCGCCCTGCCCAGCCTGAAGGCCATGGGTGGCGGATTCTGCGCCGTCAGCCCGATGCGCGACAGTGCGCCCGGGCTCTTCACCTTCTTCCTGCTGGCCGCATTCGGGCTACTGGTTCTGCGCCGGCGACGCTGACGATTGGCAGAAATCAACGGGCGGCCTCCCGGTCGCCCGTTGCAGAAAACTGGGCTACTGCGACCAGGTGCCGGCGCCGATGTCGATCTTCCAGCTGGCCAGGTAGGTCGGCAGTAGTGTCGTTCCGCCCGTCAAGATCAGCGGCTGGAATACATACGTCGTCAGGTAGTTGTGCACGCCCGGATTGGTGGTGTCTTGGTTTCCATACCAGTGATCGCCCCAGTACATGAACACGGTTCCCTTGCTTCCCACGATGGGCTGAACCCAAGTACTCTGTGTCATCCAGGCCTTCTTGCCGCTTGGTGCGATGTATCCCTGGTAGGTCCACGGCCCGTTCATTGATTTCGCTGTGGAATAGAAATCGTCATTGGCTCGCCAGCCTGTCTTGTCGGAGCCGATGAAGTAGTAGGTGCCGTTTGTGTCCTTGAACACTGTGGGTGCTTCTATGCCCCCAGTCGTCCCGTTCAGCGCTGAAAACTGCTTGTCCGACACCCAACTGTGGCAGTCGCTGGACAGGGTGAAAACATGGCCGCTTTCTGTCACCACGTAGGCACCAGTATCGTCGGCATAGGCACTCATGTCGCTGTGGGCGGCAATGGCTCCGCTTGAGCTCAGCAGAGACCCCTTGAAGCTGTAGACGGCGTTGACGGTGGGCGAGGTCGCGTACACCACTTCTTTGTCGGCTTGATAGGTGACGTCGGCGGAATGAGCGTAAAGAACGAATTCCCCGGTGGCGGGACACTTGATGATGTGCGGCCTCTCCCCTTTTCGGTTCGGCCCGAGCTGGCCGCTCGATTGCTGGGGCAGAATGATCCCCTTGTTGCCCTCCTTCTTCCATGTCGCCAAATCCGGGGACGAGTACATCGAAAAGCCGTTGAAATCGTTGTCGGTCGTGGTGCTTAGGAAGTATTCGCCGTGCAGATAGAATGTGTTGCACACCCGGATGATGCCGCCGCCGTGGGCGTTGACCAGATCGCCGTCGCTGTCCTTGAAAGTGATGCCGGCCGGGTCGGGGGGTGAGGGATTGGTCGCGCCAGGGCCAGAGTCGGTGAGAGTCCCGACCACACCCGCGACAGCGCCGCAGCTACTGGTGCCGGTAGAGCCGCCAGTCGCACTGGACCCACCCTTGCCGACGGAGCCACCCGTGGCGCTGGATCCGCCTGTGGTCCCAACTCCGCCGGAGCTGCTGGTTCCGCCGGAGCTGGTCGTCGTGATCTTACCGCCAGTGCCGCCAGAGCTAACCGATCCGCCGGAATTGACGGTTCCGCCAACACCGCCGGAACCGGTCACGCCGCCACTCTGCCCGGTCGTGCCGCCGCTCTTGCCAGTCGTGCCGCCTGCGGTGGTCACACCACCGCTCTGCCCAGTCGTGCCGCCCGCCGTGGTCGTGCCGCCGCTCGGGCCGGTCGTGCCGCCCACCGTGGTGGTGCCGCCTGCCTGCCCAGTCGTGCCGCCCGCGCTGGTCGCACCACCGCTCTGCCCAGCGGTGCCGCCCACGGCGCTGCCACCCGGCCCGGCCGTGCTGCCGCCTGCTTCAGTGGTGCCACCCAGCGCGGCTGTGCCACCCATCTCGCTTGCCCCTCCCACGCTTGAGGTGCCCCCGCTCCCTGATCGTCCTGCGGCTGGCTCAGTCCCTCCTGCTCCGGCCGCTGGCTGTGAGGAAGCGCCCGTACCGCCCGTGACGGCATTCTGGCCAGCGGATGAACAACCCAGAACCAGCGCACCAGCCACGAGCACCTTTGCCAAACATTCAGTTCGCTTTATCAAGTTCATTTTTCACCCTCGGATCGATCAGTTGCCATTCAGTCTGCGTGCCGTGAGCGTTGAACGGCTCACCGGGGCGATATCTTGCTCCCTTCCCCAAGAAAATCTCGACACAAAATCGACCGCACACCGCGCGATGCAAATTTTGCTATCGCCGTGATTTCTTATAGACCCATTTCGATGCCAGGAGCACACGTCGGCCGCTACGGGATCGACGGCGTCGCGATGGCGGCGCAGTTGCGAACTAGGCGTGGGTAAGCACCGCCCGGTAGCGCACCTGGCCGGCTTCGAGGCGCGCCCGCACCTCGTTGACCTGCACCAACGGGTAGACCTCGATCATGGGTTTCACCTTGCCCGACGCCACCAGTTCCAGGGCCTCGACCAGATCGCGCCTTTCGTCCTGGCTCGATCCACGGAGCTGCCGTTGCCCCATCATCAACACGATGGGGTTGATGGCGATGGGGCCGTCGGCCACGCCCATGTTGACCATGCGCCCCTCTTCGCGTAGGCCGCCAAAAGCTGAGGCGATCTGCACGGCTGAATTGGTGGTCGAGAGAATGACGTCAAAGCCGCCCGCGTCGCGCATCGCGGTCCCTGGCTCCTTGCCCGCCGACAGCACTTCATGGGCGCCCATGGACTTCAGTTCAGCGGCTTTGTTGGGTTGGCCCGTGATGGCCCAGGTTTCCAGCCCCAGGGCACGTGAAAACTGCAGCGCCAGGTGGCCCAGACCGCCGAGCCCGAGCACAGCCACGCGTTCGCCCGGTTTGGGATCCGCGTTGCGCAGGCCGCTCATCACCGTGTAGCCCGCGCAGAAGATGGGCGCTGCCGCTTCGTAGGCCAGTCCCTCAGGAATGAGTGCACAACCTGACGCCCACGCCAGCATGAGTTCGGAGTTCCCGCCGCCGAGATGTATCCACGACTGCGCCTTGGCGCAGGCATACTGGTTGCCCGACTGGCAGGTGCGGCAGCGGCCGCAGCCCTTCTGGTTCCAGTGCACGCCCACGCGATCGCCCACGCGAAGATCGGTGACGCCCGCGCCCAGCTCGACGATCTCGCCCACCGGTTCGTGGCCAGCCACGATGGGCGGGGTCAGACCAAAGCGCCCGTGGTGCACGTGCAGATCGGTGCCGCACATGCCACTCGCGTGAATCTTGATGACCACTTGGCCAGGCTGGGGATGAGGATCAGGCAGCGTCTTCAATTCCCAGGGCTGGTTAATCTTGGTGATGACGGCTGCGCGCATGCCTGATTCCTCCTATGGGTGATAGATTGGATGAAGCTCAAGGATACCTGTTCCCGAACTCGTGTTCTTCCCCTCGCTCGGGTTCAGTAGCGTGCGGGCGTGACCCATCCAGCGCCAAAGATCGGGCGATTGTCCTGGTAGCATCGAGTGTGCTCCTGTGACGAGATCCTCGGGCAGGTGCCCCTGCTCACCTGGGCTCCGGGACAACCACGCAGGCATGCAAACTGATTGGCGAGGCAAGTATCCCAGCCAGAGCCCTTGCGACCAAGACTCCGGCAAACCTCCGCAGAAGTGCACCGTTCTGCACACGCCCCGCGATCCGTGCCCGCGGGAACCAGTATGTACCTTGGCCGCTCGTTCGCTGCCTTGTCCGAAGCGTTCCTCTTTCGTTCCGCGATGGCGCGTATGCACGACTCAGCCTCGGCTGTCCTCAAGGCGAGCGGCAGTTGCTGATACTGGCGATAGCGCTTCTCCGCTTCATCGTCGTTGCCCAGGCGCTCCCAACACTGCGCCACCATGAACAATGCTTCAGCGTCGGCAGTCAGGCGAAACGCCTCCTCGAATCGCTGCTTGGCGGCCAGAATCTCTCCGCGCTGCAGGAGATCTCGGCCCTGCCGCACGAGTGTGGCCGCCGGGGTGTCCGCCGTGGGCGTGTCGGGGCGCACAGTCCTGGCCTGCACGAGAACCAGGGCCGCGAGGGCCAAGAATCTCCAGCGCCTATTCGCCAGCATTGGGAAGCAAGCTTACCACGCAGCCACCTTGGTCGCGTGGGGAGCCCGCCGGCTCCCCCTGCGGGGACTTCGGGACCGACAGCCCACCCCGCCCGCCCCGCGCTTCGCGCGCCCTCGTCGCCGGCGGCGCACCATCGTGCGAGGCCGAGCGAAGCGAGCGGGGTGGGTGTGGCGGGTGGGGGGCCGAAGGGCATGGCGAGGCCGAGCGAAGCGAGCGGGGAGGCGGTGGCGGGTGGGGGCCGAAGGGCGGAGCGAACCCTTTCAGGGTTCCCATATCAGAGAGTCAGCTGGTAGGCCGCGTATCCCTGGAGAATAGTGTCGCCAACAATACCTCGGCCTGCCGAGAACAGGAAATGGTGATGCTCGGTGAAATCGAGGACCAGTCCGACGTTGAAGCGCAGGTTGGCATCACCGCCGACCTGATCGGGCGTGGTGTAGAAGACTTCGGCGCCGATGGTCGCAAGCGGCGACAGGCGGCGCTGGAATTGCCAACCGAGGAACCCGTAGTTGCGGTTTCCCGTTCCCGGGTTCACCCACAGACCCCCTCCGCCATAGGTGGTCCACGCGCCGAAGCTTTTCTGCAGCCAGAGCGGAATGAGCACGTGCAGGTGCCCGGTCCCCAGCCCATGAGACGCGTTGCCAGCCGGCACCTCAAATTGCGGGAAAGTCCCCACCATGGGCCGCCCTTGGCCCTCGTCGACAAAACGCAGCTTCGCGCCCAGCTCGATGTCGCCCACCCCGTAGGATGTGGCACCGCCGCTCGGCCGCGCGTAGGCCAGGGGCGCGATCACGTGAAGCTGCAGGCCAGGCCAGGCGCCGTAGTTCACCTCAACGTGGGGCGCGGTTCCGGTCGCGCCGTCGTGGGTGATGGAATGTTGAGTTGCCAGATAGAATTCCCAGTGGCGGAACTCCACTGGCTCAGGGTCATCCGTCACGTAGGGCGGGCCCGCGTGCGCTCTTCCGGGCACGAGGACAATGGCTGCAGCGAGCGCCGCAATCGACCGGCGCAAGCTCATCGCGGCCAACATCTTCCACCGTGTTGGGGTCAGCTGCGAAGGGATCGGCAAGACGCGAGTCGTTGCACCGGACCCTCGGGCGTCTGCGCAAGACAGCGGTCCCCGTGTTTTGCCAGCCGGTCCATGAATTCCGCTCTCCCGTTCCCAGCCGACTCGGCCGCCACGCTGACAAACGGCCGACCCATCGCATAGAGCTTCATCACAGCCGCTGGGCCCAGGCAGTCTACAGCCCTATCGCTGGTATTGCCATCCAGCACTTCGAGAGCAACATCCGGAAAATCGACAATGACAGTCATCGACCTATTGCTTAGATGTCGTAACCCGGGCGCGAGGTTCCAGGTTCGGCAGTCTTTTCGCCGGACGCCAGTGCTAGTCTAGGGCGCGCAGGTCCCCGTTGTGCAGCTCGATGTCCCGCCGTCGGGCCTCCCACCACAGCCCATCGGTACGACCACGGGCGAGCCCCCCACGCAGGTGATGGTCTCGGTCTGCGCGGTCAGGTCTGTCGCCACAGTCGCAACCGTGGTGCCAGCGGCGTTCTTCACCGTGAAGTCAGAACGGGCAACGGATCGACCTTGAGCAACTGTCCCTATGCTCCTGTCGCGCGGGCCATGCCAGGACTGTAGCGCGGAAGCTGCGGGGAACGAAACCGAAGCCCCGGTGCTAGGATTGCGCCATGAGCGACGACTTCCTCTATCGCACCATTCCCGTGCTGGGCAAACGCGTGCATCGCTATGGCCTGTCTGCCTCCTATGGCCTGGACGAGGCCGGTGTGCGCGAGGGGCTTGAGCGCGGGGCCAACTACATTTTCTGGAGCCCGGCGAAGAAGTTCCTCAGGACCATCATCACGGACGTCGTCGCCCCCAACCGAGAGCGATACGTCTTGGCCACTGGCCCCATTCTCGGCTATTTCGCCGGCTCTGTCCGCCGCGCCACTGAAAAGGCCTTGCGAGCGAGCGGCGGCGACTACATCGACGTGTTGCAAGTCTTCTGGGTGAACCGAATGTCGTTGCTGTCGAAGTCCGTACTCGCCGAGATGGTGAAACTGCGCGACGAGGGCAAGGTTCGCGCCATTGGGATTTCCAGCCATGACCGCAAGTTGGTCGGCCGGCTGGCCGAGGAAGGCCCGTTTTCCATGTTCATGATCCGCTACAACGCCGCTCACCCGGGCGCCGAGAGCGACATCTTTCCGCACCTGGAGCGCCGCAAACCAATGATCGTCGCGTACACCGCGACTTCCTGGCGCAAGCTGCTGCGCGCACCCAAAGGTTGGACCGGCAAGGTGGCCACGGCAGGCGACTGCTACCGCTTCTGTCTCACCAGCCCGCACGTGGACGTTGTCCTGTCAGCGCCCAAGACGGTGGTGCAAGTCCGCGAGAACCTGGCAGCGCTAGAGAACGGCCCGCTCAGCGAAGACGAGATGACCTGGATGCGCGACCTCGGTCGCGCCGTGCATGGGTGAAGGCGCGAGGTTCGTGGAGTCGACGAAGGTGCCCCCTACGGGGTCAGGACTTCGAGTTCAGTTACCCTCGCAAAATCCGCACGATTGAACGTGTAGATGCGCCGAACGCCGTTACCCAGCATTGTTGCGGCAATCTGCAGATCGAAAACTGCCGGGCCGATGACCGGTGTCCGCCGTACAAGGGCAGTCCATCGCTGCACGACATCGGGTGGCACCGGCAGCAGCGCTAAACCGCGCATCGACAGAAACGCGCCGATCTCGGTGAGCGCCTCATCTGCCGAGTATGGCGTCGTCACCTGTCGCGGGTTCGTGATCGCCGAGAAGAACTCGGACATAACCGGCGGCGTGACACACAGGTTCACTTCACCATCCCGCGCGCGCTCGATCAGTGCCTTCGCGGCCCGATGGTGCGGATCCGCCTCCAGCAGGCTGTAGATAAGGACTTGGTGTCGACGAGAGCGAGATCAGCCGGCGTCGCCATAGATGTCCTCGCGGCGCAGGCTCGTGAGCGCCATACCCGGCTTGGTATGGAACATCACGTGCCGCTCGGCCTTCTTGTCTGCTGCGCCACGAAGTTGAGCCTTGAGCGTCTCAACCATCGTCTCCAGAACAATGGCCACTGGTTCAGGCAACTCTTCGACATTGATGGTCTTCATCGGTTTCCTCGCGGTCCAGGCGACTCTCGCCTCCAAGCATACCCGGAACAGGCCGCCCTGGCCATCGCCACGATGAGATCAGGCTGCAATGGATTTCGTGCCGAGCCACACGCTTCTCGTGCCCCGTCAGCAGGATAGACGGTCCCTTTCGAACCGGACTGCTTCGCGGAGAGCGGCTGCCAGCTCCTCGGCCCAGGATCTCTGCTCGTCCGGACCAGAACACTTTTCCAGTCGTATCAGGATCTCCCCGAGGTTCTCGCGAACGGGGTGCGTGGAGTCGAAGAGGATTGACATTGCAAGCCTGGTCTCTCTTTTCAGCCGCTGGGACGACGCTCTCACCTCAGCGACATAGTTGAGAATCTCCGGCCGTTCTGGGGTCAACTCGGATAGCTCCTCGGCCTCAGAAGCCAGGTCACGAATGGCACCTAGACGGGCAAGTTCTCTGAGCGACTCGGGCACAGCCTGCCGCGGTAGTTCTCCTACCGGATAGACCTGCGCAATTCCCACATCGAATGGCTGAGAGTTGAAAGCGCCGGTGAACGTGCCGTCTTGGTTGAGCACGATATCACCGTTCCGGATGTCGCAAACGAAGCGGAGGACTCGTTCCGCAAGATCACGGTCTGCTTTCGGAATGCCCAGCTTCCTGCACTGCACCTCGATACCACGCGGCCGTTCCCACCAAGAACGCTCGTAGCCGCTGTGAAAATGGGTCCCTTGACTCCAGCTACCGTCATACTGAACGTAGTAGGCTGTGACACTCCACGAGACATAGGCGCTCTTCAGGAGATCCTCCAGCAGCAGGAAGCCTCGGGGCAGGCGCCAGACTACTCCAGGTTGTTTGAGGGTGATGCCCTCGTAGAAGCCCTCAGGCAAAGCAGTAGCTTCGCTCAACGCGCGCACACAGCCAAGCGGCGGCGCGACAACCGACGGCTGTTCAGTGAGTTTGCGATAGAGCGCCTCGTACCCCGACTCTTCATCCAACACATAGTGCGTTGCCCTTCGCAGAAAGACAGGAATGCAGGGCAACTCGGAACGATTGAACGCGACAGGGATGAACTTGAGATTCCGCCCTTTGTCATCGTAGATCGCTTGGGTTATCAACTGAGATTCCCAGGCAACCCCATGGCCGGGGCCTGGCAACGCGATCCCCGCCAGACGCTCCTGGTAGCCCCGCGAGACGACCACAAGCACAAACGTGGATCGTTCGATCTGCTCCGCGGTCCATTGCGGCCACCCGTACGCCGGCGTCTCTACGTATTGGTCTATGGTGCAATCGACATCTTCCCTTCTCAGCCGGTCAGAAAGCTCCCTCACCTTTGCCTTGTGTTCACGCGAGTCATGCGAATAGCTTATGAAGATGCGGACGCCGGGCGATTCTTCCATCAGTTAGATCCAGCTTAGAGCGAGCCGAACAATGTTCGGAGCGCAGTATAGCGCAATGTCGGATGGGGCACCGAGCACGTCGGAGAGGACCACCTTCGCCCATCAGCCAATCAGTCCATAGCGCCCGTTTCAGCGCACCTCCCCTGCACCCGCGCTCAGCTCCCGGTCCAGCGCCTTGCACGCCGCGGCCAGCGACGCCTTGACGATGTCGCAGTCGCGGCCAGCGCCGAAACGGATCTTCCCGTCTCGGCCACGCAGGCCCACGTAGGCCACGGCTTCGGCATCGGCGCCGTCGCCCAGGGCATGTTCACTGTAGTCGACCAAATGGACGTCCACGCCCAATGCAGTGGCAAAGCCGTGCACAAAGCCGTCAATGGGGCCGGTGCCCTGGCCTTCCACGCTCACTGGTTTTTCTCCATCAGTCAATCGTGCACGCACCACGCACGCGCCTTCGCGCGGGTGGTCCACTGCAAAGTCCACCACGTCGAAACGGCCGACTGACAGGTACTCGCGCTCGAATGCCTGCAGGATGGCATTTGCGCTCAGCTCTTTGCCGGTCGCATCTGCCATCCTCTGCACCACCTGACTGAATTCCACGGCCATGCCCTTGGGCACGCGATAACCGTGGCTCTGCTCCAAGACATAGGCCACGCCGCCCTTGCCGGACTGACTGTTGATGCGGATCAAGGGCTCGTATTGTCGGCCTACGTCCGCTGGATCAATGGGCAAGTACGGCACTTCCCATATGGTCGCGCCGGTCTTCTCCAGCGCAGCCAATCCCTTGCGAATGGCGTCCTGGTGCGAGCCGGAAAAGGCGGTGAACACCAGCTCACCGGCGTAGGGATGCCGCGGCGGCACGGGCAATTGGTTACACTGCTGGAAGACCTCGACCAAGGCCGGCAGGTCCGACAAGTCCAGTTGCGGATCAATGCCCTGGCTGAACAGATTCATGGCCAGCGCCACCACGTCCGCATTGCCGGTGCGCTCGCCATTGCCAAACAAGGTGCCTTCCACTCGCTCGGCACCCGCCAGCATGGCCAGCTCGGCCGCGGCGATGGCGCAGCCTCGGTCATTGTGCGTGTGCACGCTGATGATCGTGCAGTCCCGCTGCGCCAGGTGCCGGTGCATCCACTCAATCTGGTCGGCGTACACATTGGGCGAGGACATCTCGACCGTGGCGGGCAAGTTGACGATCATCTTCTTGTCGCGCGTGGGTTGCCATTCGTCGGCCACGGCGTCGCACACTTGCACGGCAAATTCCAATTCAGTGCCAGTGAAGCTCTCGGGCGAGTATTCCAGCACGATCTCGCTTTCCGCCAGTTTGGTCGCCTCTTGCCGCGCCTGGCGCACGCCGCGTACCGCGATCTCCTTCACAGCCGCTTGATCCATCCCGAACACCACCCGGCGCTGCACCGTCGAGGTCGAGTTGTACACATGCACGATGGCGCGGCGTACGCCTTGCAGGGCTTGAAAGGTACGCGCGATCAAGTGCTCGCGCGCCTGGGTCAGCACCTGGATGGTCACGTCAGCAGGAATGTGGTTCTTTTCAATCAGCGCGCGCACGAAGTCGAATTCGGTCTGCGAAGCCGCGGGAAAGCCCACTTCGATTTCCTTGAAGCCCACGCGCACCAGGGCCTGGAAGAATCGCAGCTTGCGCTCCATACCCATGGGCTCGGCCAGGGCCTGATTCCCGTCGCGCAGATCCACGCTGCACCAGATGGGTGCGTGGTCCAGGGTGCGGCCAGGCCAGGCGCGGTCAGGCAGACGCACCGATGGCGCTGAAGGGTATTTGCGAGCATCGAATGTCATGTCAGTCTCCAGGCCCCGCTTCCGCCGGAGATGGCCACGGTCCTTCGCAGATACGAAAAACCCCCTCCGGCTTCCGCGGGAGAGGGTTTCGAGGTTCGTCGTTCTGCGCCTTACCTCAGGCCTCTCCCGCGCTGCTAAGCAGCAGTCCCGAGAGAAGCAGAGTGGTCGCAAACAACATGGCCAGCCCCAACAGTGTGCGAAAGCCGGCCGCCCGTCAAGAACAATTGGCCGCGCCGGCAGCTGCCACGCTTGTCAGGCTTTGCGTACAAGCGTCCGGACGCACATGCCGTCGGAGACACCGACCAGAACCTTGGCGGCAAGATCGAAGAATAGCCCGGTCTCGACGACACCGGGTGTACGGTGCAGGCGGGCATCGACTTCGCGAAGGTCGACGTCGGGGCCGAACTTGGCGTCGATGACCAGCTGGCCGTTGTCAGTCACCAGCGGACCGTCCTTGTTGACGCCCATCCGTAGCCGCGGCTGTCCGCCCAGACGTGTCACCACTTCGGTGACGTAGCCAATGGCCGGAACGGTGACTTCAATGGGGATGGCGACGGTGGATCCCAGTCGGGGAACCAGCTTGCTCTCGTCCACGATGACCACGAACTGGCTGGCCATGCTGGCCACCAGCTTCTCCATGGTGTGGGCCGCCCCGCCGCCTTTCGTGACGTTGAGGTCGGGGTCGACCTCGTCGGCGCCGTCGACCGCCAAGTCGATCGCCCGGCAATCCTGAGCATCGCGCAGGGGAATGCCGTTTTGTTGGCACAGGATGCGCGTCTGGAAAGATGTGGGAACGCCGGCGATGCGAAGTCCCTCGTCCCTCATCCTTCGGCCGACCTCTTCTATGAAAAAATGAGCCGTCGAACCGGTACCCATCCCGCACACCATCCCGTCGGAAACGAGCTTTGCGGCAGCACAGCCAGCCAACTGCTTGAGGGCATCGTTGCTCTTGCTGCTCTTCATGGATGAGCGGGCTTATAGCGCCCTGCCCAGCAAAGAGGAAGGCCGAATCCCGCTCTGACGCTGGTCGTGTGAAGCTAGCTCGCGCAGCGGACGCGAAGGCCAGAAAGCTCGTCGAAGAACCTGGCCGTGGTGTCGATGCTGTTCTCCAGCGACTCCACGATGAGCGTCATGAGTCCATCGTTTTCGTGGCGCAGGACCTCGTAGTAACGCTGCCGATCGATGGAATGGACCACAGCGGGCACATATCCATTCCGCAGAAGGATGTAGTTGGTCAGAAGACGCGCCACCTTGCCTGAATTGCGAGTCCAGGGGTAGGCCTGCAGCAAGCGGAACTGAATCTTCACACATTGCACGACGGCGTGCATGCGAGTGAACTCATCCGAATCCAACCATTCCGCGAGCTTGCGCATCTTGTACCCTATCTTCTCGGGCGGAACGATCTCGTGGTAGTAGAGGCGGTGGAGCGGGTTCTCCTTGCGATAGGGACAGCCCTTGGGTACGGCGTCGGGCGTGACCATCGCGTAGAGCTTGCGGATGAAATCCAGGTCCACGGCCGGGGCCTTCTTTGACCGCGCGGTTTCGCGGATGAAGTCGACCGCCGTTTTGTGGTTCTTCACCTCTTCGTACATCGGGATGAGAGACACGTCGCTGATGATCCGCTGGTCGATGGCGGCCTTCAGCTCCGAGTAGGAAAGCACAACACCCTCCAAGGCGTTGTCGTGAAAGATCCACGAGACGTCGAGCTTGCTCTCGTAGTCCTTCTTCAACCGGTCTGGAAATCCTCCGACCTTCGCGCGGAGTGCATCCATCTTGGCGTCCAGCTCGAACAACCTAGCTTCCATTGGCAACCGCTCCTTCTCCTAGCTCGTGCCCTGCCTTGGATCTGCGTTATCGCGCAAAAGAGTCCTTTAGTCAAGCATGGTTAGAGGATTTGCCCAAACAACTTGCTGTGAGCTGGAGTACTCGTTAAAACATAAGAAAATAATCGCCTCGATCTCAGGTGATGACTCAACCGATCCACTCTCCTCGTAGCAATCTCTGCGCAATTATTGGGGAAATCTTGGTCTCAAAACTTGACATGGATGACTCGGGCGGGATCATGGGACCCGTCTGCGAAGTCAATTCACCAACCCACGGACTCTCCATAGTATTCCGCTGACTCGAGTAGTTATTGCGCCGTCCGCACCGCGTTGTGAGCCGCGATGCGTCTATTGGTGCCCATGATCCACAGTTCTCCTGACGCTTCGCACCTTCCAGTCCTCATCGATGAGGCCATGAGCTTCCTGTGTCCCAGGGACTCTGGCCTCTACTGCGACGCCACGGTCGGCCTTGGCGGCCATTCGCGCGCGATCATCGAGCGCTCAGCTCCCCACGGTCGAGTCATCGGCATCGACCGAGATGCTGAAGTCCTCAAGCTGGCGAGCGAGAACTTGGCACCCTACGGTGACCGCGTCCGACTGGTCCACGCTCCCTTTTCGCAGATTCGCTCCGTGCTGGAACAAGCCGACGCTCTTCCACTCGATGGATGCATAGCGGATCTCGGCGTTTCCTCGGTCCAGCTGGATCAGCCCGAGCGCGGTTTCTCGTTCCGCAGGTCCGGCCCCCTGGACATGCGCATGGACCGGTCGCAGAAGGAAACAGCAGCCGACCTTCTGCAACGCGTGGACGAGGAAGAACTGGCGCGCCTCCTGCATGACCTGGGAGAAGAGCGTTTCGCCCGCAAGATCGCACGTGCGGTAGCGCGCGCACGCGAAAGTGGCGAGCTCGAAACCACCTTGGCCCTTTCCGGCTTGGTGGCCCGCTCGGTTCCCCGTCGAGAGGCAAACAAGGATCCCGCAACCCGCGTCTTTCAGGCCCTGCGAATCGCCGTCAACGATGAATTGGGCGAGTTGGATCGCTTCCTGCAGGCCGCGCCTGGCTGTCTTCGCCCGGGCGGCCGCTTGGTGGTCATCGCCTTCCACTCACTGGAAGACCGCATGGTCAAGCGCAGGTTCAGGGCGCTGGCATCAGGGGACGCGGACGCGCCCGACTCTCCCCGCTTTCGGATCCTGACCAAGCACGTGATCACGGCCTCGGACAGCGAAGTGGCGCGCAACCCGCGCTCCCGTTCCGCGAAACTGCGCGCCGCCGAGAGGCTACCTTCATGATGTCGCCACTTTCTCCCGGGGCCTCCCAGACGGCACCCGCCCTGCTGGATCCCGGTCGGCGCAGACAGCACGCGGGCCTTGCGGTGATCGCTTTCGTGGTTCTTGGCCTTACCCTTGGCGCCCTCGGCCATGTCGCCGTGCACGCCAAACGTCTAGAAGTCGCGCTGGCGCTCGGTGAGGCGGAACGCGTTCACCGCGAGCTGGCCGAGCAGCGGCGTCACTTGGAAATCGAGATCGGGATGTTGAAGGATCCGAGCCGGGTGATCGCCATCGCGCGGGACCAGTTGCTCATGCAGCCAGCTGCTCCCGAGAACATCCGGCGGATTGGGACGGCGCCCGTGGCGCATGGGAAAGGAACGCGCTAGTGCCGACGCGTTGGACACGCGTGCGGATTGTCCTGTGCGGGTTGGTGCTGCTCGGGCTCGCTTCCTCGGTGGGCCGACGCGCCTTCCGGCTCCAGATTCGCGAAGCCGGGCAGCTTCGGGAGTGGGCCGAGAGCAACTACCTACGTGAGGTCGAGATCGCACCCCGGCGCGGCCGCATCTTGGACCGACGCGGAGCCGAGCTGGCTTCCACGACGGATCTGGATTCCGTGTTCTGCAACCCGCGCCAGCTCGCCTTCGTGTCCGACGCAGTTCCCCGCCTGGCCAAGGCGCTACACCTCGACCCGCGTGAGCTCGACAAGGCGCTCGCGGCCAAGAAAATGCAGTACTTCGCCTGGGTCAAACGGCGGGTGTCGTCGCAAGAAAGCGCAGCGGCGCTGGGCCTGGGCTTGCCCGGAGTGAGCGTGCGCAAGGAGCCCAGGCGCGTGTATCCCAACGGCGAACTGGCTTCGACCGTGATCGGCCACGCGGGCCTGGAGGGCCACGGCCTGGACGGGGTGGAGCTGGCATACGACGAGGCTCTGCACGGCAGCGGGATGGAGGTCACCGGCATCCATGACCGATTCGGACGGGATCTGCTCATGGAAGGTACGGTCGATGCGTCGGCCAGCGCGGGCAAGGATCTGGTGCTGACCCTGGACAAGTACCTGACCTACCTGACCGAACAGGCTCTCGCAGCAGCGGTCACAAAGCACGGCGCCAAGGCCGCCACGTCGGTCATGATCGATCCGCGCACAGGCGAGATCCTGGCCATGGCCAGCGTGCCTGGCTACAACCCCAACAGTCCCTCTGACGCAGCTGAGCGGGGCGCGCGCAACCGGGCCATCACCGACGCTTACGAGCCCGGATCCATCATGAAGACGGTGACCTTCTCCGCTGCCTTCGACGCAGGCAAGCTGAGGCCGGAAGACCGCTTCGACTGCCAGATGGGGCAGATGCAGGTGGGCAAGTACCACATCCGCGACGACCACCCCAAGGGAGTGCTGACCGCGGCCGAAGTCTTCAAGTACTCGAGCAACATCGGCACCGTGAAAATCGCCCGCCGCATCGGCAAGGAAACCCTGGCCCACGCCATCGACCGGCTGGGCTTTGGTCGGTCCACCGGGGTGGGCCTGCCTGGCGAACGACGAGGAACTGTGCGGCCGGTTTCGCGCTGGGGCGAGATCGAGCTGGCCACGCAGGCCTTTGGCCAGGGTCTGACGGTCACACCGTTGCAGATGGCGACGGCCTATGCGGCCATCGCTTCGGGCGGCGTGTATCACCCGCCCAAGCTGGCGGTTCGCTTCGTCACCGCCGACGGCCGCAGCGAGCCCGTGCCCCTGCCCGCGGACGCACGGCCTGAAGCACGCGTGCTCTCCGAAAGCACGGCGCGCACCATGCTGACCATCATGCAGGGCGTGACCGAAGATGGAACCGCCAAGCTGGCCGCCATCCCCGGCTATCCCGTGGCAGGCAAGACCGGCACCGCTCAGAAGGTCAGCAACGGTCGCTACGATCCCAGCAAATACTTGGCCGCCTTCGTCGGTATCGTTCCGGCTGACAACCCGCGTGTGGTCATCGCGGTCATGATCGATGAGCCGCACGGCGTGCACTACGGCGGCGTGGTCGCCGCTCCGGTGTTCAAAGAAATTGCCGAGGCAACCCTGCGGTATCTCGGCGTGCCACCATCGACCTCGGTGGTCGCAAGCACCGCGCGGCCAGCCAAGAAGGGCGACGCAAAGATCGCGACGGCTCGGCTCGGCGAAGCAGACAGCAACGCGGTGGAAGGTCTGGGGGTCGAAGAACCCGTGGCGTCTGTGGGCGAGGCACAAGAAGAGGATGAGTCCGAGATCGCATCAGGCGAGGACGAGGCCGGCCCTGCGCTGGACGGGCAGCCCGCACCCGAGCGCAAGCTCGACGCCGCCATTCCGGATTTTGTCGGCATGACTTTGGGCCAGGCCGTCCGAGCGGCGCGACGCGCAGGGGTCGAACTTGTGCCCGACGGCAGTGGAATCGCTGCCACGCAAATTCCAGCGCCCGGCCCCGCTGTGCGTGGCGTGCCCTGTCGGGTCTCGTTCCGAAACGGAGGATGAGCCTTGCTGCGGCTTTCGCATCTATTGCAGGGAATCTCAGACGCGCGCATCGCCGCAGGCGACGGGCAAGTTTTGATCCGCGAGGTGTGCGACGACTCTCGCCTGGTGCAGCCAGGGGATCTCTTCGTCGCGGTTCCGGGAACCAAGCTCGATGGCCGCCGCTTCATTGACGACGCAAAGGCCAAGGGAGCAGCGGCCATCCTCACCGAAGAAGGGGGCGCTTCGCCGGATGGCACAACCGCGCTGGTTATCGTGCCCAACGCCCGACTGGCACTCGGCGTGGTGGCCGCCAATCGATACCAGGCGGCGCAGGCTCTCACGCTCACGGCCGTGACCGGCACCAACGGCAAAACCACGACCACCTACTTGATCGAGGCGATCCTGGCTGCGGCCGGTCGCCGCCCTGGCGTGATCGGGACCGTGGGCTACCGTTTCGCCGGCAAGACCCAGGAAGCGCCGCTCACCACACCGGGCGCTCTGCAATTGCATTCGCTCTTCTCTCAGATGAAAGGCGCGGGCTGCTCGGACGTGGTGCTGGAGGCTTCGTCCATCGCCCTGGATCAGGGACGGCTGCATGGCTGCAGCTTTCGCGTGGCGGGCCTGTCCAACATCACCCAGGACCACCTCGACTACCACGGCACCATGGAGCGCTACCGGGCGGCCAAGGCGATTCTCTTCCGCGAGTTGTTGTCTTCGAACGGCGGGATCGCAGTGCTTTTCGCCGACGACCGAGACGGCCTTGGCATGCGCCGCGAGGTGCGCGGCCCTGTGCTGACCCTGACACGACAGGCACACGGCGCGGACGTTGCCGTGCTCGAACGCAAGCTGGGTGCCGACGGGACCACTGTGCGACTTGGCACGCCCTCGGGGCCGCTCGCTCTCGCGTCACCGCTGGTGGGCGAGTTCAACCTGGCCAACATCCTGCTGGCCGCCGGCATGGCCCTTGCCCATGGCATTGACCGCAACGCCATCGCCGCTGGCATCAGCCGGGTGAGCGGGGTTCCGGGCCGCCTGCAACGTGTGACGAACGCGGCGGGCGTCCTGTGCCTGGTCGACTACGCGCACACGCCCGACGCATTGGAGCGGGCGCTCGATGTGTTGCGACCACTCAGCACCGGTCGCCTTCTCGTGGTCTTCGGGTGTGGCGGCGACCGCGACAAGAGCAAGCGGCCACGCATGGGCCAAGCCGCTGCCGAGCGCGCCGATGTGGTGCTCATCACCTCGGACAACCCGCGCAGCGAAGACCCGATCGCCATCCTTGACATGATTGTGGCCGGCGTCGAGAGGACCGGCATTGTGCGCCGGACTGCCTCGGAATTGCGCCAGGGTTTGTCCGGTTTTCACGTGGAGTCGGACCGCCGAACGGCCATCGAGCTGGCCGTGGCTCTCGCGCAGCCGGGGGACACGCTGCTGATAGCGGGCAAGGGCCATGAGGACTACCAGATCCTGGGCACGCAGAAGATCCACTTCGACGATCGCGAGGTTGCCGCGGCCGCCTTCGCCACCCGCAGCCGCTGCGTGACTCCCGGAGGTGCCGCGTGACAGGACCGGCGCAGCGGAGCTTGGCATTGGCCTGCAAAGCCATCGGGGGCAAGGCTGTGGGTGCGTCCGCAGCGCTGGCCACGATCCGATTTGCCGGAGCCGCCAGCGACAGCCGCGCGGTGAAACCTGGTCGGCTCTTCTTCGCCCTTCCCGGCGAGCGGGTCGACGGCTTCGACTTCTGCGGGGCCGCCGCTCAGGCCGGAGCGGCTGCGGTGGTGGTGGCTGCGCATCGAGGACAGCCGGCCGGCTGCCAAGGGATTCCCGTCATCGCCGTCGCTGATCCGCGCAAAGCGCTGGGGGATTTGGCGGCAGCCGTGCGCAAGAAGTACCAGGGCCGCGTGGTGGGCGTCACTGGCTCCAACGGAAAGACCACGACTAAGGAGCTCATCGCAGCCGCGCTCTCGCCTGCGGGCCAGGTGCTGCGCACCCAGGGCAACCTGAACACCGACGTGGGCCTGCCGCTCACCGTGCTGGAAGCGACGGGCAAGGAGGAGTTCTGGGTGCTGGAGATGGCGATGCGGGCGCCGGGCGAGATCGCGTACCTGGCTGGCATCGCCCAGCCTCATGTCGCGGTGGTGACCAACGTGGCGGCCGCGCACCTGGGTCGGCTGGGCTCGCTCGACGCCGTCGCGCGCGCCAAGGGTGAAATCTTTGGCGGCCTTGCTGCTGACGGAATTGCCGTGCTGCCCGTCGACGAACCTCGCCTCGAACCCGAGGTAGCCGAACTGCCCGAGGCGCGCAAGCGGCGCTTCGGATTCGCCGGCCATGCGTCGGCGCGCGCCTTTGTGAAGATCATGGAGTTCATCCCCGACGGCGCGGCGGGCTCGCGCGTCCGCCTGTCGGTCGGGTTCGAACCCGTGGTGCTGCGCCTGTCCCTGGCGGGTGAGCACAACGCCCGCAACGCTGCGGCGGCGTTGGCCGTGTCGAGTGCGCTTGGGGTTCCGCTCTTGCCAGCAGCCGCGGCCCTGCAGCACGCGACCCTGCCCCCGCACCGGTCCCATGTGTTCTCCCTGGGCGGACGCACGGTGCTCGACGATTGCTACAATGCCAATCCGACGTCCATGGCGGCAGCCCTGCGCACGCTGGTGGGATCGGCAGGCCGTTTCGGTCGGGCCTTCGCCATCCTGGGTGACATGCTGGAACTGGGTGAAGCGGCCGCGGAATTGCACCAGGCCGTCGGCCAAGAAGCGGTCAAGATCGGCGTGGCCGGCCTGGCAGTCGTGGGATCGCTGGGCGCCAAGATCGCGGAAGGCGCCAGGACGGCGGGCTTGCCGGCCACACGCGCCATGGTTTTCGATAATGCAGAGGCAGCCGCGCAAACGGTGTCGACTTGGACTGCCCCGGGCGATTGGATCTTGGTCAAAGCTTCGCGTGGCATGCGTCTCGAACGCGCGGTAGAGGCCTTGCGAAGGAAGTTGTAGCCCATGCTGTTTCATCTCTTTGTACAACTGCGCGGCAATGTCGGGTTCTTCAACGTATTCCGCTACGTCTCGACGCGGACCATGTTGGCGACCATGACCTCGCTGCTCATCACCTTCGCGCTCGCGCCCTGGTTCATCCGTCGAGCCCGCGCGCGGCAACTGGGCGAGATCATTCGCGACGACGGCCCCACCACTCACGCGGTCAAGCAAGGCACGCCGACCATGGGCGGTGCCCTCATCATCATGGCTCTGGTCACCGGAACTGTGCTGTGGTGCGATCTTACCAGCCCACTGGTGTGGCCGGCGTTGTTCGTGACCGTGGGCTACGGTGCGCTGGGCTTCGTCGACGACTACCTGAAGATCACGCGACGAAATAAGCGCGGGGTGCCAGGCAAGATCAAGTTGCTGGTGCAATTCTTGGTGGGGGCGGTGGCGGTGGGATGGCTGTTTTTTGGCGACGCACTGGATCCGTCGGTGCGACTGCGGCTGGCGATCCCGCTGCTCAACTTCGAACGCCATTCCCCGATCATTCCGGGGGTTGCCTATGCCCTGTTCGGACTGATCCTGGTGGTAATGGGAACCTCCAATGCGGTCAACTTGACCGACGGGCTCGACGGACTGGCCATTGGCCCGGTAATCGCTTGCACCTTCACCTACATGTTGCTCAGTTACGCCGCCGGTCAGACCCTGGCGGGCTTCAACATTGCCCACTACCTGGGCATGGCCCATGTGCGCGGTGCAGGCGAGCTGACAGTCTTCTGCGGCGCCATTGTCGGGGCCAGTATCGGATTCCTTTGGTACAACACGCACCCAGCGCAGGTCTTCATGGGCGACGTGGGCGCGCTCGCCCTGGGCGGGGCCATCGGCTTTGTGGCGCTGGCGACCAAGACCGAGCTGTCGCTTCCTGTGATCGCCGGTGTCTTCGTGGTGGAGCTGTTCTCCGACGTGATCCAGGTTGGCTACTACAAGATCACCAAGAGGCGCATCTTCTTGATGGCGCCCATCCACCACCATTTTGAGAAAATGGGCTGGCCCGAGTCGCGCATCGTGGTGCGCTTCTGGATCGTTTCCTTCTCCTGCGCTGTTCTGGGCCTGCTGCTCACCTTGAAGGTTCGTTGATGCAGTTCCGTCACCCCGCCCTGCTTGGCAAGAAAGTTCTCGTCGTGGGAGTGGGACGTTCGGGAGTGGCCGCAGCCCGCCTGTGTGTGGCCCGCGGGGCCCAGGTCACTGTCACCGACAAACAGCCGGCCGAGGCGCTGAGCGCGGCGCTGGCGCAACTGCCGCCCACCATCAAGCAGGAGTTGGGCGGACATCAGGCCGAGACCTTCCTCGCGGCTGACCTCATCGTGTTGTCGCCGGGCGTGCCCGGCCTGCCCGAGGTGGAGGCCGCGCGCAAGCGAGGCACCACTATCACGGGCGAGCTGGAGCTGGCGTCATGGTTTGTGGACGCGCCCATCGTTGCCATCACGGGCACCAATGGCAAGTCGACCACCACCACCTTGTGCGGGGCCATTCTTGCTGCCAATGGCCGCCCCACCTTCGTGGGCGGCAATTTGGGTGTGCCTTTCGCCGAGGCGGTGGAAACCCCAGCCGGCCGGCCGGGCGGCCTGTGTGTGCTCGAGGTGTCGAGTTTTCAACTCGAAACCGCCGTGTCCTTCCGCCCGCAGGTGGCGGTCCTGCTCAACATCACGCCCGACCACCTGGATCGCCACCCTACCCTGGAAGCCTACGTGGCGGCCAAGGCGCATCTCTTCGCCGCGCAGACTCCGGCGGACTTCGCGGTCCTCAACATTGACGATCCGCTGGTCGAAACGGCGACCAAGGGGATTCGCAGCCACCGCGTGCTGATCTCGACCCGGCGCGCGCTGGACGTGGGCGGCTGGATCGAGAGCGATGCCCTGTGCGTGCGCCTGGCGGGTGGCCCGGTCGAATACTATCCCGCTCACCTGCCAGGACTGGTCGGCCGGCACAACCTGGAAAACGCCTTGGCCGCGCTGGTGGCGGGGCGCTTGGCCGGCGCCCTGCCCGCCGAAGCCCGTCATGCCCTGTTGGCCTTTCGGCCGCTGGCGCACCGGATGGAACTGGTGGGCGAGCTGGACGGTGTCCTCTTCTACGACGATTCCAAAGGCACCAACGTGGGCGCGGTGGTGGCGGCGCTCGATCGCTTCCCGCGGCCTGTGGTCCTGATTGCCGGCGGCCGCGACAAGGGCGGCTCGTATGAGCCGCTGGCCCAGGTGATGAAGCAAGCTGGTCGCGGCGCCGTGCTGATCGGGGAAGCAGCGCCCAAGTTGCGCGAGGCCCTGGCGCCGGTCGTGCCGGTAGAGACGGCGGCCACCATGGAGGCGGCGGTGGTACAGGCCGCGACCATGGCCCGCAACGGAGATGCCGTGCTGCTGTCTCCCGCCTGCTCCAGCTTCGACATGTTTCGCAGCTACCAACATCGCGCCGAGGTATTTCGGGCCGCCGTCAAGAATCTCATCGCCCAGAAGCGCGGCGGGCACGGAGCCTTGCCGGAGGAATCCCGATGAGCCTGCGTGAGCGCCTGTCGGAATGGGCCAACCCCAAGCGGACCGGCGGGAGCGGGCCTCCGCCGCAGGGGCCGGATCGTTTGCTGGTCGCGACCATACTGGGCTTGACCGGGTTTGGGGTGGTGATGGTGTTCTCGGCGGGCGCGGCCTTCGCGGCCAAGACCTACGGCGACTGGACCTACTTCCTCAAGCGCGAGGCGGTGTACAGCGGCGCCGGGTTGCTGGCCTTCCTGGTCGGCATGCGGCTCGACTACTCGTTTTTCCGCCGCCTGGCCTATCCCCTGCTGTTCCTGTCCATGGCCATGCTGGCCGCCGTGCTGAAGGTCGGGCCGGCCATCAACGGGGCTGTGCGCTGGTTCCGCTGGGGCGCGCTGTCGTTCCAGCCGTCGGAGCTGGCCAAGTTCGCCCTGGCGCTGTACTTGGCGGTGCTGCTCGCGCGCAAGGCTGAGAAGGTCAAGGACTTCCGCATGGGGTTCCTGCCTCCTCTGCTGATGACGGGAATCTTCCTGGCGCTGCTGCTCAAGCAGCCTGACCTGGGCACCGCGGTCATCATCGGGGTCACAGCGCTGGGTCTGCTGTTCGTGGCCGGCACGCGTACCAGCTATATCTTGTTGTCGGTGCTGGTGGCGGCGCCCATCGGCTGGCAGGTCTTCATCGCGGGCGAGCCCTGGCGCAGGGAGCGCATTCTTGCTTTCCTCTCTCCCTGGAAGTTCCGGCGCGGCACCGGCTACCAGCTCTACGAATCGCTCATCAGCGTGGGCTCGGGCGGTTTGTTTGGCCAAGGGCTTGGCCAAGGACACCAAAAGCTCTTCTTCCTTCCCGAGGCTCACACTGACTTCATCCTGGCCATCATCGGCGAGGAGCTGGGCCTGTGCGGCGTGCTGGCTGTCTTGTTGGCGTTCACGGTGCTGGTGTGGCGCGGTCTGCGTGCGGCCACGCGGGCGCGCGATGCCTTTGGTTGCTACCTGGCCTTTGGCGTGACGCTGTTGTTCGGATTGCAGGCTTTGGTCAACATGGGCGTGGTCCTGGGCCTGCTGCCCACCAAAGGATTGCCGCTTCCTTTTGTCAGCTATGGCGGCACGTCTATGGTCATGAGCTTGTTCATGGCTGGCGTGTTGGCCAACATTTCAGCGCGCAATCCTGAGGCCGCGCCCCTGTCGTTCTGGCAATCACTGCGCACGAACCGCGCGCGCGTGTCGAAGAACCGCCGCAGCGACGCCTCGGACGTGCAGGTGGTGGTCGAGGCGAAGTCGTGACATGCGCCTGCTGATTGCTGGTGGCGGGACCGGCGGACACCTCTATCCCGGCATGGCGGTTGCGGAAGAGGTCGTCCGGCGCGGCGGCCAGGTGTTGTTCGTTGGAACCGCGCGCGGATTGGAAGCACGCGCGGTGCCTGCCGCCGGCTACCAGCTGGAACTACTGGAAGTGAGCGGCCTCAAGCGCATGGGGCTCATGGCAATCCTGCGCGGCCTGTTTCGTCTTCCCAAAGCCTTCTTTCGTTCGCTGGCGATCCTGCGGCGTTTTCGCCCTGACGTGGTACTGGGCGTGGGCGGCTACGCCTCGGGACCGATGGTGCTGGCGGCGGCGCTTTGGCGTTATCCCACGGCAATTCAAGAACAGAACAGCGTTCCCGGAATCACCAATCGAATTCTTTCGCGCCTGGTTCGCGTGGTGCTGGTGGCGTTTGACCAAGCGCGAAGATTCTTTCCAGCCGCCAAGATCGATATGGTCGGCAATCCCGTGCGCGCCAAGTTGGTGGCGACTTTGACGGCCGACGCGCAAAGTGGCGAGCAAACGCCTGGCATTCTGGTGGTGGGCGGCAGCCAGGGCGCACGCGCAGTCAATGATCTGGTAATGGCCGCTGTCGAGGTGCTGACCAAGAACGGTTCCATGCCGGTTATTGTTCACCAAACCGGGCCCAGCGATCTCGACCGGTGCAAAGAACGCTATCGCGCCCTGTGCGTCCTCGACCGAGTTGAGGCGCGGCCCTTCATTGACGACATGGCAACCGAATACCATCGCGCCAGCCTGGTGGTGGCGCGCGCGGGCGCCTTGACCCTGTCCGAGCTGGCCATCGCTGGCCGCCCCGCCATTCTGATTCCCCTGCCCACTGCAGCCGACGACCACCAGAGCAAGAACGCTGCTCGCTTTGCCCAGGCGGGCGCCGCCATTGTGCTCAATCAGCAAACGGTCACCGGCGTGCAGTTGGCCCAGTTGCTGGGCGACTTGATCGCCGATTCCGGCCGCCGTCAGGCGATGGTCACAGCCATGCGCAGCCTAGCCCGGCCAATGGCGGCGGCGGAGATTGTCGACCGGTTGGAAAAGCTGACGGCGTAGTTGGGAGCAACCGAGGGCGGCGAGCAGGGAGAACAAGTTGGGGCGTCAGCGCGTCCGTGCGCCGTGTGGACAGGCGGCCCGTTCTTGCCGATACTGGCTTCCGCCATGACGAAACAGAGTGTCGAGCGTGCGGCTGGTCGCCCAAAGTCGTGCGGTTTGCTGGTCGTGCTGACGATGATCTGGGCCAGTGCCTGCATAACAGGAACAAGGCGCGGATATCCTCTCTATCCCAATCCGCCGCTGATTGAGCCGCAGCGGGTGGCCTTCTTGACCGGGTACGTCCTGGCGGTCGACGGCAAGGACGTCTCAGCGCACGGACGGTCGTTCGACCTTCTGCCCGGTTGCCACATCGTCGTCACGCCCTCGAAATCGGGGACGATGGATTCCACGGCAGGAGTCGTGATCACGACCGGACCACGCAAGTTCGCGATCGCGATGAAAGCGGCGCACTCCTACGTCATCGAGGTCGGGGTGTCAGGCACGTTCGGCGAACTCTCGGGATCGGGCTACTTGTTGGGCCGTGAGATTGATGAAGCCGGGAACACGACCCGCAAATTCGCGCCGGCAGCGAGTCCCCAGGATGTGCAGGACTGTATGAAAGAAGCGCAGCGCTAGCCGACTTGCACTGTACTACTAGGGTGCAGTTTCTTCGCGAGCCGCGAAGGTTTCTTCGCAACGCCCGAACATCATTCCGGTTTCTCCGACTCTGCGAACTCCCCTCTCACCTCTGTGTTCTCAGCGGCGGGGCGCTCGCGAGATGCATCACCTCACGCACTTTGGTTGCGGCCGTGAGGCTACGATGTGGGGACCGAAAGGGACTTAACCTTTGCCGCCCAGGTGCCGACAAATTCCACGTGGACGGCACTGTTCTGACGCCAACTAAACTGCGGGGGATGGCCGAGCTTTGGCTGGACGGAGCCGCGCCCAGCGAAACGGATCTCCGCGCTGCCCAGAGCGTGGCAGCAAAAATGGCCGTATTCGAGGGCATCCGGCCCTTCTCGGCGGTCGTGCAGGAACTGGTCGATTACGTTTCCCGTCCTGACTTCAGACTCGATCGGGTCAGGGAGCTGATCGAGGCCGATCCGGCCCTGGCCGCACGGATCATGCGGGTGGCGAACTCCGCGGCTTACCGGACCTACGAGCCTTGCAGCTCAGTGAGCAAGGCCATCGTGCGCATCGGTGCGAGCAATGTGTGCGATCTGGCCATGGCCATGTCCGCCATCACCTTCTTCAAGGATCTGGGCGGGGTAGGACAAAGAATTCGCGACCATTCGGCGGGCACCGCGGCGGTGGCGCGCGAATTGGCGTTTCGTCTGGGTCGCGCGTCCCCCAAGGTGTTTCTGGCGGGCCTGCTGCACGACATTGGAAAATTGCTCCTCATCCAGACCGGCGACGCAGCCTATGCCGCTCTGGCCGGGGAAAACCTAGCGCCCAACACCGTTCACCTGAAGGAACAGGCGCAATGGGGCTACGACCACGCCATTCTTGGCGGCCAGGTGCTGTTGTCATGGAAGCTGCCGCAGCCCATTCCGCAGATCGTCGCCTGCCACCATCAGCCGAAAGTTGCCCAGACACGGTCTGCGCTCTTCGCCATGTCTGTCGATCTGCTGCGCATCGCTGACGAGGTTGACTGGCTGTTGCAGCAACGCCACGACGCGGATTCGGAGCACGTGAAGAAGTTGGCGCAATCCCCGGATGGAACCCGGGCGGGCTTGAATGAGACAACCTTGATGGAACTGTGGGACGACCTTCGCACCGTGCGGCGGGAAGCCCTGTCAGTATTCAAGTAGAGGCGTCTCGACGATCGGGTTGTCAGTGCGGACGCACCGGTCGCGGGGTGAGGCCGGGAAGCGCGGGCCGCTCGCCACTGCGGCTTGATTCTTTGGGAACGCGCGGCGGCTTACCACGCACCGCCCGCGCCGCCGGCTTGGCAGCAACGGGAAGGGGCGGCGTTGCGGCTTCTGGCTTCGCAGCGACAGGCGCAGGCGAAGCGGCCGATGACTCGACCGGGGCAGTTTCGTCCTCGGTGATCTCGAAATCGTCCTCGGCGACCGGCAGGATCGCCAGCAAAGCCCGGGCCAGCTCGCGAAAGGCGGCCGCATCTTCGCTGTCCGGGTCGAGGGCCAGCGGACGTCGACGGTTGACGGACTCGTGGATCGCGGTCGAGGAACGCAGATAGCCGAGCACGGGAACTTCCAGACCCAGGTAGCCACGGATGGTCTGCGCCACCGCACGAAAAACCCCGGCGTGCGCGCGGTTCATCACCTGATTGCCCACCAGGCAAGCACCGAAGCGGCCGAGTTCCGCGAACACCTTATCGGCCAGCTCCGGCCGGACGTCGCGTAGGCGGGCCAGGATCTCCACCACCTTTTCGCCCCGCGAACTCGCCTCGGCCGGTTCCAGCAGGGCCGCCTCGATGGCCTTGTCCGCGTTGTGGTGCAGGACACGCAGCACGGCGCCCTTGAGAAACGAGTAGGCGTCGTGGATGGCGGTGACCTGGGGTGTGGTGACCAGCAGCTTGCGTGAGCCCAGGCCGAAAAAGTCGAGCATGTTGTAGCCCACGCCGGCGCCCACATCGATGATGACGATGTCAGCCTCCAGGGCGCGCAGCTTCTGCAGCAGGCGCACCTTTTCAGCGTGCGTGATGTTGGCGGCGCCCAGCACGGCGCTGGTCCCGGCCAACAGGCGCAGGTTGGGCACCGCGGTCTCGGTCAGGCAGTCCTTCGCTTCTTCCACCGACTTGTCGAGCAGGGCCTGCAGTCCCGGGCCCGGGTCGCTCAGGCCGAGCAGCAGGTGCTGGTTGGCGGCGCCCAGATCCATGTCGGCGATGACCACGCGCTTGCCCTGCTGGGCCAGCGTGGCCGCCAGGTTGAGCGCGACGATGCTCTTGCCCACACCGCCCTTGCCGCCACCCACGGTGACGATGCGTGATCGCGCGGCTTGGAGCGGGACGTCGGTCATGGCAGGACCCGACTTGATCATCGTCCGCTGACGCGATTGGCTTTAGTGGTGCAGGAGCTTCCTTGCACCTGCGTCGGCAGAGCTATACTCCGACGCTCACCATGCAGTCATTCGCGCTTCCTCTCGCCGCCCTTTCACTTGCCGCCGCCCCGTCTGCGCCCTTGGGCTCGACCAAGGAGATCGATCGCAGCCACATCGATGACAGGTACAAGTGGAAACTGGGCGATCTCTATGCCTCGGACCAGGCCTGGGCCAAAGCCAAGGCCGCCCTCGGCAAGAAGGTCGCCGCGTTCGAACGGCACAGGGGACATCTGGGCGACGGACCCAAGGCTTTGGCCGATGCGCTGGTTGACTTGGGGACGCTGCAGAACGAGCTGCAGCGGATCGCGGTCTATGCCCACGCGCGCAGCGACGAGAACACGCGACTGGCTGCCCCGCGCGCCATGCGCGCCGAAGCCGATTCGCTCGGCGTCCAGCTCGACACGGTCACCTCCTGGCTGCGTCCCGAACTTCTGACCCTGCCCGAGTCGACCATTCAGACGGCGCTGGCCCAGGACAAGCGGCTGCACGAATGGGCCTTCTATCTACGGGACGTGTTGCGCTGGAAGCCGCACACGCTGGCCGCCGAGGAGGAACGCATCGTGGCCATGGCCGGCGAGCTGAGCATCGCGCCCAGCACCGTGTATGGCGTACTCAAAGACGCCGACCTGCCCTACCCGACCGTCACGCTTTCGACCGGAGAGGAAGTTCGGCTGGATCCGGCGGGGTTTTCGCGCACGCGTGCCTCGCGCGACCGGGCCGACCGGGTGAAGGTCTTCCAGGCCTTTTTCGGCGCGCTCAAGACGTTTGAACGGACCACCGGCGCGATGCTGGCGGCCCAGCTCAAGGCCCACATCTTCGATCGCGATGTGCACCACTTCGCTTCAACCTTGGAGGCGGCGCTGTTTCGCGACAACATCCCGGTGCGCATCTATCGACAGTTGGTCAAGGACGTGAACGCGAACTTGCCGACCTTGCACCGCTATCTGAAGCTGCGCAAGCGCATGCTGGGCTTGGCGGAGCTGGGCTACGAAGATCTGTACGCGCCGCTGGTCAGCCAGGTCGATCGTCACTATTCGGTGGAGGAGGCGGTGAGCATGACCTTGGCCGCGGTGGCGCCGCTGGGGCCGGAGTACGGCAAGAAACTGGCCCACGGCCTGCACGCGGGATGGACCGATTTTCTTCCCAGCACCGGCAAACGCGCGGGCGCGTACTCGACGGGCGCATACGGCGTGCATCCCTACCAGTTGCTCAACTTCAACGGCCAGTGGGACGACGTCTCCACCTTGGCGCATGAGTCGGGACATTCGATGCACACCTTGCTGGCCGGAGAGAGTCAGCCCTTCCCCACCTCGGGCTATGCCATTTTCATCGCTGAGATCGCCTCGACACTGAACGAAAATCTTATGCTTCATCGTGCACTGACTGAGGCCGGCAACGACCGGGAACGGCTGGCCTTGCTGGGCCAGCGCCTGGAAAGCCTGCGCACGACCTTGTTCAGGCAAACCATGTTCGCCGAGTTCGAACTCGAGATGCACGAGCGTGCCGAGAAGGGCGAGGCCCTAACCGGGGAGGCGCTCACCGCCGCCTACTTGAAACTGGTTCGTCGCTATTACGGACACGACCAAGCGATTTGCCGCGTTCCCGATGTCTACGGCGACGAATGGAGTTTTGTTCCGCACTTCTACTACGACTTCTACGTGTATCAGTACGCGACCAGCCTGGTCGCTTCGACCGCGCTCACCAAGTCCATCCTCGACGATGAGGCGCGAGGGAGCAGCGCGGCCCGCGACCGCATTCTGGCCCTGCTGTCAGCCGGAGGCTCCGACTTCCCGGGCAACTTGCTGGCTCGGGCGGGCGTGGACCTGACCACCTCGGCCCCCTTCCTAGCCGCCATGCAGGAGATGAACGCGGTCATGACCCAGATCGAATCGATCTTGTCTGCCGCGCCCGCGAAGTGAAGTTAGTTGGCCACACTCATTTGCCACAACTGATTTGTGGCCCATGAGGCGGTGCGCTGGTCGAGGGCGATTCCGTCGGCGGTTGCGCCGGACGGAACCTCGGCCAGCTTGCTGCTCTTCTTGTTGACCGGTTGATAGGTGCCCCCGCCCTTGTCGACCACGCGCCATTTTTGGTTGTCGCCCCCGTTGCATCCCGCGACTGGTAGCCCGCGATGCCGTGGTCAACCACGCCGGTGCCCACCATGGGACGGGCGCTGCCCAGGTACGTGTAGTTTCCGTCGACGGAACTTGAACTTGCGACTGCGGCGCGCGAGGCAGTGTAGTCGGTCCCGTTTTCCCAGTGCATAGCGCTGCAAAGACATGGCTTGCTAGAAGATATTCGACCGGTACTGGGCCGCTATGGCAATTCGCTCAACCTGCTACGCATTCCCGGCAGGCGGGACTAGACTGCACCATCTTGGACCCAACCGTACCAGTCCCGTCTGCGAACCTGCGTGACCGTCTGCTCGCCGTTCTCGCCAAGCCAGACGTCGGCCACGCCCGCGATCGGGCCACCTTGGTGGCGGTCCAGGATCGCTTGGCCGTGCTCGAGTGGCCCGACGAGGGCAAGGGCTTGGTCGTTCTCGACCATGCCGGTTCCAACCCCGCCGATTTTCGTGCTGCCGTGGACCGAGTTCTGCGCGCGCACCAGGCTGGCTTGCTCTTCGTGCTTGCGGTGGGCGGCGGCGCCGAGGCGCAAGCGGCCCTGGCGGACGCAGATCGCGAGGCGCCCAACCAAAATCACCTGGGCGTGTACCAGCTCAGCGACGACGGGCGGCTGCTGCGCGTGGCGGGACGGCGCCTGGCACCCTTGGAGTCGGCCGTCGCGCGGCTGGGCCAGGCCCAGGCGCTGACCCCGGAGGAAGTTCCTGATCTCATCGAGCGCGGCCGCAGTGAGCGCGTCGAAGCCGCTGCGTTTGCCCAAGCCGTGTCGAAGCGTTTCCCTCGCCTTACCTTTGGCCTTATCGCTGTCTGCTTTTTGGTCTTCGCTTTCTTGGAGGGCTCGGGCCTGCAAGGCCAGATGCTGAAAGCCTGGCTCAGCAACGGCTCGCGCGAGGTGTGGCGAGGCGAAGTCTGGCGGGTTTTCACCTACGCCTTCTTGCACGCCAACACCACGCACCTGCTGGTCAACATGTTCGCGCTGTACAGCCTGGGCGGTTTTCTCGAAGCCTTGCTGGGCGGGCGGCGCTACCTGGCGGTGTACTGCGCGTCGGCGGTCGGAGGCGGCATCGCCACTGCGGTCGCGGGCGGGCTGCGCGTGGCCATGGGCGGGCTGCCTTCCTACAGCGTGGGCGCTTCCGGCGCCATCTGGGGTCTGATGGGCGCCACCCTGGCGCTGGTGCTCGGCCGACGGCGGGTGCTACCCCGACTCATCGCACGCGGGTTGCGCCAGCGCCTGCTGCTGGTGCTGGTCATCAACGTGGCGCTGTCGTTCGTGCCCGGAATCGATCTGTACGCGCACTTTGGGGGCGGCTTGGTCGGCTTCCTGCTGACTCGCAGTGACCGCTTGACTCGACCCGCCCCTTAGAATTCTAGTTAGCAGAGGACGCTGACCAGTGTTGACGGCACTTCTTCTTGGCGCGGGCGCATCACGCGAACTGGGGATGCCCCTGCGCGAGGAGCTGAACGCCGAGATCGTCGCCTGGCTGACGCCGACATCGCTGCGCAGGATCAATTCCGCGTGGCGCAGCCGAGGCTTCGGTCATTCCGACGAAGTCATCGATGATCTGTCGCGGCGCTTGCAATCCTCTGACTTCGACTACGAAGCGTTGCTGAGCGAATGGGAGGCGCAATACATCGAGGGCGTGGGCGATGCGCGTGGCCCGAGCTACCACAGCCTGTACGCCTGGCTCGCCCAGGTGGTGTCCCTCGCCCTGTACCGCCGCCAGGTATCGCACCGGAGCGTGTTTCAAGATGGTCTTCCCTACTTCGCAGGCCTGGTGCCCCTGGTCAGGGACAATGCACCGCTTTGGGTCTTCTCGGTGAATCACGACGTGCTGGTCGAGTGCCTGGCGGCCCACTTCGGCATTCCCGTGAATTGCGGATTCCCGGCGCGCACCATCAGCCTGCCCTGTCGCAGAGGCCCGGGCACCATCGTCTCCACCCTGCGCGCGGATGTGCTCTGCGAGGACGAACTGGCCGACGCGGCTCTGCCTTTCTTTGCGCCGGGCACGCCGGGCATCAACCTGCTCAAGCTCCGCGGTGCCCTTGATGTCTTCGCCCTGGGCGACAGCCAGAACCTACTCAAGCTAAAGCCCGAAGCGCAGAACTTCGACGCCATCATCGACGCCCTGCAGATCGCCAACGAAGGACTGCTGGATGCTGGACTGGCTCCTGATCCCCTGTCGGTGACCAACCAGATTCCTTTCATCGATCAGAATAGCGAGCGACAGGTTCTGCGCCGCACGCTGCTGGCCAGCGCCACGCGTCTGACCGATCCCTATCCGCAGCTCATGCAGCGACGGTTCCTGGAGTACTTCCGCGCCAACCTGGAGCAGGTGGATCAGTTGGTGGCCATCGGCTGCAGCATGGGCGATGCCGAAGTCAACGAGATCATCCAAGAGTGGCTTGCCTCGTCGGCTTTTCGGCGGCTGGAAATCGTGGCTCCCCGCATCCAGCAGGTTCCAGCCGACCTGGAGCCAGTCGCCTCGCAGATCACCTTGACGCCGGCCTCCACGACGACCTACCTCGAACAATTTAGCTAGCGTCGTCGGTCGTGCCAACCGATCCCCTGACAGTGTAGACTGAACCCAGTGGCCGAAGCCTGAGCCACCACGGAGGGTTTCCATGTCTCGCATGTATGACCGAACGCCCAGGCCATCCTGTATCAAGGATCCGATCCGGGAAATTCACCTTGCGGTTCGCCTCTCTACCCCTACTGCGACGATCGCCTGTGGTGTAGCACGACCTTGCAACCATAGCGGGCGACTGCAGGATGGGCGACCGCTGGTCGCCCCTACCCATGGGCGGTGAAGTAGTCACGGAGCGCGTGGGCCGTCTTGGGTGTGATCCCTGGCACGGCCAGCAGATCCTCGAGCGAGGCTTCCCGGACTTTCTTCAGGCTGCCGAAGTGGCGCAGCAATTCGCGCTGGCGCGTAGGCCCGATGCCCGGAACCCGGGACAACTCCGAATGGATGGTGCGCTTCTTGCGCTGACTGCGATGAAAGGTCACGGCAAAGCGATGGGCCTCGTCGCGCAGGCGCTGCAGCACGAACATCTCCGCGCTGTTGGCCCGAATGGGAATCGCGTCCTTGGCCTGCGGCAAGAACACGCGGTCAGGTTGTTGTCCGGCTGGCCCAGCTGCGGCTGGCTTTTCGTCGGCCGCATCCACGCGCGGCGGAACCGGCGCGGTCGTGTCGCGTTCCTTGGCTAAAGCAATGATGGGCAGGCCTGCACCGGGCCGTACGTCGATGCCGGTGTCGCGCGCCGCTGCCAATGCCACACCCAGTTGTCCCTTGCCCCCGTCGACGACCAGCAGATCGGGCAGACGCCAGGAATCCAATCGTTCTTCCTGCTGCATGCTTTCGCGCGCGCGACGGAACCGGCGCGACAGCACCTCGTACATGCAGGCAAAATCGTCGGGGCTCTCGGCCTGCCGGATCTTGTAGGTGCGGTAGCGCGATTTCTCGGGCTGGCCATCCACAAACACCACCAGCGACGCGACTGTCTCGGCGCCTTGAATGTGCGAGATGTCGTAGCACTCGATCACGCGCGGAAGTCTGGGCAGGCCCAACCGTCGCTGCAGCCGACCCAAGGTGGCCTGCGCGTCGTCGCGCGTGTTGCGCCGGCTGGCGAAGCTGGCGGCCGCGTTCTTGCGCGCCAGCTCGACCAGATCGTGCCGGGGCCCGCGTGCCGGCACCAGGATCTCGACCTTCTTCCCGCGCCGGTCGCTCAGCCACTCGGCCTTGACATCAGCGTCGGCGATGGCGAAGGGCAAAAGCACCTCGTCGGGTGGCACCGGCACAAGATCGTAGTGCAGCCCGAGAAAGCTCGACAAGATCTCGGCGTCGGGGAATTCCTGACGCGCGAAAGAAAAGGCGCGACTCCCGATCATCTTGCCTTGCCGTACGGACATCACCACCACCTCGAGCGCCATGCCTTCGCGGTGAAAGCCGATGACGTCCTGGTCCAGCAGATCCGCCGACACCATCCGCTGCGACTGCAGGACCGTGTCCAGCGCCTGGATCTGGTCGCGCACAATGCTGGCGCGTTCGAATTGAGTCTGCCGTGCGGCTTCCTGCATGCGTGCGCGCAGCCCGGCCAAAAGCTCGTCGTTCTTGCCTTGCAAGAACAGGCGCACGTCGCGCACCTGCTCGGCGTAGTCGGCAGGCGAAACCGGCACGCAGCAAGGGCCAAGACAACGGTTGATCTGGCACTGCAGGCAGGGGCGGCTGCGGTGGTGCAGGACATGGTTGGTACACGTGCGCAGTCGAAAGTGGCGGTTGACCACGCGCAGGGTTTCCCGGCACGCGCCGGCCGAGTGGTAAGGGCCGAAGTACCAGGCGCCGTCGTCAGCCATGCGTCGCACGACCTCCAGGCGCGGCCACTCGACCCGCGGGTCCAGGCGCAGCGACAAGAAGTTCTTGTCGTCGGTCAGCTTGACGTTGAAGCGCGGTTGCTGGCGCTTGATGAGCGTGTTCTCCAGCAAGAGTGCTTCCTTCTCGTTGCTGGTCACTACGGTTTCGATGTCGGTCACCACGCTTTCCAGGAGCGGCACGAAATCCCGGGTGTCGCCCGAGGCTGGCTGGAAATACTGGCGCACGCGGTTGCGCAGATTGGCGGCCTTGCCGATGTACAGCGTCTTGCCGCGACGATCCTTCATTAGATACACGCCGGGATCGCTGGGCAGGCGATCCAGGACCTCGGCCAGGGGCTTGCGCGCAGGCGCGATCTCCGCCTCGCGGAGCTGGCTGGGCTGGTTGGGGTTCTCGTCACCCTCGGACATCAGGGCAAGCATACCTCTGTTCCGCCGTGTGCGGCTTGACGCCGGAAAGATGCGGTGGCTACATTCCGGCTCTCTCAGGCGGCGCGCAGGCGTTCGAGCACCGCGGGGTGAGCGCGCACGTCGAAGATGATGACGTCCTCCTGATAGCGTTCGCCCAACACCTCGCACGAGGCGAATATCTCGCTGCGAAGCTGCTGGCGATGGTAGGGCACACGAACCTCGCCCTGCACCAGATCGCGAGAAAAGAAGGCGCACAGGCGCATGCGCAACCGGGCCACGTCCTCGGGCCGGCGCGCCGACATGACGAACGCCTCGGGCCAACGCTCGGTAAGCGCGCGCGCCGCCGCTGCTTCGGCCGCCGCATCACCAACGCGATCGATCTTGTTGAAGATGATGAGGCGGGGAATGTCGGCGGCACCGATGTCCGCCAAGACCTCGGTGGTGACGTCGAGCTGGCGCGCAAACCCTGGATCCGAGGCGTCCACGACGTGCGCCAGCAGGCCGGCCTCCAGGGCCTCGTCGAGCGTGCTCTTGAACGATGTGACCAAGCCGTGCGGCAGCTTGTCGATGAAACCGACCGTGTCGGACACCAAGATGCGTGGATGCGCTTCGGGCGTGAGCGCGCGCACTGTGGTGTCGAGCGTGGCAAACAATTTGTCGGCGACGTACACCTCGCTGCCGGTCAGCCCGCGCATCAGCGTCGACTTGCCCGCGTTGGTGTAGCCCACCAGGGCGACTCGACTCATGTCGCGGCGCCGCGCCCGCTGCGTGTCTTGCTCGGCTGCCAGCGACGTCAACTCGCTGGTCAACTCGGCGATGCGATCGCGAATCTTCCGCCGGTCCAGCTCTATGCTGGATTCGCCGGCTCCCTTGCCGCCGATTCCGCCGCGCTGTCGATCCTTACCCGCGCCCATCTCGCGCAGACGCGGCGCCATATACTGCAGGCGTACGATCTCGACCTGGGCCTTGGCCACGCGCGAACGGGCGTGCCGGCGAAAGATCTCCAGGATCACGGCCGTCCGATCCATGACCTCGGCGCCCGTTGCCTTTTCCAGATTGCGCGCCTGCGAAGGACTGATGTCGTGATCGACCAGCACGACCTTGACCGGCGCTGCCGGGGTCGCAAGGTCCCCGGCCGTCCCGGGCACGCCGGCCTGCTCGTCATCGGTCCCGCGCAAGGCCGGTGCTTCGGCCGTCTCGCGCTCCTCGTCGTCGTCGCCCAGAGATGCGTCACCACCGCCGGTCAGCGCCGCGAGTTCCTTGAGCTTGCCTTTGCCGACCACGGTGCCGGTGTGAAACGAATGTCGCCGCTGCGTGATGGTGGCAACCACGGTCAGTCCCAGCGTGCGCGCCAGCCGATTCAGTTCAGCGACCGACGAGCCGAACGAAGCGTCGTCGACTCCGTGCAGTTGCACGGCAACCAACACCGCCCGCGGCGGGCCTGATTCTGCTTTGTGCGGGCTGGGCATTGGCAGCGGAGTATAGAAGACCCTGGCCGCCAAGCACGGCATGAAGTGGCCAGGCCGAGCCAATGAAGCTACGTCGAGTAGGCGCGGCGCCGGTTTCCATCCGGCGTAGGATGCGGTTATCTTGCCTCAGGCCAAGCCCGTCGCGCGCAACGACCTTGCGGAAATCTACGACCGTCGCTTCTTTACCGAGTACGGGAGCGCCAACCCGGTGTACGCCCGTTGCTGCGCATCGATCGCGGGAGAGATCGCCCGACGCTTCCAACCCAGAAGCGCGGTCGACTGGGGATGTGGTGCGGGTCTTCACGTGGCGGTTCTGCAGCAACTTGGCGTCGCTGTTATCGGCATAGACGGGGTTGACTGGCCCCCGGACCTGCGCGCGCCCCATGTTGAAATCCGGCGCGCCGATCTTCGCGATCCGATTCGCGATGGGCTCGTCCCGCCCTCCCATGATCTCTCGCTCTGCCTCGACGTGTTGGAGCACCTGCCTGAAGCAGACGCCGCGCGCGCGACCGAGACCATCACCCGCGGCGCCCAGTTGCTCGTGCTTTCCTGCGCCCCGCCAGGCCAGGGCGGTCATCACCACGTGAACGAGCAGCCGCGCCGATACTGGATCGCCCGCCTCGCCGCGATCGGGTGGAGCTATTCCCGTCGCGAGACCGGTGCGCTGGAAAGCGCCTTTCTCAGCCGCCGCGAGATCCTGCCGCTGAGCTGGATGTACCACAACCTGTGCGTGTACCGCCCCACCCGCGGCCGCAGCATGGATTGAGGGCATAGCCTTGCAGTCTCCCGCGCCCGTAGCTAACGTGGGCTCATGAAGAAATCCCCGCGGCGTCTTGTGCTGGCCTTGCTGGCCGGTGCGGCTTTGCTGGTTGCGGGGGCGTATTTCGCGGCCCACGCAGCACCGCGCCCGGCGGCCTACCTGACCTGGTACGGACAATCGTGCTTTCTGCTGGAAAGCGCCAGCGGAACGCGCGTGGTGATGGATCCGATTCCCAGCAACATCGGCTACCTGCCTCCTGCTGATCTGCACGCCGACGCGGTCACGGTCAGCCACGAGCACCAAGACCACAACAACGTGGCCCTGGTGCGCGGCAAGCCCAAGATCCTGCGCGGGCTGACGCCCGACAAGAAGGGCTGGATGAAGATCGACGAGAAGATCAAGGATATCTCCATCCGCTCGGTCGGCGTCTATCACGACGACAAGAAGGGCGCCGAGATCGGCCTCAATACAGTGTTCGTGTTCGAAGTGGGCGGCGTGCGCATCGCGCACCTGGGCGATTTGGGCCACATCCTGACCGACGAGCAGATCTCTGCCATCGGCTCGGTCGATGTCGTGCTGGTTCCGGTAGGCGGCGTGTGGACCGTGGACGCGCACAAGGCCACCGAAGTCGTGGACCAGATTCGCCCGCGTCTGGTGACGGTTCCCATGCACTACCGCACCGACGCGCTGACCATCAAGGAACTGGCCACCGTCGACGGTTTCCTAGCCGGCCGCTCCAATGTGCGGCACGAAACCGGTACCCGACTGGCCATCACCGGGCTTCGCTCGCGACCCTCGGCCGAGACCGTGGTACTGCGCTATCAGTAGAACGCGCTGGCCTGCGCAGTCGTGTCATAATGCCCGCCCATGCGGCACCATCTGCTTCCCCGCTCCCGAATCCTGCTCTTCGCTTTGGCCGGGCTGTGTGCCTTTGCCGGAGGCATGGTGGCCAGTCGACCCAGTCGCGCAGGGCGCTTCGACCCGTATCACAAGCTGGGCGTCTTCACCAAGGTGCTCTCCTATATCGAAAACAACTACGTCGAGGACGTCCCCGAGACCGAGTTGATGTACGGAGCCGCGCGCGGCCTGACCGAAGCCCTGGATCCCCACTCGCGCTTCATGGATCCCGAGGAATACGACCGCCTGAAGAAAGAGACTGAAGGCGACGCGGAGATCACGGGCATCGGCATCGACCTGGAAAAGCGCAAGCGTGGCTTCGTGGTCGTGTCGCCCATCGAAGGCTCGCCCGCCTTCCGCGCCGGCATCGAGTCCGGCGACGTCATCGACCGCATCGACGGCGTGGAGGCCGGCCCGCTCGACTGGAACGACGCGGTGGCGCGCATCCAGGGCCCGGCGGGTAGCGAGGTGGTGCTGGTCATCAGTCGCGGCGGGCGCGCGCTCACCTTCAAGATCCGGCGCGAGAAGTTCGAGGTCAAGGCGGTGGAGTGGCGCATGCTCGACGACGGCTACGGCTACATCAAGCTACGCCTGTTCTCGGCCATAGCCGACGCCAAGGTCTTGGAGGGACTGCAGGACATCCAGACCCGCAGCGTTTCTGTGGGCGGCATCAAGGGACTCATCTTGGATCTGCGCCACAACCCAGGCGGGCTTTTGGATCAGGGCGTCAAAGTGGCTGACCGGTTCGTGTCCGAAGGTCTCATCGTGCGTACCGTGGGCAAGGGCGGCAAAGAGATGGACCGCCAGATGGCGCACACGCGCGGCACCTGGCTGGGCTTCCCCATGGTGGTCCTGGTCGACGGCGCCTCTGCGTCGGCGGCCGAGATCGTGGCCGGTGCCCTGCAAGATCACCAGCGTGCGGTGGTCATGGGCACGCAGACCTTTGGCAAAGGCTCGGTGCAGACGGTGATGACCATCGACGGCTGCGGGGCCAAACCCTGCGGGCTCAAGCTCACCGTCTCGCGCTACTACACGCCCAGCGGCCGTTCCATCCAAAGCCAGGGAATCACACCCAACGTCGTGGTGGAGGCCACGGCCCCGGCCCCCGACGGGGCTGACGCCGAGATGGTCCGCGAGCGCAACATGGAACGTCACCTGCGCAACGAGCAGGGCGAGAAACCTGAAGAGCACAAGCGCCTGACCGACCACCAGCTGCAGGTCGCGCTCGACTACCTAAAATCGTGGGCCGTTTTTTCAAAGCAATCTGCTAAAAAGGGCTAATTCGCGACGCCAAACGCGCCGCATTAACCAAAAGGAGAGCACGATGGTTTCCTGTGAGAAATGCGGGCACCAGAATCTTCCCAGTTCCACCACTTGCTCCAAGTGCGGTGCTCTTCTGCCCGCGGTGGCTCCGGCCGGGCCGCCGCGCATCGACAGCGTGGACGAGTATGCACGCCAGATGGCGGTGCGAGAGGCAGTTCGCAAACGCAACCGGATGGTCCTGCTTGCCGTCATTGCCGTGGTGGTGGTCGCTGTGGGTTACCTGCAAATGAAGGAGCGCCACCGCAAGGCGGTCGCGCAGGAGAAGCTGCGCACCTTTGAAACCTGGGCCGAGATGGAAAAACGTGAAACCGGCTCGTTCTGGAATTGCGTGATGGCCAGCGAGGTCGACGTCGGAATGTTCACCAAGGCCGAGCAGTTCCAGCAGCGTATCGAGTCAGCCTACTTCACCCAGCAAAAGACCTTTTCCGACTACCTGACCACCGAATGCGTGCCCAAGATCGAACGCGCGCGACAGTCCTTCGGCGGGCTGCGGGATGCTCCGACTGAGCTGGCCGGCCCCATCGAGAAATACCGCGACACTTTACCCAAGCTGCAATCGGGCCTGGAGGACTACGCGGAGAAACTCAAGAACCGCGGCACGGTCAAAGACGTGGACCAGCTCATCCAGGAGACCGGCAATGCCTGGCACTCGACCCCAGACCCCACACCCGAAGCGGTGGCCTTCGAAAAGTTCCTTTACTGCGCGGTTCCCGGTCTAGCCAAAATGAAGGACGCCCAGGCCCTGCTCGAGTTCCTGGCCGACCAGTGCTTCAAGAAGGATCCGGTGGCGTTCATGGACAAGGTGCGCGCCGACTGCGGCGGTCTACTCAACGTTATGGACAAGGAAGCCAAGGTGAATCCCAAGTCGGTCCCCACGTGGAAGACCACCCGCAAGCTGTTCTTCGAGGAGGACGCACGCCAGCTCCAAGCTTGGGAGAGCTGTGGCAAGCGGTCGCGCAAGGGTAAGAAGAAGGAAGATCTGGAGAACTTCCTCCTGACCGTGAACGACTACATGGCTGCACGCATTGGCGTGGCCAGTGCGGCTCGGGATATCGCTCAGGGAGGCAAGTAGCGGAAGTTGCGCAGGCGGCGAAGTTGCAGAATGTCCGATTCCCTCTCCCCGCTGTAGGCGGCTGAGAACACAGAGGGGAGAGGGGGGGGCACAAAGGGATCGGCTGCGGCCGGCTACATCCGCCGTACGTCCACTGAACGCATGCCGGCGCGGCGGGCGGCTTCCAGACCCAAGTCAGTGTCCTCGTAAACCGTGCACGTGGCGGGCTCCACGCCCAGTCGGCGCGCGGCCTCAAGGAACACGTCAGGCTCTGGTTTGTGCCGGCGGGTATCCTCTGCTGTCACCACCACGGGAAACCAGTCGAGCACGCCGATCTGCGAGAGGGTCTTCTCGACCATGCGGCGCTGGCCGCCCGAGGCCACGGCCATGGGCAACCGGCCCCGACTCGCACGCGCCACCTCCACCACCTTGGCGATGGGCCTGACCTCGTTGATCTTGCGCTCGAACGCCAGCGCCTTGTCGCGCACCAACGCGTTCACGTCGAGCCACCTCCCCGCCTCGCCGCACAGTTCGATCACGATCTTGTCCGTGGGCATGCCGCCCATGGCGTAAAAGCGATCCTCGGGAAACGCGATGCCGTATGGCCGCAAGACCTCCAGCCAAGCCTGGTAGTGGGCCGGCATGGTGTCGGCCAGGGTTCCGTCGCAGTCGAAGATGAGCGCCTGAGTCACAACGCTGTCTCATAGCAGAGATCGGAAACACAACCGCGTCAGATTCCCATTACCGTCCCAAAAGCATAATTCGGCGTCTTCGCTCCTGGATCGGAGCTTTGCCATTGACCGACTCAGAGAAGGCGCGCTAGGACGCCGACATGAAAATTGGCCTGGTCGGATTTCCCGGAAGTGGAAAGACAACCGTATTCAATGCCCTGACCGGGTTGTCCGCGGAAACCGGCTACGGTGCCGCCCGCGGCAAGACCAACCTGGGCGTGGTCAAGGTTCCCGACGCGCGCGTCGACGCGCTGGCGAACTTGTACAAGCCCAAGAAGACCACCTACGCCGAGATTGCTTTTTCCGACGTGGCCGGGGCACCGGCCAGCAGCGAGGGCCAGGGGCTGGACGAAAAGACCCTGGCTGCCATGCGCGAGATGGATGCCCTCTGCCACGTGGTGCGGGGTTTTCCTGGCCCCAGCGGCGAGGCGCCGCGGCCGCTTTCCGAGGCCAAGGATTTCGAGGTCGAGATGAACCTCTCGGACCTCATTCTCATCGAGAAGCGGCTGGAGCGCGTGAAGAAGGAGAAAGGCAAGGCGAGCGAGCAAGCGTTGCTGGAGAAGTTGAAGGTGCAACTCGACAACGGTTTGCCTCTGCGAGGGTTGCAAGGGTTGGACGCGGCTGACCTGGTGGCCATGTCGGGTTTCCGTTTCTTGACCCTGAAGCCGCTGCTGCTGGTGCTGAACGTATCCGAAGCCGAAGTGGCCAAGCCGGCGCCGGCAGACCTGGAAGCCTACGCGCGCGAGTCCGGCCTGGGTCTGGTGGTGTTGGCCGGCGCCGTGGAAATGGACATCGCGCAGATGTCGCCGGAGGAGCAGAAAGAGTTCGTGGCTTCGCTGGGCCTGACCGAGCCCGCGGCCGGGCGTTTCATCCGCGCCGCCTACGCGCTCATCGATCTGATTTCGCTTCTCACCGCAGGCGAAGACGAGTGCCGCGCCTGGCCCATTCGCGCCGGAACCACCGCGCAAAAGGCCGCGGGCAAGATCCACTCGGACATCGAGCGCGGCTTCATCCGCGCCGAGGTCATGCGCTGGGACGACCTCTGCAAGCTGGGCAGCGAAGCCAAGTGCCGCGAAGCCGCCAAGCTGCGGCTGGAAGGCAAAGAGTACGTGGTCGCCGACGGAGATGTGATCAACTTCCGTTTCAACGTGTAATTTCGTCGTCCAGCGGAAGCCGGCGATTGCCCCAGCGGCCAGGGGCGCCGGCAAAGACACCGGGGCACGCGGCGCCGCAGGCGATGCAATGACCGTCGTCGGTGAGGTTCCAGGCCGTGATTTCATAACAATCGCGGCCCACCAGCCGGGTGCCGCAGTTCGCGCAGTTCGTGTTGCCGCCGGTCTCGTCGCGCACGTTGCCGGTGTACACGTAGCGCAAGCCATTGCCGATCGCGATGTGGCGTGCGCGGGTCAGGGTTTCGGGTGATGTGGGCGGTTTGTCGCGCATGCGAAAGTCGGCGTGAAAGGCCGAAAAGTGTAGCGGCACATCGGGCCCGAGGTTGGCGTGCATCCAGCGAGTCATCTGGTCCAGCTCGCCGTCGCTGTCGTTCTCGCCAGGAATCAGCAGCGTGGTGACTTCAAGCCAAACCTTGGTCTGCTCGCGCAGAAACACCAGCGTGTCGAGCACGGTGGCCAGATCGCCGGCGCATAGCTCGCGATAGAAACGGTCGGTGAACGCTTTCAGGTCCACATTGGCGGCGTCGATGCGGCGATAGAACTCGGCGCGCGGGGCCGGGCAGACGTACCCGGCCGTCACTGCCACGGTCTTGATGCCGCGCTCGTGGCAGGCGTCAGCCACGTCGATGGCGTATTCGTGAAACACCACTGGATCGTTGTAGGTCATGGCCACGCTGGGGCAGCCGTGCCGCTGCGCCGCCTCAGCGATTTCGCCGGGTGAAGCGGCCGCGCACATGCTCTCCACTTCGCGCGAGCGGGTGCTCTCCCAGTTCTGGCAAAACTTGCACGCCAGGTTGCAGCCGGCGGTGCCAAAGGACAGCACCGGTGTGCCAGGCAGGAAGTGATAGAGCGGCTTCTTCTCGATGGGATCCACGCAGAATCCGGTCGAGCGACCATAGCTGGTGAGTACGATTCTCCCGTCCTGGCAGGCGCGCACAAAACACAGGCCGCGCTGGCCCTCACGCAAACGGCAGAAGCGCGGACACAGCTCGCACACCACATGCTCTTCGCCGTCACGACGGAAGTATCTGGTGGCCACCGATGCGGGATGGCTCGACTGGCGCGACGCCTTGTGCGACGGGCTCAACGTTTGGTGTCCTCGCGACAAATACGCAGTAAAGTATAGGTCATGGGGACGCGACCTGCAGCGGTAGCCGGAATGTTCTATCCCGGGGAGGCAAAGCGGTTGACTGCGGCGGTCGAGGCCTACTTGGCTGACGCACACATTGCTCCTCAATCACAACCGCCGCCGAAGGCAGTCATCGCTCCGCACGCGGGCTACCAGTATTCCGGGCCCATTGCCGGCAGCGCCTACGGCAGCTTGATTCCCTACGCCAAAGGCATCGAGCGCGTGATCCTGGTGGGCCCGTCGCATCGCGTGCCTTTTGCCGGCGTGGCAGCCAGCCGCGCCACTGCTTTCGACACGCCTCTGGGTGCAGTGCTGGTGGATCGCGACGCCGTCGAAGCCTTGCTCAAAGAAGGGCTGATTCAAGAAAACGATGTTGCCCACGCCCGCGAGCACAGTTTAGAGGTGCACCTGCCCTTTGTGCAGCGGGTTTTCCCCGGCGCGCGCGTGGTGCCGCTTTTGGCCGGGGATCAGGACCACAGCAGCGTGGCCGCAATCTTCGCGCGCCTGTGGGGCGGGCCTGAGACCGTGATCGTGGTCAGCTCCGACCTTTCCCACTACCACGACTATGAAACCGCCCGTCGCCTCGACCATGAGACCGCCGAGACCATCGAGGCGCGCCGAGCGGGTGGCGTGGATTTCGACCAAGCCTGCGGCGCCACGCCAGTCAACGCGCTCTTGCAGATCGCCGCAGACAAAGGCCTTGCCGCCGCCACCATCGACTTGCGCAATTCCGGCGACACCGCCGGGCCGCGCGACGAGGTCGTGGGCTACGGCGCTTTTGTCTTTGCGTAGCAGATCGACGATAGTGCTCGGGCATGTGGGCACCAATCGCATCCTTGCTGTGGGCTGGTGCGATCACGGTGTTGCCCACGGGCACGACTTGTCCGAGTGCAAGCGCCATCGCCGCTGAACTGGACCGGCTGGGCGCTGTTGCGGCGCTGGCTGCCTTGGGCTCGCCCGAGGTCACAGTCGAAGACGCGAAAATGCACGTGGTTCTTCGCGGCCAGGGCGGCGCCATGCTGGGTGCTCGTGAGGTCGCGGCGCCCGAGGCTTGCAACGAGCGCGCGACGGTGGCCGCAGTCTTCATTGCGGCCTGGGTGGGTGAGTGGACCACCGCGCCCCTGGGCGAGAAACAGAACTCCAAGTTTGAAGCCCCCAACCCCAGCGCAGCACCTGTGTCGTCGGGCGTTCCACGACCGCGCCCAAGGGCTTTGGACTTGACCAGCCCGGTCAACCTTCCTTCGCGCGAGCAAGTTGCCTTGGCGAAAGCAGAAGACGCCAAGCCTGTGGAGGCGAAGCCAACCCCGCCCAGGACAAAGGCCGCAGCGCCCGAAAACACGGCGGTTGTTCCCGCCGCCGAGAAACTGAAGCCAGAGACGCGCAGCGAGGTAGCCGGGCTGGGATTCGGCACGTACGACGGAGACGCGGGCACATTCGGCGCAGGCATCTTGCTTGGGTATCGGCCGGCCGGCGCACTGGCTCTGGCCGCGCTTTTCGAAGGCACGGGTGAGCGCGAGCGGACCCTGGGTCCGGGACTGGCGGCCTACCGAACTTTCCGCCTGGGTGTGGGGGCCGGCATGTTGCGAAGGTGGCGGCGGGTGTTCGGCGATGTCGGGATCTTCCCGGAGATCACGCTGCTCACTCTCAGTGGCAAACAACTTCAGACGGGGCACAACGCAACCGCCTGGGGGGCCGCGGCCGATCTGCGTGCGCGCCTTGGTTTCACTTGGGGCCGCTTTGCGCCCTTCTTGTTGGCGGGCACCAGCTACGCTTTGCGCGGTGAGCGCCTCACCCTCGACGATCGCTCGCAGAGCATCACTCTCTCGCGCTGGAACGCCAGCGCTGGCGCCGGGCTGGCGTTTCTTTTCGGCGAAAAGTGAAACGTTTGGCACCCAGCCGTCACTAGATAGGACGACGTGGCCACTCCCGAAACCTCCCTCGACGCGGGGACCATGTACCGGATGCATGTGCATCAGGTGGCGCGCTGGGCTGCCCGCCTGGGCGGGCCGTCCCTCGATTTGGAAGACACAGTACACGAGGTGTTCGTGATTGCCTGCAGGCGCCTGTCCGCCTTTCGTGGCGAATCGAGCCTATCCACCTGGTTGTTCGGCATTACCGACAAGGTCGTGCGCCACCGCCGGCGCAAGGAGCGCTGGTGGCGCTGGCTGTCAGGCTCTGCCCACCAGACGGCTGGCCATCTTGCAGCGACTTCCCCCGATCCTCTGCGCATCGTCGAACAAGACCAGACCGCAAGGGATGTCTACCGCGTGCTCGATTGTTTGCCCGAAGGCGACCGACGCATCCTGATTCTGTTCGAACTGGAGGAGCTTGCGGCATACGAAGTCGCCGCCTTGCTGGGTATCAAAGCAGCCAACGCGCGCGTGCGACGGCACAGAGCGCGAGCGCGCTTTCTAAAGATCTATCAAGAGAAATTTCCTGTTTGTGCAACAGACGTCACTCGACTGAGGTGCGAAAATGTCAGCCGATAAGAAACCGCCTAGCGCGGAAACCGACGAGGCGCTTGTGCAAGAGGGTTTGACCTTCCTGCATCAGGCGCGCGACACGCGCGGACTTCATCCATGGCAGGTCGATCTCATCGAGCGACGCCTGTTCGAGAGAGGCGTGCGCTCGCGGCGCATGGCTCTTTGGCCAGCCTTGGCCGCGCTTGCCCTTGTGCTCGCGGCGAGTGCGACTCTGGCAGTGGCCCAGGGCGGACTGCGCGCGCTGCCCTTGATAGGGGCGCTGTTTGCACCGCCGTCTGCTCCAGCCACGACGCCGACGAAGGCTGAGCAGCGTCGTCGGCCTGCCATGCTGAAGCTGCCCGCAAGGAATCAGTCTGCCGCGAATCCGTCGGGGCCGGCTCCATCTCTCGCGCCGATTCCCGAGGCTGTCTCCCATCCCTCTCCTGTTGTCGAGCCCGTGTCAGCCGAGGCCTTGCAAGCGCCCGCACCTGTCCATCAGGCAGCAACGGTCCCGCGGCCGCTGGCTCTGCGCGCTCCGCTCGCCCCGCGTGAGGGCGCCGGTCTGGAGGACACCCCCGCCCCAAGTCCTATTGTCGCCAGGGAAGAGAACCCCATTGTGGCCGAAAGCCATTCCTTCGCGTCAGTGATTGAGCCCTGGCATCGCACGCATAATCCCAGCGCCGCGCTCGCCCTGCTAGACGCCCACGAACGGCGCTATCCCAATGGACACATGCGCCCGGAAACGCGCGTGTTGCGCGCCGAAATCTATCTGGCGCAAGGCCGCGAGAGCGAGGCTCTGGCCGTGCTGGATTCGGTTGCTCTGGCGGGCTTGCCCCGCAGCCGCGAGCTACAAGTCGTGCGCGGCGAACTTCGCATCAAAGCGGGCCGTTGCCCCGAGGGCAAGCGGGATCTTGGCGACGTACTCGGAAAGGGCGTCGCCGATGCGCTGGCCGGGCGAGCTGTGCGTGCCATTCATCACTGTCCCTGAAACGTTTAGTCAGTTGCCGTCACTAGAAAATAGTCGCAATTAAGTGAGGACTGCAATGAAACGAGCCAATCTGTCTTTCTCTATTCTTCCAACCGCCTGTTTCGTCCTGACGTCGCTCGGCTGTATGAAGACCGATTCCTTGGGCTTGGCGGGCAATGTGGATGCGAGTGCGGGAAAGAGCGCGGCGACCGGGGGTGCGACAGCACTACCGGTGGGTGGCAACGAGTTGACTCAAACAGGGGGTGCGACGGCAAGCGGTGGCACAGGCGGCACTTTTTCGCTGCTCGACATGCTGCCGGCTGACAATGAGGTCGGCACTTGGGTGCAAACTGGTGGTGTCGAGCTGATCACCGACGAGACGGGACTTTACAACCGCATTGATGGTGCCGCGCCCAAGTACATTGACCGCGGCTGGGTCAGCAGCGTCTACGTCAACTATAGCCAGGGTTCCCGTGTTATCCCGGTGGCCATTCACGACATGGGTACCGACGCGAATGCCCAGGCCATCTACAACTACTCTCTGCCACCCGCGCCCCTGGCGATTCCCGGCCTTGCCAACGCGGTGGTGGATATGGGGATAACCAGCGGCTATTCAGCGTACGCCTATTTGGACCGTTTCTACATTGAACTCAACATCTCTGAGAAGGACGCCGCCGCGCTCACCGCGATTGAGTCGTTCATGAGTGACATTCTCAACCTCATTAGCAAGAACCGCCCTTACGTTAGCGCGAGCGATGGAGGAAGCAATGCGACCATTTGCCAGGTGCCGACGACGACACCCGGACCCTTCTTGCTTACGTTCGAACTCCGCAATAGCGGAACTGCGCCGGTCTTTCTCCACACAGGCTGCTCGGGCCTGACGTTCGACGTCTTGAGCTGCACGACTGGCTACACTGAAAATGTGGCCGGGCCGGTCTTCTGTCCGTGCCTGTGCGGCGGGACCGGATGTCCCGCATGCGGCGTATGCGCACCAGACGCTGGCGTTGAGGTTAGCTCAGGAGAGACAACGCAATGGCCGTGGGACGCGTCCCAGCTCGTGCAGCAACCCGGGCAGTCCTGCTTGACCAGAGTCGGCCTCTCCGCCGGCCAATACCGCGTGGGCCTCCAGGTCTACGCCACGGCAGCGGACGCTGCCGTGCAGGCCAACCCCTTGCGTACGCTGACAGTCGACTTCCCCCTATCATCGACGACGACCGTGGTCGAGATCGTGGACGGCGCCGCCGATGACGGCACTTGTCCATTGCTCTTCCCGAGCGAGCTTGTGCACTTTCCTTCGGAAACAGATTCGCCATGTCCCGTAGTGGAGCCTCCCAATGTTGCTTCTTGCCTAGACTCGCTGGCGGGTGTGACCTGTGCCTATCCATCCTCACTCAGTCCCGGCGTCCAGGACATCTGGACTTGCGACAAGGGACTCTACGCAAACCCCTGGCTCGAGTATCAACGGACTTGCAAGCGAACCGGTGGCGATTGCCTAGTCGATGCTGACTATCCTGGTGGACTCTCCGGTGCACGCATCCAACTTACCTCGTCGTGTGCTAGTCGCCCGGTGGTGAATTGTCTCGTGATTGCAAATGACACCGTGCAAACGGCGCTTGACAGCATGATGAGAACCATCGCGTCGAACTGCCTGGAGAGCACTGGGGCGACAACGGGTGGAGCGCTATCGGTATTCTTTGACGGCGATTGTCCAACAAGTTTCGTCGTCGACCCGACCGAGCTGGCCGATTGTGTAGGGGCGCAGCTTGAATCTGAACGCCTCGACTGTGCTTCGGGTCTGGTGTGTGGCGCGAGTGACTACGTCGGATTGGGCTGCGGAGATTGCCGATGATCCTGCTACGGCGCTTTCGTTTTCGGGGAGCTTTCTTCTTCGAGGATCGCTTCACACTGCTCCGGCATGGCGGGCGCGCTCTCGCCGGGAGGGCCGCGCTTGGCCGCTGTGGCGCGCGCGTCCTCGGAGAACCACCAGTCAAGTGAAGCATCACAGCCTGGACCGGCGGGCAAGGGCTGCGGCTCTTTGCAGTCGGTGTCGTCAGTCGGACAGCGCATGCGCACGTGCAGGTGATCGTGGTGCCCCCACCAGGGACGCACGCGCTGCAGCCAGGGGCCAGCCCGGCCCTTGTCCTGGCAAAGGGCGCGCTTGATCGCTGGATGAACGAAGATGCGATCCACGGCTGCGTCTGCCGCTGCCGCTTCAATCAGGCGTGCCACGCGGTCGTTCCAGCCGGGCAGCAGCTTGCCCGTGCGCAGGTCCACCATGGCTGGCGGCGCCGGGATTGAGCCTGAAGTGAGCGGCTTGGCCGATGGTCCATACCAGAGATCGACGTCCAGCCCGATCTGGTGACTGCGATGACCGGTGGGCATGGGCCCGCCGCGCGGCTGGCCCAGATCGCCCACACACAGCAAGCCCAATTTTTCGCGGCGTGCGCGCGACGCCAGCTCGCGCAGATAGGTCAGCAAGTCCGGATGCCCGAATTCGCGATGGCGTTCAGGGTGCACCACCATCCAGCCCGGGCCACGCAAAGGCAGCGCCAGCGCGCCCTGCACGCACCCGGCCCCTGGCTGACCGATAGCGTGCGGCGAGCCCGGCTTGGGCGTCGCCACGCGACTCCAGCGCAAGTCAAAGCCTCGGGCCGCCGCCTGCGCCGGCGCCGAGGCGTCAGGCGCGGTCGGGGCCACCGACAGAACCAGGAAGGGAAGCAACCAGAGCATCAGCCCCCACAATCTGCATCCTTCCCAGTCCTCCCGCCAAAAAGTTGGCTCTTGCGCCGCACAGACCACTCCGACTCTGCGGCCTCCCCTCTCACCTCGGCGTTCTCAGCGGCAGGTGGCTGACGAAGTGAATGAACTCACCCGCCTGAACGCACCGCAGGCCTCCCCACTAGAGCACCGAACGGTTTGAAAGCTCAATAATCACGCGGCTCTCCGAAACGGGAGGGCTGCAACGATG
>PLNW01000028.1 GCA_003142855.1 Myxococcales bacterium
CGGCGGGAGTAGACGAAGCCCCCTGCGCCAGGGCTCGCGACCCGGGCACCCACAACGGGCGCGGCCACTTGCCCTGGACAGTCCACCGCTCAGAGTTGTCGGCAAGGTCCAGCCGTGGTTGCGTGTGGCTCCTGCGGAGGACGACGTCAGGACACAGGGCGGGTTCTCGGCATCGGGCGCTGGCTTCACGCCAAGGTGGCGCCGATATGGCCTGTAACCCCGAAATCTACTTTCCTGCGACGAGGTTAATGATTGTCGAAGGATGCGGCTGCTCCGTCGGATGGAGCAACTCGAGTCGCGGATCACCAATGTATTGCAGCCGGAACGCGTTGATCTTCTCTCGATCGCAGACGGCCCGAATGCAGGGCAGCAAACCTTCCGGGAAACAGTTGCCCACGCAGATCGCGGCCAATGCACCGCGAATCCGGATTGTATCGTGTGGATGGCGATCCTCTGACAGAGGTACAAACACCAGACGATATTCCTGCTCTGATTCCCAGTCGGAGCGCTTCACAAATGAGCGTTCCCGCGTAACCACTTCGCACGTGGATCGCAGCCATTGTGGCCGACCGAGTCGCGCATACTCAGCCTTGTCAAATCGGGCTGTTGTGAAGGGCGACTCGCTCTGGTATCGGACATCGCCAGCTAGGGCGATCCCTCCGTCCCGAAACTCATGCTGGAAAGCGAATTCAAGCGCCTCGCAATCGAAGAACAGGCAGACCCCCCGGTGTCTGTCGGCGTATTGGGCCCACATGCGATCGCGGGCGTATCCATGAAACGAGAGCTGCGTGCAGTAGTCATAGATTGATCCAGGCCTGTCGCGAGAAAAGCAGGCCAACTTTCGGCCTGCCACGAGTTCCTCAAGTTCAAAGAAAAGCAGCGAATCAGCTTCATCCCCTACCACTGGCGAAGGGAGCCCTCCCTCCGCGGGGTCGTTTGTACCCTCAACTGGCCTCAGGCGCAGTTTCATCTTGTGCAGGATGAATTCGAGCGCAACGGATGCGCTAGTGTAGTGGTAGACGAGGTTGCTAGTGTTCGTCGCACGCAGCATGCCTAGAAGCATATCACCCATCGCCTCGCCCTCGCGGATATCGCGGACACACGATCGAGCTGAGTGCGGCGGAAAATGCGCCGAAGTGCTGGATTGCGCTGCCCTTGCCCTGCAACGATGGCCGCGCTCAGCGCGGCCGAAATACGGCACAATTGCGAGATCATCTCCAACCCGTATCCACCTGGCAACGGCGAAAGCCGGCGAGGAGGTCGACAAACGGGGGATCTCGGGGTTGCCGGGCGGCTGCCGATGGCAGGAAGTCAGCCATCCTCGGGCAGCGCCGCGAAGGGGTTGTCATCGGAGTGCTCATCGGGTGGGGTAGGGGATTCGGGCGAGGCTGAGGCAGGAGGCAGCGGGCAGGGTGCTGCGGGTACTGGCTCGGGTTCCGGCGGGGGAAGGACTGTAGGCGGGGTGACGGGCGGGGCTATGCGGGTCGGCGGGAGGACATCGTCGTCAGAGGTCTGGTCTGATGGAACTGGGGGTGCCGAAGATGGTGCCGTGGTGTGGATCGCAGGTTGGACGAACTTGCCCAGGCGGGCATCGGGCCCGAGAACATCCTCCTCGGCCAGCGGCTCGTCTGTGCCCCAGCCCTGCCAGTGGAGCTCCTGGGGTATGGTGTCGAGGTCGTAGGTTCCGCGGAGTTCAGGGGGCCAGTCGAGCCAGGGGGTTGTGACGGGGAGATGGGGATACTTTTTCTGGATCCACAGGGGACGAAGATAGGTGACCGTTGCAGGTAGGGTTTGATTTCCGTTGCTCGGGAGCACCAGGGCGACGTTGTTCGGGAGCTGCTTGAGTTCGTCCACCTCGACGAATGGTTTTTCCTCCGTGGCCACGGTCTTGGTGGATGACATGCCGAGGCCCTGGTGGACGAGATCGCCCTCCACGTAGGACAGCTCGGAGGAAGAGCCGCCCTCGGTTACTGCCAGTGAGGTCTTGTGGACGATCCTGTTCCCGCACTCTTGCTGGATGATCTTGATCGAATCAGGGTCGGACTGGCGAAGGTAAACGTGGGTCATGGAGTTCTGGAAGTAGGTCATGGCGTGGGCTGCATTGGAGGGTCCGAACGCACCCTTGACCGACCCATGGCTCTGCGTGAGCTCCCACATGGACGCCCGCTTGGACCTGCACACCGCCTTGAATTCGGCATCTTTGGGCGTTGCGTTCTGCTGGGCTTCGTCGGCCATCAGAAAGGTGGGGCAGTAGCCGATCCGCTCGCCAAACCGTGGCCGCCACCGGCCGCGCCGGTAATCGCGTTGCGCATGGAGGGTCTGCTCACCTGGACAGCAGAGCGCGTGGCCAAGTTCCCCCGCGACCACAAATTCACCGTCGGCGACCGACTCTTGGAAACTTGCCTCGACGTGATGGCCGCACTCACCGACGCCGCCTTTCGCCGCGACAAGCATGAGGTCCTGGCGGCTGCCTCGCGCGGCCTGGTGCGCGCGCGAATTCTAGCGCGCCTCGCTCGCGTTTTGCTCTGCCTGTCGGAAGCGCAGCACCTGCACTTCGTGCGCGAGAGCGACGAGGTTGGACGCATGCTCGGGGGCTGGATCCGGTCGGGCGCTTCAAGGTAAGCTGCTTGGGTCCGGCGCCAGCACGGGCCGGATGGCGGAGCGCGGGACGCCTCCAACCGGGTGATCCGGGGCGGCAACTTCAACAACAACGCCTCGAACCTCCGGTCGGCCAACCGCAACAACAACAACCCGTGGAACGACAACAACAACATCGGGGCGCGTTGCGCCAAGACGGTGGGACATCCTGGCCGCCAGGACGTCGAGAGCCGGCGAGATCACGGTCCCGCCGGGAGTGACGATCCACAGTCCACCCGCATTCCGCCGCGCCGCCAGCCGGGGGCGCGAACAGTGCCTGCGGCCCAAGCGCTGCTGGCCCCTCCCGAGGCCGAGCCGGATTCCGGCCGGCCCGGGAGGATCCTTATGAATCGTCCAGCGACGAGCGGGAGAACGCGAAATCCCGGAGCATGCGGCGGCAAAGCGTGCGGGTGTGGCCGTGGCGGGCATGGGCGAGCCATGCGCGGATCCGGTCGTCCACATCATCAGGACCAATCGCCCCGCAGGCGTACAACTGCTGCATAAACCGCACGCGCGCCCGGAAGCGCCGCAGATTCTCGGTGCGCAGCCTCACGATGACGGCGTCGCCCCGTCGGCGGAGCACGAAACCGAGGAACGCGACTGACTCCGTGGTGTGGTGCAGGCGGCACTTGGACGGATGCAGGCGCAGGCGAAGGGCGTCGCAGCGCGCCTCTATTGCCTGCCAGGCCGCGCGCAGGCGCCCGAGGTCGTTGTCGAAGACGAGAATGTCGTCGCAGTAGCGAACGAATGTCCCAAGTCCCAGGTGCGAGCCGATGAGATGATCGACCGGGGTCAGCATCATGTTCGCCCAGATTTGGGACGTCAGGTTGCCGATGGGGAGGCCACGAGGACGCCCAAGCGGCGTTAGCAGATCGTCGCCGGGGAAGCGGAACATCGTGGGTTCAACATGGGCGGGTGCCGACACGATTCGCCGGGTGACGGCCCACCACGGATCCGGCGTGAAGCGGCGGAGCAGGCCGAGCAGCACCGCGTGGTCGATGGACGGGAAGAATTTTGCGATGTCGAGACGCAACACCCAGCGATGGCGCCTGGCCAGCTCGGCCGCAGCCCGCAGGCAGCGGTGCGTGCCGAACCCGGCGCGGCACGCGAAGGACTGCGGCGCGGACCAGCGATCGATCCGGGGCAGCGTGGCTGCGACCAGCAGGTGCTGCACGACGCGGTCGCGGAAGGGAAGGGCCGAGATGAGGCGGGGCTTGGGCTCGCGGATCCAGAACCCGCGCGGCTGCGACGGGTACCAGGTGCCTGCCTCCAACTCGCGCGCGAGTGCCAGCGCGCAGCGCTCGGCATCCAGCATGAAGCCAGCCACGTCCGCGCTGCGCCGCTTGCCGCGCGCGGCCCGCTGCCCGGCGACGAGGATCTCGGGGAGTGTCGGGACAGGGAACACGTCGAGGCAGTTCTGTTCAGCGACGCCTTGCCGCCATTCGGATCGTTTCTCAGGTACTCTCTCATCAGGAGGACATCAACCCATGGCTCGTACAGCAGAAGGTTGGCAGCTCTACCAGGACCAACGCACGGGCGTTTTCCAGGTCCGGTTCACGCACAAGCGTCGGCGCTACACATTCTCAACGAGCGAGCGAGATTCTGAGCCGGCTTCAGGCGAAGCTGCCCGAATCTACGCTGAGGTCATTTCCGGTAGATGGTCCCCAGGCAAGAGGCTGATTGCCCCGGCGGGCATGGCGTTCGCCGAAATGGCGGCGCTCTGGCTCGCCGACATCGAGTCCAGCATCGACGCGCGAACGCTCGCGCTGTACGCCGACACCTACGTGGCCACTCACTTCGCACCTTTCTTCAGCACGATCGATCGGCTCACGACGGTGGGCGCCGAGGACTACATCGCGTCCCGGCTGCGCCAGGTGACCCGAGAGACCGTGAAGAAGGAACTTTCAGTCCTTCGCCGACTCGCGAAGTGGGCGCACCGGCGAGGCTATCTGAGCGAGATGCCGGAAATCGAGACACCAGGGCGGCGTGTGGTGGGCCATGTGCAAGCCTCGTCCCGCAAGCGCACCTTCCTGGTGTTCACCAAGAAGGAGATGGAAGCCGTCATCGCCAAGCTGCCCGAGTATGCGACGAGCAAGCGGTCCAGGGAGCGGTTCCCTGTTCGGGCGCGGTTCCGGGTCGCGTGGGAAAGCAGCCTGCGGCCCGCAACTCTTGACAAGCTGAGCGCACCGGAGAACTACCGTGTCGGTGCCAGCGCCCTCACGATCACGGACGAAACAGACAAGAGCCGTTTTGGTCGCGAGCTGCCCTTGAGTGTGAAGGCACGCGAGGCATTCGATGTGGTCTGCCCGGTCACAGGCATCATCTTCGGCAGCCACGACTTCCGTACATTGTTGCGGCCGGCAGCCCGAGCGGCTGGCATCGACGCCTACCGCGCGGACCGAATTTCGGATTACGATTTCCGCCACTCGCGGCTCACACACTTGGGGCAGGTGACCAGCAACTTGTCCGGCGTGATGTACTTGGCCGGTCACAAGCAACCCGCCACCACTGCCCGCTACATGCGTCCGCAGAAAGCGGCGGCCGAGGATGTCCTCCAGGCGGCTGCGGCTGCCGGCCAGCCAGAATTCTGGCTACATTCTGGCTGTGGAACGACTGCTGCGAAGAGACATCCCGCTGCACTGGCCAGAAAGCAAAAACCCCGAACCTCTCGAAAAGATTCAGGGTTTCTCTCTGTGCGAGGAGGGGGACTTGAACCCCCATGGCTGTTAACCGCTAGCACCTCAATCTTGGCCCGCGCGCAGGAGGCTGCCCCGACTGCCGCGGACGCGGCTGCGCAGAATTCGCACCACGCCAAGGGCAAGCGCCACTTCGAACAAGGTCTCGCGCTTTACCAGGATGGCAATTACGGCGGCGCTCTCGCCGAGCTCAAGGCTGCCCGCGAACTCGGTGGTGGCCCGACAGTTCTCTACAATATGGGGCTCACCTACCAGGCCCTCTTCCGCTATGGCGAGGCGGTGGACACCCTCCAGCTGTACCTCGTGGAAGCCGCACGGGCGGGCAAGCTTGATCGCGAGCGCAAGGAAGCGGTCGAAAAGGTCATTGCGGAGCTCGGGGCGCTCATCGGCACACTCACCATCAGCGTCGAGCCCAATGGCGCACGGGTTTTCATCGACGACCGGCCCATCGACCTCGTTGTCGGGGCGCCGGTCCGAGTCGTGAGCGGCACCCACATCGTGCGCGCCACCATCGAGGGATACATTCCCGCCCAGCAGGAGATAACCATCGCCGGCAGCCGGTCGCTTGACGTCGCGTTCAAGCTCAAACGCATCGCCGAGCCGGTGGTGCCCGCAACACCGCCACCTACGACCGGACGACTTCGCGTAAGTTGTAGCGAGGCCAATGTCTCTCTCGGCCTCGATAATGCCTGGCGCGGTCAAGCCCCCCTCGAGACCGAGCTCGACCCCGGGCCCCATCGCCTCGCCCTGGTAAAGTGGGGCTATATCCCAGCGCAGTCAGATATCCTGATCACGCCGGGCCGCACCAAGCGGGTCGACATCGTGTGCGAGAAGACTAGGCCAGAAAACCCACCGCCTCCTCCGCGCTTCTACCAGACGTGGTGGTTCTGGGGTGCGATTGGCGCGGTGGTCACGGGAACCACGACCCTTATCATCTCGGCACAGTAGACCAGCCCCGTAGAGACTCCGAGGCTCACGCTGCGCGGCGCTTCCAGAAGGCTTCCAGCTCCAGACCATAGGAAAATCGAACAGGGTTTTTGAGCGTCCGGGAACCTTCCCTGCCGCAATAATGCCGATCGACGACTGATCGAGCCGAAAATGGCCCCCGTCGTCTCCAGCCCGCTAACCGAGGACGACGTCACCGGCGGCTACGACTGGTGAACCACAAGATGTCGGGGCTACTGGAGCTAACCCTCGGGTCGAGGCTCAGTGCTGCAATGGGTGAGATCGCTACCATGTCGCTCCCAGTAGCGATCCGGCGAGGCCATTTCCTCAGACCCAGGCGATCGGTTCCTCCGCAATCGATGCCTCACATCCTCTTGCAATCCTTCGACAATTCCCGCGATGAGTTTTTGTACACCACGGGGCAGCGCCTATCCGTGAAACCCGTTCCGGAATTCAAGTATGCATTGGCGGTCCTGAATGATATAAAGCGGCCTCCTAATCATGGAGGCACCGATGTGGCTTAGGCACGGGTTACCAGTCGTTCTCGCGATATTGGGAAGCGTTGGCTTCGCCGCTTGCAGCAGCAGCAGTAGCAGTGGCCTCGGCCTAAAGAGTCCGGACGGTGCAACGGGCACGGGTGGGACGATGACCCTGGGCGGTGCACTTGGAGTTGAAGGTGTCACGACCACTGACGGAACAAATGCAGTGGACGGCGCGATGAGCGCGGTCAATTCGCCAACGGGTGGTGGTGCGACTGGCACCACTGGAGTGTCGGGCTTGGGTGGTACGCCGGGCTCGGGTAGTACGCCGGACAGCGGTGGCACGGCGACTGGTGGCTGCCGAGAACTAGCCGTTCTCGCAGTGTGCATCGATGGGTCCGACTGGCTACACATCCAGGGCACAAAGGGGTGGTTCACCCATGGAAGCTATGAGGCGGCCGGCACTCATTCCGACTGCTCAGCGTTTGGCATGCTCGGGGTAGTGACCGTCAACGGAACCAACACCCCTCTCACGTGGCCGAACGGAGCAGGAACTGGACAACCTTCCTCGACATTCACGCTGCCGCTCGCCGTTCCGACCGTCGATGGAACCCTTTTGCTCACTCCTGTGCAGGCACGCGCTGGGTTGAGCGTCTCGGCGAACCCCGCTTCGACAAACAGCTACGAGGGGGATATCTTCATCGACGATTCCGCGATCTTAGGCGCGGCAGTCTACGACTTCGAGATTTCTTGGTGTAGCGGCGGCGGCGGCGGCGTGACCGGCGCTGGCGGCGTGACCGGTGCGGGCGGTGTGGGCGGCGCGACCGGCGGGAGCGGCTCCCAGTGCATGAACGTCTGTCCCAATGGCGGAACTCCTAGTGCGTGGCCTGCATGTCAGTGCCCGACCCGGATTTGCACGCCAGGTCCGCAGATTTGTACGCCAGGCCCTTGCACACCAGGCCCGCAAAATTGCACGCCAGGCCCTTGCACACCAGGCCCGCAAAATTGCACGCCAGGCCCTTGCACGCCAGGCCCGTCGATTTGCACGGCAGGCCCATCGAATTGCTATGGTACCCCTCCGATTTGCATGCCTGGCCCGTCGATTTGCACGCCTGGCCCGCAGGTCTGCTCTCCATGAATTCCTTGGCCTAGAGCACCGAACGACAATGTTCACCTCGAGTTCAAGCGGCCGTGGTCCGACGGCACTTCCTCAATGGACCATGTGCCACACGCCCTCGTCGCTGGGTGCCTGTGCCTAGGTCAATCGAAGGGGGCTTTCTCGTGTGCTTCCGGTGAGCATGCGTAGCCCTGTTGCCGGAACGGCTGACGGGGCGTGGTGGCTACCTTGCTCGTCCGTCGAGAACTTCATTGATTACGCGGCCCTCTGGTAGTCAGCATGCAGACCGCCGAGCACAGGTCTGATGACAATCGGCTTGCTCAGGTCGTGATGCCGAATGCCGGACGGCACACGCTGTCCGATCCCCTGATGGGGTCGAGCCTCATTGAAGTAGACCTTGTACTCGCGAACCAGCGAATCCAGGTGCCGGTCGCCGAGCAAGATGACGTGGTCGAGCAGCTCACGCCTGCCACTGCCCACAAATCTCTCCGCGATGGCATTCATGTTGGGGGCTCGCACCGCGATCTTGATCACCTTCGTCCCGGCGCCCTCCGCTACACGGTCAAACGCGGAGCCGAACTTGTCGTCACGGTCGCGCAGGAGGAAACGCGGAGCATCGCCATCCATGGTCGCATTCCGCAGTTGTTGTGCCGTCCACTCCTGTGTGGGATTCCGGGTGGCGGCAACGTGGACCACTCGCCTCGATGCAAGGTGGACGATGAAGAATGCGTACACCTGGCGGAAGAAGATGTCGTAGGTCTGGACAAAGTCGCACGCCCAGATGTCCTCGGCATGATTTCTCAGGAATGTCGCCCAAGTCTGTCCACCTCCCCTGGTGCGGACCCCGTACTGTCCGGAAACGCA
>PLNW01000126.1 GCA_003142855.1 Myxococcales bacterium
CGTAATTACCCGACAAGCTCTAGCTAGCTCTCCCCTCGGAAAAACGCGTTTCGCTGGGGATCGTTGTAGGTCGCGTACTCGATGGGCCAGGGGGTGATCTGGCTCTTGCCGTTCTCGTGCCACAAGGTGAGCGCCATAGGCGTGACCTGCCGGTAGCTGGAATGGGCCGGCAAATCGTGGTTGTTTTCGCCACCCGCCGAGAACAACGTGATGAGCCGCAGGTTGTCGTCGTCGTAGGTGCGCCTGAAACCCTCGACGATCTTCTCGTGCCCGCGCACCAGGGTGTGGCATCCGATGCGCTGCAGGAAACGCTGGGCCTGCAAGCGGCCAAAGGGAAAGCGGGAGCTCTGCTCTTGCAGGGCGGCCGGGATCACGTCCACCGAGGAGGGGTCGCTCCACATCATCTCGAAGCGCAGGTCCGGGTCGTTCAGGCTGCCCAGGTCGTGATAGCGGTTCTTGAAGGTGCGGTCGCGCGGAATGCCGCCGTGGACGAAGAGCACGCGATCGAAAAGAAAGGCGGTGGGCAGGGCGTCGAACAGGCGCATGTAGTCGCGGAATACGTCGTTGGGAGCCCGACCCTTGAGCGAATCGATGGCCTCGGATGGTTTCACGCCGCCGAAGATCTTGCCTTCGAACTCGATGAAGTACTCGTGGTTGCCGCGCAGGAGCACCACGTGCTCCGGGGCCGTGCAGAAAAGCAGCAGGGCCGTGCGCAGGACACCGTTGAGACTGAAGATGCCGCGATCGATGTAGTCACCCAGCAGCACCAGTTTGGGCTCGGGGTTGGCGGCCGGATCGTCGCGGAAGAGGCGCACCTTCTCGAAGAAGCGCGACTGCATGATGGCCGCCTTGAGGCAGCTGTAGCAGCCGTGCAGATCCCCGAGTACGGTGATTTCGTAGCGGCGGCCGGGCTTGGCGGGGCACGCCCAGGTATGGCCGTCGAGGAAGTGATCCTCGCCCGCCAGATCGTCGAGCGTGTGCTTGCCGGTCAGCTTGCCGTGGCCTTTGTCGCGCCACTCCTGCAGGACCTGGCGGGTGCGGGTCATGGCCTGCCGGTCGGCCTCGATCTGCTTGGTCATGAGGCCCGGATCCAGCGCGTAGCCGTGTTCGAACTGGTCGAAGAAGGGGTGAAGCGCGGCGCCCGAGTCTTTGACCGCGGCCGGCTGGACCGAGGCGGCCGCGGGCCCGCCCTCTTCGACCAGTTCCACGTGCAGGTCCGCTTCCAGCAGCTCGGCCAGCTCGGCGCGAAACTTGATCTCGGCTGGGTGCGCTTCGCCGTCGGCCATGAGCAACTCGTCGATGGTGTCCATCAACTGCTCTTGTCCGGCGCGGTCGAACTGCTGGAAGATCTCGAAACAGCGCAGCTTGAGCCGGCTGTGCACGAACTTGTCGCTGTCCTCGTCGTGGGAGACCGCCTCGGTGAAGAGATCGGCCACCTGCAGGTCGATGGCCTCGAAGACTTCGTGGAAATGCGCGGTGTACTTGGCCACCAGCTCGGCCTGCGCCGTCGCGGCCAAACCCGCCGCGCCCTTTCTCACGCGGTTTTCGACCAACCGCTTGATGTAGGTGCGGACGAACATCTTTTCCGACAGGTCGAATTCGCCATCGATATGGCCGAAGGTCGTCAGGTAGAAGATGACCGCGCGCATCTGATTGTCGGCGACGGTCGGATCGGCATCCAGTTCCAGCATGGCGGCGCCATTGTAGCTTGGGTTGCCTCGCGCGGCAGTGATTCTGAGCGCGGGCCGGCGTCTGTGGCATAATTCGCCCGATGAATGACACGCCTGGTATGGACCCGGCTGGCGAGCCGGTGAGCATGGACGATGGGACTGCGCAGACACCGGCGCCGGTCGGGCTTTCGGTCGTCGCACAGGACCAGATGGCGGCCTTTCTTGCGCGCATCGCACTTTTCGCGGAGTTGCCCCTGGTTTATTTGCGTCGTGTGGCCGCGCTCGGCGCCGAGGAGGTCTATGCGCGCGGCAGCCTGATCTTCAAGGAGGGATCGCCGGGCGACAAGCTGTACCTCATCCTGTCGGGCTCGGTGCGCATCAGCCGTCAGGTGCCGGGCATGGGGGAAGAGGCGCTGGCCATTCTCAAGGCCGGTGACTACTTCGGCGAGATGGCGCTCATCGACGATTTTCCGCGCAGCGCGGATGCCCTGGCCCACGAGGCCTGCCGGCTCTTCGTGCTCAACAAGGATCGCGTGGCGGATCTGCTGTTTGTCGACCGGGACCTGGCCTACGATCTTCTGTGGACCTTCGTGCGGACCTTGTCGGCGCGCCTGCGCGAGACCAACGACAAGATGACCTTCCTGGCGGTCAGCAGCCGGTTCTGAAATTCCAGGGAATGGATCCAGAAGCCAAGAAGATGTGGGCCATCGCCGGCAGCACCGGTGCGGTCGGCCTTGAAATCTCCCTGGCCATCGGCATAGGGTACTTTGGCGGACGGTACCTGGACGGAAAACTCGGGACAGCGCCTTGGCTGGCGTGGATTGGTTTCGCAGCGGGAATCGGGGCTGGCATCAAGGCGCTGATTCGCGTGGCCCGCGACTACCAGAAGTCCCTCGACAACGACAAAGACAACGAACCCAAGCAACCATGACAACCAAGCCCCTGGCAGCCATCGAAAAGACCAACTTGGTTCTGGCGTTGGCTGTGACCGCGCTGGGCGGGCTGGTCTGGGGCAAGGCCGGGCTTCTGGGTGCAGGCGTAGGCGCGGCCCTGGCCTGCCTCAACCTGTGGGCCATTCACCGGCTGGCGGCGCGGGCCATCGAGCGTGCGGCAGCCGGGGCCACGGCCCAGGCGGCAGGGCTGGTGGCTGCCCTGGGCGTGAAGATGATGATCCTCTTCGCGCTGGTGTGGGTCGCCATCCGCGTCTACAATCTGGCCCTCGTGCCGTTCGCTATCGGGATTTCTGTGCTTCCGGTCTCGCTCGTCATGGCGGGGCTGTGGATCGGCTCGACCGCCGGTGAGCAAGGCAAGGCGTAACCATGGGTCCACATTCCACCTGGTTTGCACTGTTCCCGGGCTACGAAACGTTGAAGGAGAACCTTCAATTCTATCTTGGCCGCCGCTGGACCTGGCAGGTGTTCACTGCCACCCACTTCGAGATCGACCACATCCTGGGCGGGTTGCTGGTCTTTCTGGTGCTGGCCTTTTTCGCGGTTCGCTACGCCATGAGCGTGCGCCAGTCGGCCGACGGTGGCGCCGTACCGCCACCGCACTTCTGTCTGCGCAATGTGCTCGAAACCTTTGGTGACATGATTTTCGGTCTGATGGAAGGTCCCATGGGCGCCAAGAATGCGCGTCGCTACTTGCCGCTTGTCGGCTCGCTCTTCCTCTTCATCCTGTTCTGCAACCTGCTGTCGCTGATCCCCGGCTTCCTGCCGCCCACCGACACCCTGAAGACCAACGTGGGACTGGCGGTGTTGGTTTTCTGCCTGACCCACGTCTACGGCTTGCGCGCGCATGGTTTCAAGTACGTAAAGCACTTCATGGGGCCTCTCTGGTGGTTGGCGCCGCTCATGCTGCCCATCGAACTGGTCAGCCACATCGCCCGCCCGGTGTCGCTGTCCATGCGTCTTCTGGGCAACATCACCGCCGACCACAAGGTCGCCGCCGTGTTCTTTGCCCTGATTCCGTTCCTGGTTCCTGTCCCGTTTCTCGTGATGGGCGTCTTCGTTTCCGTGGTGCAGGCCGTGGTCTTCTCCCTGCTGTCCACGATTTACATCTCGACCGCTATTGCTCACGAGGAGCACTGACCGTATTGTCCTAGCCCCGTTCCTAAGGAGGATCCCCAGATGCGCCGAGTCACCAAGATTCTCGCCCCGCTTGCCACTTTCGCCGTCGCGCTGATGTCCAGTGCTGCGGCTTTCGCTAGTGATGCCGCGCCCGACATCACCAAGGGCTACCTTGGCATCGGCGCAGCCTTGGCCATTGGCTTGGCGGCCTTGGGCGGCGGCCTCGGTCAGGGCCGTGCCGCTGCCTCGGCGCTCGACGGAATTGCGCGCAACCCGCAGGCGTCAGGAAAGATCTTCGTCCCGATGATTGTCGCGCTCGCGCTCATCGAGTCGCTGGTCATCTACGGCTTGCTCATCGCCTTCAACCTGGCCGGCAAGATCTAGCGGCCCGCCTTCCTGCGCGGGCAGGGGTGTGGAATGGGCATTTCCTGCGGCATCGTTGGCTTGCCCAACGTGGGCAAGTCCACGCTCTTCAATGCGCTGTCGGCCGCCGGTGCCGAGGTGGCAAATTACCCGTTCTGCACGGTGCAGCCCAACTTGGGCGTGGCGCAGGTGCCGGATGCGCGGCTCGATGCCGTGGTCGCGCTTTTTGTGGGCAAGCCTGCTGTGCACGCCACGGTCAACTTCGTAGACATCGCCGGCCTGGTGCGCGGGGCTTCAAAAGGCGAGGGCCTGGGCAACCAGTTTCTGGCCAACATTCGCGAGACCGACGCCATCGCGCATGTCGTCCGCTGCTTTGAAGATCCCAATGTCGTGCACGTCGAAGGGCGCATCGATCCGGTTTCCGATGTGCTGACCGTGGACACCGAGCTGTGCCTCAAGGACATGGAAAGCGTGGGCAAGCGAATCGACAAGGCCCGCACTGCGCTCAAGGGCCCGGCGCCCAAGGAAGAGAAGGCCACTCTGGCGGCGTGCGAGCGCGTGCAAGCAGGCCTGGACGCGGGCACGCCAGTGCGCGCGCAGGGACTGTCCCCCGAGGATCTGGCGCTGATTCGCGATTTGTTCTTGCTGACCCAGAAGCGCGTTTTCTACGTGGCCAACGTGGCGGAGAAGCAGCTCGCGAATCTGGATAGCGACGCGCATGCGGCGGCCTTGCGCGCTCATGCTGCCAAGGAAGGCGCGCCCGTGGTGTGCATCTGCGCCGGGGCCGAGGCCGAGATCGCCACGCTGGAACCCGCGGACCGGCCCGCGTTTCTGGAAACCCTGGGCCTGAAAGAGCCGGGGCTTTTCGCCGTGGCGCGGACCGCGTACCAGATCCTGGACCTGATCACTTTCTTCACCCTGGGCGAGCACGAGTGCCGTGCCTGGACCGTGAAGCGTGGCGCCCACGCGCCGCAAGCCGCGGGCGTGATCCACACCGACTTCGAGCGCGGCTTCATCAAGGCCGAGGTGGTGCGCTGGGAAGACCTGGTCAAGCTCGGCTCAGAAGCCGCCTGCCGCCATCACGCCAAGCTGGCCATGGAAGGCAAAGACTACGTGGTCCGCGACGGCGACGTGATTCATTTCAAGTTCAACGTGTGAACCCGAGAATGTGATCCCGATGCGCACGAAGGCATCGACCCAATCCGGTTGATGGTGTACAACATAGGCATGATGAAGGTTTCCACGGCCGTAGCGCGCAAGCGATTCTCCGATGTGGTTAACCGTGCGTCCTACGCCAAGGAACGTGTGGCCCTGACCCGCTACGGCCACACCATGGCAGCCATCGTGCCCGCGGAGGATCTGGACTTGCTTGAAGCCATGGAAGACCGGATCGACGCTGACGACGCACGCAAAGTATTGGCCGACATGAAAGCCAAGGGCGAGAAGCCGATCCCGCTGGCCAAACTAAAAAAGCAACTCGGCCTGTGACAGCCCGCTATCGCGTCGAAGTATCCAAGCCGGCGGGAAAGCAGATCGCGGCGCTCGACAGGACTGTGCAGAATCGGATCATTGACCGGCTCACCCCCCTGGGCGACAACCCCAGACCGGCCGGATCGAAGAAGCTGGCTGGTCCTGATGCGTTCTGGCGTATCCGAGTCGGCGACTACCGCATCCTGTACACCATCGAGGATCGCCGGCTGGTGGTTCTCGTGATCAAGATCGGCCACCGGCGGGAGGTGTACAGGTGAAGGCCCTTGGTTCCGACGGCCGGCGTAAGCCAAAGAGCGGCCGAGGCTGACAACGTGGTCCCGCTCAGCCCGAAGGCCGCCAGCCCTGTGGGGCAGCGGCACCCCGGAACTGTTTGCGGCGAAGCCCGACTGGAGCGACGATGCTTCACATGGTGACCAGCCCATTTGAGGCGACAAAATCACGGCAGGGTGGCGCAACACGGAAGCTGTGGCACTCTCGTTCTGCGCTATTGGCATAGTTCCACGCTCGCGAAAGGCCCGTGGAGTAAGAGAGTGGTGTAGTCGGCAACCGCTCCGCCGGCGATGAGTACGTTGCCGTTTCGCAACAACGTTGCCGTGTGCCATGCCCTTGCCGTGGACATGCTCCCGGTGACTGAAAATTCTCCAGTCGCTGGATCGTAGACATCCGCACTCGCGAGACCCCCGGCATCACCATTTCCGCCGGCGATGAGAACCATCCCGTTGTGCAACAACGTCGCGGTATGGTTCTGTCTTCTCGCCACGGTCACGTTGCCGGTTGCCGAAAATGTTCCGGCGGCTGGGTCGTATAGTTCCGGGCTGACGAAAGGAGGCGGCGTTGAGTTCATGGTGTCGTGTGCGTAGTTCAATCCGCCGACAATAAGTACCTTTCCGTTGGGCAACAGTGTCGCCGTGTGCGACTGTCTCGCTACGGTCATGCTGCCGGTGGCGGCGAACGTCCCGGCGTTTGGGTCGTATAGCTCAGCACTGTCGAATTCGTCACCACCGGCGATGAGCACCATTTCGTTGGGCAAGAGCGTCGCCGTGTGCGACTGTCTCGCCACGGTCATGCTGCCGGTGGCGGTGAACGTCCCGGCGTTTGGGTCGTATAGCTCAGCGCTGCCGAATCCGTCACCACCGGCGATGAGCACCAATC
>PLNW01000058.1 GCA_003142855.1 Myxococcales bacterium
TTTTTGAATCAGTAGTGTTAGTCCCGTTGTCCCGAATCCCGAGTCGCAATCGCCAGACGCGAGCACCAGGGACGGGGAGAGCTTCGAGCGGTACGTCTTGGCCATTCCAGACGCGCCCAACCAAGTGCCCGACGCCGCGCCTCCGCCAGGCCCCGATGCGCCCCCTGCACCCCCGGTGGTCTGTGGTGACGGCATCTTGAATGTTCCAGAGGGCGAGCAATGCGACGATGGCAATACCGATCCGGCTGACGGCTGTGGATCGACGTGCCTGCTCGATCAAGGCTGGATTTGCCCCGAGCCGGGCAAGCCTTGCAAGAACACGACAGTGTGCGGGGACGGCACCATCTCGGGTGCCGAGAAGTGCGACGACAACAACACCAACAGCGGCGACGGTTGCAGTGCCGACTGCAAGATCGAGGATGGCTGGACCTGCCCCACGGCAGGCTCGCTGTGCCAGGCTGCCGAGTGTGGCGACGGCCTGATGGTGGGCAGCGAGGCCTGCGACGACGGCAACACGGCAAATGGCGACGGCTGCAGCAGCACCTGTCACGTGGAGCCAGGCTATTTCTGCCCCACGCCCGGCGCCGCCTGCCAGAAGACCGTTTGTGGCAACGGCGTCGTGGAGGGTGACGAGGGTTGCGACGACGGCAACAAGCTTCCCTGGGACGGCTGTTCACCAACCTGCGAGCGCGAACCTACCTGCACGAACGGTGAATGCGCTTCGGTGTGCGGAGACGGCATGATCCTGGCCGGGGACGTGGAGGAATGCGACGACGGCAATCAGCGGGATGGCGACGGCTGCAGCAGCACCTGCACCAAAGAGCCCGGCTGGGATTGCCCGGTCACTCCGATTGCGGCGGCAAGCCAGCTCTCCTTGCCCGTGGTGTTTCGCGACTTCATCTCCTTTCCCACCGCAGGCTCCACCCGCCACCCCAACTTTGAAGACAACATCGGTACGGGTGTGACAACAGGCTTGGTGCAGTCTGTGCTGGGCAGCGATGGCAAGCCTGTGTACGGGGGGATCTGCGACAACGCCAGCGTCAGCGCGACGGCTTGCCCCCACGGCCGCCAGCTAACGACCCAGGCTGACTTCGACCAGTGGTATCGCGACACCCCCGTGAGCGTGCGCGGGGACAGCTTCATCACGCTGGCTCTCAACACGACCGGGCAGTATGTGTTCAACGGCGGGACCCCAGCCAACCCCTTCCTTCCTTTTGGTAGGAATGACTTGACCGGTGTGGGCTGGGTGGCCCAGGGCCAGGAGCTGCTATCGGGTGGTGGCGACTTTGGCTTCACCACCGAGGTCCACTACTGGTTCCAGCTGCAAGGTGGCGAGCGCCTTGATTTCTCGGGAGACGACGACGTTTGGGTCTTCTTCAAGAACAGCCTTCTCATCGATCTCGGCGGCAGGCACGCCCAGACCCCCGGAACCATCAATCTGACCGACGCCGAGATAACCAACCGCGGTCTCACCAAGGGACGCATCTACGAGATAGCGCTCTTTCACGCCGAACGACACACCAATCAGTCGAATTTCCAACTCACGCTCAACGGGTTCGGCCGCTCCAAATCTGTGTGCACGCCCATTTGTGGCGACGGCATCGTGGTCAAGGGCGAGGTGTGCGACGACGGTCCGCTCAACGGGACCTACGGGCACTGCAACGAGACCTGCACCGGGTTGGGCCCGCATTGTGGCGACAACGTGCTGCAGGCTGACCAGGGCGAAGAGTGCGACGACGGTGTGAACCTGACCACCTACGGGATCAACGGCAAGCCCGGCTGCGCCCCAGGGTGCAAGTGGAGTCCGTTCTGTGGCGACGGCAAGACGGACAGCCTGTTCGGTGAACAGTGCGATACCAAGGGCGTGAAGTTGCCCGACAGCAGCTGCCAGCTCAACTGCACCTACCGTCCTTCTTGCGGCAACGGCGTGGTCGACAAAGAAGATGGCGAGACCTGTGACGACGGCAACACCATCTCTGGTGACGGCTGCTCGTCGTTCTGCACGTGGGATATCGTGCAGAAGTAAACCCTCCGCCCGGTCTGGAATCCCGCGAAGCTATCGCTCGGGCGGCAAGAGGTCGCTGATCAATCGCTCGAAGGCGCCGCGGCTGATGTTGCCGACGAAGGAGTGGCGCAAGTGGCCCTCGCGGTCGTAGGAAAAGAAGGCTGGGATCTCACCTTCCCAGCTCGGATCGAGATCGGCGACAAAATCTTCGGGGCGGTCGGCCTTCAAGATGGGGCTCCACTGCGAGTCGCCGGTCTTGGCGGCAAGGACGCGGCCCACCAGGGCCGCGTTCCGGTTGGTGGGGTCGTCCAGGGACACGGGCAGAAAATCTACGCCCTGGCTGCTGGCTTCGCGCGCCAGCTTCGCGATCAAGGGAAGTTCCTTCAGACAAGGCCCGCACCAGGTGGCCCACAGGTGCAATACCACCACCCGGCCCTTGTGGCCTGCGAGAGTCGCCTTGAGCTGCGCTGGAGTAATAAATGGCGCGGATGGCGTTTGCGCAGGAGCCGGGTTTGCGCCGACGGGTAGGCTCGCCAGGAACGCGAGAAGACCGAGCCAGAACTTGCGCTTCATGGGGCGATGCGGGGCAGCGATTCCCCGATTCCCTCTGGAACGAAGTTGCCACCCGAAACGACGCACTTGAGCGCCTCGCGCGTGGGCACGGTCAGGAAGCGACACTCGGCGTGGGGCACGAAGTACAGGCGGCCACCGATGGGATTGGGCGCATTGGGCACGAACACGCAAAGAATGTCGGTGCTGCCTGGAACCGGCCGTCCCGAGGTGAACCCCAGCAAGCGTACGCGCCCCGATTCATCCGGAATCAGCACCACGCGCGCGAACACGCCCGAGTCCACGTCCGGGGTCACCACCACCTGCTTCCAGGTGCGATAGAAGTCGCGCAGGCCAGGAAGTCGGCCCAACACGCGGTCGAAGAGGCGCAGCACCTGGCGCCCCACGAAGCTGGTGACGAAGATGCCGAGAAAATAGATGAGCACCAGCGCAGCCGCGAGACCCACGAGCGGGTAGCGCAAGGGAAAGATCCGCTGCGCGATCGCGTTGACATAGACGACCACGAAGATCGTGATGCCAAGGGGAATGGCGGCCAAGACGCCGGCAAAGAATTTCGAACGGAAGTGTGCAGTCAGGCGATTCATCGGTGTCTCCCAGAGCTGAAGCATACTACGCGGCTCGCGGCTGCCACGTGCGACTGTGGATTGGGTTTGACAGCCTGGCTAGCGGTTCCTACGCTGCTTGCGTAGTGACAAGACCCCGCTTTCTCTTGGCCGCGTGGTGTCTGGGCGTAGTGGCTGGCTCGGCCATGCTTGCGCGCTCCGCCTGGGCTCAATCGCCGTCCTCACAGGCGGTGTCCGCGCCCGCCATCTTGCCCCTGTCCCAGGTGCGCCCCGGCCTTGTGGGCGAGGCGGTCACGGTCTTCGAGGGCGTCAAGCCTGAGGCGTTCAAGGTGCGCGTGCTCTCGGTGGTGCCGAACTTCCTGCCCAAGCAGGACATCATCTTGATTCGGGCCGAGGATCCGCGCGTCGCGACCTGCGGCATCGCGGCGGGCATGAGCGGCAGCCCGGTCTACGTCGACGGCAAGCTCATGGGCGCCATCGCCTACGGCTGGAGTTTTGCCAAAGAAGCCCTGGCCGGCGTGACTCCCATCGAAAGCATGCTGGCCGGGAGGCAGCGGCCCCGTCGGCCGCCGGGCGATCCCTTCCTGGCCGACAGCGCACCCGCCTTGACTCCTGGGCGGTGGGCCCAGCCCGCGGCCGCGCCTGCCTTGGCTGACGGCGAGCCGCGCCTGCTGCCCGCGTCGCTGCCCCTGACCGTATCAGGAATCTCGGACGTGGCCCTGCGCGAGCTGGGCGAAAGCTTGCGTCCCTTTGGATTGCTTCCGGTGCGCGCGGGCGGCTCGGGCGGGAAGAAGCCGGCGGCTGCGCCGGCCCAGGCCGTACAGCCAGGCGCAACCGTGGGCGTGGCGCTCATTCGCGGGGACCTCAGCGCGGCGGCCATGGGCACCCTGACCCAAGTGGAGGGCGGAACGGTCGTCGCGTTCGGGCACCCCCTGCTGGGCCTGGGCGAAGTCGATCTGCCGCTGGTTTCCGGAGAAGTGCACGCCATCGTGGCCAGTCTGGCCAGCTCCATGAAACTGGCCTCGCCGCTCAATGAGATCGGTGCGGTGGTGCAGGATCTTCCTACCGGCATCGTGGCCGAGCTGGGCCGCCACGCTCCCTGGGTCACCGTCGAGGTCATGGTCACCGCCCGCGGCGAAAAGAAGACCAGCTTCCATACTCAGGTCGCGCTGCATCGCCGGCTGCTCCCGTTGCTTGCGGGCACAGTGATTGGCAGTGCGCTGAACGAGGCTGAGCCGGACGTGACCGACATGGTGATAGCCATGACCACCCGACTGAATGTCCGCGGTGCTGGCAGCGTGGAGGTTCGCGACCAGCTCTTCTCGAGCGAGGGGCTGTCGAGTCGAGTCCTGTCGCAGGCCCACGGCCTCAAGGCTCTGTCGGACCTGCTGGGCAATCCCTTTGAACCCGCGGTGATCGACCGAGTCGATGTGGACATCCGCGTGGAGTACCGCAACGACGTGGCCGAAATCATCAGCGCTTCGCTGCCTGACGAGCGGGTGCGGCCGGGCGAGACCCTGCCCGTGCGCGTGGTGCTGCGCCCCTACGCGGACAAGGAATTCGTAGAGGTCGTGCCGGTGCTGGTTCCGCGCGCGCTGGCAGGCAAGACCATCAAGATCGACGTAGCCTCAGGCGCGCTGGTGCGGCCCGATGTGCCCAAGCCCGAGAGCCTGCGCGGCCTAATGGAAAACCTGGGCGTCTCCTACCCGGGCAAGTCCATCGTGGTCAGCGTGAGCACCCCTGACAGTGGTGTCTCCTTGCGCGGCCGCCTGATTCCCAGCCTTCCCGACTCGGCGTTGGACACGCTTCGCTCTGCCAACCAAACCCGCCGCGCCGACGCCTACCGCGTAGCTGAGCGAACCCTGCATCCCTGCGATCGCCTGGTGAGCGGGAGGCAGGAGCTGACCGCACGAGTGCGGCCCATCGGCAGTTCCAAGGACAGGCCCTAGCTACTTGACCACGCGCAGCTGGGGACGCCGACGCCTGCGGGTCGGGGCGCGCATGAGCATGCCGTCGCTCTCGATCTCCGCTTCGGTGTCTTCGGCCACCAGCGGGACGGAATGCAACCAGGGCTCGTCGACGGGCAGAGCCAGTGCCCCCTCATTCACTCGCGCCACGAGCGGAGGCACGCCCCCATCATCCCCCTGGTGGAAAAAGCACAACTCCCGCGGAGCATCCTCGCGGTAGATCGCGCCGCAACCATTGGTGCAAGTAACCGCGAACACCGCGGACCAGGGTACGTAGGTCCGATGAGGCACGCGCGAGAACGACAGGGTGGCGCTCACCCCGGCGGCCGTGACTTCCAGGTCGGGGATGGGAATGGGCATGCTGCGGCCGTACTGCAGAACCAGCTGCGCCTGCGAGGAGAACGGGGCTGGCACCACCACGCCGGGACGACGAGCGTCCAGGTGCAAGGCCACCCAGCCTTCGCTCAGCAAAGTCAGAAACGCTTCTTGTTTCGCCGGTCTCTCACTGCCATCCATGGCTGTGCCCCCACGGGCCAATCACTTGCCGAAGACCTGGATCTCTTACCTCCCGAAATAGGGCTGTGCCAGGCCCAGATCGACTTGGGAGAAAAACGATCGCCGTTGGACCCAGACGACCTTCTGCGCTACTCTCTTATCCCTACATTGTCGACAGGCTTGTGGCGCCTTCGTCTTCCTGCCGCCGGCCAACCCATTCGCTATAATGCAGCAACTTTGGCATTGGTTATGAATCGGTCGCGACTCTTCCCCACCTCGGTCCCCATCTCATCCCCGCCCCGGGCGCTTTCGGGGTGGCGCGCTCGGCTGGCCAGCGATCCCATTCCGCGCTTGTTGCGCGAGGGAACCCCCAGTGTGCTCGCGCGCGTGCGGCGCGACCTCATCGACGACAGCGAGGCGCCCTCGGCGCGGGAGATTGCCGGCTACCGCGAGGTTCAATCGGTGCTGCGCAAGATGGAGAAGGACGGGAGCTTTGCGCCGCGCGCACCGGAAAAGGGAATGGGCAGTGGGAAGTTTGCGCTGTGCTTGGCCACAGTGCGGGCGCTTGACCGCTTGGCCGACCTGGGTTTGCGAGTCGAGGAAGAGGGCGGAGCCACGCACCAATTGCGCAAGATGGCGGATGTGATCCTGGCCTCGCAGGGCAGCGATGGCGGGATTGCGGATCTCGCGCTGGCCGAGACGCCCAAGGCCCGTGCCAAGGTCGTGGCGATTCACTTCCACGGCTGGGCCATATCGGCCCTGTGCCGCGCAGGGTTCGAGTCAGACCCGAGGGTGGAGAAGGGTTTCCAACTTCTCCTGTCACTCCGTCAGGACGATGGGGGCTGGGCTTGGCGAGGTGTGCGCACGGACTCCGCTGCGCGACCGTCGAGCCACCTGGTGACCGGCATGGTCTTGCGCGCCTTCGCGTCCTCCAGCCAGCGCTGCACCTCGCGCGAGGCGCGTCGGGCAGCGGAGCTTCTGGCCACGCGCTTCTTGCAGCCCGACCGCTATGAGGACCGCAAGGCGCCCGCTTTTTGGGAAATCCTGACTGAACCACGCTTCTACACCGACGCACTCGATGCGCTCGACACCATCACCAGCATCGGGCTGGGCAAGGAGAACTCAGGCGTGCGTACCGCCGAGGCCTATCTGCGTTCACGCCAGGCGAACGATGGTTTGTGGTATCCGGGCGCGCCGGTCAAGGGTGAAAGCCCGACGCCGCGGTCTGGGGCCAAGGCAGCGGGCAAGGACAAGGATGTGGCGGAGGCCATCTGGCTGACCTTGCGGGTGCTGGTGGTCTTGCGCCGGATCAATTAGTAGATCCATTCGCATGACCGCTGAGCTTCGCCACGACTTTCGGGTCGAGGAAGTCCGGGCTATCCACGACCTGGCCCTGCCCGAACTGCTTTTCCGCGCACAGCAGGTGCATCGCCAGCATCATCGACCCGAAGAGGTGCAGCTGTGCGCGCTGCTTTCGGTGAAGACCGGCGCGTGCCAGGAAGACTGTGCCTACTGTGCCCAGTCGACACGCTACTCGACGGCGGTGCAGCCGGCGCGCATGCTGAGCCGCGAGGATGTGGTGCAGGTGGCGGAGCGGGCGCGGGCAGCGGGGGCCACGCGCTTCTGCATGGGCACCGCGTGGCGCGATGCCAAGGACGGACCCGCCTTCGAGTCCGTGCTGGACATGGTGCGCGCCGTGCGGGGCGTGGGTCTGGAGGCGTGCCTGACCATGGGCATGCTCACCGACGAGCAGTGCCACCGCCTGGCCGAAGCCGGGCTGACCATCTACAACCACAACATCGACACGTCACGGGCCTTCTACGGGTCGATCATCACGACCCACACGCAGGACGACCGGCTAGCGACGCTGGCGCGGGTCCGGCGTGCGGGCATGCGCATTTGCTCGGGCGGGATCATCGGCATGGGCGAATCCGTCAATGATCGCTGCTCCATGCTGGCCACGCTCGCCCACCTCGACCCGCACCCGGAAAGCGTGCCCATCAATGCCCTGGTGCCCATCGCAGGCACGCCGCTGGCTGACCGGCCGCCCGTGGATCCGCTGCAACTCGTACGCGTGATCGCCACGGCTCGCATCATCATGCCCCGATCGCAGGTGCGACTCTCGGCTGGTCGCGCAGCTCTGACCCGCGAGGCACAGGTGATGTGCTTCGTGGCTGGGGCCAATTCGATCTTCTATGGCGAAAAGCTGCTCACCACGGGCAACCCCGACGTGGAGGCCGACCAGCAACTGCTGCGCGACGCGGGCCTGCGACCGGCGCCGCCGACGCATTGAACTGGGAAGCTAGGCTCGCAATTCTTCGCCGCGCACAAGACGGCGAATGTTGTCCTTGTGGCGCCAGAAAACCAGGAGCGCGACCGCCGCCGCGAAGGTCAGGTTGGTCAGGCTGCCCGCGTGGAACAGCCAGAGAAAGGTGGGGAAGCTGGCCACCGCTGCCAGAGAGCCGATGGACGAAATGCGAAAAGTAGCAAACAGCGCGACCCAGACAGCCACGCAGACCAGTGCGGGCAGAGGCGCGAGAGCCAGGCCGGCGCCCAGCGAAGTAGCGACCCCCTTGCCGCCGCGCCCCTTCAGAAATAAGGAGAAGACCTGCCCCAGCACCGCGACCAGCCCCGCAGCCGCGGGCAGCCATGTCTGCTCGAAGAGTCCGGCTGCGAGTACAACCGGAAGCGCGCCCTTGCCCGCCTCGACCAAGAGCACCAGGGCGGCCCAACCCCGGCCGAGTGCGCGGCCCACATTGGTCGTGCCGATGTTGCCGCTGCCCACCTTGCGCAGGTCGACGCCCTTGGCTCGCGCTACCACGACGCCGGTCGGGAACGAGCCCAGCAAGAAGGCGGCGACCAGAAACAAAATGTGCATGGACTGCGATTGTAGCCCCGCCCCGGCAAGTCTCAATGGCTCGTCAGTCTGCGGATCCGAAGAACGCCCCCACATCATCCAACTCCTCGGTGCGCGGGCATTCGGCGGGTAGGCTGGCCAGCAGCATGGGTCCGTAGCGGCGGCGGGCGATGCGGCCGTCGAGGATGGCCACCACGCCGCGATCGCTGCGCGTGCGCACCAGGCGGCCGAAGCCTTGCTTGAGCGCCAGGGCCGCGCGCGGAAGCTGGAAACTGTTGAAGGGATCGCCGCCATCCTCGCGGATGCGCTCGATGCGCGCGGCGGTCAGCGGATCGTCGGGTACGGCAAAGGGCAGGCGATCGATCACCACCAGCGAGAGCGCCTCGCCCGGCACGTCCACGCCCTGCCAGAAACTCTGCGTGGCCAGCAGCACCGAGCCGACCTGCTGGCGGAGTGTGGCGAGCAGCACGTGGCGCGGACGCTCACCCTGCACCAGCAGAGGGAAGCCACCGTCGGCACGCAGCAGCTCTTCGGCCACACGCAAGTTGCGGAAGCTGGTGAAGAGCAGGAGCGCCCGACCGCGCGAGAGCCGACACAGCTGCAAGACGCGCGCGGCGGCCGCTGCGGGAAAACCTTCGTGAGTTGGATCAGGAAGATCGACAGCCAGATAGAGCAAGGCCTGCTCGCTGTAGCGGAAGGGCGAGGGAAAGCTCGATTCACTGGCGGTGTCGGTCAAGCCGAGCCGGCCACGGATGTAATCAAAGCCTCCGCCAGCACTCAACGTCGCCGAGGTGAACACCAGCGGCCCGGGGTGGCGGTCAAAGCTCTCGCGCAGAAGGGGCGCGGCGTCCACCGGCGAGGCGCGCAGGGTGAGGTTGCGGCGCGACACCACCACCCAGCGGATCGAGTCTCGCCGAGCCGTGCCCACGATCTCGGCGAAATCGCCGCGCACGGCCTCGGCCCGTCGCGAGAGCCCAGCCAGCGCCGCCGCCTTGCTCTGCGAAGGCGGATGCGGCCGCTCGGCGTCGCTGCCGTCATCTTCGCTCAGACGCCCGCACAGGGCGGCCGCTTCTTCGAGGACGTTGTCCAGCTCGTGGTAGCGCTGCAGCACCTCGGCAGCCCACAAGTCGTCGGGCATTTCCACGCGCACTTCCTCACCGCTGCCGCGCACGGCCGGCAAACGGCCGCGCAGCGCCTCGGCCAGCACATGGGTCGCGGCTTCCATGCGGCGCGCGACAGACTCCACCTGGCCGGCTTCCAGCGTGGGCGCCGGCGCGCGCAGCAGGTCGCGCGCCAGAGCGAAAAGCCGGGCATTGGAAACCTGAACGCCGAAGACTTCAGTGGCCACGTCCTCGATCTGGTGGGCTTCATCGAAGATCACCAGTTCATAGGGCGGCAGCACCTGGGCGTCGGGCCAGCGACTGCGCAGGGCCAGGTCGGCCAAGAAAAGGTGATGGTTGACCACCACCACCTGGGCCCCCAGCGCGCGCCGTCGCATTTGCGTGACAAAACAGCGTTCGACGAAGGGACAGCGGTTGCCCAGTCGCATCTCCGGGCTGGACGTGATCTCGCGCCAGATGGGGGCGCTGTCGGGCACGCCGTCGAGATCCGCCCGGTCGCCAGTGGTGGTGGTGGTGGCCCAGGCGCGCACGCGCTCAGTCTCGTGCGACTTGGTTGCTGCAATTTCCAACTGCTGACTGTGCTCGTCGAAGCGGCGCAAGCACAGGTAGTTGGACAGCCCTTTCATCACGGCAAAGGTAAACGGCTCGGGCAGCACACGTTGCAGGCGCGGCAGGTCCACCTCGGCGATCTGGTCCTGCAAGGTGCGCGTGCCGGTACTGACCACCACCTTGCGGCCGGAAAGAATCGCTGGCACCAGGTAGGCGATGGTCTTGCCTGTGCCGGTGCCCGCCTCGGCCAGCAGGCGCTCGTCCATGTCGATCGCCTGCGCCACGCGCTTGGCCATGGCGAGCTGACCAGGACGCGGCTCGAAGCCCGGCAAATGGTCGGCCAGCAGGCCGCCGGGTCGCAGGATCCGGGCGACGGCTTTTTCGAGCGTCACAGCCTCCGCGTCGCTATTTGGCGGCGACCGGCGCCGGGCCGTCGTCTTCAGCCAGGCCGCTGGCGGTCACGCTGCGGAAGAAGCAAGAGGTGGCGTTGGTGTGGCACGACGGCCCGTTGGCGTCGACGACGTAGAGGATAGCGTCGCCGTCGCAGTCCAGGCGCACATCGTGGACGCGCATGGAATTCCCCGAGGTCTTGCCCTTCTCCCACAGCTCGTTGCGCGAGCGGCTCCAGAAGGTGGCTAGGCCATTCTGAACGGTGGCCCGCAGCGCCTCGGCGTTGGCCCAAGCCAGCATGCGCACCACGCCGGTGACGCGATCTTGCGCAATCACCGGCACCAGGCCCTTTGAGTCGAATTTCACGGCTGACAGGAGAGCGTCGGCATTTCCAATCATGATGCCCAGGTCTACCGCATTTTCGTCAGACAGTTCCACGCCCGATGTAGGGGAGAGTGCGCCAACCCTGACGCGAGCAGAAGATGCCACGGTGGCAGGAGAATAGCTGCTGAATCCACGGGCGGACGCTGGCCTGATTGGTGGGCGGCGGTGTACAATATTAGACAAGGTTCGGGCGACGTCGTCGCAAGACGACGTCTGCATTCGACAGCGGCGTGGGTGACTGGTCCCCGAAATGTCCGAAGCAGCAAAAGGAAGTACCATGCCCAAGGAATCGCTGAATGCCGTGTCTGCATTGCTGGCCGGAGCTTGCTTGGTTTGGCTGATTTCGTCGACTGGCTGTGGCCAAGGATCGTCGGCTCACAGCAGCGGCAGCTCTGGCGGTGCTGGCCTCGGCGGCAGCGCGGGCGCCGGCAGCGTCGCGCCGCCAGTGGGCGGCTCTGTGGCCGTCGGCGGGAATGCCAGCTCGGCTGGCCAGAGCGGTGGTCCCGCAGGCGCATCTGGCGTAGGCGGGGCGGGGCCCTTAGCGGGCACCATGGTTCCCGGCAGCGACGCAGGTGCAGCTGGCGGCAGCGGCGTCGCAGGGAGCATGGACTCCGGCGGCGGCGGCATTGCTGGCGGAGCTGGCTCCGGTGGAATCTTGGCGAGCGGCGGATTTGGGGCTACAACCAGCACTGCTGTCGCCGGCGGCGCTGGAAATACAGCTGGCACCGTTCACACAGGCGGTGTGACGGCAACCGGCGGCGCCACGGGAGCCGGTGGCGCGACGGCGACCGGTGGTGCGACCAAGGCAACTGGCGGTGCCACTCTAGCCGGTGGCACGACCGCGGCCGGCGGTACGACCAAGGCAAGCGGTGGTGTCACGGGATCCGGCGGGATCACAGCAACCGGTGGCAGCAAGGCAACTGGGGGCACGACCTCAACGACTGGCAGCACCGCAGCCAGCGGCATACCGGTGCAGGTGAGCACCTTCAGCTTGAAGAATTCCGGCGGTTGTCCCGGGTTGCGGCTGGGCGACATCAACGGCGATGGCAAGATGGAGATCGTCGTGGGCGAGCCCATTCCCCAGCCGGGCGCCTATACTCCCCAGCAAGTGGTTTGCATCACGGCGTACGACCTCAAGGGGAACCAATTGTGGCAATACGGCACTCCCGGCAGCAACCATACGGCTAGCTCGGACGTCCCCATTCAAGTTTACGACCTGGACGGCGACGGCAAGGCCGAGGTCTTCGCCAACATGAGCACGACCGAGATGACTGTGCTCGACGGAACGACTGGGAAGTTGTTGCGCAAGATTCCCCTGCCACAAGACGGCGCCAACGACTCCATCGCTTTTGCCAATCTGAGAGGCAAGAAGTGGCCACAGGACATCATCGTCAAGACCCGCTATTCACAAGAATGGGCGATGGTTGGCATCGACGACAACACGACCACCCCAACCACCACGGCCGGCACCGTGCTGTGGCATCACAAGATGCTGGCCAGCGATACCGGGCTGAACGAGCTCGGCACGGGGCACTATCCGCTCGTCTACGATTGGAACGGCGATGGCAAGGATGAAGTCATGTGCGGCTACGATTTTCTGAATAGCGATGGCAGTCTGCGATGGTCCATCAACACCACGTCGCACCCGCCGCTCACCATGCACGCAGACGCGATTGCCGCGGCCGACATTGACGCCAATCCAGCAAACGGATACGAGGTAGCCGTCTGTGGGAACGTGGCTGCTGCATTCGACTGGGATACAGGCACACAATTGTGGCAGGATACCCATACGACCGAAGCCCAGCAGATGGGAATCGGAGACTACCGTCCGGACTTGCCAGGTCTCGAGGTGGTCTTGCTCGATCGTTTGCGCACAGCCGCGGAAGGCTACAAGAGCAATAACGTGCTCGTGACCTACGACGACACCCTCTTGTGGAAAGAGAACAGGCCGAATAATTCCGGCTGGCTTACCGTGACGGAGAACATGAACAACTGGGACGGAAACAAGACCGATATGATTTTCTCATATCGTCGCAACGGCGCGTCGGATGGCAGTGGGGGCACGGGAACCTATCTGTATGATGGCTATGGAAAAACTGTGGCCAGCTTCCCCTACACTGGCACCAGTGCGCAGAACTTCGCTCAACACGCCGATCTTTGCGGCGACGACAAAGAGGAAGTCATCGTGTACGACGAGACGACCGTCTGGATTTTCGCGAACGGTGGTTGTGATCTGGATGCCCCGCCCAGCAAGCCCGGCCTGCCCCAGCAGTTCCATTTGCACAACTGGAGCATCTACACCGGCTGGATTACGCCAGACATCAAGTTCTATACTCCCGGAACGCCGCAGTAGCTTGCGACGGTCGGTGACTGGCTCAATCAGCCATTCATGCCGCTCTTGGATACGCTCACGGGCTGGCCCATTCTGTATTACCCTATTACCCTATAAAGGCTGCTTCGGATCCGGTCGTGAATAGCACTCAAGCCCAGCCGTCAAAGTTCAAAGGAATGTAGCCATGCCATATTTCCAACGCCACTCTCTGCTCATCGCTGTCTTCGGTCTGGCCTTGCTCGCACCCGGCGCGGCATGGGCCCAGTATGGGTATCCAGCGCCCTATCAAGCGTACGGCTCCCCGATGGCCGGCGGCCCGCCGCTGGACCGCTCGGGGCTGTATCTGGGGTTCGGCGTGTTTGGCGACGAAGTCATCAACCAAGCGAACTCGGCTGTGGATTTTCTCACCGCCGGGGGCGGGTACAATCTGATGTTGGGCTTCCGACTCAACCCCATGTTCGCGCTGGAACTCGGCCTCGGCCAGGGATTCCACAACAACGTGACCGACGCCTGGGGCGACACGGTGGATTACCTGTCCCTGACCCAAATAACCGTCGACCTGAAAGTGATCCTTCCCATGCCCAACGCGCAGTTCCAGCCGTTCCTTCAGGGTGGTGTTGGTGCGTACGTTCTCGCTAACTCGTTCAGCTCGGAAATCGCTTCGGGCGGCGGGTTCCAGCTGGGTGGCGGCCTCGATTTCTGGCTGAACCCCTGGTGGTCCGTTGGCGGCCGCGTGCTTTACCATGGCGTGCAGTTCAGCAGCTTTGCCGAGCCGCAGGCCGGCCGGTCAAACGCCCCGTTTCTCAGCACCGTATCCCTCGAATTCAACGGTCAGTTACATTTCTGACCCACCTGCGACGACGAAGTCACGCCGCTCGTGCAGCACACGCGGGGCTTGCAGTCGATCAACCTTCGCGCACCGGCACGCCCCGGGCGCGCAAGTAATCGCGCGCTTGGCCCACCGTGAATTCGCCGAAGTGGAAGATTGAAGCGGCGAGAACCGCGTCGGCACCACCGATAGCCACGCCCTCATAAAGATGTTCCAGCGTTCCCACGCCGCCCGAGGCGATCACCGGGATGGGCACGCGGTCAGCCACGGCGCGGGTCAGTTCCAGGTCGAAGCCGTCGCGCGTGCCGTCGCGATCCATGCTGGTGAGCAGGATCTCCCCTGCGCCCAGTTCCGCCATGCGCGCGCACCAGGCAACTGCGTCGATGTCGGTGGGTTTGCGGCCGCCGTGGGTGAAGACCTCCCAGTTGCCGGGACGGTCGGGCCGGTGCCGGGCGTCCACTGCGACCACGATGGCCTGGCTGCCAAAGGCGTCCGAGGCGCGACGGACCAGCTCGGGATCGGCCACCGCCGCGGTGTTGATGCCGGCCTTGTCAGCCCCGGCCAGCAGCAGCTTGCGTACGTCCTCCACGCTGCGCACGCCGCCGCCCACGGTGAGCGGCAGGAAGACCTGCTCGGCGGTGATGCGCACCACCTCCAGCATGGTGGCGCGGTTGTCGGACGAAGCCGTGATGTCGAGAAAGCAGATCTCGTCGGCGCCTTGCTGATCATAGGCCGCCGCGACTTCCACCGGATCGCCGGCATCACGCAGTTGCTTGAAGCGAATTCCCTTCTTCACGCGGCCCGCGTCCACGTCGAGGCAGGGAATGATCCGTCGCGCCAGCATGCCGCTATCTCGCTCCTTGGGCTGCGCGTGCCAGCGCCTCGGCCACGGTGAACATACCCTCGTAGATGGCCTTGCCGATCACGACGGCTTGGGCGCCCGTGGTCTTCACCTGATCGATGTCCTCCAGGCGCGCCATCCCGCCCGAGGCGATGACCGCGCAAGGAGCGATCTTGGCCGCGAGTCGGGCCGTAGCTTCCAGATTGGGGCCACTGCGCATGCCGTCGCGGCCTATGTCGGTGTAGAGCACGGCAGCTGCGCCCGCTTCGGCCACGGCCAACCCGACCTCCAGAGCGTCGCTCATCGTGTCCTCGGTCCATCCCTCCACGGCCACCTTGCCCTCGCGTGCGTCCACCGCGACCACGATGCGCTTGGGAAAACGGCGGCAAGCCTCGGCCACCAATTCAGGCGTCTTGATGGCTGCGGTGCCCATGACCGCGAAGCGCGCACCCAGCGCGAACAACCGCTCGCAGGCCTCCACCGTGCGCACGCCGCCGCCAACCTCCACGTCCATCGTCGTCGCCGCCAGGATGGCCTTGATGGTTTCGTGATTGTTCTGCGTGCCGCCGGTGAAGGCCGCATCCAGATCCACCACGTGCAGACGGGGCACGCCGGCCGCGGCAAAGGCGCGTGCCAGCTCCGGCGGATTGCTGGAATAGACCTTGGCGCTGTCGCGGCGGCCCTGTTGCAGGCGTACCGCCTGGCCGTTCATCAGATCGATTGCGGGAAATACCAACATGCGAGGATTCTCTACAAGGCCACGAAGCGGCTGAGCACAGCCAAGCCTGCCCGCTGGCTTTTTTCGGGGTGGAACTGGCAGGCGAAAAGGTTGTCGCGTGCCACGGCTGCGCAGAATCTCACGCCATGTTCGGCCGTCAGGGCAATGTCAGCGGCGTGGGCTGGGACCGGGAAGTAGCTGTGCACGAAGTAAAAGTAGGTGCCATCGGGCGTGTCGCGCAACACGGCCGCACGGCCAGCAGCCGCTTCGCGACGGCAGCCGTTCCAACCCATGTGGGGAACTTTGAGTGGTGGCGCGATGGAGAAACGAACCACGCGGCCGGGAAAAATGCCCAGGCCCTTGCAGGAAGGATCTTCGTCGCTGCCCTCGAAAAGCATCTGCATGCCGATGCAGATGCCGAGAAAGGGCGTGCCCTTGCCGATGGCTTGCATGACGGCCGCGCGCAAGGCACCACCTCCGCGGTCCAGCCCAGCCACGCATCCGCCAAAGGCGCCCTGGCCAGGCACCACGATCTTGTCGGCGCGGGCCACCTGGTCGGCGTCGCTGGTGATGAAGGCGTCGGCGCCCACGCTCTCCAGCGCCTTTTCCACGCTGCGCAGGTTGCCGCTGCCGCTGTCGACAATCGCGATCCGGGGCTTGCCCATGAATGACTTCCGGCCTCAAGCCAGGGCTAGGTGGTCAGCGTCCCCTTGGTCGACGGCACATCGCGCTCGCGCGGATCCAGTTGCACCGCCGCACGCACGGCGCGCGCAAAGGCTTTCCACAGCGCCTCCATCGCGTGATGGGTGTTCTCGCCGTATACGGTTTCCAGGTGCAGATTGCACAGCGCCGTGGAGGCGAACCCGGCGAAAAACTCGCGCGCCAACTCGGCATCGAAGTCGCCGATGCGTCGGCCCTTGAGGTGGTCGGCGAGGTAGACCAGGCAGCCGCGGCCACCGAAGTCCACCGCCGCGCGGGCCAAGGCCTCGTCCATCGGGATGGCTGCGTCGCCGAAGCGCGCGATGCCGCGCTTGTCGCCCAGGGCCTCGCGAAAGGCCTGGCCCAGGCAGATCCCCACGTCTTCCACGGTGTGGTGCCCGTCGACTTCGACGTCGCCGCGCGCATCGATCTCGAGGTCGACCAAGCTGTGCCGGCCGAATGAGTCCAGCATGTGGTTGAAAAACGGCAGCGGGGTCGCGATGTGGCGCTGCCCCGAGCCGTCCAAATTCAGCACCACGCGGATCTGGGTTTCCTTCGTGTTTCGTTCGACAGTGGCCTGGCGCATGTGCCCCAACTATGGAGGCCGCAGGCTGCGACGTCAAACTCGTGCATGCAGCCCGCCTTCCTGCAATCTCCCCTGCAATCCCACCCAGGCTGAATCCGATCCCGTCTGCGTCCCCGCCCCGGCCCCTGACTCGGAATTCCAGATCCCCGGACGCAAAACGGATATCCTGCCGCCCTAGAGGTGAAAGATGGACGAGCGCCACCGCAGCCACGGAACCGGAGCCTTCTCGCCCACGGACTTTCGCAGTCTGGGCGATGACTGTGTGTTCGAGCCGGGCGTGCTGGTCTTTCACCCCGAGACGATCTCTCTCGGTCGCAACGTGTACGTTGGGCACAACGCCATCCTCAAAGGGTACCACCAGAACGAAATGCGCATCGGGAACGAAACCTGGATTGGCCAGCAGTGCTTCTTCCATTCGGCGGGCGGGCTGACCATCGGGGCGGGCGTGGGGATCGGGATGGCGGTCAAGATCATAACGTCCCAGCACCGGGAAGCCGGGCGCGAGGTTCCCGTGCTGTTTTCGCCCATCGAATTTGCGCCCGTGGTCATCGAAGACGGCTGCGACTTGGGCGTGGGCAGCATCATCCTGCCGGGCGTGACCGTGGGCCGCGGGGCGGTTGTGGGTGCGGGTGCGGTGGTGACCCGGGATATTCCCGCCTACGCAGTGGCTGCCGGAGTTCCGGCGCGCATCCTTCGCTACCGTTGATGCTTCGCCGTCGGCGCGGCGACGGCGGGAAGCCTGGCGGGATTGTCGAGGGGCCGCCGGGCCCAGGCTCAACTGCCCGATCTTGCTGGCGGCAAGGCCTGGCACCTTCAATGCATCGGAAGGCTGCTGGAGCTTCCCCACATGTCTTCCCACACCAGCCCACAGCGCCTTCTGACAGGAAATCCTGGCGACAAAGTACGCCTAGCCGCCCTTCCCCTGGTTTTCGTCACAGCCTGGCTGAGCGCGGCCGGGTGCGCTGGGCCGCAGGTCTACGTTCCCTTTGAACAGCGAACCAGGGTGTCGGCTGCGGCTCGCTGGCAGGCGCTCGAAAGCGTGGCCCAGCGCGAGCAGTGGAACGTGGTCCTGGCTAGCCCCGCGGGCTACACCATGGTCGCCTACAGCAATCCGGCAGGCACATCAGGAGTGCGCGACCGAATCAAGGTCGAGCTCTTCTCGGATCGCACGGTGGTGGAGACAGGGAGCGAGATCGAAGATCAAGACCACTGGCAGGTCGCGCCAGGTCGCTGCGAGTACTACACGTTTTCGCGCGAGAAGGCGCTGGCCGTGCAGATCGACAAAAGCCAGACCACCCCGGCGAGCCCGGTGGTTCCCCGCAGGGGCACGGCGCTGGCCGCACGCTGAACCGGGCCAACCGAACGATTCTGGCTGGCTGGTCCTTCACACCATCCCTGTGGTGGCCGCGGCATAGCAGATGTAATCTTCCCGGCGTGAGCATTGCGAGAATCCCGCTCAGGCTCCTGTTGCTGCTGGCTCCTGCTTTGCTTGGCTGCCGTGTCTACTCGGCTGGCCTTGCCCCTGACGCCACGGCGGGCGATTTCGTTGGCGTGGGTCTGTGGGATTCTGGCGGCGCGGGTGAGTGTACCGTCATCGACGCCCTAGGCGAGCTGGCAATCGATGCGGGTGCGTACCGGGGCGAGGTCGGAGGAGCCGCGGATCTGGCGCCGGTGATCGGCGACCCCAATAGCGTCGGATGTTCAGACGGAACGCGCGAGGGCTTTCGCGACGTCACCAACTGGCCCGACATCGCCGGGTGCGCAGGCGGCTGGACGTCGCCCGGGTTGCTCGACCTTGTCGCGCGCTCGCCCCGCTGCAGCCGCGTGTCAGGCAACGACAGCATCAATCCGAATGGGGATGAGTGCTCGGCGGCCGACCTGTGCGCCCCGAACTGGCACGCTTGTGTTGACGGCCCGGACGTGGCGCGGCGTTCGCCTAGCGGCTGCGAGAGCGTGGGCGTGCCCGGCGATCAAGCCTTCTTTGCCGTCATGACGGGTGCCTCGCCCCAAGGTGTGTGCTATTCGGATCCGTCGGCGACAAACGATCTCCACGGCTGTGGGTCCATCGGACAGCCCGAGTCGGATTGGTGTGCGCCGCTCACTCGCCGCATGGGTTTCGCCGACTGCCTAACGACGGGCGTGTGGCAGTGCGGAACCGTGGATGACAGTTTGGACGAGGCCAGCAAGGTCTACAAGACCGGCCCGTCGCTGGGTGGCGTCCTCTGCTGCAGGGACTGAGAACGCTGTGAACCTCTCGGGCACCAGTCGCGGCTGAAGCTGGGGCGTGGCTGATGGCGTTCGACACAGTCGCCGCGAGAAACCGAGACACGGGACGGTGGCCCACAGCTCTGGCGGTGTCTCTGTCTTTGCACATTGCGGTCGTTGTCTACGCGGTGACAGCCACGCGGGCGCGGCGCGAAGACCGCCCGGCCGTGCCGATTGTCGTGACGGTCATGTCAGAGGAGGTGCCGCCTTTGCCGCCGGCCGCGCCTGCCACAGTGGCCGCAGCGCTAGCGGCCGCACCGGGGCGTCCCGGCAAGCCGCGGCTGCGATCTGATCGTGTGGTCAATCGGCTGGCACCTCCGCCGCCGGCACCGTCATCTGCAGAGCAGGCGCCGGCACCTGCGGCCGCACTGGCGCCCAGCCTGCAGGGCGACTTGGTTGTCCAGGCGGCGAGCGCGCCGGGCGGCAGTGGCGCGGCGCTGGCTGGGGGCGCGGCACCTCCGGCGCACGGACCCGAGGCGAACAACCCGCCCAGGATTCTGCCGCCGGCCGAAGGCGACGGTCAGCTGGCCATCGATCCCAACGAGGCCCGATATCAACCGGTGATTCCTCCGCGCTTGCGCAAGCCGGGCGCCAAGTTCGCGCCCCTGGTCAAGTTGTGCGTGAGAAAGGACGGCTCAGTGGGTGAGGTCACCGTGATGCGAGCCTCGGATCCGGCGGTCGACCCGGCGATAGTCGAAAAGCTTCGCCTCTTCAGATTCAGGCCCTATCTCGACCACGGCCGGCCCATCCCGTTCTGCTTCTTTCGCGAGTATCGGCTTTCGGTCGAGGAGTAGTCATATATCTAATGTGCCTGCGGTTGCCGCGCCGGACATTGACCGGTGGGCAGGACAGTCGGGCGGCCGAGATCCGCCCGAGTGCAGGTTCGAAACCGGGCAAATAGCTGGAAACCCAGGCCAGCCGCGCTGGCACCGTTTTCGCTTTGGGCAAGCGGCGTGCTGGCTCGCGTGCTTTCCGCAACCGTCATCGGCATTGAGGCCGCGCCCATCAATGTCGAGGTGGACGTGTCGCAAGGCCTGCCCGGTTGCAACATCGTGGGCCTGCCTGATGCGGGCGTGAGAGAAGGCAGTGTGCGCATCCGCGGCGCACTGGAAAACAGTGGGTTCAAGTTCCCTCTGCGTCGGATCACGGTCAACCTGGCGCCAGCCGATCTGCGCAAGGACGGCGCCGCCTTCGATGTGCCCATCGCTATGGGCATTCTCTCGGGCGCGGGATTCTTGCCGCCTGAGAGCTTCGACAATGCGCTGTTTGTCGGCGAGCTGGCCCTTGATGGCAGCGTACGACCGGTCAAGGGCGTGTTGCCCATGGCGGCCTACGCTCGGGCGCGGGCCGTGCAACGGTTGTTCGTACCCCGCGAAAATGCGGCCGAGGCCGCTGTGGTGGGCGGCTGCGACGTGGTACCGGTGGGTCACTTGAGCGACTTGCTGGATGTCCTGCAGGGGCACCGGGCGGCCACCGTCACCGCGCTGCCGGCCCGGCGCTCGCCCACCGCCACGGCTGACCTCGCCGATGTGCGCGGACAGGAAATCGCTCGCCGCGCCTTGGAGATTGCGGCGGCCGGCGGGCACAACCTCCTCTTCATTGGGCCGCCGGGTTCGGGCAAGACCATGCTGGCGCGGCGGCTGCCGGGAATCCTGCCCACCCTGTCGTTCGACGAGTCGCTGGAAACCACCATGATCTACTCGGTGGCGGGAATGTTGGCCGGCCGATCGCTCGTCGCCGAGCGGCCCTTTCGTGCGCCCCACCACACAGTCAGTGTGGCCGGCTTGGTGGGTGGCGGGCCCATGGTGCGACCGGGGGAAATCTCGCTGGCCCACAACGGAGTGTTGTTTCTCGACGAGCTACTGGAGTTCGGCCGGCACGCCCTGGAGGCCCTGCGCCAGCCGCTAGAAGAGCGCGAGATCTCCGTGGTGCGCGCCCGCCGCACAGTCACCTTTCCCGCGGACTTCATGCTGGTCTCGGCGCTGAATCCTTGTCCCTGCGGTCATTATGGAAATCCATTGCGGACCTGCACCTGCTCGCAATTGGCCATCAATAGCTACCGGGCGAAACTGTCTGGGCCATTGTTGGACCGCATCGACATGCATGTCGAAGTGCCCGCCATTTCGTATCGTGAACTGGCCAGTAGCGAAACCGGAGAAACCAGCGAGACGGTGCGCGCGCGGGTGGATCGGGTGCGCGCGCGACAGATCGAACGCGGCGTCCGTTGCAATGCCCGGCTGTCATGCAAGGAATTGCAGAGCGCGGCCAAACTGGACAGCGACGGGCATCGCATCATGGAACGCGCGGTGGAACGGCTGGCGTTGTCGGCGAGATCGATTGAACGGGTGAGAAAACTGGCGAGAACCATAGCGGATCTGGATGACTCGTCGACGGTGCGAGGGCCGCATCTGGCCGAGGCGCTTCAGTACAGATTCCTTGATCGGGAGGTGGGCGGTTGACTTCGGTTGAGAACACTGAGGGGAGAGGGGAGAGCACAGAGGGTGTCGGTCGAGGCGTGGCGGGAGGGCTCAATCGAGTGTCTGGTGCCATCATCGGCGCTGCCATCGAGGTGCATCGGCAATTGGGGCCGGGTCTGCTCGAGTCGGCCTATGAGTCCTGCTTGGAGCGCGAGCTGACGGTTCGTGGCCTGGGTGTGGAGCGACAGCGGATTGTCCCTGTGACTTATCGAGGCCTCCGCGTCCCACGCGCCTATCGCATGGACTTTGTCGTCAATCGCTTGGTGGTGGTCGAGATCAAAGCCGTAGATCGCGTTCTGCAGATTCACGAAGCCCAACTCCTCTCCTACCTGCGCCTGTCCAACCTCAAGCTGGGCCTGCTTATAAACTTTCATGTCGGTTTGCTCAAGCACGGGATCAAACGCCTGTGCCTCCTCTGACTCTGTGTCCTCCCCTCTCCCCTCTGTGTTCTCAACCAATCACCAACAAGGAGATGACCCATGGCTACCATCAAGGACCAACTGAAAGAGAAACTCAAGGCAGTGACGGCGGCACTAACCGCGATTGAAAAGCAATTTGGCAAGGGTGCCATCATGTCGCTCGGGAGCGCCGATACCAGCGACATTCCCGTGATTCCCACCGGCTCGGTGGGGCTCGACCTGGCCTTGGGCGTGGGCGGATTGCCGCGCGGCCGCGTGGTGGAAATCTTCGGTCCCGAGTCGTCGGGCAAGACCACGCTGACCTTGCACGCCATCGCGCAAGCGCAGAAGGCGGGCGGCATCTGCGCCTTCATCGACGCCGAGCACGCCCTGGACGTGACCTATGCGCGCAAGCTGGGTGTGCGCATCGAGGACTTGCTGGTGTCCCAGCCCGACAATGGTGAGCAGGCTTTGGAAATCGTCGACAAGCTGGTGGGCACCGGCGCCATCGACATGATCGTCGTCGATTCGGTGGCGGCGCTGGTGCCCAAGGCCGAAATCGAAGGCGAGATGGGCGACGCGCACATGGGCTTGCAGGCGCGCCTGATGAGCCAGGCCTTGCGCAAGCTGACCGCGGCCACCTCCCGCAACGCGACCTGCGTGGTCTTCATCAACCAGATGCCAACGTGGGCAAGCGGGCAGGATCGCGGGATTCGGCCGCGAGCACGACATGCAACTCGATTTCCTTCGGCCCGACTCGCACAACATGCTCGCCACGCCCCGGAACGAGGGTCCGCACGATCTCCGCCCGCGTCGCCAAGTCGGCTCCTTCCAGGCGCTGCCGCAGCTCGGCGACACTGGCAAAAAGCGTCTCCATCTCGATCTTGCGGCTGACCGCGAGGTCTGCGCCAGTCTTTGCCGCGTCCACCTGACGAGCGAGCATCTCCCGCTCACGCTGGGCTGCTACGAGGTGGTTCTCGTAAACCTCATCCGCCATCAGCCCCTTGCGAAAGTGCTCGGCCATCTTTTCGCATCGCACGTGATGCTGAGTGAGCTTGGCCTCGGCACTGACCAGATCCTTCGTCCACGCGACCTGATCGGCGTTGGCTTCCTGCTGTCGCCGAATCGCTGCCTCGACATACCTGGGCTTGGAAAGCATCTGGACCACGGCCATCCAAACCCGTCGGTCGATCTCAGCAACGGGCAGCATGGGCAGAGTGCATCGACCGCCTTCGCCTGGCCTCCTTCGATGACTACAGACGTAGTACCGGAGCGTCCGCTGGTCCCGCGCACCCGAGCGAACTGACGTGCATCCGATAGGCGCGCCGCAGATCGCGCAGACGCCGATCTTTTGAATCAGGTATGTGTGTCTTGTCCGGCGCAGGCCGCGCTTACCGTAGCGGCTCAGCGCAGCGTCAGCGGCCCACCAGGTCTCGTCGTCGACGATGGATGGAACCTTCACTACAAGGTTGCGGGCTCTGTCGGCAAGCCATTCGCCGCGATAGATGGAGTTCCGCGCGATCTGCCACACGCGCTCTCGATCCCATCGCCCGAGTTTGCGTTTCCCTGCACGGCTCTGTCGCGCGCGCAGTATGCCCCGGGCTTGGAGATCCATCGCGATGGCTTCGCACGACTCTCCCTTGATAACACGGGCGTAGATTTCTTGGACGACAGGAGCGAGATCCGCATCAAGTCCCCAGACACGTCCGTCGCGAGAATAGATCAAACCAAACGGCGTTGGTCCTGAAGGCTTGCGGTTGTCTCGGATCGCTTGGAGCTTGCCGCGCACGGTGCGCTCTCGCCGCTTCCTGTTTTCTTCAGCGGCGAAGAACGTGCCGAGCACTGCTTGCAAGTCTCCGATGGAGCTGTTGAGATCGAGCACCTGGCCTGTCGAAGAAACCGCGAGCTTTACCTGGGCCTGCTGGAAAGCGCCAAGGATCTCGCCGCGTTCGCGCAGGTCCTCAGATCGTGTGACCCGGTCCAGGTCAACCACGACCACAACATCGAAGGGACACGGCTTGTGCTCCATGTCGCGGAACAAACGACCAAAGCCCGCCCGCTGGCCTAGCTTGCCAGCCTTTGCCGTGCGGCCGTCATCAACGTAGGTTTCCGGCGGGCTCACCAGCTTCCAGCCCTGGCGCTCGACGAAGGCTGGCAGGTCGTGGAGCTGGGACGCGATCGTGTGCCGGTCTTGTTGGATGAGACTTGAAACGCGCGGGTAGATCACAGCCCGGGTGGTCATTGGAGTGGGCTCCTCGGGTTCATCAACAGACCGCCTAGCAACTCCGCCAGCTTGCGCAGAGCACGGTCATCATCGACTCCAGCATACAGGAGAACCACACGGGTGTCCTGCCCGCCGCGAGGACCCCCGGGGTGCCGGCCCTGCGGTGCATGATCTGACGCACCGTTGGCGGGATGTGGAGGAGACACTCCTCTAGCACCCTGGGGATCCGCCTCACATAGGGGCGCACCGGGGGAGCGGAACCGGGCCTTGCGCTCGCTACGCATGGTCCCGGCCTTTCAGGCAGGCGAAAGGACTTGCTATTCCAGGGTGGGGACGCGGAACAGACTGGAGACATCGTGCAGGCGCACCATCGCCGCCGCCAGGGCCATCGCCCCCGTGGCCACCGCCACGGCCACCTCCACCACGACGGCGAACAGCTCGCCGTCGGGTCTTTGGCCGGTAACGGACACGATGGCTGCACTCGCGCTGGCGGCTCCGTGTGGCAAAGGATAGGCCGAGCGCGGATGCGAGCCGTCGCTTCGCGTACCGCGACATCAAGAATTCCGCCAAAAATGCCCGGGGATGCGGCGGAAGACGATTTGGGATGACGAGGCCAAGCGCCTTCAAGAGATCAAAACTCTGATCATGGCCACCGCCTTGAAGGACTTCGGACTTCGTGGCCTCGCTGCTAGTGTGCATCTTTCACTCCATTTGCAATGAGAACCCTATTTGGAGAGGTGATGAATTCGATGCGCCTCTCGCGACAGATGTTGAGTCCCAGTCAAATCCCTTTCACTCTGAGGTTCCTCCCCAACTTGAGCAGATGCGAGCTTCCACCACGATGGGAACAGCGGTAATGAAGGATTCCATGCCCTCAATCATTGCCTTCTCCACAACGGCTTTCACTTCTTCAGCACGGTCGGTTGGTGCCTCGACCAATACCTCATCGTGAATGCACAGAACCAGTCGAGCACCCAGCGGAGGCAATCGCTGGTGTAGGAGGATGAGCGCCGCTTTCATTCCATCCGCCGCGCCTCCCTGGATAGGTGTGTTCAGGCGCTGGCAGTACCCCTCTTTGCGATTGCTGAACAGTCGAGTACGGCCACTTGGGGTCTTGACCTCAAGAGGCATCTGATCGCGAGTCTTCTGTTGCCAAAGGGCGACACCGGGATATGTGCGCAGATAGATCGCCCTGAATTTCATGGCCTCCGCCAGTGTGAAGACCAAATTGTAGTCAGCCAAAGCGTTGATCACGAATTGCTTGGCACCCATGCCGAAGACAAACCCGAAATTGACCGGTTTGGCTAATTGCCGACCCTCATCGTCCACCTGCAATTCGTCGATGTTCAGCATCGCTGCGGCTGTGCGGCGGTGTGGATCACCGTGACTCTCGAAGAGCTTGATGAGACCGGCGTCGGGGGCGGTCTGTGCCAGGACACGCAACTCAATAGCCGCATAGTCGGCGTCCACAAACACATAACCTGGGGACGGAATCACCGCTTGCCGAACAGCGCGCTCCTTTGGTATGCCAAGGAGGTTCGGCATGTCGCAGCCGAAACGACCAGTGGGCGCTGCCAGCGGATTCAGATTTGGGTGGATTCGACCGTCCTTGTAGAGATTCAGCTCCAGTGCATTCATGACGTGCTTGCCGATATTGCGCGGAAAAGTGACTGCGGCTTTGAAGTCGAGGAACTTCCGAATTTCTGGACGAGTGGAAAATGGAGCAAGCGCCTCCGCGCTCGTGCCTGTTGCAGGGATGCCAAGATGCTTGAGCGCCATCATGACCTCCGGTTGTGAGTTGATGTTCACAACCCCAAGGGCTTCAGCAGCGGACCCTTTCAAGGTCTCCGCCAGGGCCTGGCGTTGCTCGAACAGCGATTTCCATGCATTGTGGTCGATGCCTACGCCGGATAGCTCCATGTCGACCACGGGAGCCAGGACCTTGAATTCCAAGTCGGCAACTCGGTCGAGGCCGGCAGCGGTCAGCGCGGGCGCCAAAATCCTTTTCAATGGCCACAGCACGGCCGCGTCCTTGGCTGCGTATGCCAGTTGCTCTTCGGTCAGCTCCCCTGACCAATCCGACGTCTGGAGCTTCTTGTCCAGCTTGACGCTGAGTTCGCGCTCACACACGGCCTCAAGGGTGAAGTAGCCTTTCTTGCGCCGCTGACCCTTGTCCAGCAACTTCGCAGCCGTCATGGTGTCCCACCCGGATCCAGGCTCGATCCCAAAGTAGTGCTTCAGGAACTTCAACTCGAAGTGCAGGTTGTGCACGATGATCTGGGTGGACTTGATCACCTTCCCCACGGGGCCGGGGGAGCCGACCGCGAACAGATCGATAAGGAACACTCTCCCATCCGGAAGGCCGAGTTGTAGGAGCCGTGGCCGATGGATCAGCGGATCAAGCCCCAGGGTCTCGAAATCAAGGCTGACCTCTCCGGCCGCTTCCACGGTGGACGCGACAGCCCCAAGTTCGGCAGGCTGCAGGATCAACTCGTAGTTGGGCACGGCAACCTGCGCCCCGACCACGATGTGGGGCGGAGGCTCAACTCCGGGGCGCAGATTCTCCTGTAAGTCTCCACGGTTCGCGGACAGTGCCCCGCTGCCCCGGTCTTCACTGGCATGAGAGTCCCGAACAGCAGGATCATCGGTTGCCGTTTGCTGCACAGAGGCGGCGGGGGGGAAACTGTCTATACGCGAACCTTCCTTTTCCGTCGGGGCACCGGGGCGGGGGGGGGAAGAAGAAGAAGTAAGTATTTGATCTTCCTTCCCTTCCCCCGCCCCGCACCCGCCGCCGTGCCCCGATCCGGCAGTCTCACGCCCCGGGTTTTCGCTTTCCCGCCCCGGATTCTCGCCTTCCCGCCCCGATCCTCCGTCTTCGGCCGCCTGTTCTTCGGTCCGTTCCTTTCCTTTGCCCGAGAGCGGCGGCACCGGCGGCTCGTCTGGGGGGCCATCGTCCGACCCATCCAATCCCAGTGCCTTCAGCGACATCACGATGACCCTCTCGCGCTTCCCACCGCACATCCTCTTGCAGGTAGCGTGGCCCTCGTCGCCTGGCTGCAGCACTCCAATGGCGCGAAGCCTCGACCACAGCGTGCTCTCCTTGAGCGGCAGCGAGGTGCCGGCGGCCCGCATGGCCCCAAACCCTGCAGCGTAGGTGGCCTCAGGCAGCAGGTAGGCAGCCTCCTCGTCTCGCCAGCCGATCTGCTGGCTCCCACCGATCTGGAGTAGCTTTTCCTGGCGATCATCAACTATTTCAACTTTCCCCTGGGCGATCAGCGTCCGTAGAATCCACACGAACTTCTGTGCCGGGTCCTCGTCTCCAACGGTGTCACCCTGCACGTCCCCGAGCTGCCGAAATTCCGCAACAGCCTCCTCCCGGAGGTGGCCAGCGTCCCGTTCGCTAAGTACCCTAACCTCGACGGCGAATTCCACGAACAACTCAAAGCCCAGCATGAGATGGGCTAGCGTTTCCGGTGTCCGAAGGTGAGTTTGGCCTCCCTGAAACTCGGCCCGCCTAGCAACAAACCGTTCTTGGAGCTGAGCGCCGAGTTCATCCAGACGCGGTTGTAGCCATAGAATGTACCCTGCCATCGCATGTGGCAGGCGCTTCTGCTTCGCCTGCAACTCTGACAAGATTCTGGTGTTCACATCCCCGGGTTCCAAATGCACCGGCAAGATTCTGGCTAGGATTGACTGCCCATTCGGCAGGTCCTCCCCAGTCACCATAACTAGCGCCCGAGGTGGCCGTTCGGGACGCTCAGACAAGTCAGACTTCATTCTCCCTCGGGCCGCCTGGTTCCCAATCGACCGCAAGACATGCTCTGCTTTTCTGTGCAGCTCGTCCCAATTCTCGGAACCGCGGGGCGCAAAATCGTCGATTACCAGCAGTACGTCCTTGGCCAAAAACATCGTGTTCTCGATGTGAGCGGCAGTGTCGTGCCACCCTGCGGGCAAAGTGCCGCGATCAAATCGCCCGAAATGCGCCGCCGCCGAAGAGGCAACAGTGGACTTTAGTGTGCCAGTGTGACCACATACCCAAATTGTGCTGTCACACGGGAGAAGAGACTGGGTTGGCGCACGGTACACTGCTGCGAATATCGGCAGCGTGATTCTTCGCGGCGCAATGTCGAGAAATCTCAATGACTGTCTGACAGCACCGACCACATCTGTGGGGTTGTCAGGCAGGACGTAGTGACCCAGCCGACCGGAAAGCCTCGTCTGAATCCCCGGGGCACCAAGCGCACCTCCGGCGTGAAGGAACACGGACCTGCCCTCAAGCTCACGCCAACCCGTGTGCACATATTCCTTCACGGTCTCCGGGTCAGACCTAGTCTGAATTGCCACACGCAGGTGACTGGCCGTACCCGGGATGGGTCCAACAACCGCGCTGCTGCCCCAGTGCTCCAAGGCCCACCCTTCGCTCCTAAGTTCGTCGGGAGTCAGCACGATCTTAGCGAGAGTCTTGCCGTCTTGGGTTCGTCCCACCACATCGAAGGTCCGCGTCGATGTCATTCCATCATCGCTCAGTGTCTCCCTCTCGATCTCAGCCGTGAAATTGCACAATTCAACTGGCTCCCCCCGCTCTATCATGCAAATTGCTCCCTCGTGAACGAAGTACAGACCGCCAAGTCCGTTCTGCGTCGAGATCACTGTCTCCGCATTCCTGAGCTTGGTTTTCGCCCCAGCGAGCGCATCGTCGAAGTCCTTAACGCTTATCTTGCCGATACTCTTCATCGCCTGGCGCACTTGACTTCGGCACCCAGGGCCGCGCTTTGTGACCGCCAGCAAGAAGGGCAGATCGTCCAACAGAGCGGCTATAGTCGTCGGCGCGGTAGATTGTGCCCGGGCGATGGGGTCAGCGGGGTATGCGCTCTCAATCACTCCCTTCAAGGCCTCCGCGTCCCGCCCGGCCAGAAAATCATCGGGTCCCCAAGACGCGCCGCCTGGGCTGGGAGGCAGTGCTGCGATTGTCACCTTGGCCCCGTCGGTCTCCAGCGCAATCGCGAGGGCTGCCTCGTCTCGGGCGACACTTGGATTGGTGGCGCGGTTTGAGTCGAGGAGGATTACGACTGTTTTGTCTCTGATTGCGACGCGCCTCCAGGATTCGTTCAAACGCCGGGGCTCTTCGTCCTTGGTCAAGGTCGTAGATGTCCCCCCCAGCCCGACAGCTCTGAACCCAGCGGCGGCGAGCGCCAGCGCCTTGACCGGACTTTCCACCACAATCGTCGGTAGGTCGCCTTCAGGCAGCGCGGGGGAAACATAGACGGGCACCTCGCGGTTGGCTTCACATAGGTAGCGCGCACCGTCCGTTGGCGTGTCCAACCGGATACGCCATTGAATTGGGGATATGTCTGAGTACGGGATGGCCAGACCGGGACTTGCAGTCGGTCCTTTGCGCCTAAGCAGATTTCCCGCTTCCTCTGCGGACACGCTTCGCAGGCCGGCCTTGAGCGCGACGTCTAACGGAACGGCGCGAGCACCCAGGTACGCGATGTGTTCGGGCGTAAGCTGGGCAGTGCCAGTCTCTTTCGTGGCGCCGCCCTCGCCGGCAGTGGTAATATCAGTCCCGGGGGCCGACGGATCCATCGTCGTCCTCCGGAACGCCGCCCGTGCCAGGGCGGCGTTCGACTATTCGAGGTAGTGCGCTTGAAACTATTGCCGGAGTTGTGTGGATCGCGTGGGCGTGCCGGTGGAAAGCGCCTTGCGCTCGGCATCCGCGCGACATCGAATTCATGTCCGCACCTCTTGCTCCTACCATCTGGTCGGCCCTGCGGGATTGCAGTCCAGTGACCTACAATTGCTATATCCGGGATCCCAGGATCAGGCAACTGAAGAAAGGCGCAATGACCTGGACTGTGATGATGCTTGTTGCAATTGGACTGCGGCTATTAGCGTCAGGCGTATTGTCCAATGGGTGGTCGTGAAGAACAGTTGGATGACTGCTAATAATGGACGTGAACGCCGGTGTATTGGGCGTCGCTGCTACGCCTCGACACAGCTGGCATTGCTGTTGGCACGCCGGTCTTCTGATAGGCGCTATGTGCCCAGATCTGTTGCCTCTCCCGGTATTCCAGGCAACTGTGAAGAACGCCCGCATCGTGTGTAATAGCGGAGCGGGTGCGCGCTCGAATCCGATGGCTCCTTGAGAGTTTTGGGCGGCCGTGAACAACGCCCGCACTGTGTGTAATAGACTGCTTGGACCGAGCTGGACCGCCATGGCGCCGCTGATGCTGGCCGCCGGCGTAGTGCGATCTTTTCTTGTGTGTCCCTGCGGGCGGTGCAATTTTGCCGGGCGTTTTGCGTTGAAGCTGCGCCTGTGAAGGCCTGACTCCAGGCGGCCTGCTTGATGGTCCTGTCGGGCAACATGTCCTTCGTGATTCTGCTCGGCACTATGTTCGCGATGACCACGTAGGGCGCGTAGGTTCATAATCCTGTTGGGCAACATGTCTTTCATGGTCTTGTTCGAGAACGTGTTGCTCGACCCCACTCTTGGGGCATGTCTATGGTCTTGCGGCCGAAGGTTGATGGTTTTGGGGGGCGAGGGCTTTGTGGCCGGCGATCCAGCCGGGCATCGTGACCTGGATTGCGGCGGCAGTGTGGTGGTCGTCAATGTGCGCTTAGTCGCGCTTGAGGCCCTTCACTGAGGCGCAGCCACGCCGTCAGGCTCGGGACAGTGGGACGACTTGTGGGAGGCCATCCGTTCACTGCGGCGGCGTCTCGGGAGTTTGGCGTGTTGGGTTGAGGACGTGAGTGGAAATGGAGTCGTGCAGCCTGGTATCATTCCTCACGCTATGGGACACCCGGATGAGCACTTTTCAGTTGCGTACACGCTCCCCCGTCTTCGAGGCCTCTTTCTCCGCGAGTTGACACTTGCGGGTATTGAGATTGGTCTTGATGGTCGCTTGCCAGGTGACGTGTCGTCCGAAGCCTGTGAGCGGTTGGCGGTCGAGGTGGAAGAGCGTTGCCGTGCGCTCGCAGATCAGCCGCAGGAGGCGCGAGGCGAGCGGTCCCCAGCCCTCCGGTGTTGGTTTTTGGCGAGGGCCTTTTTGGTGGCCTGTACGTATGAGAGTGCTTGGGTTGTGGCCGGGGTCGAAGAGGATCTCTTAGCCATGGATAATGACACAGGTGAGTTCTATTGGCGGTTGCGTCCACGCCAGGCGAAGCTTGAAGATGCAATTCATGCTCTTGAGATCGATCCGTTCCTTCAGAAGGTCCCGTCTTGGGAATCGCTCTTTGTGAACCTGAAGGCGCTCCTTGCTTCCCTCCAGTCGCTCCCCCTACCTCCTGGATCGCCACGGCGTGCCGTGCCCAGGCTGCAGGACAAGATCTTCACAGAGTGTCGAGATCAGATTGCGTATCTTCTCGGCAAGACCAGACTGCCCACCAAGGATCTCGCACCAGTGTTCTACGCCGGTTTCGACAAGGACCCAGATGGTGTCTCCGATCTGTTCAGAGGCAGGCTCCGCGAAGCCAGGAAGAAGTTCCGTTCTCCGGAGGTGGAAGGTAGCAGTTAGGATAGGGTTTGGTTCCCTGCGTCGGCTGCTTCCATGGGTGCACGAGGAGCTTTAAGTGTCATGCCTCGGGGCGTTCGTGGGGGTGAACATCAAGCGTCGGCGTTGCGACCGATGGGCGCCCAAGAACGTGGTGGGAGGTGAGAGGCCCACCTTCGAGGCCAGCCGCGTGTGGCGGGAGCACCTGGCCGCGCAGGCGTTTGGGGGTGGCAACGCGGACATGCATGGGTTCAGCCTGGTACAATTCCCACCGCTATGGGTGATCCAGCAGTGGTCTTCACGGCCCCCCGCCTTGGAGCCCTCTTGGTTCGGGAGCTAGAGCGTGCTGGTCGCGAGGTCGACCTCGACGATCGCGAGCCCAGCTCGATTTCAACCGAGGACTACGAACGATTGGCTATCCGAGTAGAGGAACGCTACGGTGCCGACGTTCCCGATCCATACAGGCTTGAGCCTCCAGGCCAGCCGAAGACAAAGCGACGGCGACGGCGACGGCGACGGTACGTCAAGGCTCCTCCGACCGCGCGTTGTGTCTTCTTGGCGCGGGCACTCACGCAAGTGTGTGCCCTTGAGAGAGTGCGCGCCGCGTACCAGTGCGCCGAAGACGTGATGCCCCTGTACCCCGAGTTGCATGGGATCTACAAGCGGCGTCGGGCATGTCTGATGGCAGCACTAACTAGACTCGCCGCTCTTGGGAGCACACCATCCCATTCCAAGATGGTGAACGACCTGGTCGCGAGCAAGAAGGCTTTTTGCGCTGATCTCCTCCGAGCAACTCCTCTGCCTGACGAATCGGTCCCGACTCTCCCCACCGAGACCCAGGCGGTGGTGTCCAAGGAATGCTGGGACAGGGTCGCCCGTCTCCTTGCTGCGACTGGACTAACCCAGGAGGACCTTGCGCCAATTCTCTATGACGACTTTGACGGCAACCCCAAGCGTATGAAGAATCGACTCGGCCAAAGGGTCTTTCGCGCCAGTAGACTCGGCCAAAAGGTCTTTCGCGCCGGGAAGAGGAGAGGCCGCTGACGGTCGTCCTGGTCAGTGTTCCGATCTCATAGGCCCTTTCGGGGTTCGCCCAGGGCCGCAACACCACCTTGGGATCCATGATCGGCATCCTGTACTCCAACGTAATGCCGGCCCTGATCCTGCTTCAGTAGACATCGTGCATTCCCCGCCTGGGCCACCGCCGGAAACCGCCGTCGGAGAAGCCCGAGTCAGGATTCGACAGCCCAGTGCCTGCGGTCCAGGAACATGGGGTACCCAGATCCCAGGCCCGAGGTGTGCATGAGCATGGAAGCCGGCAACAGGATCTCTGGGCATGGGAGCCGAAACCTAGACCTTGGGCCGGATGTCGTGTCGGTAGGCGCCATCCGCGAGCCTCTGGCATGGCTCGGGGTGCGTTACCACACACAGCTCCGGCTCGTAGGTTGTGGTGGTGCCGCCGCCGGGATCGATGTCGGGGCTGGCCGGATGCATTGACCAACGATGCCCGTACCCTGGCCTCCGTGGGCTGGAGGTGCGGGGCGGGGGGGCCAGCGAGTGACTCTAGTCAGTAGAAAGTGCGGATATTTCCTGCCTCTTTTCCTTCGTCAGTTGGCCGACTGCGCTCTCAACTCCTGATTTTCCTTGGCTCTTTGGCCGCATTGACTGTTTTCGCGGATGGGGCACGCTTGCGAAGATTGCGGGTCGTGGTTCAGTCACCTCGGCGGCGTGGTGGCTCAGCGCCTTCCCACCGGTCTGATGCCGCCTTGACCGGCGTCCTGGCCGTTCCGATGGAGCCCTTGGCCACCCTCCTGGCCGGTCCGATAGCGCCCTTGACCACCTTCTCACCGGTTTGATTGAGCCCGTGGCGTCGTCCGCGACGGCAGTGGAGGTGACGCCAAACACCGCAGCCGCCTGGCACCCAGCCGTGCTGTGTAGTCACTTCACCGGATTCTGGTGAAGTCACTTCACAGTCCCGCAGAGGTCGCCTCTACCGTCAGCGAGGTCTCTGCAACCTCTGGAATAGACTATGGTTGTCATCTTGCTGCATTGGCACTTCTTCGGAATTGTGGAACCAGTTGTTGATCATGAGCAAGGACAACAATGGCGACGAGAATCTGTCGGGCATGCTGGCTGAACTACTGAGACGCGAGGGCCTGCAGCCCGTCTCCCTACGTGGACACCACCAAGTACCCCGTCTTCGGGCCACTCCGCCGGACTCCGCCTCGCACAAGAATCTCTCCGGGGCGAATCCTGCCGCCGTCCCTGGGATCGCGGTTGATCAGCTCGCACCACCGGCTTTGATGAAGGAACTTGCGCGAGAATTGGGCCTCCCCTCGGCGACCCTCTCCGACGCCAACGACCGCGCGGGTTCACTTGCTGAGCCGGTGACACGTGATCCGCAACGTCAACGTGTGGAGAGTCGACACCGGATACATCGCAACAGTCCGTGCGGCCGTGTCTTGGGCCGCGAACCGGTTGACGTGCGATATGAAGTCGTCGAAGTGCCGCTATCCCAGATCACGACCGGCGCCATCAGAAACTCTCGACAAGACGACACAGAAGAGGAATTCGCGATGCTGCTCGCGTCGATCGAGCGCAGGGGGATCCTTCACCCTGTCCTGGTTGTCGACGATCCCCAACAGGAGGGAAAGTTCGTATTGATCGCGGGTTTTCGCAGATTCCGGGCTGCGTGCGAATTGGGACTGTCGACCTTGCTGGTTAAGGTGTACCCGATCCATTTCATCGCCGAGGCGTACATGATCAACCTCGCCGAAAATTTCGCTCGAAAAGAGATTGGGCCATACGCTCTTGCCTGCCAGTGCCGGCACCTCCAAGAGATGCGTATTCCAATCACCAAGATCGCTGAGGAGATTGGCCGCACCACCGGCTACTTGTACGCGATCATGCGCTACCTGGACCTGCCGGAGGCCATTGTCGCGGATTGGAAGAACGGGCATGCCCTTCTGACCCTGCCTCGCTTGCAAAAGTTGGCGGCCATGCCGCCCAAGGAGGCCACCAGTCTCTGGCTGAAGGTGCGCGCACGACATCTGCGCGAGGAGTCCCCGTCCACCAAGGATCCGCTCAAGGAGCTGGTCAACGAGGAGGTGGACCCAGACGATGCGGAGGCTCTCGCCGCGCTAAGGCCGTATCGTCGACCAAGCCAGGCGGCCTTGCAGAAGTACCGTGCCGCCATTGCCCAGATGGAGATGCCGAAGGATCCTGAGACCTGCCGACAGATCTGCCTCGATACGGTCGACCTGGCTTGTGGTGTGATCACAGAGGTTCGACACGTTCCATACAGACCCCGGCGCTGCTCGCGGAAGAGTCGGGGGTGACTGTCTGCGGGGAACCCTCTGGACTTCCACAGAATTGGCAGCACCTCGCCCGTGGCACCCGACCCGGCTGGCAGGGCCAGATGGTTGTGAACAGAGACGATGTCAGACGAGAGGGGCTGCGACGGGGGCAGAAGGTGTGAGCGCCCCGGCGGCGGGTTGAAAGTGGCCAGGGTGCCGGGCTGAAGCGCAAGGGATAGTGACGCAAGTCGCCGTCATGAACCCACATTGTCGCGTCTCGTGATTACTTCGTGTGACGACTGGGGAACGATGCTTGCACTTCAGCAATGGGGTTTGGTATTCTGAGGGCTGCTTCTCGGCACTAGCGCCCCACCCGCAATGCCGCAAGGTGAAGCCTTGCGAAGCGGAAAGGGGCCAATGCGAGACAACGACACAGATTCCGAGAGGGGGCGTTGCGAGTCGCTTCTTGTCGGTGCTGGTCCTGCCGAAGACGACGGCGTCAGCGACACAGTTGACTGGCCCCAGGTTCATCGCGAAAGGCCGGCAGCCCGGCCCAACTGACAACAGCAATAAGGAGAACCAATGTCTAGGAATCGGCAAGTCATTCAACAGCAAATCGAAAATTGGATCCGCCGGCAGGTGTATTTGCCGAAGATAGGCAGATGCACGGAGCTGGTCCTCTATCACCTCGATTTTGAGCAGAGACCTCAGGAAAAGGTGACGGTGTATCTTATCCCCGCTCGCGAGGCAGTCTTGGGCGATATAGAGGCGACAATCGAGACCATTGTGGGGGCAGCCCAACGGGACGCCAATGCTCGCGCTCGTGGTATCCAGCAGTACGCCGTTTACGCCCATCACTACCTCGACAGACGTGTTCCGCGAAAAATGTTCCGGGCCGCTGCGGAGGTCACGGAATGGACTAAATGGCCAACCCAGTCGTGCTGATCATAGCCGAGGAGACTGACATGACGAAGAAACTGAGACGGACAACGAGGGCAAGCAACGTGGAAGTTCAACCCAAGAATTCTTGGCTCGCCGAGTACGGACAAGTCGTGCTCAAGGGTGTGAAAATGGGCGCTCAGGTGGCTCTATGGGATTTGACGAAAACGATGCTGGAGCGATGGAGCCGCCCGCGATAGTTTCGGTCGCAGTCCTTGCCTCAGATCCCTGGGACCCATCAGAGGCCTGATCAAAGGCTCGGACAGACGGTGTCTGGCCACGCCGCCAGCAGCAGGGGAGGCGATCTCCTCGTGGATCCTGCCGGGAAATCAGTGGCAGCAATAGCCTTCTGGGCAGGGTGTGCAGCTTCCTATGCCGCCACCACAGGAGCTGGACGAACATGTTCCTGAGCAGTTGTTGTAGCCAGCCGAGCAAGTTCCACTGGCCACGCAAGCTCCCCCGCCACCATCGTGATATCCAGCCGAGCAGGTTCCGGTGACCATGCATGTCCCCGTGCCACCGTCGTGGTACCCGAGAGAGCAGGTTCCGCTGGCCACGCACGTCCCGGTCCCGCCACTGTGGTACCCGGTCGAACAGGTTCCGCTGGCCACGCATGTCCCCGTTCCGCCGTCGTGGTATCCGGTCGAGCAGGTCCCGCTGGCCATGCAGATTCCCGCGCCGCCGTCGTGGTATCCGGTCGAGCAG
>PLNW01000004.1 GCA_003142855.1 Myxococcales bacterium
GATGAGTTTCCGGACAGCGCGGGGTTGCAGTCGTCGTTGACCACTGGTCTCGCCGCTCTCTCGGCCTTGCTGTTTTTGAGCGGCGACCCACGGGCGCCGAGATCTGCCTTGTACTTGACGAGGCGGCCAGGCGTGCTGGACGCGCGCCGAAGTACACCGTCAGCGATCAGGGCAGCGAGTTCGGCGAGGACTACCTCGAATGGTGCGACGACCACGACGTTCGCGCCCGGTTCGGCGCAGTTGGCCGGCATGGCAGCATCGCCGTCGAGGAGCGCTTCATCCGCACCCTCAAAGAAGAAGGTCTTGCACACGAAATGGTGTCTCTCCAGCACAGCACCTTCTGCGCTTCCCTGGCGCGGTTCGAGGGCTGGTACAACGAAGTCCGGCCACACTCGTCGATGGGGGATGCGACGCCCGACGAGGTCTTTCATCGACGCCGTCCCGCCAACCGCCGCAGGCGCTTCGAGCCGAGGTCCAGATATCCGGCCAACGGCGCCTGTGCGGCGCCACGCGTGCCAGCTCGATCCAAGATTGGAGCTCGACTCGAGCTGGTGGCCACGTCCTTCCGAGGCGCGCGGCACTTGGCGCAGGTCGAGATCCGGCGGGCCAACTGAGCGATGTGGCAGCGGCGCAGTCGCCGGCAGGGGCGACGTCTGCCTGGCGTCTGAAAGAAGCATCGAGTGGCGCGCTTCAGGCATTTCCGAAACCTCCAATCCAGGGCCAAAGGCGTTCTCGGCGAGTCGATCTGACCTCGTACTGCGTGCCCAAATGTCGCTGCTTTCCATTGGCGAATGTCGATGGACCACTACACCCGGACTGCCTGTTTTCGCGGCTCAATACCGAGCCCGTGCGTGCCCCTGCCAACACTTCACCCCCACCCTCGCGGGCAGTGGCGCATGACTCAGGGTCATCGTGGTTCGCTATTCCTTCGATGTGAAGCTCTTTCATCTTCTCCTTCTCGCCGGTTTATCCCGGCGCTTTCTGTCCTTCCGGCCAGCGTGCGTGAAATCGCTGTAGCGCGAGGGGTAGCCTGCCATCCGAAATGGAGGATGGCTGATGCGACAAAGAGACAAGTTCGAGATCCCGGGGGAGATGGCGAAGGTCAGGCGCGATATCGAGGAATGGCGGTCGACGCGCACGAAGCGTTGTCGGCTGCCTGATTGGCTGTGGGAGGCTGCGGCGGCGCTCGGGCGGACGCATGGCATTTACCGAACGGCCCGAGCCCTGCGCGTGAGCTATGAGTCGCTCAAGCATCGGATGGTTTCGGGGACTGGCGGGCGCCCGATTGACAGAATGGGGCAGACCGCGGTTCCCTTTGTCGAGCTGCGCCCGGCGCCGCTTGCCGCAACGCCGGCCCCGACGCGCGGGCCGGAGGTGGAGTTGGTGAGTGTGCAGGGCGAGAGGATGGTGATCAGGCTGGCTGCTGGCCAGCACCTGGATTTGCCGGCACTGGCCAAGGCATTCCAGGGCCGATGGGCATGATCCAGATCACGCCACAGATGCGGGTGCTGGTGGCCATCGAGGCCGCCGATTTTCGCCGTGGGATAGATGGACTGGCCCAGCTTTGCCGGACGACGCTCAGTGGGGATCCCTTCAGTGGGACAGTCTTCGTCTTCCACAACCGGCGGGCCACTGCTGTGAAAATTCTGGTGTATGACGGCCAGGGTTTCTGGCTATGCCACAAGCGATTATCGAAAGGGCAATTTCGCTGGTGGCCATCGAGTGCGGACAAGGCAGCGACGGCCATGCAGGCACACGAGCTGCAGGTGCTGGTGTGCGCGGGCGATCCGTCGGCGACACGGGCCGCACCAGTGTGGCGGCGGGTCAGTGCCTGAGTCGGCCATGGTGCAAAAACTTGCGCGCGTCGTTCAGTGGATAATTGTGCAACCAGGATGAGCAAACGGAGGCGACACCGACACGCCTCGTCGCCCAGGCGGCGCGACCTGCCGCTCGCGGAGTTGCTCGGGATTGTCGAACGGGCCAAGACTGGGGCGCTCAGTGAAACGGACTGCGCCACGCTCAAGACAGCGGTCGACACTTTGGCCTTCCTGACACAGGAGCTTTCGGCGAAAGGGACGACGATCGAGCGGCTGCGCAAGATGCTGTTCGGGGCGAGCACGGAGAAGACCAGCCAGGTCATCGACGACGACACCGCCACTGGTGGCACTGCGGCCCAAGGTGGCGCGCCGGACGCAGGAGCCACGGGTGACAGTGGCCCGGACAAGTCGAAGCGACCGGGGCATGGCCGCAATGGTGCGGCGGCGTACTCTGGTGCCACCAAGATCAAGGTGTCGCACCCCTGTCTGCACGGCGGCGATGCCTGCCCCGAATGCCAGAAGGGGAAGGTCTACTTGCTTTCGGATCCGGCGGTGCTCGTGCGCATCGTGGGCATGGCGCCGCTGTCCGCCACGGTGTACGAGCAGGAGCGCCTGCGCTGCAACCTGTGTGGCGAGGTCTTCACGGCCCCGGCCCCCGACGGGGTTGGCAGCGAAAAGTACGACGAGACGGCAGCGGCGATGATCGGCACGGTCAAGTATGGAGCAGGGTTTCCCTTCAATCGCCTCGAACGGTTGCAGGCCGGCATGGGCGTTCCGTTGCCCGCAGCCACACAGTGGGAAATCGTTGAGCGCGCGGCCGGCCGTCTCAAGTCGGTTCACGGTGAGCTGGTCAACCAGGGCGCCCAGGGGTCCGTCCTGCACAATGACGATACGCCGGCCAAGATTCTCGAATTGATGGCTGAGGTCGACGACGAGAAGCTCGACGAGGAGGTGACACCGGAGACAGAAAGGGCAGGCCCTGATGCCAGGGCCGAGAAGCCAGAGCGCACGGGCATGTTCACGTCGGGCATTGTGTCCGTCGTCAATGGCCATCGTATCGCCCTGTTTTTCACTGGACGGAAGCACGCCGGCGAGAACCTCGCTGATGTCCTGGCACGACGCTCGCAGGAATTGGCTGCCCCCATTCAAATGTGCGACGCCCTCGCCGCCAACACCTCACCTCCGTTGCGCACCATCTTGGCCAATTGCCTTTCTCATGCACGCCGCCGCTACGTGGATGTCGTCGCCGACTTTCCCGAGGAGTGCCGTTTCGTCCTCGAAACCCTGCGCGCGATCTACCACAACGACCAGCTCGCTCGTCAGCGCGGACTGTCTGCCGAAGATCGCCTGGCCTTTCACCAGGCCGAAAGCGCCCCGCACATGAAGTCGCTTGAGGATTGGATGAAGGCGCAGTTTGAGGAGCGCAAGACCGAGCCGAATTCTGGCCTCGGCGAGGGCATCCAGTACACGCAGAAGCACTGGTCCAAGCTCACCCTCTTTCTGCGCGTGGCCGGCGCCCCAATAGATAACAACATTTGTGAAAGAATCTTGAAGAAGGCCATCCTGCACCGGAAGAACTCGTACTTCTTCAAGACAGAGCACGGCGCCCACGTGGGCGACATCTTCATGAGCCTCATCCACACGGCCGAACTTTGCGGTGTCCAGCCGTTTCCCTACCTGGTCGCGCTCCTTCGCCACCACGAAGCAGCCGCCGACGACCCAGCCGCCTGGATGCCCTGGAATTACCAAGAAGCGCTGGCCGCGCTCGATCCCCCCTCATCCTGATTGTGGCGTCAGCCGTCGGCGCCCAGTTCAGGCCGGGCCGACAATTCTGCGCTGTGCGCTACCCCTGGTTACGCACGCGCCCCGGAAGGACACAGTGGAGCTGCCCGAAGTGGGCGGCCTGCATCACCGCTACGAGCGACGCGCAGCCTGATCGCCACAAATGTCCGCCATGCCGATGTCGACATGGATCGCTATCCCTCTGCCCGCAGGACGACACCACGTTCCCTCCGACGCCGATCACGCGCCCGACGTGGGCGCACTCGCGCGCGAGCACGCCGTTGGTCTCACCGATCCACCCAGGATCCGCCTCCAATCTACGCCCGGATGACAGCCTGGCGAAGGACAACCATCCGACCTGCATCCCTTCTTCATCCAAGGCGTGGATCGGGCGCCGCCTGTTCTATAGCTGCCTCGGAAGTCGGCGAATTTCGGCCACAATTTTCGCGATGAGTTTCCGGACAGCACGGGTGGACCAGGTGAAACGCGGCGCCGGGTTCACGGCGGCGCTGGACGCGATGTCGCAGTTCTGGGCGTATTCGCCGTTCAACCAATGGCTGATCCGGATGCAACTGCCCGATGCCACGCATGTGGCTGGCCGGCGCACCTGGGAGCGCCTCGGCCGAAAGACAAGGCCCGGCGCGCGGCCGATCGTGATCGTCGCACCGGCGGCCAACTTGCGGCCGCCGTTTGTCGCGGTCCCGGTGTTCGACGTTTCGCAAACGCGCGGCCGGCGGCTCCCGTCGGTCGACATGGCGCTGCGCGGGCCGTCGGACGCCGCCCAGGGACTCGAACGCGCTGCTGCGAGCCTCGGCGTGCGGGTCGAGCGATTCGACGGGCGGCCCGGTCTCCAGGGTTTCTCGACCGGCGGCACCATCCATCTGCGCCGCCGTATGCCTGGCCGCCAGCGTGCCGCGACCATCGCGCACGAGCTGGCGCACGAAATCCTGCACACCATGCGCTCGCGCGGCGACACGACGCACGCGCAGGTCGAGACCGAGGCCGACGCCACCAGCTACATCGTCATGCGGGCCCTTGGCCTGCCGTCGAAGGCGCCCGCGTACATCGCCTGGCACGGCGGCTCGGGTGCGCTCGTGCTCCGGTCGTTGAAGCGCGTCCAGCGCGCCGCGCGCCGGATCTTGCGGGCGTATGACCGTCCGACGCCCAAGAGTCCGACCTGCTCTTGAATTCGTGTCAGTGACGCGAGGATAGTGGGGGCATTGAGGAGGACGGCATGGCGAAACGAACACAATCGAAGGAAACGGGAAAGCCAAGGAAGCCAAAGAAGGTCGGCAAGCGGAAAGGCGCGGGCAAAGTTCTAACCGCGACAGATGAGGATTTCGACCGCAGGGTGGCCGCCGCAGGGGGACCCGTGCTGGTGGATCTTTGGGCAACCTGGTGTGGACCGTGCCTGGCGCTCAGCCCGGTGCTCGATGAGCTGGCAGTGGAATTTGCGGACCGTCTGACTGTCATCAAGGTGGACATTGACCAAAGCCCCGAGATCGCAGACCGCTTCAGGGTGCTCACGATCCCCAGGCTCCTACTGATCACGGGCACACGAAAACAGAGCAAGGTGGGGTCGCTGCGGAAGGCTGAGTTGTCGAAGTGGATCAGGGGCGCGATCTCACGCAAACCCATCCCAGGTCGGGCGGTCTGAAATGGGCGCGCTCAGAGTCTCTGCACGTCGTCGAGTTTTCCCAATTCCCGATCGAACGTACCCACAGGGACGTGCCCGGATTGGCGCGCGGCTGCGACGATGAGACAGTCCGAAAACCCCAGCGTCGGTCTCTTGCGGAACTGCGCGATTGCCGCCGCCACAACCTCGGTTTTCTCAAGCGTGAGATTCTTGTGAACGAGCAGCATCTCTATCGCGGTCGCGATTGCGGCAGGCGCGAGGTCGTACACACTGTCCAGCACCCACGCTGCTTCCATCAGGACCAGATGGGAAACCCAGGCCCCGCCTTCCACGAAACGCTCGGCCGCCGCCACTTGCTTCGCATCATCGCGCGCCAGAAGCCGCACCAGAACGTTCGTGTCAATGGCGCGCATGTCGCTTCCTAATGAGTCGCCGCACGCCCTCTTTCATTTCTGCGAAGGTTCTGGTCGGCGGCGGTTCGCCCGGAAACACAGTCCTGTGAATCTCCGCAGACGTGAAGCGGCCAGCACGGCGCACAACAATCTGCCCCTGTTCTTCACTCCATTCGAGCACACCGCCCGGCCCAATGCCGAGCTTCTGCCGCACTTCCGCCGGAACCGAAATCTGCCCCTGTGCTGTGACCTTGGATTGTGCGAACGTCATGACTTGACATTACCACGGTAATGCACCGAGTGACAACCCGAACGCGATGTTCTTCGCGGCCATCGGCTAGATAGTCTTCGCGATCATGGGGGCGTGGCGCAGCCTGCCTCGCCCAGCGACGGCCGCGTTTTGCACTCGCACCTCGCCCCGCCCGCAATCAGGCCACCGCGAAAGTGGGCGATGAACTCGCGCAGCACGCGCATCTGTGCGGCAGTTGGTTCGTCATTGGCGAAGGTCTTGGCTTCCACCACGCGATAGCCTGAGATTGCGGGCGCGATCTGGATGGTCAGCGGCTTGCCGGCGATCTCGCCGTGGTACAGGGCTGCGGTATTGGCGAGAACCTGCGGAATGTGGCTGGCCACGCAGTTGTGCATGTGTGCGCCCTCGGCCAGGACTTCTTCGGCGGTATGCAAGGGGACGATGTGGTCATCGCCCGAACGCCAACCGGGACAGGGCGGTTCTGGGAGCGGCAGTGTCTTGCCGTCGGCGCCGACCAGCGATTGGCCTACCATTCTGCCGGCATCTGCCATCAGCTGAACTTGCTCGATCTGGCGGTGCCAGGTTTCGGCGGCCTCGAAAAGGCGCGTGGCTGAGCTGCTACGCCGGGGCCAGTCGTTGATTGCGCGAACGTAGTCCAGCAGCGAGCTGATCCGCGAATGGTCGGAATGGCCGAGATCCTCGCGTTTGTGAAGCAATAGTGCGTGACGGGACAGGAACAGGCAGATGTTCCGGCCGTACTCCA
>PLNW01000040.1 GCA_003142855.1 Myxococcales bacterium
GCCGAGTACGGGCGATTCGCCCTGTTGTAGGCATCGCCTTGAAACGCGACGCGCTGGTTAGAATTCAACGCGACAAGAAGCAGCTTGAGGTAGATAGCTGGCTGCTGGGGGTGGAAGCAAGCCATGGCGCGTTAACGGGAGCTGGATGACCGGCAACACCTCTGACCAACCTCATGGACGTTGAGCCTCTCGACGCACACCACGCGATCAACGACGCCAGACGCCCTTCGAGACCGATCACATGCGCAGAAACCGCGCTATGATTGCACCATGAAGTCGATCCAGTCCTCAATTCGTGTCGACCCGGAGATCCTTTCGGGAACGCCTGTCTTCGACGGAACCCGCGTACCCGTCCAGACGTTGATGGACTACCTGAAGGTCGGAGATCGTGTCGACGACTTCCTGGACGACTTTCCGACGGTTAGCCGGGAACAAATCGCCGCCGTGCTTGATGTGGCCGGCGAAGCGGTAACTCGATATGCGCGTATTGCTTGACGAGTGCCTTCCTCGTGGATTGAAGAAGCACCTTCGCAACCATGAGGTGAAGACCGTACCCGAGGCCGGATGGGCGCCTTTTGGCGTGGTCGTTCTGGCCGCTCGCAGTAACCGACTCGGCGACCTGCTCCCGCTCGTTTCGGATATCCTGGCAGCTCTTAGTTCGGTAGGGCCTGGACAGGTCTTGCGAATCGGTGGCTAGGTCGTCGAAGAAGCCAAGCGCCTGACCGCGTCGGATCGGCGGCGCCTGGTTGCGGAGATGCAAAAGGGTCTTGTCAGTGAAGAGGTGAACGGGGCCCAGGCGCAGCGCCTCGCCGCCCTCGACGCCTGGATTGCGAAGGCGGGTACTGGCCAGTCCTCATTCACGGATGTGGCGCGCGACAAATACAAGCACCTGGCTGATGTTTACGCGGACCGACACGAGTAAGTCCGGTGGATCTCGGTTTCTGCGGCGTGGAGCGGGTGTCCAAGGAAGACGAAAGTCTTGCCATCGATCTCGTGCGCTCCCACGAAGACAAGACTTACCCGCGCGACTTGCCTGAACACGGCCTTCGTCGCGGCGATCTGGGCGCAGTGGTTGAGGTGTACGCGCCAGAAGGAATCGAGGTCGAGTTCGTGAGAGCTTCGGGGCGCACGCAGGCGCTGGTTGAGCTCACGCTTGCTGACGTGCGCGAGCCGACCACGTCGCGCACCAGGGTCGCCAGCTCCAGCATCGACGTCTCACGCGGGTTGCCCAGGTTGACCGGATCGCAGCCGTGCGGGCTGGCCATGAGCCGCAGAAAAACCTCGATGAGATCGGACACGTAACAAAAGGAGCGCGTCTGCTTGCCATCGCCGAACACGGTCAGCGGCTGGCCGGCCAGCGCCTGCACCACGAAGTTGGACACCACCCGTCCATCGTTCTCGTGCATGCGCGGCCCGCAGGTGTTGAAGATGCGCGCGATGCGAACATCCACGCCGTACTGGCGCGCGTAGCTGGTGGCCAAGGTCTCGGCGCAGCGCTTGCCCTCGTCGTAGCAGGCGCGCGGCCCGATGGGATTCACATGGCCAAGCGGGGATGCGATTAAATGAGTAACTGCTCGTTTTCTTTGCTATTTGTCCAGTTTAGTGCAGTGCGCTGCGGCTATGGATTTATTGAAGTTCAGGCCCAAAAGGGCAGATAGCGGGCGTACTTCCGCGAACCTCCCACCTTCTCGTCCAGCTTGATGAGACCGGCCTCAATCGCCGCGCCGATCACCTGTGACACACTTGCGCTTTTGCTTTCGGGCAGATGAAAACGCTTGCGCAGGGATTGGTTCGTCATGCGTTCCGACATGACCCACCTCAGCGCGCAGTGCTGGTAGCATGCACGCACCCGGTCGTCGCGGTCCATGTCACGGAACTCTCGCGGGCCATAGATCGTAACGCACGTCCGGCGGTGCCCTGCGCGGAAGTCCGGGGCCGGCAGTTGGTAAACCTCCGCCGCGTCCACCACCTTGTCGATGCCGCTCGATTTCTCCTCGCAGATCCCCATCCGTCGCATCAAATCAGCCAGGTGCTCATTGCGCGACTGATAGCCATCGATGAACCGCTCGACTGGAACGACCGGCTCGCCGGGGTTCGATACCTCGACGCGGTTACTGTAAACCTCGATCATCACTGAGGCGCCACCCACGGTGAAGTCCTGATGGATGAGGGCGTTGGCAAGAATCTCGCGTATGGCGATCTCGGGCACCAGCTTCATCTCCTTTCGGAGCGCGCCCGCGATGATCTGGTTCTGTGGTAGTTGCGCCATGACGAATTGAAGCAGCGTCTGGAAGCCGACCGCATATCCGTTCGCCCACGTGTGGTCGAAGCGCGTCTCAATCTTGGACGTACCAGCGTAGGCCACCACGCGCGGAGCTTTTCGCGACAACGATCCGAAGTCCTCCAGGCGCCTGGCAAGTAGGAGAGCACCCAGGCGACGGACAGCGTATCCACCGTCCAGCTTGTCGACCAACCTGTCATGCAGGAGACGTTCCACGACTCCGGCTCGGTCCGTCGGATAGGGGAGCCTCACGAGTTCAAAGAAGGTCTGAACGTCGAGGATTTCGACGACTTGCTGGGCATCCAGGCCGAGCTTCGCGTGCTCCACCAGCCAGTCAGGTCCCCCTTCGGCAAAGATCCGCCGAAGTTGATCCTCGCTCATGGGCACGAGCGCCTCCCCGGACCGCATGAGGTAGGCGCCGTCAAGATGATAGGCAGTCCCACGAGGACGGGATGGGATGGAGAACACCAGAACCCTTCCATCGGGGTGAGCAACCGCCTCGATATCGACTCGGAACCCGACGGCCTGAAAGAGCTTCTCCGCCATACCGACGGGATCGGAGAAGGCCGCAGTGCCGACTACCGGTCGTGGTGCCTTGTCGGCAACGCCAAGCAGCAGGTGCCCGCCGCCCTCGTTGGCGATGGCGACACAGTATGCGTACAGCTTCCGGTTGTCGAACTGGGACTTCGCCTCCTTGAACTCCAGACGCTGATACTCCGATCGCGACTGCCGCCAGATGTCTATCTGTCCCGGTGTCGTAGCCATGTCAGCCTCCGTCCAGCCATTCGAGGGCGGCATCTTCGACAACTGATTCGGCGAACCACGCGTCAGCCACTGCGAACCTCCTTCTTGGTCGCAGACTCTAGGGCAACTTTGCCGTGCTGTCTCCGACGAACTCGGTAGACTCCGCCCGCATCGCCCCTCGTCTGGGGCGACCGCAGGTCGCCCCTACCGGCATCCCACGTTGCCATCGATCGTAGGGGCGACCTGCGGTCGCCCTCCGTCGCGGGCTACCCTTGCGGTCGCCCGTTCAGGCCACGGAAATACGCGATGGTGGCCTCCAGCCCGCGTTCGAGGGGCACCTGCGGCGTCCAGCCACCCAGCAGCTTCTGCGCCAGCGCGATGTCCGGGTTGCGGCGCACTGGATCGTCCTTGGGCAAGGGCGCATGCACGATCCCGGCGCGCGAGCCGACCATGTCGCGCACCAGGGTCGCCAGCTCGGCCGAAGAAGCGTTCTCTAGATTCTTCCGCTTCTCTCGGCTACAAAGGCGCGAAAAGAGGCGCCAGCGGGACAACGATCTCGGGAAACGAGGGCGAACNNTTCGCCCTGTTGTAGGCATCGCCCTGAGACGAGGCGCGCTGGCAAGAATTCAACACCACAAGAAGCAGCTTGAGGTAGGTAGCTGGCTGCTGGGGGTGGAAGCAAGCCGTGGCGCGTTAACGGGAGCTGGATGACCGGCAACACCTCTGACCAACCTCATGGACGTTGAGCCTCTCGACGCACACCACGCGATCAACGACGCCAGACGCCCTTCGAGACCGATCACATGCGCAGAAACCGCGCTATGATTGCACCATGAAGTCGATCCAGTCCTCAATTCGTGTCGACCCGGAGATCCTTTCGGGAACGCCTGTCTTCGACGGAACCCGCGTACCCGTCCAGACGTTGATGGACTACCTGAAGGTCGGAGATCGTGTCGACGACTTCCTGGACGACTTTCCGACGGTTAGCCGGGAACAAATCGCCGCCGTGCTTGATGTGGCCGGCGAGGCGGTAACTCGATATGCGCGTATCGCTTGACGGTGACTGCTGTCGACATTCTGGAGCAGTTTCCACTTTCGGGCAGAATCGTTCCCGAACGGTCCCGGGTTCTCGAGGACCGGCTCGACATTGTCACGGTCTTTCGCTCGTCGCGGGAAATCCCAGACGCCTTGTGAGAACGCGCCCCGACCAAGGCGTTGCGGTGGCGCTTACCCACCCGTCAAGCACCAATGTCCGCGGGAAGGCGTGCAAGGATAGACTCGACAACCTCTCGGGCGACCGCAAGGGCAGCTTGAGACTCCTCGACGGATGGTGCCTCCGCGTCCCCGGGGTACCGAAATGCCCACGCATACACGGTCAAACTCTCGGCGCGCCTGAGGAGCGGTTCAAGGGTGGCATCTATCGCTGTACACAGGCACCCGACCTCCGCGAGGTCGTGCGTCCTACGAAACGGTTGATCGTGCCAACTCAAGTAGCCCTT
>PLNW01000132.1 GCA_003142855.1 Myxococcales bacterium
CCGGCGATGGTCGTTACCACCCAGTTCGTTCCGACTGGTGTGATTTTGCGAATGGTGTTGTTGCCGTAATCGGAGACATACACGTTGCCATCGGTATCCACGGCTACGCCGGATGGACCGTTAAAGTGCGCCGTGCTGTTCGTGCCGTCAACGCTGCCGGATCTGCCGGCTTTTCCAGCAATCGTGGTCGCGATCCACGATGAGTCCACGAGTGTGATTTGGCGAATCGTGTGGTTTCCGTGATCGGCGACGTAGATGTTGCCGTTGGTGTCCACTGCGACCGCCGTAGGCGTGTAGAATAACGCATCCGAGGCAACTCCGTCGTCGCTACCGGTCGTCCCGGCCGTTCCGGCGATAGTCGTTGTCACCCAACTACCCGAAACGGGGACGATTGCGCGGATCGTGCTGTTCCCGTAATCGGCGACGTACAAGGTGCCGCTGTCGCTGATGGCGATACCCATGGGATAATAAAACAATGCATTGGTACCCGTGCCATCGTCGCTGCCGGTGGTTCCCGCCGTTCCCGCAATCGTGGTGACCACCCACTTCCCGGAAAGCGGGACGATCTTGCGAATCGTGCCGTTTTGATAATCAACGACGTAGACATTGCTGCCGCCGCCGACCGCCACGCTTGAGGGGAAATCAAACAGCGCGACGGTGCCCAGCCCGTTTGAGCTGCCGGATGTGCCGGCGGTGCCTGCAATCGTCGTGAAGTTGTAAATCTGAGCGAAAGCAGAACTCAGGCATAAAACTGAAATAATTGCTGTCAACAGGAACGCCTTGCCGAGTTTCATAAAAGATCCTCTCCTTCGGATTGTGCTGTAATTATTCGGCATGGGGATGGCTTTCGTCAAGCGACATTCGCAAGAACCCTTACTGCCAGTATGCAACATTTCCATGATATTGGACGCTGCGAGAATAACAATCTTGGTGGCAACGGCATTACAAGAATGTCATCAAGAGCGCGGGAAGAACCGGAAAACAACATGCGCCGCCATGTTGCCCGTCCAAATCAGTTGCGACGGGTCATTCTCCGATGATTTTGACCAGCACGCGCTTGCGACGCTTGCCGTCGAATTCGCCGTAGAAGATCTGCTCCCACGGGCCGAAGTCGAGCTTCCCGTCCGTTATCGCCACGACGACTTCCCGGCCCATGATGGTGCGTTTGAGATGGGCGTCGGCGTTGTCTTCACCCGTGTTGTGGGCGTATTGCGAATGGGGTTTTTCGGGCGCCAGTTTCTCCAGCCAGCGCTCGAAATCCTGATGCAAGCCGGACTCGTTGTCGTTGATGAACACGCTCGCCGTGATATGCATCGCGTTGCAGAGAAGGAATCCTTCCTTGACCCCGCTTTCGCGCAGACAGGTCTCCACATCCGGGGTGATGTTGACGAATCCGCGTCGAGTGGGGAGATTGAACCACAGTTCCTTGCGATAGCTTTTCATGGCTTCCATGATAGCGTTTATGCTAGAAAAGCAAAAGATATGGGAGAGCATGCCTGATGAAAATAGCCAGCCTGACGCAGATAGCTGCTGAGAAGGTTGAGATGGACGGCGCGAAGGATTGCCAGATCAAACTGGCCGTAACGGCACGCGATGGCGCGCCGAATTTCGCGATGCGCGTATTCGAGGTCGCGCCCGGCGGCCATACGCCGCTGCATCATCACCCCTACGAGCACGAGATTTACGTGATGGAAGGGCAGGGAACGGTCTGGCGCGAGGGCAAGGAAGTGTTAATCAAACCCGGCGACGTGCTCTACATTCCGGCGGACGAACAACACCAGTTCAAGAACGCGGCGGAGAAGCCCTTCAAGTTCGTGTGCCTGATTCCCGCCAAATTCCAGAAATGTTAGACGCACATGGCGCGGCTCACCAAAATTGTCACCCGCACCGGCGACGACGGCACGACGGGACTTGCCGGCGGCAAGCGCGTCAGCAAGGATTCGCCGCGCATCTGGGCTGTTGGAACAGTGGATGAGCTAAATTCGGCCATCGGACTGGCGCGGTCGTTACGAGCGGATCCCGATCTCGATGTGCGGCTGCGCGAGATCCAGAACGACCTGTTCAACCTCGGCGCCGAACTGGCCACGCCCGCGGACAAATTCCAGAAGGGGATGCCCTGCATTGAGCAGCAGCACGTTGCCGGCCTTGAAGAGTTGGTCGAAGAACTGACCAAAGAACTGGGGCCATTGAAGGAATTCATTTTGCCTGGCGGCGGTCCGTCGGGCGCGCAGTTGCATGTGGCGCGGACGATCTGCCGGCGGGCGGAGCGTTTCTGCGTGCGTTTGCGCAAGGAAGAGAAGATTGGCGAATTAGTGGTTCCCTACCTGAATCGCCTGAGCGACGCGCTGTTCATGCTGGCCCGCTGGAGCAACCAGAAGGCCGGCGTGAAGGAAGCCCACTGGAAGAAGTGATGCCGTGCGCGTCAGGCGCTCATGAGCGTGAATGTGTGCGGCGATGCGAGCTGGCACGTCTGAGCCAACCCGCCCTTGGGAAATACGGATCATTACCTCAGCTTGCCAGGCTGGCATACTCCGCAACCTTCAATCGCGCAAGTGCGCGCTCGAGGGAGGCCTGGATCCTGGCAACGTCAAAATCTTGCTTTGCCTGTTGTAACCGCTGCTCGGCGCGCTCCTTGGCGCGACGGGCCCGCTCCACGTCAATTTCCTCGGGACGCTCGGCGCTACGAGTGAGCACGGTGGTGCGGTCTTTTTGCACGATCAGGAAACCCGTGCCCACGGCGACATATTGGTCCTGGCCGCCGGGCATCCGCATCCGCAACGGTCCCGGCTTCAGCGCAAAGACGAACGGCGCATGGTTGGCGAGAATCTCAAAAACTCCTTCCTGACCCGGGGCGATCACAAAACGCACGTCATCGCGCAGAAAGAGTTTCTGCAGCGCGAGAATCTCAAATGGAAATGTCTTTTCGTCGGCCATGGTGTCGCGCGATTACGCCTTCATCTTCTCAAACTTGGCCCGGGCTTCCTCGATGGTGCCCACCATGTAGAACGCCTGCTCGGACAGGTCGTCATGCTTGCCATCGAGGATCTCCTTGAAGCTGCGGATGGTCTCGGCCACACGCACGTATTTGCCTTCGAACCCGGTGAATTGTTGCGCCACGAAGAACGGCTGCGACAGGAATCGCTGGATTTTTCGGGCGCGGGCGACGGTGAGCTTGTCTTCTTCGCTCAACTCTTCCATGCCGAGAATGGCGATGATGTCCACCAGTTCCTTGTAGCGCTGAAGAATGCGCTGCACGTCGCGCGCGACCTGGTAGTGCTCGGCCCCGACGACGTCGGGTGAAAGGATGGTCGAGGTGGATTCAAGCGGCGAAACCGCGGGATAGAGGCCCAGGGCCGCAATCTCGCGCGAGAGCACGGTGGTGGCATCCAGGTGGGCAAACGCCGTGGCTGGCGCCGGGTCGGTCAGATCGTCGGCCGGCACGTATATGGCCTGCACTGAAGTGATGGACCCCTTGTTGGTCGAGGTGATGCGTTCCTGCAGCACGCCCATTTCCGTGGACAGCGTCGGCTGGTAACCCACGGCCGACGGGATGCGGCCGAGCAAAGCCGACACTTCCGAGCCAGCCTGGGTGAAACGGAAGATGTTGTCGATGAACAACATCACGTCCTGGCCTTCTTCGTCGCGGAAATATTCCGCCACTGTGAGCGCGGACAGACCCACGCGGAGGCGCGCTCCCGGCGGCTCGTTCATCTGGCCGTAGATGAGCGCGGCTTTCGAGATGACAGGCTCGCCGGTCGACAGCTTGGAATGGGTCATCTCGTCGTAGAGATCGCGTCCCTCGCGCGTGCGCTCGCCCACGCCGGCAAACACCGAGAAGCCGCCGTGCTTTTTGGCCACATTGTTGATGAGCTCGAGGATGACCACGGTCTTGCCCACGCCGGCCCCGCCGAATAGCCCAATCTTTCCGCCGCGCCGGTAGGGCGCCAGCAGGTCCACAACCTTGATGCCGGTCTCGAACATTTCGACCTTCACCGACTGATCCACGAACTTGGGTGCCGCCCGGTGAATGGGCAGGAACTTGGTGGCGGGAACCGGGCCGCGCTCGTCGACGGGCCGGCCCACCACGTTCACGATGCGGCCGAGAACCTCGCGGCCCACCGGCATCATGATGGGCTTGCCCGTGTTCTTCACCGGCATGCCGCGCACCAAGCCGTCGGTGGTGTCCATGGCCACGCAGCGCACGGTCTGTTCGCCAAGGTGTTGCGCCACCTCGATGACCAGGTTGTCGGGTGTGGCGTCGATGGCCGGGTTGCTCAGGGTCAGCGCGGTGTTGATCTCGGGCAGGCCCGCACTTTCGAACTTCACGTCCACCACGGGTCCGATGACCTGGACGACTTTGCCTTGCTGATTGCTGGGGTTTGTCGCGATCATAATCTTCGACCTCAGGTTCGGGACTTCAGCCTTTGAGAGCCTCGGCGCCGCCCACGATCTCCATCAGTTCTTTGGTGATGGCCGCCTGGCGGGCGCGGTTGTACTGCAGGGTCAATCGGTCGATCATCTCGGTGGCGTTCTTGGTGGCGTTTTCCATGGCGGTTCGGCGCGCGCCAAATTCCGAGGCGATCGATTCGAGCAAAGCGGCGTGGATTTGCATCTCGACGTAGAGGGGCAGAATCCAGTCGAGAATTTCGTTCTTGCTGGGCTCGTAGAGAAAATCCTGCCCGCCGCGGCCGGCCGCGCTGGGCGCTACCGGCAAGAGGGGTTCGATGGTGATCTTCTGCGAGACGATGGAGCGGAACTGGTTGTAGACAAGGACAACGCTGTCCACGCGGCTGCTCAAGAAATCGTCGGTGAGCGTGGCGGCCAGATCCTTGGCGCGCTGGACGGCGGTGTCGCCGGTGGGGCCGGGCAAGTCGCCCTTCATGGGAAGCTTGCGCCGGCGGAAGAAGTCGCGACCCTTGCGGCCCACCACCAGATAACTGATCTCGTCGGCCTCTTTGAGCTGAATTTTGTCGTTGCCCCAGCGCTGGGCGGCACGACACACGTTGCTGTTGAACCCGCCACACAGGCCGCGATCCGAGGTGATGACCACCACCGCCACTCGTCGCGGGTCTCGTTGCTGCAGCAGCGGGTGTGACTCGCCACCGGCGCGCGCCGCCACCTCGGCCGTGACCTCGGCCAGCGAGTGCGCGTAGGGACGCGCAGCCACGATTGCGTCCTGCGCCCGGCGCAGCTTGGCCGCCGCCACCAGCTTCATGGCGCTGGTGATCTTCTGCGTCGACTTGACCGACGCGATTCGGGTGCGGACGGCTTTCAGTGATGCCATGGAAAAATACTAGGTGGCGGCTTGCAGGGTGGCTGCGAACTCCTTGGCGAACTCGGCCAACACGGAACGCATCTGGGTGGCCAGGCCATCAAACGCCTTGCCGTCGGTGCCCTTGCTGCGCAGGTCGGCCAGCAGCTCGGGGTGTTTCGCCTCGACAAAGAGGTACATCTCCTTTTCGTAGCGGTCGAGCGCGGTCAGCGGCAGGGCATCCACAAATCCGTTGGCGCCGGCGAAGAGAATCAGGACCTGCTTCTCGACCGGCAGAGGAACGTACTGGCCCTGCTTGAGCAACTCGGTCATGCGCGAGCCACGTGCCAGCTGCTGCTGCGTGGCCTTGTCCAAGTCCGAGCCGAACTGGGCAAACGCGGCCAGGGCGCGGTACTGGGCCAGTTCCAAGCGGAGCATGCCGGCCACCTTCTTCATGACGGCAATCTGGGCGGCGCCACCCACGCGGCTGACCGAAAGGCCGACGTTCACCGCGGGCCGCTGACCCGAGTAGAACAGGTCGTTCTCCAGGAAGATCTGACCGTCGGTGATGGAGATCACGTTGGTGGGGATGTAGGCCGACAGATCGCCGGCTTGGGTTTCGATGACCGGCAGTGCGGTGAGCGAGCCGCCGCCTTTCTCGGTGGACATCTTGGCCGCGCGCTCGAGCAGACGCGAGTGCAGGTAGAAGATGTCGCCGGGGAAGGCTTCGCGTCCCGGCGGGCGACGCAGCAGCAGCGAGAGTTGGCGGTAGGCCACCGCCTGCTTGGACAGATCGTCGTAGATCATCAGCGCGTGGCGACCGCTGTCGCGGAAGTACTCGCCCATGGTGACGCCGGTGTAGGGCGCCAGGAACTGCAGCGGCGCCGACTCGGACGCGGTGGCCGACACCACGGTGGTGAACTCCATGGCGCCGTGTTCCCGCAATTTGTCGACCACGGTGGCCACGGTGGACTGCTTCTGGCCGATGGCCACGTAGAAGCAGAACATGTTCTGGCCCTTCTGATTGATAATGGTGTCGACCGCGAGCGCCGTCTTGCCGGTCTGACGGTCGCCGATGATCAGCTCGCGCTGGCCGCGGCCGATGGGAATCATGGAATCGATGGCCTTGATGCCGGTCTGCACCGGCTCGTGCACACCTTTGCGCGAGATGATTCCGGGCGCCTTGATCTCGATCTTGCGGAACTCTTTGGAATCGATGGGGCCCTTGCCGTCGATGGGCACGCCCAGGGCGTTGACCACGCGTCCGACCAGAGCGTTGCCCACCGGCACCTGCGCGATCCTACCTGTGCGCTTGACCGTGTCGCCCTCGCTCACGGTCTCGAAGTCGCCCAAGAGGACGACGCCGACGTTGTCCTCTTCCAGGTTCAAGACCAGGCCCACGACGTTCTTGCCAAAATCCAGCAGCTCGCCGGCCATGGCGTTTTCCAGGCCATAGACGCGGGCGATGCCGTCGCCGGCTTCCAGCACGGTGCCGGTTTCGCTGATGGCAACCTTCTGGTCGAAGCCTTCGATCTCCTTGCGAATGACCTGGCTGATTTCTTCGGCGCGAATCTGCATGGTCTTTCCTTGCGGCTGGTGGTGTCAGTTGAGAATCTTGCTGCTGAGAGCGCCCAGGCGTGCGCGCAGGCTGCCGTCCAATACCAGGCCGGCCACTTGCGCGACGATGCCGCCGACTAGGCTGGGGTCTACCTCGGTGGTCATGATCACGCTGCGGCCGGTGCGTCGTTCGAGAACCTGTCGGATTTCGGCTTGCGTGGCCACGTCGAGCGGTCGCGCCGATTTCACCGTGGCGCGGGCGCGTCCCAACTTGTCGTCGCACATTTCTTGGTAGGCGCGTGCGATGGCGGGCAGGGCGGCGATGCGGCCGCGTTCCAGCAGGAGGAAGGCCAGACTCTGCACCTCGCGCGTGGGCGCCACCCTCGGCATCAATCCCTGCAGGATGGCGCGCTTCTGCGATGACTTGAAGATGGGATTGGAGAGCGACTGGCGTATTTCGGTTGCCTCGTTCCACAAGGCAGTCAGGGCTTCCAATTGCTTTCCCAGGTCCTCGAAGTTGCGCTGGTCGACGCCAATGGCGAAGAGGGCGCGCGCGTAGCGGCGGGCGATCGAGCCAGCCAGGGCTGCCATCAGCGCACCCCTTCGGCCGGCGCGCTTGCGCCTGCGGCAAAGTCCTGCGCCAGGCGGCGCTCGTCGTCGGCGCTCACCGAGCGCTTGAGCAGCTCGTCGGCCACCTTGACCGCCGTGCTGGCCACTTCGGCGCGCAGCCGCAGCTCAGCCTCCTTGACCTGCTGGTCGAGCTGAAAGCGAGTCTCATCTTGTATGCGCTTGGCCTTCTCGTCGGCTCCTCCCAGCAGACGGACCCGCTCGCGCATCCCTTCTTCCTTCACGGCTGCGCGCAGGGCAGTCAGTTCTTGCTCCAAGTTGGCCAGGCGCGCGTCCTGCTCGTGGAAACGCTGCTCGGCCAGCGCGCGCTGGTTGGCGGCTGATTCGATGTCGAATTTCAGCTGGTCGTGCCGGCCGCGGAAAGCCTTGCTCAGGGCGCGGCCGCCGAACCAGACGAGAATGAAGAGCAGCACGCCGAAATTGAGAAGCTGAAGCGCCAGGGTCTTGGCGTCCACGCCGGCGTGCTCGCCGTGCTCCTCGCGGCCGGCAGCAGTTTCACTATGGCCCGCCGCGGGCTCGCCCGTTGCCGGCGCGGTGCCGGTTTGCGAGGGCTCGTGGTCAAACGACCCGGACACGGGCTCGGTCAGGGTCGGGTGGTCTTCAGCGCGCACAGCGCCGGCGCTCAAGACGAGCACGGCTGCCAGAGAAAGGAAAACCCAGGCGCGCTTCACGACGCCAGCCTCCGGCCCAGCGCCTTCTCCGCAATTTCGCGCCCCAGCGTGGCGGCACTGGCCTCCAGCCTGCCTCGCTCGGTGGCCAAGGCTGCATCCAGCTTGGTGCGCGCCTCGGCCAGCATCTTGTGCGCGGCCGCCTGCGCTTCAGCCATGATCTGTTGCTCGCGCACCAGGGCCTGCGCTCGCATCTGAGCGCGCTCGGCATTGCCAGCCTTGCGTGCCTCGGCCAACTGGGCCTCGATGCGCGCCAGGCGGCCTGCGCTGTTGGCTTCCAGATGCTCAGCCTCGGCGTGCGCGCCCTCGATCCGACGCACGCGCTCGTCGCGCACGCGCAGGTACGGCTTCCACAGCCACCGGGTCAGAATGAAAGCCAGCAGCAGAAACAGCCCCAGCATGACGAACACCGTGCTGTCGATGTCGAGGAGTTGTTGCTCCCCGGCCTGCGGCACGCTGCCGACGTCAGGCGTCACTTCGAGAAGACAGCGAGTTGTCGTCACGGCTGGGTGGACCCCGGCGGCTAGCTACTAGGTGGGGCGGGCGGGGCGCTGCCGCCCGCTTTGCTGGCCTTGCCCGAGGGCCGATGCGGCGGTTCGGGTGCGGGGCCGCCCGGCTCCATCTGGCACTGGCCGTCGAACAAGACGCCCTTCTCGACGAAGAGCGAGGGGGTGTTGATGTTGCCGTGCACCCGGCCCGGGGTGTGAATCTCCACGCCCCGCTTGGCCACGATGTTGCCGCGTACGGTGCCCTGAATCACGATGGAGCCGACCGATATCTCGGCGTTGACTTCCGCGCCCTCACCGACGATGAGCACGTCCTCGGTGAAGATCTCGCCGGACAGCTTGCCGTCCACGCGGACGGTCCCTTCGAAGGATAGCTTTCCCTCGAACTCGCTGCCTCGGCCAAGAAGGGTGGTGACCTGCGCGGTGGCGCCGGCCTCGCCAGTCGTGGGGGTTTGGGGGATCGAAGCCATGACTCCGGAGCGGAACCCTACAATCTAGGCCATCGCCAGTCAACGCGATCCGGTGGCTTCTGCAATTCGGAGCAGGAGGCCGTGGCGGGGACGGAGCCGAGGACGGGCGCGGTGAAGCCGCGTGGGGCAGGGGCTGGGTGGGTAGGCCCTCGCGTCGCGAAGCGACGATACCTGGTCGTACAAGGCGCAGGCGTGCTAGCGTGACTCTTCCTGTATCGCTGGCACATCCTGAGATGCGACCAAGGCGGCAAGGTTGCGCCGCGCCTGGGGATAGTCGGGTCGGTACTGAAGCGCCAGATCATAGTGCCGGCGAGCCTCCTCGGGGCGGCCCAGCCGGCGTAGCACTGTAGCGAGATTATTGTGAGCTTCCGGATACTCAGGCCGGTATTTCAGTGCCCCTTGGTATGCGGCGACAGCCTGCAAGAAATCCCGGGTCCGCCCATAGGCGTTGCCCAGGCTGTAGTACGCGACGGCATCATCAGGTTTGAGCACGATCCCTTGCCGGTACTCGGCAATGGCATCGGCCAGTCGTCCCACCCGCACCAGCGCCACAGCATAGTTGGAATGTGCTTCCGCAGAGTCGGGCTCCAGTCGCACCGCCGCTTCGAGATGCTCGACGGCCTTTTCCATCCGTCCGACTTTCGAGTACGCATAGCCAAGGTTGTTGTGCGCTCGAGCGTCCCGAGGATCGACACGCAAGACCGCTTCAAACCGCTCGATCGCTTCGGAAACCCGTCCCGCATTGAGCAGAGCGATGCCGAGGCTGCGGGTCGCGTCGGAATCATCCGGCTGCAGCTTGAGCGCCTCTTGGTATAGGGCAATGGCAGCATCACCCCGCCCGGCCCGCACCAGTGCATCTCCCTTTCCTCTCAGGGCCTTGAAGTAGGCTGGGTCGATGCGCAAGGCCTGATCGAAGAGATCGACCGCCGCAGAGGCCTGACCCATCTTCAGGAGACACTCGGCCTTGTTGTAGTAGGCCATGGCATAGTCTGGCCTCAATTGCACAGCCTTGTCGTAGCTCGCCAGCGCTTCTGATCTCCTTCCCGCGCGGTCAAGTACGTTTCCCAGGTGGTTGTGGGCCCGTGCATTCCCGGGACGCTTGCGAACCGTATCGTCCCAGAGGCCAACCGCGCTTCGGTAGACCTCATTGCGCCGCGTGGTACCCCAACCCAGCAGCGCGGCCACGAAAACCACCAGCGCAAGCCCCGCATTCTTGTTCGCCTTGGCAAAGAGCCCGATCGCCGCGACGGCGACCACGGCAATCAGTGGCAAGTACATGCGATGCTCCGCCATGGTTTGCGTGGTCAGCGGAATAACGCTCGAACTTGGCGCGAGAATTCCGAAGAACCAACAGCCCACAAATCCCAACTTCGGCTGACGAGCTGTTGCGTACGCGGTTGCCCCCAACAGCAGCAGAAGAAACGATATCTGTGGCCATACAGTACTGAAGTCGGTGATCACATCCTTGCCGTAGTCGAATACCAGTCCCTGCGGCCAAACCGCCAGACTGAGGTAGCGAACGATGGCCTGACACTGGGTCAGCGCATAGGCCCACCAAGCCACCCCATGCCCGAACCCAACGGTTGCGTTCCGGTCGCTGGCGAAGAAGATGAGCAGACCCAGCAGAACCCATGTTGCCGCCAGGCCGAGATACAGCGGCCAGCGTTGCAGCAGCGCCTTCTTGAAGGAACCAGAAAGGAAGGCCCGGTCGTAGAGCAACACCATGAGCGGCGCGGTGGCCATGACTTCTTTGCTCGCCATCCCCAGCAAGCAGGCTGCGATGGCCGAGCCGTACCAGAGGACTTTGCGGGCTGAAGCGCAAGCACGAAGAACGCTGTAGAAAGTGAGCAGGTAGAAAAGGCCCACGATCAATTCGTTGCGCTGGATCACGGACGTGACGGACTCGGTTAGGAGCGGGTGAACAGTCCAAAGCAGGGTTATCGCGAGTGCAAGGGGTCGCGCTTTGCCTTCGAACCGTCCTCTCAGTGATGGCAGCCGCAGCGTTCGCAACAGAAGGCTGAAGAGCACCAATGCAACCGTCACATGAAGCAGGAGATTGACGACGTGATATCCCGTGACGCTGGTTCCGCCCAAGGCGTGGTTGATTGCGAGGGAAAGGTTGACAATCGGTCTTCCAGCCGCCCCGGCGGTGCTCAGCGGCGGAACCATCACCCGTGTGATGGGCCACAGGTGCCTGATGGATGGATTGTCGACGATCGCCGGGATGTCGTCGAACACGAAGGGACCGGAAAGACTATTGTGATAGGCGGCGAGGGCTGCCGAAATGACGAGGAGGAGACAAGCCGGCGAGGCCCAGCGAGACTCGCCAACAGGAGTCGTTGGATCGGCCATTGGCGTATGGCTGGGATGGGCCTTGGGCAAAGCCATTTCCGCTGTCTTCAATCCAAGCACGTACCGCCGCGAAAGGGAAGGCCGGGTATGGGGGCTAGACTAGTTGACAGACCTCAGACGGCCTCCTTCGGGGAAAATCTATTTCAGGTCGTTCTCGCCCGCCACGTAGCCGAAGTTGGCCAGGATTCCGCCATCCACGTACACCACTTGGCCGTTGATGTAGTCGCCGGCCTTGGAGGCGAGGAGCAGTGCCGCCCCGACCAAGTCTTCGGGCGCGCCCCAGCGGCCGGCCGGGGTGCGCGTCATGACGAGGTTGTTGAAGGGATGGCCGTTCACGCGAATGGCTTCGGTCTGCGTGGTCGCGATGTACCCCGGCCCGATGCCGTTGACCTGAATATTGTACTTGGCCCATTCGCAGCACATGTTCTGGGTGAGCAGCTTCAAACCACCCTTGGCCGAGGCGTAGGCGCTGACCGAGTTGCGGCCGTACACGCTCATCATCGAGCACATGTTGATGATCTTGCCGGCGCGGCGTTTGATCATGGACGGGGCTACCCGGCGCGAGATGATGAAGGGCGCGACCAGGTCGATCTCGATCACGTCCCTGTATTCTTGGACCTTCATGTCGAGGATGGGGATGCGCTTGATGATGCCTGCGTTGTTCACCAGGATGTCGATCGGTCCGACGTCCTTTTCGATCTGGCTGATACCGCGATCAACGTCTTCTTCCTTGGTGACGTCGAAGACCAGGGTGTAGGCGTCGATGCCATTCTTCTTGTATTCCTTCTTGGCGGCTTCCAGCTTGTCGGCAAAGATGTCGTTCACGCAGATCTTGGCACCCGCCTGGGCCAGACCCTTGGCGATGGCCATGCCGATGCCGTGGGTTCCGCCGGTGACGAGCGCGATCTTGTCCTTGAGACTGAACAGTTCAATCGACATAACGGTTTCTCCTCTTCATACGGATTTCGTTCGTGCTGCACGAGAATAGCACCTTTCAGTATCCTGCCGGTGCGCCGCCGGAGCGGGGCTCGGCCACGGCCTCCAGCCCCGCTTTGCCGCGAATCACGAGATTGACCTTGCCGATCTTGTCTCGGGCTTCCAGGTGGTGGCCCTTGGCGCGCAACGATTCCACGACCGACGCTGGCAACGCGGGTTCGTAGCGGAGCACGTCTGGGCTCCATTGGTGATGCACGCGAGGCGCGGCCTCTGCGGCTTGTGCGTCCATGCCGAAAACCAGCACGTCGAGCAGGATCTCGACGGTGCTTGAAATGATCATCGGGCCGCCCGCCGCGCCCAGGACCATTTCCACGCCGTCTTCGCCAACAACAATGGTGGGCGACATGGACGAGAGCGGCCGCTTGCCCGGCGCGAGCAGGTTGGCGTCGCCAGCCACCAGCCCGAACGCGTCGGGAACGCCAGTCGCCAGCGAGAAATCGTCCATCTCATTATTGAGCAGCACACCCGTGCGGCCGGCCAGAAGGTGCGCGCCGAATTCCAGGTTGATGGTCGTCGTGAGCGCGACGGCGTTGCCTTCGCGGTCCACCACGGAGATGTGGGCGGTCCCCGCGTCGCGGGCCGGGGCAGCGGCCAACGAAGGAGTCGTGCCGTAGCGCTCGGGGGCCAGCGTGCCACCGGGTTGAATGCGGGCTAGCAGCTCGCGATGATAGGAGGAGTCGAGCAGGTGTGACAGCGGCACGTTGACGAACGCGGGATCGCCGAGAAAGCGACTGCGGTCGGCGAAGCCATGCTTCAAGGCCTCGACCAGCAGGTGCAGGTAGGCCGGATCTTGCGCGCCGCCGGGCACGGGATTCCAGGACGTCGTGCGCTCGCTGAGGATTCCCAGTACCTCGAACATGATCACCCCGCCGGCCGACGGTGGCGGGAAGGCGAAGATGCGCCGGCCGCGGAATGTCGTCAGCAGAGGCGCGCGCTCGATTGCTGCATAGCCAGCCAGATCGTTGCGCTCGAGCACGCCGCCCGCGTCCCGCACGGCGGTGACGATGGCGTCGGCTATCTCGCCTCGATAAAAAGCGGCGGCGCCCTCGCGACGCAGGCGCGCGAGGGTTCGGGCCAGCTCGGGCCGCCGCACGAGATCGCCGGCGCGAAGCTGGGCCAGAGGGCCGCGCTTGCGCGCGAGCACCTGAGCAAGAAAACTGGCGGCGTCGGGCGACTGCTTGAGCTCGTCGGCCACATGATCGACCAGCCACGCTGATGCCGGGAATCCACGCGCGAGCGCCTCGGCCGGCTCCACGCAGCGAGCGAAGCGCCGCTTGCCCCACCGGCGCACGAGCTCGGCCAGCCCGGACGGCTCGCCGGGCACACCGACTGCCAAACCGCCGCGAACCGAAAGGGCCCGATCGATCCGGCCAGCGCGCATGAATAGATCGGGGCGCAGGGCCGCGGGTGCAGTCTCGCGAAAATCAAGCGCCTCGACCTTGCCAGTCTTGGCAGAATAGATGAGGGCAAAGCCACCGCCTCCCAGGCCCGATGCGAATGGGTCTACGACACCAAGCGCCAGCGCCGTGGCACAGGCTGCATCGGCCGCATTCCCGCCCGCGGCCAGCACGCGGGCGCCGGCTTGTGAAGCCAACCGTGAATCGGAGGCCACCATGCCATGAGCGGCGTGGAACCGAGTCGCGTGGGGAGCCTGCCGGCCCTTCGGGACGGACAGCCCACCCTGACCGCCCTGCGCGCTTCGCGCGCACCCTCGCCGGCAGCGCACCATCGCGCGAGGCCGAGCGCAGCGAGCGGGGCGGGTGTGGGCTTCTTGGGGGGCCGAAGGGCATGGCGAGGCCGAGCGCGAGGGCGCGAGCGTAGCGAGCGGGTGTGGTGGGGAAGGTGCAGGTCCCGAAGTCCCCGAAGGGGGAAGCGAGCATGGGGTGGTGGCAGGTGGGGGGCCGAAGGGCAAAGCGAACCCTTTGAGGGTTCCCATGTCAGATCGTCCGTCCGCCGCGCTTGTGGCAAGCAGACCCACACCGATCGCGGGTAGGACCCCGCGCCGGAAAAGTGGGCAACCAATCAATAATTGAAGGAAACTCAAGGTCGGCGTAACCTCAGACCGATTCCCGACTAGGGAAAACTGACATGGACGAGCCGTCAAGCCCAGAAGGCACCCCGATCACACTTCGGATCAAGTTCAAGAGTGTGAGCCTCGATGATTTCGTCGCGCGCTACGGCGCAGACGTAAGCGCGGGAGGCATCTTCATCCGAACCAAGCAGCCGCTGGGCGTTGGGTCGGCGCTGCATTTCGATTTCAGCCTGGCCGACGGCAGTCCCCTGATGACGGGCTTGGGCACGGTGGTGTGGGTTCGCGAACCGGAGCCGTCGCGGGCCGGCAGCATTCCCGGCATGGGGGTGCGTTTCGATCAGCTGGCGCCCGAGAGCCAGCAGACTCACCAGCAGATCTTGGCTATCAAGGCCCGGCGCGGGGATCGGCCGACCGCGACGCCTCCCCAAAGTCCTGCTGCTGCGCCGGCGCCGCGATTCGCGGCCCGGCCGGCAACGCCTCCGCCGTTGGCGGCCGGCCCGGCGCCAGCCAAGCCCGTTGCCTCGCCGCCTTCCGCACGCGGACCGTCCGACACGTTCGATGAGTTCGCTTCAGGCGGCAAGACCGAGATCGCTGACCGGCCGCCCAGCTTCTACTTTGATTCGCTAGACAAGGCGCATGGTGCTGCAGCGGGCGCGCAGCAAGCCGAGGACGCGGCACCCAAGGCGACCTTGGACGACACGAACACGGATTCTCAGCTTGCCGGCCCGGCTGCTTCGTCGTGGTCCGAACCCATCGACATCAGCGAAGACGCCAGCGCGACGGCTCCATCTCCTGCAGCGACTGCCGCGCGAGCGGCCGCAGCCGAGCAGGGCCGGCCCCAGAGCGCGGGCGACGAGTTGAGGCCCGCGAGCCTGGATCTCCCACTCGGCGACAGCGCCCCGGTCGCCGATCTTCAGCCGCCGTCAGAGCCGGCTGCTGCGCCCGCGGCAGGGCAGAGTTGGCTTGATCGAGCGATGAAGATGACAGACGGTGCCGGCGCGGCTCCGGTCGAGACCTCGGCGGAGCACACCGAAGAAACGGCCGCTCCGCCGGGAGCCATGCAGACCGAAGCACCACCTCCTGCCCCGGGCGATGCTGATCACTCGGCGTTCGGGGACGCGGGGGCTTTCGACCAGGACGTCCCGGATCTGTTGACCAAGAAATCCGGCGGGCAGGGCAAGAAGCTGATCGTGGTGGGCATCGTGGCGGCAGGGCTGGCTTTTGCGGGAGTCTATTTGATGCAGACCAAGCCGTGGCAGACCCCGGTGGCGCCTGCGTCGCGTCCCGCGCCGGCCGAGCCCGTGCCCTCTCCCGTTGCCGCCCCTGCAGTAGCCAAAGTGGGCGAGCCCAGCCAGCCAGCCGCTACACCGACACCGCCGCCAGTGGAAGCTGTGCCGGTCAAGCCCGCTGAGAAACTCCCGACCCCGGCGCCGACGGCAGTGCCAAGCAAGACCAAGCCAGAAAGGGTCGAGGCCGCCAAGCCAGTTGAAGCCGCGAAGCCAGTTGAGGCCGCCGAAGCTGCCAAGCACCCGGGCCCGGCGGCAGGATCGGCCAAGAAGACGGCGAGCAAGTCCGCATCTTCCCCGTCGCCAGCTCCGGCCGTGCCGGGCGAGACCGTGTATTTGGTCAAGGTGCGGTCCCTGCCGGTCGGGGCGCAGGTTCTCATCGATGGCGAGCCTATGGGGCAGACGCCTTTCCAGCGGCGCATCTTGGACATGGACAAGTCTCACACGGTGACTGTGCGCAAGCCGGGATTCTTGCCCTATGAGAGCAGCGTCAGCCCCTCGAGTTCCTGGGCAAAAGACGGCAACATGCAGACTCTTGGCGTGTTCGCCAAGCTGAAGAAGATGAAGGCCCAGGCTGCCGAGACGTCAGCCGCGCCCGAGGCTCAGCCTGCACCATCGACGGACTCGCCCGAGAAATTATAGGGATGCTTTGAACATGACTGGTTCCCGGCGGTCGGCGTGGGGCGTGGCGGGAGTGGTGCTGTTGTTGTCGGCGCTGGCTGCGTTGGGTGTGGCCGGGACCATGGCCCACAAGTGGCACGTGAAGAAGCAATCGGCGGCGACCGCGCGGGGAGCCGCGCGTTTCGCTCGCATCGACGTGCACACTCACATCAGTCCAGATGGCGTCGAGCGCGCCCTGCAGATTATGGAGACCTGGGGCATCGTCGGCATGGTGAACCTGTCGGGCATGAGCCCGGGTCCGCCGCACCACGCGCTGGAAACCCAGCTTGCCGCCGCCCGCGCTTCGGGGGGACGCATCGCTGTTTTCGCCAACGCCGGCTTCATGAAGGCATTGCGCATGGCCAATCAGGGCGTGCGGGCCGACTACGGCAACGCGATGGCCGAAGAGTTGGTGCTGTCCAAGCAGCTCGGGGCCATCGGCCTGAAGATCCCCAAAGGCCTGGGGCTCGGTTATCCCATGCCCGACGGCAAGCGCGTGCTTCCGGTGGATGACCCGGGTCTGGATCCCTTGTTTGAGAAGGCCGGCGAGCTGGGCATGCCGGTGGCGATTCACACGGGCGATCCCAAGGCCTTCTGGCAGCCTGCCGACGCCAAGAACGAGCGCTGGGAAGAGCTGCAGGCGCACCCCGAGTGGTCTTTCCGCGGCCAACCGGTGCCGTCGTGGGAAGAGATCTACGCGGCCTTCGAGCGGCGCGTGGCCCGCCACCCCAAAACCACCTTCATCGGGGTGCACTTCGGCAACGATCCCGAGGATCCGGAGCACGTGGCGCAGATGCTCGACAAGTACCCCAACCTGTACATCGACACCGCCGCACGCGTGCCCGAGATTGGGCGCCAGGACGCGGCCAAGATGCGGCTCTTCTATGAGAAGTACCAGGACCGCATCCTGTTCGGCACCGACCTGGGCGTCGCGGCCGAACAGGACGGCATGATGTATGGCTCGAACGGCGCCAATCCGCCCACCTTGGAAGACGAGGCCCGCTACTTCACCTCGACCTGGCGTTACTTCGAGACGCGCGACAAGCAGTTCGAAAGTCCCACGCCCATCCAGGGGCGCTGGAAGATCGACGGCGTGGGGCTGCCCGAGGCTATCTTGCGCAAGATCTACTTCGAAAATGCCGTCCGCATACTGAAGTGGCGGCCGCCCCCCGGTCCGGTCATGGTGCCTCATCCTACGGCAGGTGCAGTTCCGCCGCCCAACGGGCCGGCAGGAAAATGAACCGCGTCACGAAGCTATCGTACCGTCGCCGTCGCGAACTGCTTGACCTCGAAGCGCGGCTGCCCATAATCATCGCCTTCCACATTCCGGAGTAGCTCAGTCGGCAGAGCAGGCGGCTGTTAACCGCCGGGTCGGGGGTTCGAATCCCTCCTCCGGAGCACCTAGCAAATTCGTGGTTCTCGACGGAGAACGCAGCGTTTTTGGCTCTCCCACACGGCGCGGTGAAAACGCGGCAAGAAGCGGATGGAAGTGGCAAAATGGGGATGTTTTGCCCAACCTTTGCCCACCGAATTTCCCGCCATGAAAGCCCGCTCGAAAGCCACAGCGGAGTCGCGCGCGCCGGTCGCGACTTCACGGCGGGTTCAGCGTTTCGCCCCTGCCGGCACGCGGACGCGCGAGGCGGTGTGGGCGGACGGGTTCCCCGAGAATGCGAGGGCGATCTGCAAGGCTGTGATTAGCGGCGCGACGACCGCGGAGCGACTGGCGCGGGCTGCGCTGGCGGTTCTCGACAAGAAGGAGTCGACGAAGGACGAGATGCAGGCCTGCGTTCGATGGATGCGGACACTTCTGCCGTTGCTTCCTGCGTTTCGTCGGTTCGAGGAGTGCGAGCCGCTGGGCAGGACTGAGTTTTATGTCTACGCCACCTACGAGCGGGCGAAGAGGCTACTTCATGGGCTGGCGCAAGACTTCGCGCGACGCCGAGACATCTACGAACTAGCCGAGAACGCAGAACTCGCCCGCGCGAGCGTCGATGCGCTCGTTCCCGCGGGCGGAAACGACCAGCCGTGGGCGCCGAGCTTCGCGCCGCTGAGGAGGAACCTCGTAGGGTGGCTTGTGAACTGCGTGGCCCCCGAGAATGTGGGCAAGCTCAACTTCGAGGACGAGGCGCAATCGATGACTGCGGCGGTGTGGCGGCGAACCGAGCGTCAGGTACAGGACATCGTGGGCCGCTCGCGTGCGTGGGACCGAGTCGAGTCCCCGATACTCTTCGCCGACCTGGAAAGCTTGTCAGCCGGTGCCGTGAAGAAGTAGGCCGCCGGATCGGTCCGCGTTTTTCGGGCTGAATTCGCGGACCGATGGCTCTCGCGTGATCGCACTCGGTCGTGAGACATCACGAGACACCATGAACACGTCCACCGCATCGTCGAGTTCCCGAGCCTTTCTCAGTGACACGCAGATCGCCGAGCTGCTAGCCGTGCCCGTCGCAACCGTCGGGTGGTGGCGCCGGGTCGGCAAGCTGCCCTATCTGCGGGTCGGCCGCTACCCGCGCGTGCGTCGCGCGGCCCTCGACGCTTTCCTTGAGGCGCGGACGGTGCAGAGGTCGAGGGTCCGGCCGTGAGTTTGGTTCGCCTCGCCGGCTCTGCGGCTGACGTCGGCCGAGGACGTGGCGCGATTTCCACGGAATGCTGCTCATGAGCACCACTCTGTCACCGCTCGGGCAGGCGGCTCTGGCCTACGCGGCCAAAGGCTTCGCGGTCTTTCCATGCAAGCCCCGCTCAAAGCACCCCTTGACCGAGCGCGGATTCTTGGACGCCACTTTCAACACCGGGCAAATCACGGAATGGTGGAGATCAATGCCTACCGCGAACGTCGGTCTTTCGTGCATAGCGTCCGGCCTGGTCGTGCTCGACATCGACCCACGCAACGGTGGTAACGAGATTCTGGCCGCGCTGCTAGCTGAGCTGGGGCAATTGCCTGCGACTGCTGAGGCGGCGTCGGGTGGAGGTGGCAGGCACCTGATATTCCACGCACCGCCGGGAAAGATGCGCGGCTCACTCGGGCCAGGTTTGGACATCAAACACGACGGTTACATCATCGTGCCGCCAAGCGTGCATCCATCCGGCGGTGCCTATCGGTGGGTGGAGCCGCTATGATGCCCTCGGAACTGCCGGAGAGGTGGAGAGCGAGGATCGTCAAGCCGACCACGCCGACAGTGGCCACTTTCCCGACGACTCCCAAGCCATGCACGACGGGCGGCACGCCTTACGGGCGCAAGGCCCTGGCGGATGAACTCGAAAGGGTGCGGACTGCGCCCGAAGGCGACCGCAACAACCAAACCAACAAATCAGCACTTGCAACCGCCTCACTGTGTGCAGGCGGCGAGATCCCAGATGTTCGGGACGATCTGATTGCTGCGGCCGTGGCTGCGGGACTGCCCGAGACTGAGGCCAGAAAAACCGTTGAAAGTGGTTGGCGCGCCGGACTGGCACAGCCACGAACGGCGCCGCCCAAGGCCGGCCCAATGCCCCCCACGTGCAAGACGGCGCCCGCGTCCACTGTGGCGCCAGGACAAACGAGCGCAGCGGCGAGTGAGACGGCGGCAGAACCAGAAACAATCACCTTGTCCACAGTGAAACCGCGCCGAGACACCTATATATGGGGTGGGCGCGTTACAGCGGGCGGCACGACGGTGGACACGGGCCAACCCGGAATTGGCAAAGGCCTCCTGAACGCTTACGTCGCGGCTCACTTCACCACCCAGCGGGCGATGTTCGGCGACCTGGCCGCTCAGCCGGCCGGAGACGTACTGTGGATCGCGACTGAAGACCGTCCAGAGACGAGGCTTGTCCCGCGCCTCATTGCCGCAGGTGCAGACCTGTCCAGAATCCATGCCTGGAACATGTGCCGCCCTGTCTCGCTCCCCGAGGATTGCCAGCGCATCGTAGACCGGATCGATTTCCACGGCGCGCGGCTAGTGATCATCGACCCGGCTCAGACGGTGATCACGCGCGACTATTCGGCAAACAGTGACGCTGATGTGCGGCGCACATTTGCCCCGCTCATGGCCGCCTGCGCGGCCCGTCACTGTGCTCTCATTTTGGTCAGACACACAAACAAGAGAACCCTCGGCTCTGCGATGGATCGTGGTGGAGGATCGATAGCGTGGTCGGGTATGGCGGACATCGAGTTGATGATGGGACGGCGGCCAGTCGAGGAGGGCGCGACGGCGACAGATGCCCACGAATCGGTGATCACACTCGCGACCGTGAAAAACAACACCGGGCGATGGGCGCCGTCGATCAACTTTGCGATCGTGGAAGCCGAACAGTCGGCCCGCTTGGAACCATTGGGCGAAACGGCGTCCACCGCAGACGATTTGTGTGGGCAGGACCGTCCACGCATCGCCCATCGCACATCAGAAGCCGAGGCCCTGCTGCGGCGGATACTCGCTGACGGTGAGTGGCATCGCGAGACAGAAATCGAGGCAGAAGCCGCCAAGGGCGAAATATCGATCGCCACACTGAGGCGAGCCAAAAAGGCCCTACGGGTCGAGGCCACGAAGCGCGGCGTCAATTGGTTTTGGTCACTCAAGGTGATCACCACCCCCCACCCTGAGCATGATGAGCACCTTGAGCATGATGAGATGCGTGAACACCTTCATTCTAATAATAACAACTACTTAGAAGGTCAAGATGATCAAGGTGATCATGATACTCAGTCACCCCCCCATGATCACCTTGACGCCGCGGAGTCGACCCCGCGCCGCGCAAAGAAGGTGTCCGTATGACAGCCAGCGCTGTCCTTTCGCTGGCCGCCCGGCAGGGTGTAGCGGTAGTGCTGGCCCCGGGTGGCGAGCGGCTGGAAGTAGAGGGGCCAGCGGAAGCGGTGGATGCGCTGGTGCCCACCCTGGCCGAGCTCAAGCCGGAGCTGCTGGCTCACCTACGTGGCCAGGCCGGCGGCAAGATCCTGCCCTTCATCCTGCCCGCGCCCAAGGCTGGCCCCCTCCTCTCTCATTGCGTGAGGGTGCGGCCTGATAGCACGGTCACGCCGGCGGACGTGGAAGCCCTGGCCGCGTACTTCTCCACCCTGGGACGTGAGGCAGCGATCGCGAGCGAGCGGCGTCTCTGGGTGTGGTGGCGGGCCACGCCGCACCCTTCGGTGACCGCGTTCCTGGCAGCAGAACCCAAGGTGAAGCAAGCCGCGGGCGACCGCGGGAAAGGTGCAGCATGAACCCCTTTGCGGCTACGCGAGCCGATGCGCTACCCGCTGGCCCGCCGACGGTGAGCCCACCTGCCCAGCGCGGTGTGGCTGGCCATTCTGCGGCTATCCGTACCGCCACCAGTATGAAAGAGCCATGCGCCGGTTGCTCCTGCACTGACTGGCAGCAGGCGCACTTCACCCAGGGTGGCCGGCTACTCTGTGAGCTGTGTTGGCAGGGCCAGAGGCCCGCCACGGCGATGCCGCCCACGCCAGAAGGCCGAGCCCAGCTTGAGCTCTGGTGCCAACCGCATCGAGGTGCGCTTTGAAAAAGTTTCCGCTCGCCCCGGCGACGGTGTTTTTTCTTGGCGCCGGCGCCCCATGGACGCGACCACGGGCGTGCTCACTGCCCGTGCGATTCGCCCGGCGAGCGGAATTATCTCCCAACCACGCACGAAAGGAACCTTGAATGCGATTCCGACCCCCAGTTGAAGACACGCGGTCACCCGGCCAGAGGAGCCTCGCAAATCGGCTGGCCCACGTGCCCGAATTCATTCCCAACATCCAGCCGAACCCTGAACCCGTCACCCCGAAAACGAAAGGCCCCAACATGGAAAACGAAATGAATCATCCGAACTCAAGGCTTCCGCCGACACCTGGCGAGCTCGCCCTTGCCGCACTTATGGCCGGCGCCCGCGACTTGCAACCCGTCGACCCCGCGGCGGCCGAGCGCGCCTACGTGACAACCGTGGCGTGGGTCAGCGATCACGCCGACACGTTTTCGCACGCCGGCCTGGCGGCGGAAGTCGTCTCGGGCGGCGCGAAGATCAAGTGCAGGGCGTGCGACCGGCAGTGGTTCCTGCCGACCGGGACGGATCTCGCCCCGGCGGTGCTCACTTGCCAGGGCGGTTGCAATCGCTACTCGGCCGATCCTGACCAGGGCATGCGCCGGGGTGTGAGGCCGTAGGCGACCATGAGCGAGCCCGAAAGCCCCGATCTGCACGTGGTGCCGACGGCCGATCCCGTGGCCGAAACTGGCCGGATTCCAGACGACGATGAAACCGACACGGAGTCACTTTCGGCCCGTGAAACAAGCTTCGTTGACGCCTTGGCGACGGGGTGCAGCCCCGCAGAGGCGGCCAGGGAGATCGGGCTATCAGATCGCAGTGGGCGGCGCTGGCGGAAAAGGCCCGAGATCATCGAGGCAATCCGCGCGCGTCTGGCCGAGAACATCGCCACCGGCAAGAGCATCCTGGCCAGTGGTATGGCGAAAGCTGCGACCGGGTTGGTTGAGATGGCGAGCGGGGAGAAGCCAGCGGAATCGGCTCGCGTGAGTGCTTGCAGAGCAGTCACGGAAGGCGCCGTCAAGTTGTGCGAGGTGGCCGAACTGGAGGCGCGACTGGCGGCGCTTGAAGAACGTCTTGCAAATGGAGGAACAAAGCAATGGGACTGAACGCAATTCGCAGTCGCCTTGCCCGCATCGCCGCCACGGTGGCCCCATCGCGCGCGGATGAGCCGATCTCGGTTCGCATGTACAATGGTCTGTCCCGCGAGGATGCGCTGGCGCGGCTTTGGGTTGACGAACTCTTGGGCGCGTCGCACGCCAGCCGCGCGCCCGACCCGCAGCGCCCGCTCGACTGGCTGCGCATCTTCGATACGACCACCCACGTGGTGATGATCAAGCAGGGGAAGTGGGATCACCGGCGCGAGACGGCCTTTGCCCACGACTTCCGAGCCTGGACGCGCGAGGAGTTCCTCGCATTCGAGAAGGTGAGCGCCTTCGGTGGCCGGGTCAGCGACGGCGAACGCGCTCTACTCGCCACCATGGGGGCGAAGATCGCGACCTTGGAGGAACGGGCCGAGGCGGTTTGGCGCGACGACGAGCGACTTATGCGTCTCATTGTCGACGGCCCACGAGTCGGCCGCGACCTGAACGGCGGCTGACTGGCCCGTGGCATGCCTATACGGTTGCTTAACAAAATGAAAGGTTCGCCGGTCAGCGTGAAACTTGACGCACACGCGAACCGCGCGAGGATGCTGCGATGTTGCCAGACTCGCCGGCGCCGCAGGCCGATCCTCTCGCTGAGTTCAAACAGGCATTCGAGAAATATCAGAAGTGCCAAGCCTACTGCGTGGAGGGTCAAGAACAATTCGATAGGGGAGGTATCGCGTTTGTCCAAGGCAAGAGCTTGGAGAGAAGGCGTATCGAGCGAAGGATCGCGGCGGAAGGCTTATGGGTGAGCGGGATGGCTGGCCTATTCAGCCTTCTGACTACGAACTATCAAGCCCAGGAGCGCCTTGTGGCGGAGCAAGTAAAGGCAGCTCACGTGACCGCCAGGTGGACCATAGTTATGGCCATCGTCGCCGCTGTGACCATCGCATACACCGCTCTCGTTGGGCGCCCCATATTTTCCAAACCGTCGCCGCCCGTCGAGGTGAACCTGGTGGCGCCAGCGACTATTCGCCAGTCCCCCAGCCTTCCGACCGTGATCCATGATGCCGCCCAGCTTGATTAGCGCAGTTGCTGTGTCAACCAACCGGATAGGCATGCAAACCACCTGTTGCGGTCCGGCTAGTCCGGGGTACGATGGGGGTACTAAGCCACATGTCGAAGAACCTGCTCACGGATGCCGCGGTCAAGAACGCGAAGCCTACCACCAAGCCCTTCAAGCTATTCGATGGCGGTGGCTTGTATCTCCTGGTGAAGCCCAACGGCGCCAAGGCGTGGCGGTTGAAGTACCGCCTCGGCGGGAAGGAGGGCTTGTTCGCCGTCGGCACCTTTCCCGATATGGGGCTGGCCGAGTCCAGGGAGGCACGTGATGCGGCCCGCGTCCTGGTGGCCAAGGGCATCCACCCGGCCCACCAGCGGCAGGAAGGACAGCGCCAGAAACTCGCCAAGGCCGAGGCCCGGCGTCGGGGTGAGTTGCTGGTGACGTTGCGGCTGCGGCCCGACGAGAGGCAGCAGGCGGAAGCACTAGCGGATCGCTGGCGCACAAGCGTGGGTGAGGCCCTTCGCCGCGCCCTCGCCAAAGCCGCAAGACAAGAAGGAGGCTGAACTCATGGCACGTCACAGTCGAACGGGAGTGCATGGTCTGTTTCGCGATGCGCGCGGACGATGGTGTGTCGACCTGCGATGGTGCGAACCGAGAACAGGGGAATGGCGTCGCTATCGCGAGCGGCTGCCGGCCGGTCTCCCTGCCGTTGCAGCAAAGGCCCGCACGCGGGAGATATTGGCGGCGGCACTTGCGGGCGGCTTTGATCCCAAGCGAGAGAAGCCAAGGACTCTCTCGGAAGGCTTCGCGGCCTACGGTGCGTGGTGCGACGCAAACCGGCCGGCGGCGGCGAAACGCCGGGCGGCGGTATGCGCTCGCCTGTTGGCAGGACTCGGAGATCTGCGACTGGACTTGGTGAGCGCCTTCCATGTCGAGCGTTTCAAGCGGGATCGACTGAAAGAGGGGCGCCTTCCGAGGGGACGGCCGGATGCTGAGGGAAACAAGCCCGTGACGACCAAGGGGGACGTCGCGGCAGGAACCGTGAACCGCGACTTGGAGGTGCTGTCCCATTTCTTCGCCTTGGCGCAGTCGTGGGGGTGGGTGACAGCGGAACAAGTGCGGGTCCTGCGAGCCGTTTCGCATTTGAAAGAGCCGCCTGGCCGCGTTCGCTACCTGGTGGGCGACGAGGAAGCCCGTCTGCTGGCGGCTCTCTCGCCCGGCATACGTCCGATCGTGGTGACGGCGCTGCTATCGGGCATGAGACAGGCAGAGGTGGTCAATCTGACCAAAGACGCGGTGGATCTTGGGGCGGGCATGCTCACGCTGACCACCACCAAGGCCAACCGTGTGCGCCGGATCTACATCAACGCCGCGCTGGCGGTGGTTCTGCGCGGGACGATGGCGCGTTCCCCCGGCCCGTATGTGTTCACGAACACAGCCGGCGAGCCCTACACGTGCGACGGCGTGCGCACGCTATTCCGCCGAGCTGTGGCGAAGGCTGAGATCGAGGACTTCCACTTCCACGACTTGCGCCACACGACGGCAACCCGGTTGCGGCAGGCAGGCGCGGGGCTCGACGTGGTGGCGGACGTGCTCGGACATACCACGCTGACGATGGCCCGGCGGTATGCCCACCTTGGCGCCGACACGATGCGAGCCGCCATGGACCGGCTACAGGCGATAGCGGCGGTCGGCTAGGTGCAACGGGTCGGATCGCCGGTGATGGTGATCCGCGGTGCGTTTCCCTGACCGACAGGCGGGCGACGCGACCGCTGGCCGGTCGTCCGTGAGTTGGGGCGACCATTCACACTGGCGGAACGATTGGTTGCGCTGCAGTTACGCGGTCACCAGACGGGCGGGCAGCCCCTACCACTTGCAGGCGGCTCTCAGCTCGGGAAGCATTTCCGAGAGACCCGAGAGGTTGAACGTGACCGTTTGCGTCCCTCCCCGGGAGACGTCGAGTTCCAGAAGTAGCTGTTGGCGCTTTGCCAACCGCTTGATGAAGTCAACCGGCTGCGGGGCAAACACAGCTTCGTAGTCGTCGCTCACCAGCCACCAGCCGGAAACGGGCTTGTCCTCGTCGAGACGCCAGCGGATGGAGCTTCGCGTGCTCGAACCCCACGAGTAGTCGGAGGTCCATGAACGCACCTGCGAGGTCAGTGCGACTCGCGCGTTGACATAGGCTTCCGTCTGCCTCTTTTGGCACCGAAGGACAAGATGTGGGTAAACCGTCTTGCCGAACGCGCCATCGATGGCGGCTTCTGATTCCAGGGTAAGCACAACCGTCGGCGATGTGTCCAAGGGCGAGGAAGAAGTTTCTCGTTCCCATCTTGGCTTCCCGCGTGGCGGCGGGGTTGGCGCGTCGATTGTCTCGCCGGAAGGGATCGCCTCTTGTACTGCAGCGAGTTGCTCCCGTATGGCTGCCTTCGTGGCCTCGATCCGGTAGGCCAGCATGGCAACGATGGTTCCGAACACCGCGGCCACCACGGCACCTCCGACGACAAGATTCTTCATGCCGTGGCGCCTTCGTTGATGTAGGTACGCTGGAAAACCGATCACCCACAGGAGCGCAACGGACAGGAACCATCTCACGGGACCTGCGCCGCCTCTCAGATCCTTGGGGTCTCCCATGCCGAGTTGACCTGCCTCAACGGCAGCCAAGACGGCCGTGGCCAGGACAACCACGCAGGCGATGAACGTCAGCTTGGACCCAGGGTCCTGAATCAGCGCCATCTCGCCCACCCAGAACCACAAGAGCATCGCACCCGTAGCTGGAACCAGCAGCATCAGCGTTCCGAGCACCTCAGATGGTTTGTTCCTCGTCGGCAGCCGTCCGGGGACTGCGGCTGCCGCCAGATCCGCACCGCAGTGTTTGCAAGAGGTGGCAGCGGGGTTGACATCCTTGCCACACGAGGGGCATCGCTTCGTCGAAGGCTCCGCCTTCGGTTCGGCCCCCGATGGTGTGTCCCCGGTGGCAGGACGGGGCGTGGGAGTGGCCGGGTTCGAGGGTCGAGCCGCTGCGAGCGAGAACTCTTTCAGAACGAGGATCTCTTCTTGGGAGAGCGTACCGTCTTCAAGAAGTGGAACGAGGGGTGCAAGGAAATCCTCTGGCCCCTCGGCGAGAGCGCCGTCGGCCAAACTGAAGAGGATCTCCTGTTTTCGAACTGCGAACTCCTCTTCCGACAGGATCTCCTTCCGCCGGAGTTGGCGCAGCTTCTCCAATGCCGCCGCTAGACTCTCGCCAGTTATCTTGACCACGCGCGACAGTCTACCACCATGCAGACTTGGCCAGTGACGTGGAAAGGCTGACTCGCGGAACGGCGACGGAGCGAAGTCCCGGCAGCCGAGCCGCGTCGGCGGGCGCGACGGATGGTGGAGGCTATTTAGCCCAACCTTTGCCCACAGGGGATCTTGTCGGGTGGACCAACCTGCCGATCTTCCACGGGAATTCGGTTTCATACCCGGCGGCTGTTAACCGCCGGGTCGGGGGTTCGAATCCCTCCTCCGGAGCCACCCGATCGCCCCCACCAACTTCGGTGGGGTTTCGATTTAACTGCGATCAGAAGTAAGAGCAGGTCGCGAGATAGCAGCTCAGGTCTCCGCCTGACTCCTCGGCACATCGGTCGAGCGCATCATCCTCTACCGTGGTCATGTTGACCAAGCCGAATCCCGCAAACGTTGTCTCGGTCACGGGATACTGATCGCCGTAGGAGTCTTCAGCGATGCAAGTCACACTTTGAATGATGGCCCAGTTCCAATAATAGACGGGACGCGAGAATTCCGGATGCGCCCAGTGGCGCCACTGGTGACCACCATACTTGACGACCGTGGGGCTCATCACGCGAACCGGGTGGGGGCGCACAATGGGTCCATGCGGATGCGCTCCCGGAGGGTGGGCCTGGAATCGCCCCGGTGCCGGGCGCGGGGGCAGATTGGGCCGTGCCCCGCCACGACCTTCTTCGCGTGCGAGCGAATAGGCCTGCAGCGAAACGATGACCAATGCGATTGCCAACGGTGCTTTGAGTTTCATGCGAGATCTCCTGGCTCAAGGATGTGAGTCGGTACGATGAAAGAGTACACCAGCATCAGGAGCAATGCCGATCAGCATATGCGGCGCCCGTCAAACTCGGGTCTGAGCCTCGGCGACGACTTTCCGGACACCAAGGCCAGAGACGAAGCTGGGAATCCCAGGCCGATGTCGAGCTACGGATGGAACACTAGCGTGCTCACGCTCCGGGCGGGCATGTTGTATTTGAAGGAGTTGGCGTTCACCGCGGCGATCGGGTTGCCCTGCTTGGGCGCAGCCGCAGTCGAGGTCAGCGTGTACACGTCCGCCGCGGTCAACTGCGCGGGGTGGGTCAGCGTGATGCCAGCCAATTGCGACGTGGTCAGCTTGTTGATGGCGACCACCACGATGTTGGTTGGATCCTGCGAGGAAACGCTGGCGTAGACCGAGCTGGCGTCCGCGTCCGTGGTCGTCGCCGAAATGGAGGTGTCACCGAAAGTCGCGCTATTGCCGTCGTAGTTGCGATACATGGCGAAGCCGGCATAGAGGAAACTGTTGCTCGCGCTCATCAGCCACACCGTGGCCGCGAACAATCCCTCGCGTCCGAAGACGCCCAGAACATCGGCCTGGGCCAGGCCACCCGAAATGTCGCCGCCAGCGCCGTAGTTGTATTCGCTGATGGACATCTTGGTTCCGGGGTAGTGCTGGTCGATTTTGGCCTGCAGGCGCGGGATCAAATGGATGGGGCCATGCGTGCTATCTTGGGTAATCCAGCTGGTTTCGATGTAGGTTTCATCCCAGAGCGAGCGCGGCGCCTGCAAGCGTGCTTCCACCTCGCCTGCCGTCACGCCGTCGTCGGTGATGCGCTTGCCGTCGCCCGTGGCCTCGGGGTACCAGTGCACGTCCAGCACGTCGAGCAGGCGCTGGCCTGGGCTCGGTTCCGCGGTCTTCATGCTGTCGAGATAGAATTCGAGGAAATCGCGGCCATTGGCGTCCGTTGCCTGTTGCAAGCTGACCATGCCATCCCAGCCATAGTTGACCGGGCCGAAGACCAGGGCCTGGGGCGCGGCGCCCTTGATGCCGGTGGCGAAGTCGATGCTCTTCTGCGCCAGCTCGGCATAGGTGACCGGCGTGGGATGGATCTCGCTGTGCGTTTGCGACCACAGGTCGGGCTCATTGTCGAGCATGTAGAAAATGCTGCGGGCCGGGTCGGTCTGCGCGTTGGGAAACTGCGATTCAATATAGGCGACAAACTCGTCCGCGTAGACGGTTCCGTCGGTGAGGTCAGGCGGATAGGCAAAGGCGCTACCCTTTTTGGGCAAAATGGGAAAGAAACGCCCGGCGATCTGCTCGGCGGTGGGTTGCGACGGACAAGGTCCGTTCTCGTCGGCAGCCACCCAGCCAGCGATGGGGACGGTCAAGATGATGCCGGCCCCGGCATCGCTGGCGGTCTGCGCCGCCTTCATCATGGGGTAGCCGGGCGTGGTACTGGTGCTCAGGTAGTTGTCGCTGGAGTATTTGTAGTCCGAGCCTGCGTTGGACGCGTTGGTTTCCCAGTTGTACGCGGTCAAGCGGTTGCCGCCCACGCGTGACAGGGCCAGGCCCTTGGTTGCCGCGGGCAGGGCGCTGTCGTTGGTCCCATAAATGTAGGGCGAGATGGCGTGGGCGTTGGTCGTGCTGTCTACGGTGAAGAAGACATCAGGGGTAGTTTTGCCTTCCGAGGTGCAGCCCAGCAGCGCTGTGCCCATGAGCAAGAGAAATCCGCGTCCGATGCGCATGTGTAGCTCCAAAGTGATTTGAAAGTGCGTCGGCATCGTAACACGAGCGATCACCCATTCGGGAATCGGGGAGTCGAACTTTCCACGTGCGACCCCATCCAGAGAGCCGCCAGATGGTCGGAGACGTCTTCGCTGGTCATGCCCAGCCGGCGTCCCTCCTCAATGGCGACCGCGTGGCCTTCGATCTCGGTCGGACGATGCACGTACGCGAATCTCTCGTCCCACAGATCCAACCCCTCGTCGAGCTGGCGCAGATGCGTGAGTTCGTGCAGAAGGTCGAGATAGAGCGTCCGGGCCATCCTCGCTGGCGGCATCGGGCTGCCGACTATTCGTGTGGGCCCCAGAGCGAAGAGCCGGTCGCGTCACGAGACGGGCGAAGCCCTCGCCCTGGGAGATCGTCGGCGGGCCGACGCTGGCCACGCGCTGAAGCCGTGTCCTTTCCGACGCACGACTGGGTTTGGCGGACTGACCTACGGCTGTTCAAAGCGGCCCCGAAGTTGCTAGTTCGGTAGGCTGAGCGGACATCCAGGTGACTTCTCCCCGCAGTATACTTGAGTCTCTCCCGTTCCACGCGCGTGGCACCAAAAGGCCAGGCCGGGGAAAGCGCCGCTCCACCACGAATCGACTAGCAGAACACGGAGGCAAGACCATGCACCAATTCGAGCTGACGCCCGACCTCATCACCGGAGTGGCCGAAATCGATGCCCAACATCGGGCGCTGTTCGGTCTGGCCAACGAGGTTCTCGAAGCGTCCGACCTGGAAGCGAACCCGGCACCATTCCAGCGCGCCGTCACGTTTCTCGCCAGCTACATCATCCACCACTTCGCCGCTGAAGAGGCGGCAATGGCCGAGAGTGGATACCCCGGCGCTCGCTTCCACATGGAGTTCCATGACCGTCTTCGCCGCGAGTGCGCCGCGATCGTGGCACGCACCAAGCGCGAAGGGGTGCGCAAGGAAATCAAGCTCTCCATCTCCTTCATGCTCGAGGACTGGCTCATCTATCACATCCGCGAGACGGACCGTGAGCTTGCCGGTTTCCTTCGCGACCATTCGCCCGGAGCAACCATCCCGCATCTGCCCGACGTTCGCACGGTCAGAGAGTCGGGAGTCATTCCGGCGGGCCTTGACGAGAGCACCTTCGAGGCTGTCGTCGGACGGCGATAAGCCACACGCGGCGAAGCCGCGCGGGGCAGAGATTGGGTGGGCAGGCCCTGGCCGCCGCGTTCGCGCGCTCCTGGCTTGGGACCACAACCCACGCGCGCTCCCGTGATCGGGCCGAGGCTGAAGCCCCTTCCTTGCCTGAGAGTCCAACACACGCTCTGCGACTTTCTGGACTAGGGCACCGGACGGGGGTGTATCATCGCACCCGGTCATTTCAGTAGCCGCGAGGATCGATGCCCCGCAACGATCGGTCGCCACCAGGCGACGGCCCCATTGAAGCGTCGAGACCAAGGCGGGTCAAGACTGCGTGGAACGTTATCTCCGTCGCCACCAGGCGACGGTCCCATTGAAGCATTCTCCTATCAGCGAAAAGTTGGCGCCAGCGGAATTGATCTCCGTCGCCATCAGGCGACGGCCCCATTGAAGCATCACACGCTGGACTGTCGCGGGAGACGCAGCGGAATTGATCTCCGTCGCCACCAGGCGACGGCCCCATTGAAGCGTCCCAAGGAGCAGGAACAGCAACCAACGGCGGACAGGCCGCCTCAAGGGATATCACTCCGTAGGGGTGACGTGCGCGAGCAGGCGTTCGAGCGTTACAAGGATCTCCTGTGCCTCCGACCTGGACATCTTATGTCCGACGTCCGGATAGAAGTGCACCGTGGTGGAGAAACCTGCGGCCTTCAGAACTGCGACGGATTCCTTGCAAGCAGCGAAGGGAACCGCTCGATCACCCTCGCCATGGAAGATCTCGATGGTCGGCCCGGGCGCGGTCTTCCGCGCCTCTCGAAACAGTGCGGGCGGCAGCCGACCCGAAATGGACACGACCGCGCTCAATGACTTCGGCGCGGTGATGGCCAAGGTCATGGCCACGATCGCGCCTTGTGAGTATCCGACGACAATAGGCTTGCCGACGCTCGGCCAAGCATCCTGCATTTGAGCTAGAAAGGGCACAAGCGCCTGCGCGGCCCGTCGTGGTCCCGGCGCCCCTGCTGCGCTCGATTCGCCGCGATACCAACCGAGATGGCCGTTCTGCGCGTCTGCGTACGGCGCAATGATTCGTGCTTTTGTGCGCAGCCCTTGAAAGAGGGCGATGAAGTCGGCAGCATCGCCACGTTGCGGATGCAGCGCGACCACGAGCGGCAAGCGCTCCTGGGTCTTCGCACCCGCGGTCAGCATCTCGATGAAATGGACCCCGGCCAGCATTCGCGCCTCCACCATAGGTTGCGCGACCGCCGCGCGCCCAGCGAGAGCGCCGACGACCAGAGCCAGGCCACCCACTCGGACAGCCCTGGTCGCCAGGCCACCCACCTTCACGGTCCTACTGGTCCGCGTAGCGTTTCGCTGCCGCCAGATCCCCACGGATCTCCTCGGCGGTCCGTCGCGGGCCGTAGCCGGGCGTATCGCGCTGGATGCGCCATCCCTCTTTGAGCGGACTATGATCTGGCGCACAGATCGCCCCGCGCCGATCCAATAACACGACTCTCGAAGCTCTTGGCCGATCAAGTGGAAGCGGGTCATGTTCTAGCCACTGAACCGTTGGAGAGAGGAGACGCAGATGAACTATAGACCTTTGGGTAGAACGGGTTTGCGAGTTTCGGAGCTTTGCTTCGGGACGATGACCTTCGGTGGCGAGGGAATGTTCAAGGCGATCGGCAGCACGGAGCAGGCGGAGGCCGATCGTCTGGTCGGCGTCTGCATCGACGCTGGGATCAATTTCTTCGACACTGCGAACGTGTACTCGGCGGGACGTGCGGAGCAGATCCTGGGAAAGGCGCTGGGCGCACGCCGCAACGACGTGGTGGTGGCCACCAAGGTTCGGGGGCGAGTGGGCGCCGGGCCGAACGCGGTTGGCCTGTCACGCGGCCACATCATGGACGCGATCAACGCCAGTCTCCAGCGGCTGGACACCGACTACATCGACCTTTACCAGATTCATGGCTACGACGCGCTCACGCCGCTCGAAGAGACGCTGCGGGCTCTCGACGATCTGGTCCGCACCGGCAAAGTCCGATACATCGGCGCGTCGAACCTCGCGGCCTGGCACCTGATGAAAGCGCTCGGGATCAGCCAGCGCGACGGTCTGGCGCGGTTCGAGACCCTGCAGGCGTATTACTCGATCGCCGGCCGCGACCTAGAGCGCGAGCTGGTCCCGCTGATGGAGTCGGAGCAGGTGGGCCTGCTGGTTTGGAGCCCGCTGGCGGGTGGTTTCTTGAGCGGAAAGTTTGGGCGGGACAAGAAGAGACCAGAAGGCGCGCGACGTGCGAGCTTCAATTTTCCTCCCGTCGATGAAACGCGCGGCTATGCTGTCCTTGACGTGCTGGCTGATGTGGCCCGTGAGCACGAGGTGTCGGTTGCACGCGTGGCCCTTGCTTGGCTGCTCCACCAGCGCGTCACCACCAGCGTGATCGTCGGAGCGCGTAACGAAGCCCAGCTCCGAGACAACTTGGCCGCTCCTGAGCTAAAGCTGTCTGGGGACCAGCTTACGCGCTTGAATACGACGAGCGCGTTGCCCCCGGAGTACCCGGGCTGGATGATCACGGTGCAGGCCCGGGACCGGTTGGAAGCGATCTCGCAGGAGAAGCGTTTCGCGAAGGTCACGTAGGCGCCCGAGCACGGGCGCGGCCGCCGTCGGCAACAACTACCCCTTATACAGGGTCCCCACCAGGCGACGGCCCCATTGAAGCACTACGCGAGCCGCTGTGAACTCGCAGCGCGCATTTCTCCTTTCCGACCAGCCGTTACTGCAAGTGTGGCCGTCTTCGGGCTGGAAGGTTGCTGGGGCTGCTGGCATCAAAGTCAAACACGATGGAGGTCGGCCGGTCGTGCCGACCGGGAGATCATGAAATGAAAGCCCTGCAGATCAAAGCCTACGGCGGTCCTGAGGTGATGCAGATAGGTGAACTTCCTGAGCCAGATCCCAAGCGGGGCCAGGTGGTCGTTGCTATCAAGGCGGCCTCGGTCAACCCAGTCGATTGGAAGGTTCGCGCCGGTGAGTTGAAGCTCATCACGGGCCGCACCTTCCCAAAGACCCTTGGCTCGGACTTTGCGGGCGTGGTCGAACGACTCGGCATTGGCGTGACGGAGCCGCCGGTAGGCGCCCGTGTCTACGGAATCACACCTGTGATGATGCGCAAACCGGGTGCGCACGCCGAGCGATTGGCGGTGGCGCGCAAACGCCTGCGACTCATGCCCGACAGCATGTCGTTCGAGCAAGCTGCGGCACTGCCGATCGCCGGGCTTACGGCGCTCAACGGACTTCGCAAATGCGGCGAGCTGCACGGCAAGGCAGTGCTCATCAACGGCGGCACAGGAGGGGTGGGACATTTCGCCGTGCAGATCGCCAAAGCGCGAGGCGCGACTGTGACCGCGGTATGCAGCGAACGCAACGCCGGGCGAGCCCGTTCCCTCGGCGCTGATGTGGTCATCGATTATCGCAAGCAGGATTTCACGGCCGGCAGTGTCCGCTACGATGTCGTCTTCGACGCTTTCGGCCACCTGAAATACCCAGATGTAGCGCGCGTGTTCACAGACGACGGGACACTGGTGACAACGCTCCCGGCTCTCCCTCTCATCGCGCGGGCCGTTTGGCAGAAGGTCGTCGGCGGCCGGCACCGCATCGTGCTTGGCAACTTGCGCGACCATCCCGAGGACTACGCCGAATTGGAGCGCCTGCTTGCTGAAGGATCCGTCAAGCCGGTGCTCGACAAGATCTTCCCGCTGGCAGAAGCCGCCCAAGCCTACGCAGCCCTCGAAGCCGGCGGCACTGTCGGCAAGGTGATCATTCGCATCGTCTGACCCAGCATCACCATCACCGTCACCTGCGGCTTTTCGCCGGCCTTTTGGCGCGGCATCAGAACTTGCTGCGTACCTGAACATTCGGATAGTCTCGTGGCCATGTTGGGAACCCTGATCGTCGTGGCCATGGTCGCGCTTGCTGCCGGCGCGCTGCCGGGTTGGTTCTGGGCTACCGCACGAGAGACGGCGCGCGGGGAGGCGGGTCTGCGCGGCGCCGAGGCGCGGTTGCGCGAGACCGAAGGTGGGGCGCGGGCCGCGCAGGCAACCGTGGACGAGCTGCGCGCGACCCTTTCCCGTGGCGAGGCGCGCGAGCACGAGCTTGGGCGCGATCTGGCCGAAGCACAGAAACACCGGACAGTGGCCGAAACTCAGGTAGGCGAACTGCGGCGCGGCCTGGACGAGCAGAAGGCTATCTTGGCCAGCGCGGAGAAGAAACTGGGCGACACCTTCCGCGCGCTGGCGGCTGAGGCCCTTGCCGCAAACAACGAAGGCTTTCTGACCCTGGCCGGCGAGAAGCTGGGGGCCGCCCGCCGCGAGACGGACGCGTCGCTGGAGTCGCGACACAAGGCCATCGAGGCGCTGCTGAAACCGGTGCGCGATTCTTTGGAGAAGGTGGACGGCAACATCCGTGAGATCGAGAAGGAGCGAGGCCAGGCCTACGGCCGGTTGAATGCGCTGGTCACGGGCCTAGCGACTTCGCAGGACAAGCTGGCACAGGAAACCGGAAACCTGGTGCGCGCACTGCGTGCTCCGGCGGTGCGTGGCCGCTGGGGCGAAATCCAGCTCAAACGCGTGGTCGAGTTGGCGGGCATGGTCGAGCATTGCGATTTCGTGCAACAGGAAACACTGGAGACCCCGGATGGCCGGTTGCGGCCCGACCTGATCGTGAGCCTGCCCAATGGTCACCACGTTGTGGTGGATGCTAAGGTACCGCTGGAAGCCTACTTGGCCGCGGTGGATGCGGCCGCCGACGAGATCCTTCGACGCGAGCATCTGCGCCGGCACGCCGACCAAGTGCGCGCGCATGTGCTGAAGCTGTCGGCCAAGAGCTACTGGAACGAACTGTCCAGCGCGCCCGAGTTCGTGGTGATGTTTCTGCCCAGTGAAGGCATCTACCACGCAGCCTTGCAGGAAAGCCCGGATCTCATCGAGCAAGGCGTGGCCAACAAAGTGCTTGTCGCTACGCCCACGACGCTGATCGCGCTGTTGCAGGCGGTCCATTACGGCTGGCGCCAGGAGAAACTGGCAGAAAACGCCCAGCGGATCAGCGATCAGGGGCGCGTGCTGCACGAACGGCTGGCCACCCTGTTCGATCACTTCGGAAAGCTAGGTGCGGCCCTGGGCCGGGCCACAGATTCTTACAACGCGGCGGTGGGCTCGTTCGAGCGCATGGTCAAGCCGGCGGTGCGCAAGCTGGAGGAACTGGGCGCGGCGGGCAAGAAGCCAGTGGACGAAATCGATCCTGTGGGAGTGCGGCCGCGCGAGTTGGCGGCGAGTGATGTCGGTGACGAGTCAGTGCGAGGAGACGCCGCTTGAAACGAATTTCACGTGCCTGGAATTGTGATTGGAGGCGCTAGCCAAAGGGGAGGCGCAGTTGGCGTGGCCGTCGCGCGACAGAGTCGAAGCAGGTTCGTCCGTCCCAGGCCGGGGCACGCCTGCGCTGGTCGTCGACAATTGCAGGGAGCGAGAGCGACGGCGCACGCTGGGGACGCCCGGCCGCTGCA
>PLNW01000015.1 GCA_003142855.1 Myxococcales bacterium
ACGGCTCAAATCAATTACGGACCCAACGCGTGCGGCCTTGTTCAACTCGGCCAGTTGCCGACCATAACGACGATTGATGAGCGGGCTGACCGTGACTACCGACCTTCATGCATGGTCCAGCCATGGCCGCCCTGTTCGTGAGCCTTGAGCAAGGACACGCCAGAGCCGCGACCTGTCCACCCACCGAGCAAGGGCACAATTGTCGACCACAGCGTTCGTGCAACTTGCTGCACGAACGTCGATTCCGATGTATCTGTCCATAGTGGCCCTCCTTGCTTGGGGTGCTTGCGCTCCGAGGTATTCCTGAAAGGCACAACGCCATGTCCAATACCGATGATTCCTCCAACGTCCATGTCAGGTTGGACAAGTGGCTGTGGGCAGCCCGCTTTTTCAAGACGCGATCGCTGGCGGCGGAAGCGGTGGACGGTGGAAAGGTGGATCTGGGGGGCGAGCGCGCCAAGCGATCACGCGTGGTTGCCGTTGGCGATCTCCTCACGATTCGCCGGCCGCCCTTTTCCCAGACCGTGGTGCTGCGCGGGGTTTCCGGTACCAGGGGATCGGGCACTGCCGCGGCCACGCTCTGGGAAGAGACCGCGGAAAGCCGCCAAGCGCGCGAGCTGCTGGCGTTCCAACTGAAGAACGCGTCCACTCTGACCTTCGACACGGGCGGCCGTCCCACGAAGCGCGACCGTCGGGAAATCCAGCGGGTCAGGAACAAGTGGCCATAGGCCAGCGGGGGGTGCCAGAGTCTTAAAATGGGCCGCGGGAGCATCGCGGTTTCAAACTCAATTTTTCCTCCGCCGAGTCCCATTTTGGAGATGATCGCCAGCGGCAAGGTCGCCTGTCGCTCACGCGTCGGCGGCATCGTGAATTTCTACCTCCGCGAGGCGGCGTGAGGCGTGGAGATGCCTTTCCGGACAGGACGGGTTCCAATCCCACGCCGTCGTTCTCACGTTCCGCCCAGAATGCTCTCCCTTCTCCGACCCGGATGACGGGCTGGCGAGGGACAACTCAGGAGCATCGCCGGGACTCGTCGAAACCGAGATGTTCCGGATACAATCTGCGAACCTCCCCATCGCGGGTCATAGAAACAGCTGGCAGTCCACGTCGCTCTTTGCCGCCGTGGCTCGCTCGGTCCTGGTGGTTCCCGACGGCCAGGCGGTTCCCGTGGCCGCTTCCGGCACGCTCGGCGCCGGGACCATCACCAGCACGGTGAACTTCCCCGCCGCCGCGGTGGCGGGCTCGCAGCAGCTCATTCCCAACGTCTACCCGGCCTACCTATCGCAGGTGGTTGATGGGATGGACAGCCTGTTGCGGGTGCCGAGCGGCTGCTTCGAGCAGACCACGTCGACGGCCTGGCCCAATGTGCTGGTGACTGCGTATCTCAAACAAACCAAGCAGCTCAAGCCGGAAGTCCAGCTCAAGGCCGAGTCGCTCATGTCGGCCGGGTACCAGCGCCTGCTCACCTTCGAGCACGCGGGCGGCGGCTACTCCTGGTTCGGCGAGCAAGATCCGGCGCCGTTCCTTTCGGTGACCGCGTTCGGGTTGATGGAGTTCGCCGACATGGCGCAGGTCCAGACCGTGGACGAGGCCATGATCGCTCGGACACGCGACTGGCTGCTGCGCTAGCAAAACGCAGACGGTTCGTGGCAGGGCGACCAGTCCGAGTTTTTCACCTTCCAGACCAGCCTGGTACGCAACACGGCGTTCGTGGTGTGGGCGCTCGCCTCCGCGGGCTACACGGGGTCCCAGTTGTCCAGTGGCCTCGCATACGTGAAGCAGGGCCAGCGAGAACTGGCTGAACTGACTGGCGCCTCGGCGGGGTGCAGATGCGGTAGACTATGCTGGATGCTCGGCGCACACCTCTCAGAACGCTCTGCCCGCGGTCAGATCCGCCTCGCGGAACCCGCCTCACGGAATCCGGGGTGGCAGGGAGGGTTCCCCGACGCAGAAAAACCCTGTTCGAAAGGGCTAGGCTCGCCGAAGACAACCGAGCCGTGCTTCGGATGGGTGGCCGTGCTGGCTTCATTGTCCCGACAGGAATTGCGACTGACGATGGGCGCTCGCAGATTGGTGCCACCGCGAGAAGGTCGCCGGGGTTTCCTTCTCGCTGGCTGATGGGTGTTTCCGCCGAAACCGAGGAACGGGTGCTCGACGTGCAATCGTGCAAGTTCTTCTTCGATGTGGTCGGGGGTGCGGTTCCATGGTCGCCGTCGGCGGCGGAAGGTGTGTTCTGCACGACCGTCTACGCCACCGGCCGGCCCCTCCGGCCCACGGCGTCGGACGCGTGTTGTCGCCTCAAATGGGCTGACAGAGGGACTTCGTTGTGGTGTAGCCGTTTAGAGTGATCTGGAGAGCCGACTCAGTAGGCGTCCGGTTGGCACCGAAAATGGCAATCTCATAGGTATTGCCAGGCTGCAGACCGAGCGCTGCGGCGGTCAGCGTCCGTTGCCGGCAGTCGCAGGCCGTGTTGCCATTCGTGCAGGTTGAGTTGAACGCCACTTTCGTCACGGGATCTATTGCGTTTGCGCTCCCGTCGCAGGGCACCAGGTCTCCGACGGCGTACCCCGCCGGGATGACGGGGCAGACGGTCTGGCCGGTCGGGTTCGTACACGGCATATAGACGTTCCCGCCTTCCTGGATGGTCGCGTTCCCGTTGGCGTCAATATTCACGCTGGCCGGAAGGCGTTGATGGAGTCCACCGAGGTCGATCACGAGCACGCCGTTGATGAACACGAACGTGTCGTCGTCGCCGAAGAATTGCAGCTGGAAGGCACCATTGAACGTGAAGAGGTAGCGCGCTTCGGTGGAGAACCAGAAGTCGTGGAACCACCCCTGAACCTGCGTGAACCAGGCGCCACTCGGGTTCTGCCCGAACCACGTAGCCGGATCGGCACCAGGCGCGAAGCTGGGTGGGAAAAGGTACTGATCTCCTTTGCAGCCAGCCCCGGCCCCGAATTGAGGCGAACTATACCAGTATGGCCATAGGTTGCACAGGAGTGGCTCGTTGTTGCCGGTGGTCGAGGTCGTGACTGTGCCTGGCCCGGCTGTGCTTCCAGTCAGCGAGTAGATTGGGAAGTTGTTGGCCGGCGGATCAAGCGGGAAGAAGTTGCCGTACACGCTGTGGGGCGGGCTGGAGAACCGGTAGAGGTTGGTCGCCCCTGCCACCGGCCCCAGCTCTAGCGTCGAGACAATGTGCGTGTTGTTCGTGTACTTGCTGTCCACCCACCACTGGGCGAAGGTGTCAGCGCTGGTCACGATGGGCGCAGGTCCCTTGTACATCGGATGCCCGCTTGCTCCCGCAGTGTATGTGAGCCCATTGGTTGGGCCGTTGGCTGCTTGGGTGTAGCCAGGCACGTGTCCGCCATTGGTATCCTGGTCCCAGTCAGTGAACTGGCAATCGCACAGTGTTGCGTTCGTGCCCCCGCCATTGCGGGTTGTATCGAACGCGGGCCGGCCGTTCGCGTCCAGGTTTGGCTGGGCCATTCCCCAGCAACGCGCCGTCGCGTCGTTCTGCCTCGTGGGACCGGCCGAGTTGGGCACGCAGTAGCGCTTGTTGAAAGTCAATGGATTGGCTTGTCCCTGCACGCCGCTGATGTTGACGACGCTAGCCGTTTGCAGAGTCGCGCCGTAGTAGAAAAAGTCCGGGTGACCGCCGGCTTCGTGCTCGCTCTGGAAGTCGCGGTACTTGACCTGCAAGTCCAGGCAATTGCCGCTGTAGATAGTTTGCGTACACGGATGGCTGTCGGAGTTGGTCTGTGTGGTGCAGGTGAACCCCGGTTCGATCTGGCATGTCGATGAGCAGCCATCGCCGTCAACCAAGTTGCCGTCGTCACACTCCTCGCCGGGGTTGATGTTGCCGTCCCCGCAGGTGCCCGTGCAGGCGTGGGTCGTCCCCGTCCCGTTTGTTCCTCGGCAGATTGGCTCCATGTGGCAGGTGTTCGTGCAGCCAGTCCCGTCGCCGTTCAACAGGCCATTCGGACCTGTGCAACCGGTCGGAAGGTTTGTCGGGTCGGTGCCACAGTCGCATTGCTCACCCGTCTCCTTGACTCCGTTCCCGCACTGAGCCTTCGTGCAAGGCTGGCCTGGCGTGGGGCATGAGGAGCCGGGCTCTAGCTGGCAAGTACTCGAACAACCATCACCACTGACGGTATTTCCGTCGTCGCACTGCTTGCCGTGCGCGACAATGCCGTCGCCGCAGGGTGACACCACCGTTACCGTGACCTGGGCGGACACGGATCCGTTCAACGTCAGCGTGTAGGTCGTTGTCTGGGTGGGCGTGACTACTTGGGATGTCGTGCCCAAGACCGAAACCAAGCCCGAGCCAGCGACGCCTTGATCGAGCGTCAGCATCGTCGCGCCAGTCACGATCCAACTGAGCGTGCTACTCTTGCCCGCTGCAATCGTTACGGGTGAGGCAGTGAAACTGATGATCGCAGGGGTCGTGCCTGATGCATCCTCGCCCTCTCCCGCATCGACCGCCGCATCCTGGAATGGGCTGGGAGCGACCGGGACATCGGCACTCTGGTCTACTGTTGCGTCCACGACAGGCCCGCCGCTACCGCCTACCGCGGCAGCATCGGACGGGCTGCTGGTTGCGCACACGCACGCGCCGAAGGTGCCCGCTGGCGTGCATGTCTGGGCGCCCTGCTGGCCGGTGGAGCAATAGCACTCTGCGCTTGTTCCGGAAATGCACTTGGGGCTTTGACTCCCGCCGCTGCAAC
>PLNW01000076.1 GCA_003142855.1 Myxococcales bacterium
CGGCGGTCGAAGAAGTCGCTGCCCTTGCTGTCCGAAACTCATCGCCGAGGCTCAAGCGGCCTCACGGTGGTAGTAGTTGAGGAGGCCCCCGAGGCGTGAGCGACAGGCAATCCGCCCACTTGTCCCATTGTCATTCGTCGAGCCGGGTTGGTTTCTGATCAGTTGGCCGCCAATGCCCTGGTGAAAACGCTCGGTCAGGTAGTGCTCCACGAATTCCTTGATCAAGTACCGTAGATGTCGCTCGCCGAATATCACGAACCGGTTCAAACACTCGTACTTGATGGTCTTGACGAATCTTTCGGCGTAAGGGTTGCAATTCGGACTTTGCGCTGGGATCTTCACGCTCTTCACGCCCGCCGCTTCGAGAATCGCGACGAACCCCTCCGTGAACAACGGGTCCCGATCATGGATCAGGTACTTCGCGCCACGAAGAAACCCACCAACCGGATCTGTCAAATTTCGTGCCACCTGCTTCATCCACTCCTCGCCTGGGTCGACTGCAATTCCGGCGATCTCGACAGCGCGGCTCTTGAGTTCAATCACGAAAAACACCATGTACCGAACCGTGCCGAATGGGCACAGGGCTTCCACGCTGAAGAAGTCGCAGGCATAGAGCGACTCCCAGTGGCTCTTCATAAATTGCTTCCACGTCCGCTTCTTCTCTCGCTCAGGCGCCGGCTCGATTCCCTCCTTGGCCAAGATGTTGGCCACCGTCGTCCGCCCGATCTCAATCTTCAATCCCGTGCGAAGCGCGTCGCGGATCTTCGTGTAGCCCCAGCCCAAGTTCGCCAGCGCCATCTCGACCACCAGCTTCCGAATGTCCCGCTGCTTCTGCGGTCGACCGACCTTCCTTTTCGAGCTGTCGTACTTCCTCGCCGCCAGCTGCCGAAACCACCCCAAGATCGTTCCAGGCCTCACGACCTGGCAACACTTCTTTCGCTCTTCCGGGCTCAAGGCATTGCCCGCCACGGCCAGACGACGACGTTGGTCCGCGGTAAACGAGATCCGTCGGCTGCCGATGAGCGCCAGGAGGATCTCCTTCAAGACCCGCACCTCCTCCTGCGTGTAGTCCAGCTTGCGCTGCATTCGCTCGTTGATCGCGCACGCGATCATCGCGATGACAAATTGGAGCGTCGCCGGGAGCATCGGGCATCACCATGCCGGTTCACGCATGCCGCTTTCAAGCTGTGTATCTCCGCGAATTCGTGTCAGAATTTCCGCGACGACTTTCCGGACACCAAGGGGCGGTGGCCGCGGTCAACCTGCGTAGGGTCTGGCTCATCTGACGCCCTCGCAGACCCAGGTGTGCGTCCCCATCTCGGACTGGATCTCGGCCTCAGACACCAGCGCCGCACCCGAGTCGACGACGACCATGTTGACCGCGCCAGTGCCCAGCCCACCAGCTTGCCCGCGATCCCCGCGACGAGCCCAACCGTCGCGCCCAATCCGCTGGCATCATGCCTGGTAAGAATGGTAAGATTTCGACATGACTACGGCTGTTCTGTCCACCAAGGGTCAACTCGTGATTCCGCAGCACTTCCGCCGCACCTTGGACTTGCACGCGGGCGATAAGGTCGCGCTTTCCCTTGAGGGCGACCGACTTGTGCTCAGGCGCTACAACGCCACGCGGGCGCGCATAGTCAAGGGCCACAGCGGGCGGCGCGTGCTTGAAGCGCCAGCGGACGCCCCGCCCATGACAGTGCAGACAGTGAAGGCCCTACTCAGCGAGTTCCCGTGAGATACCTGCTTGATGTGAACTTCTTGCTGGCCTGTGTGTGGCGATCGCATGCACAGCATTCCCAAGCAAGCGCATGGCTCGATCGGCAGGCCGGTTTTGTAACCTGTCCTTTGGCCCAACTTGGGTTCTTGCGTGTCAGCCTGAGCCCAGGTTACCGGGCTGCGCCTGCCGACGCATTGGCTGCGCTCGGCGACCTGACGTCGCGCAAGGGCAGCCGGTTCGTGACTGATGATCTTGGCGTCGATCGTATCCCAGTGGTGTCCAGCCATGCGGATGTCACGGATGCGTACCTCGTGGCGGTGGCGAAGGCTCACGGACTCAAGCTCGCGACCCTCGACAAAATCCTCTGTGCGAAGGCGTGGGCAAGAGGCGTTGCGGAGAACCCTCTCGCGCGTGAGCCTGGCCTACCCGGCACGTCGAGCGCATGAAGGATCATCGGATGAGTCTCCCTTGCAGGACGATGGCTTGGATCTCATTCCCGCCGATGCAGTTCTTGGGAGCATTAACCATCGGTTTTGGACGTGTGCTAGGCGGGCCGAGCAGTGCCCGGCACCGCACCGACGCTGATCGCGCTGGTCGACCTGGTCCGGCTCATCAAGGAGACGCCGGAGGGCCGGATCATGGGGGCCAAGGCCAAGGGGATGTTCGACGAGAAGCAGAAGCGTCTCGATGACATGCAGGAAGATGTCAAGAAGCGCATCGAGGCATTCAAGCGTGAACGAGGCTCGCTCTCGCCCGAGGCTGTCGCGAAGGGAGAGGCCAGCTTCCAGCAGGAGGTCACTAGAATCCAGAGCGTCTACAAAACCTACCAGAAGGAGCTGGGCGACAGCCAGGCCGAACTCGGCAAGAAACTTATCGACGGGACGATCGCGCCCCGACTTCGCGCACTGGCACTGGCTTCGGGATCTCCGACGGTGCTCGATGCGAAGGCTGTCGCCTACTTTCAGCGCGAGCTCGACCTGACCGAGAGCGCGGCTACCAGGGCCACATCGGTCTCGCTGAAGCCGGTCCGCATCGCACGAATGCACGGTTCGACCCGGGACTGCGGGGGCATCCGGCGGAGCAGCAGCTGGCTCCGCTCATTAGATCAGCGACGACAAAGTGGTGGGCGGCAAGGGCGCCCAGCAGGAGTGGCCGGATTGTTCAATGATGTACAGCAGTTACATGACCACATATGTAACCAATGGTAATTCCACGCGTTTGTTCCTGACGCGATGGTCCTGTCTTGAAGATTGTACGTTCCCGCAAGTCCAGAAGGTTGGGCGGCGCTTTGGCCATCAACAACGTGGATACCAGTAGGGCGTGGTTTCAAAATATAGGGATGGGTGGGAGGTGGACACCGATGAGGTGCAGTTTTGCGATCCCGAGATCCACCAAGGAACTGCGGTCGCGAGGGTGCGGGGTGCGCGAGTCCGCAGGAGCCAGCAACAACCCAGGCCACGCTGGGTTCTTCCTGCGCGGGGCCAGGCGGGCCGTGAGCGTGCTGACCTGGATCGCCTGCGCGGTCGCGCCGCCCTATGGCCGGGTCCCCGTGGTTCGCCAACACGATGTCTGGCACGACTGGATCGCCTGCGCGGTCGCGCCGCCCTATGGCCGGGCCGAGGTCTCCCACCCCGGCGGGGATGCCAGCGCGCCAGCGGGCGACGCCACCCGGATGGCGCGCGAGAGGATGGTGCGGGAGCAGATCGCGGGGCGCGGGGTGAAGAACGGGGCGGTGCTCTCGGCCATGCGCAAGCTGCCGCGACACGAATTCATGCCCGAGAACGTGCGGCCCTTCACCTATGCCTATCGGCCGGTGCCTATCGGCCTGGGCCAAACCATCAGCCAGCCCTACATCGTGGCCCTCATGACCGAGCTGGCGGCCGTGGGACGCGGCAGCCGTGTGCTTGAAATCGGCACGGGCTCGGGCTACAGGCCGCAGTGCTCGCCGAGCTTGGCGCAGATGTCTACTCGATCGAGATCCTGGCTCCGCTGAGGGACCGCGCGGTCGACATCCTGGCGCGGCTCGGGTACGGGCAGGTGAAGACTCGCGTGGGTGATGGCTATCTGGGCTGGCCCGAGGCCGCCCCCTTCGACGCCATCATCGTGACCGCCGCGCCCGCTCACGTGCCGGAGCCACTCAAGCAACAGCTCAAGGTCGGCGGCCGACTGGTCTTGCTCGTGGGCAGATTCGACCAGGAGCNNGCGCGTTGATGTTGCTGACGACCCGTAACGACGTGGATGCCCGTCCTGGTGACTTCCTGCGCGCGCACGGCAAGGGAAACCCAGCAGTTTCCCGGTCAGCATAGAATTCTTGCGGGTGACAGGTGCGCTGTTGTTCTGCCGAGCGCCCCCCTCGGATGGCGCGACCAGGGAGCTGCGTAGAGGCGCGGGGCGAAGACACTCACGCCCGCATGCAGGGCCGGTCCGGCGAAATACCGAACACTCGCTCGCCGTCGAGGGCGCGGTATACCTCGAACTTCATCGAGGGCAGCTCCAGGACGCCGAATGTGGCCGGCCGGAACTTATCGGGCACGATGAGCGGACCGGCCTGCCTGTAGATGTAGGCTTTCCCGCAGCAGGCTCCGGGGTTCAGAATCTTGCCGGGAGGGACGTTCACCACCAGCTCGAACTCCACGTGCGTGTGCCCCACGATCAGGACGTCGGCATGAGCTTGCTCAAGCAGTCGGCGCCGCAACTCTGGGCCGGTCCTCTCCCTCTCGATGCCCTCCATGTCCGAGCCTGGCCGTGCGTGCCACATGGCCACGCGAACGCCCTTCAGCTCGCCCTCCCAATGCAGGGGCAGGGTGGCCAACCAGGCAAGTGCCTCCCGCGAAAGGTCGATGCCGCCACCGACATAGTCGGCGATATTACAGGGCTCGAAAAAACTGCACACGTCCTTCCGCCGACGGCGGCGCTCAAGCGCCCAGCGTTCGTGGTTGCCCTTGATGCAGATCACGTTCTTCTCGGATTTGAGGCGCTGGATCACCTCCTCCCCGAACGGCTCCATCTCGATCAGATCTCCGGCGCAGAAAATTGGATCGCACCCCATCTCGCGGAGGCGGCCGAGGGCGGCGTCGAGGGCGAAGATGTCGCCGTGGATGTCCGTCAGCACGCCGACGAGCCTAGACAAGCCGCACCCCCTCCCTGTGGACGTCGTAGTAGACCGTGCTGCGTGCATCCTTGTAGTCGTTGAACGTGGCCTCGTCGGTCAGGATCAGGTCTATTTCCTTGTAGGCGTTGTCGCCCATGCCGCCCAATGCCTCGTGTATCGCACTGGTCAGGTCGGCGGTCTCGCCCAGCAAGTCCTCCGGCATCTTCTTCACGATCACCATGATGTCCAGGTCCGATCGCGTGGTGGCGTCCACCCTGGCATAGGAGCCGAACAGGTACGCCTTCGGCTTGCGCTTTCCCGAGGCCTCCGCCTCGCGCTCGCCCGGGACTGGAGGTGACGGCACGAAGAACGATCGGCGGGGAACTCCTGCGGCGGCCTTCGCTCCACGCTCGGCCAGGGCCTTCGCGACCGCGTCCCGGATCTGGGCCAGAGTGAGGACGCCCCGGCCCAGTCGTGCCCACCGCGCCGTCGCCGCGCGACGTGCGAGGCGCGAGCGCTGCTCCTTCCTCACCGCGCGTTCTCCTCGGGAAGGTTCCGCACACCGAACCACCAACCCGCCAGAAATACGATCACCACGACGGGACCAACAAAGTAGTTCACCGCCACGGCGCCCAGGGCGACCTTGGTGGCGAACCGCGCTAGCTCCGACGCCGCCTTGGCTTCTTGGTCTTCCATGCGGTCACCAGAAGGTCGCACACGGTCGCCTTCACGTTCTCGCCTGATTTTTTGAGGTACTCGGACAGCACTTCGAGCGCCTGGATCAAGTCATCCTTGGCCTCCACTGCTGTCGCGCCGACGCCGTAGGCACCGGACACGGCCGGGGCGCGAGCCGTCCAGAGCCCCTCCTCAAGCAAAAAAACGAAGCCATACCTGCGATTGAGGCGGCTCTGCGGATTGCCCGGCTCCAGCCCAAGATGCTTCAACAGCTCTTCGTGCGAGTACGTGCGGACACGCCCGGCGTCAATGTCCGCGCAGATCTTGTCGGCCATGCGCACGTCACGAACGTCCGCCCGGGCTTCCGCCGCTTCGCGCTGGGTCCTGGTCCAGCTCCTGCACAGGTACTTCTCCAGCTTGGGGATGTTTTTGGCGAAGTCCCAGATCTGCCTCGGGGTCATCGTCGAGTTTCCGCGAAGGCCAATCATCCGCTTGAAGCGGACCAGAGCCTTCCAGTCGACGGCCGGGTGTCGCAGCCTGACCTTGGTGGGCTGGCGGAACGCCGCCTCCCCAATCTGCCAGATGTGGCGCATGACCGCGTCCTGGTGCAGGCGGCTCGTCGAGAATTTCGCGAAACTCAAGCCCTTCAAGCACTCGGGGATGCGCTTGCAGGCGATGAGCATATCGTTGAACCATGCGCTGGCTGGCTTGGGTCCCAGGACCAGGTCGCCGCCCCAGGACTTGCGGGATTTCTTCTTGCTCTTCATAGCCTTCCTCGCTTCCTCGCTTCCTCTTCGTCAAACTGGCGGCACGGCTTGCAACGTACAGATATCCAGCGTTGCCGCCTGGCGAGGATGCCTGGCTTGCCGCACACTTCGCACGTCCGTATGGATTCGCGGACCGCCTTGTCGAGCGCGGCGTCCGTCGCCTTATCGAGCTTCGGATCTGGCGGCGTATCCTGATCGCAGAAGTACACTCTCAGGCTGCCGTACTTCTCCTTGATCTGCCAGACGTAGAGGTTCGGGTCGGCGGACAGCTTCACGGAAAGGCGGTCGACGATGCCGAACCACCCATCACCGATGCAAAAACCGTCAGAGGCGAAGCGGCATGCCCTGTTCGAGGGCTTGGTCCACGCCTCGCGATACAGCGACGGGTAGCGTTCGAGCAGCTCCAGCACGTGGGCTGGCGACATGTCGAGCCGGTTCCGCTTGCCCGAGGCGGCGAGCAGCTTGGCTCGCTCGTGGACCGTCTTGCCCATGTGGAGGATGAATTCCTTCATTTCCGGCCATTTCTTGGCCCGGGCCACCCACGCGCCAGTGGCCTGGCGGCGAGATAAGGTGATGTCTCCCACGAGCCCCTGTAGCTTGGGAGATCTACCTGCCTTGGATTTTGCGGTCATGGGGCATCCTTCCGCGCGGCGAACTCGCGCTTCCTCTCTACGGCTTCCGCTTTGTCCAGGTAGCCACAAACCTTGGCGTGGAAGTCACCGGCGCGGCTGCTGCGCGTCCGCATCAGCTCCGCGTACCGGGCCTTGTCGGCGACCCAGGCCGGCGCCTGGCACTCGCCTATGATCGTGCGCAGCTCCGCCGCGAGCCCGGGCGTCCTGACGATCTCCCGTGCGTTGCGCTCGACGATGCCAATCGCATCGTCCATGGCGTCCAGGGACGCCAGGGTCTTCGCAGGATTGTAATGTGTGACCAGCGCCTCCGTCGCAGCCCTGCATGCATCCCGCACACGCTCGGGCAAGGGCTTCGGAGGTGTAGGATCTTTGTCCGCCTCGGATAAGATCCGAGGCATCACGAGCGCAGCGATCTGGCCGTCCTTGAACCCGGCGACTGGCTCGCGCGGACCGTCGCCCCACAGCTCCAGCCCCTCCAACAGGGGCCATAGTCGCACGTCGAGCCCCACCAGATCGCGGACGCCGCCGGCCGGCCTGGACAGCACGTACAGGCTGACCTTCCCGTCCGACGACTCGCGCTGACCATCCCGGAGAACGAGCCGGTTCCTCGG
>PLNW01000017.1 GCA_003142855.1 Myxococcales bacterium
GCCGCGCGCGTGACATCGGCCCGCACCGCGCGTTCGAGGGCGGCAAGGGATGACACCCTCTGAACCTGCGTGTAGGTGGCAAGTGCCCAGACGCGCGCGAGTCCGGCGATGACGATCGCGGTGAGCTCCACTTCGGGATCGTCAGAATCCCGACCGATCCGTTCGGCCAGTGATGCGCCGACTGTCGCGGTGAAGCGTTCGAACTCGACATAGGGCGCCGCACGAAGGGTCGGCGAGCTTTCGGCCACCTCGCAGAAGCGGCGGAACAGGCGCAAGGAATGTGCTTCATCCATGCCATCCCACCGGTCCAGCGGGATGCCGCCGAATAGGGTGTTCACGACAACCTCGCCGAGAGACTCACGCCCACGGTGCCGTACCGCATCGGCAAGCGCCTCGACGTTGGACTCGGAGCGATCGAAGAACATCGATTCCTTGGTGGGAAAGTAGTTGAAGACGGTCTGTTCCGAGACTTCGCTTACCTCGGCTATCCGGGCAACCGTCACGTTGTCGAAGCCCTCCGCGAGAAATAGCGCCGTCGCCACGTTGGAGATTCGCTGGCGAGCGCGGTGCTTCTTGCGCTCACGCAGGCCCGCTACCAACACGGGCTCCTCGCCCGCGTGCGCCGACTCGAGGGCCTCCAGGATCGCCTCAACGCTGAGGTCGTCGTCGTTCGTCGTCATGCGTAAGGAGCATAGACCTAAACATGTATTGACGCTAGTCTTAGGGCTACCATAAGGTTGGAGTAAACCAAATGACTTACGACACGCCGGCATCCGCACGGCCATCACCGCGCACCAGCCCCGAGACGATCGAGACCACACCGTCCGCGCCGAATGCGGGGCTTGCCGTCGATGCCCATGGGCTCGTGAAGAGCTTTGGCACGACTCGCGCCGTCGACGGCATCGACCTCGTCGTGCGCGAGGGCGAGATCCTTGGTGTTCTCGGACCAAACGGCGCGGGCAAGACCACGATGCTGCAGATGCTGGCCACTCTGCTGCCGATCGACAGTGGGAGCGCCAGGATCTTCGGCTATGACGTTCGTCGCCAGCCGCACCAAGTGCGACAGCTGATCGGCGTGACCGGCCAGTACGCCTCGGTGGATGAGCTCCTCACCGGTCGCGAGAACCTTTGGCTGTTCGGCAGGTTGCAAGGCCTCTCATCCAAGCAGGCCCATAGTGCGGCCGACGACCTTCTGGCGAAGTTCGCCTTGACCGAGGCGGCCAACCGGGGCCTCGCGCAATACTCGGGTGGCATGCGACGTCGACTGGACCTGGCCGCCAGCCTCATCACCAAGCCTGCGCTCATCTTCCTCGACGAACCAACCACCGGACTCGACCCTCGAACCCGGGGTCAGATGTGGGAGACGATCCGGGGCCTGGTCGCAGATGGCTGCACCATCCTGTTGACCACCCAATACCTCGACGAGGCCGACGAACTCGCCGACCGGATCGCCGTAATCGACCGCGGTCGCAAGGTCGCCGAAGGGACGCCGGAGGAGTTGAAGGCTCAGGTGGGCGGCTCCATGATCCGGGTCCAGCTCGCCGAGGGCGTGGATGCGATCGCGGGCGCGGCACTCGCGGAGGGGGTTGCGCGCCACAGGCCGATCCTCACCCCGACGCGAACTGGCTTCAGCGTCTCGCTCGCCAATGCCAACCAGGCGGCCGACATCCTGATTGCCTTGCGCAGCAACGACATCGACATCGAAAACGCCGCCATCGAACAACCGAGCTTGGACGAGGTCTTCATGGCTCTCACCGGCAACGCCGGCAACACCGGTCTCACCTCTGCGACCGCACCGGAAATGAGCAAAGCATGACTGTCATCACGAACCCGGCTCGAGTATCGCGGCGCCCGGCAGACCGCACAATCCGCGCGTCGGTGCCGATCCGCGACATCCTCGTCCAGACCACGACGTTTGCCTGGCGAGCGCTCCTCAAGATGCGGCGTAACCCGGAGCAGCTCGCCGACGTGACCTTCATGCCGCTGGTGCTCACGCTCTTGTTCGGCTTCATGTTCGGTGGCGCGGTAGCGGGAGGCATGGTGAGCTATCTGCCCACGCTGATCCCAGGAATCATCGCCTACAGCGCCGTCACTGCCTGCGTTGCTGCTGGGGCCCAGCTCCGCGAGGACATGGACAAAGGAGTCTTCGACCGGTTCCGGTCACTCCCCATCGCGAGGATCGCGCCCCTTGCAGGCCCGATGATGGCCGACCTCACCCGCTACGCCCTCGCCGCGAGCCTCAGCCTCACCATGGGCATCATCATGGGCTACCGCCCGGGCGGCGGCGTGCCCGGCGTCATCGCCGGTGTGCTCCTGGCCATGGTCACCGGGTGGTCACTGGCGTGGATCTTCATGTATATCGGCACGATCGCGAAGAGTTCACAGTCCGTGCAGTCGTTGTCGATCATGGTCCTGCTCCCACTAACGTTCGTATCCAACGCGTTTGTCCCCGTCGATTCCCTTCCGGACTGGCTCAAGACCCTGGTTGGCCTCAACCCCGTCTCGCATGTCGTCACTGCCCTGCGTGA
>PLNW01000094.1 GCA_003142855.1 Myxococcales bacterium
CGCATCCGCAAGAATGGCTGATAACAGACGTTCCGTAAACCACATCCACCTACACACCCAAACTATCCTATACCCGCACGAGGCTTGCTATATGCTCGGACGGCTGAGGCTGAGGCTGAGGCTGAGGCTGAGGCAGGGCCTACAACCGCCTGTGACCCCGCTGTGATAACTTCGTGGTGCCCATTTCCTACGACAACAAAAGCAGATTTGGAGGATTGCAATGTCCGCATCGTGGCCACGCTTTCTTGGCTTGATGATCTTTTCGTCTTGGCTCGCGGCCGGATGTAGTTCGGCGAAGAAGATCGACGTCGGCGGCACGTGCATCCTCAACAGCGACTGCACTGGTTCTTTGGTGTGCACCATGGGCAAGTGCCACGACGCCTGCCACACAGCGGCGGACTGCCCCACGGGACAAAGTTGCGTGACGACCACGACGCGGCCGGTGTGCCAGTTGCCGGCCGAAGCCGACTGCAGCAAAGTGGCATGCAGCAGTGGTTTCCTGTGCGCATCCGATCTCCGATGCCACACCGGCTGCCTTTCTGCCTCGGACTGCACGAGCGGGCAGGTGTGCGTGAGCAGCGTGTGCGCCGATCCGTCGGCTCTCGTCAACGGCCAGCTTCCCCAGAAGGGGGCCTCCACAGGCGTCGACGCCGGCTCGAATGCACAGGGGCCGGACGCGAGTGGCAATGACGGCGGCGCCGATCTCACAGTCGCGTCCGTGGATGGTGCCGCCGATATCCGCCCGAGCGATGTACCACCGACCGCGGCAGACGCGCCAATAGAAACCGTAACCACCAGTGTTGACACCGCGTGGGACAACGGCTCGACCATCCCGACGGTCGACGCGAATCTTACGGGTGCGGTCGATGCGAGCCTTGTGGTCGATGTAACCACTAGTGTTGACACCGCGTGGGACAACGGCTCGACCATTCCAACGATCGACGCGAATTTTGTGGATACGTTTGACGCAAGTCCTGCAGTCGACGCTAGTCCCGTGGACACAGGAATCCGATCCGATGTCGGTACCGCAGTGGCGATGCCCACGATAACTAGCTTCGTCGCCTCGGCCAAGAAGGTCAACGCCATGCAGAATGTCACTCTGACCGCCACATTTGAAAATGGTACAGGCGTGGTGACCCCCTTCTATCTGCCCATGACGAACGGTGTAGGCTTCCCGACCCCGCCCATAAGTGCCACGACGACATTCACATTGACCGTGACCAACGCAACTGGTGATTCTGTCACGGCCCAAGTAACCGTGGTCGTGACGGATGTACCGTTGCCCACGATTACCGGCTTCTATGCTGGAGCCAGTGTGATCAATGCCGGCCACGCGACGACGTTGACTCCAATCTTCGCCAACGGAACCGGCGTGGTGACCCCGGGAAACGTATCCGTGACCAACGGAGCTGCCATCTCCACCGGCACCCTCAACACGACCACGACCTATACGTTGACCGTGACTGACTCGGATGGCGACACCGCTGTCCAGACCTTGACGGTGACCGTACTCCCAACACCTACAACGGTTGCTTCGGGAACCGGCACCGTATCTGCTCTCGTCGCCAATGGAACTAACCTCTATTTCATCGCCGGCAATTCCGTGATGAAGGTCTTGTCGGCAGGAGGTACGCCTGTCCCGCTCGCTTCCGGGCTGGCCTACCCGTATGCGCTGGCCACCGATGGCAACAATGTTTACTGGACCGACTACAGCGCTGGCACCGTGATGAAGGTTGATGTGTCTGGGAATGGCACGCCTGTCACGCTCGCCACGGGACAGTACTACGCGAATGCGATCGCGGTTTCTGGCGACACCGTGTACTGGACTACCTACAGCTCCGCCACGGCAGATGGTGGCGTCTATAGTCCAATACCTGGGACTGGCAGTGTCATGAAGGTCTTGATCACAGGTGGCGAGCAACCAGTCACCCTCGCATTGGGGCAAAACGAGCCAACTTCCATTGCAGTCTACGGCACGAACGTCTACTGGAGCAACGCTTACTCAAGCGACATCGGGTACAGCATATCTAGAGTTGCACTTGCAGGCGGTGGCGCTCCCAACACCCTGGCGGTGGGATTGGCATACGTGGGTCCCATCGTCGTCGATGCCACCGGAATCTACTGGTTCGATATAACAGCAGGCGTCATGCGGCTTTCGCTCGCCGGCGGAGCCGCAGTCAACGTGGTTTCCGCGGGGGGGGGAGGTGGCGCAAACATCAGCATTGTCATCGATTCCGGCAATGTTTACTGGGTGAACCCCCCTTTCTCCGGAGGATTGGAAAGAGCTAGCTTGAGTAGTGGTGGCACGCCGGTAACCCTTGCTTTGCCTTCGGCACAAGCGGCGCCAATCGCTATCGACGCTATCACTGTCTACTGGGCCAATGGCTTCACCATCCTAGGAGTTCCGAAATAGGTGCGTTGCGGACGTCCCGGGCACCTGAACGAACCGGAACGGAAGTCGAGGGGCGACCGCGTGTCCACAAAGTCATCGCGCGGCCGCATGAGGCCGGCGACGAGTATTCGGACATCACGGGTAGGTCCTCGATCCGGACAAGGTGCGCGTGATCCGCCTGCAAGCGGATCTCGTGCGAGAGGAGGGTTTTTTCCTGGCCGGTGGCGTGGGGCTCGCCTTGCGCCTTTTGCGGCTGGTTCGTGCTTCAATGATGACGATGCAATGCACTCGACCTCTGCTTGCCGGCCTGGGCCTGGCGCTCGTGGTCGCGTGCAGTAGTGGCCACACCTTCAGCGTCCACGACGCGGCGTCGCCCGATGGATTGCCCACGGGTGGCCCAGCCGGCGCCGGTGGAGCACCGGGCACGGGCGGTGCGAATACGGGCGATTCACGGGGCAGCGGTGGCACCACCACATCATCATCCGCAACAACGTCGTGCACGATTGCAGTGGCGGCGGCATCGGCGCGATGCGATCCGACTACCTGACCATCGAATACAACGAGACCTATCTGAACGCGTACTGGTCGGTCTATGGCAACAGCGGCATCAGCCTCTACCAACTGACCGCCGTCGACAACAATGCCGGCACGAAGAACGTCGTCGCCAACAACGTCTCCCACGACAACGAGGAGTTTCTGAACTGCAGTTGCAGTGGCGACACCGCCATCACTGACGGCAATGGCATCATCATCGACGACAACCTTCACACCCAGGACGGGCACCCTGAGCGCGCCTACGCCGGACGCACGCTGGTCACCAACAACCTCGTCTACGGCAACGGCGGCACCGGCATGCATGCCTTCGCCAGCGCCCACGTCGATTTCGTCAACAACACCGCCTACCGGAACAACCACAGCCCGGCTCTCGACGAGGGGCAGATCGTTGGCCAGAGCTCGTCGGACGTGAACATCGTCAACAACGTGATGGTCGCTTTTGACGGCAAGCGAGTCAGCGCCAGCGCGACCGGCGCCACCTACCAGTACAACCTCTACTGGAACAGCAGCGTGGCACCCGCCCTCGGCGCGCACGACCTGGTCGCGGATCCCGGCTTCGTCAACCCGGCGTGCCTCGACTTCCGCCTCGCATCCGGGTCGCCAGCCATCGACAGCGGCACGAGCACGCTGGCGCCGGCCATCGACCTGCTGGGCGCGGCCCGGCCGCTGGGCAACGGCACCGATCGCGGCGCGTACGAATTCGTGGGCCCGTAGCGAGAGATCCTCACTGGTAGACCCGGACGTAGTCGATGTCCATGGTGTTGGGAAAGACCGTGGTCTGGTCGGGCGCTCCGGGCCACGATCCGGCTCCGCCAACGGCGGTGTTCAGCATGAGGTACACCGGATTGGCGTTGACGCCCTGGTTGGTCGTGCAGGTCGGCGCGCCGTCGACGTACCACGTGATCTGGGTCGCTTGGATCTGGAAGCCGAAGACATGAAAGCCCGCCGAGAAATCCGGCCCCTTGAAGATGCACTGGTGAACCTGGGTTCCGGCGCCGCCCCCGCTCGGCCAGAGGTGGTTGGTCTGGTAGATGGTCGTCGGGGCGTTCCCTAGCATCTCCATGATGTCGAACTCGGCGGCGGGGTTGCCCGAAGCTTCGTCCATCCACAACGCGGGCCACATGCCCTGGCCCTTGGGGAGGCGTGCGCGGATTTCGACGTAGCCGCGAGTGAACGTGTACTTGCCCTGGGTGTCGACCCAGCCGGATGTGTATCCGCCCCCGGCGGTTTGGGCGGCCTTGAGCTCCAGGCAGCCGCCGATCAGGTAGGCGTTTTGCGGTAGGTTCGTGCCCTGGCCGCAGCACCAGGTCGCGGTGTTGTTCCAGTGGGTGCTGTCGAGCGCGGTGGCGTTGAATTCGTCGCTCCAGCTCAGACTGTAGGTGACGCCACCCACCGTGACGCTGGAAGGAGGCGGCGCGCTCGATCCACATGCAAACGCCGCGGCGTCGTCTCCAGTTCCCGTGTCCGCGGGGGAATCCGGGCCCCTGGCATCCACCGTCGCCACGTCAGGGGCGTCGAGCGCGGCGTCCCGGTTGCCGGTCGCCCCGCCCGTCACGACCACCCCGCCGGTTCCGACCGTGCCGCCGCTCGCTCGCGCGCCACCGGTACTCGATGCACCGCCCGTGCCCGTGCTGCCGCCCATCGTCCGCGAACCGCCGGCACCCGGCGTGCCACCTGTTCCCGCCGTGCCACCCGTGATGGATGGGCCGCCCGTGCCCTGGGTCCCGCCGGTACTCGACGTGCCGCCCGTCCCTGTCGTGCCGCCGGCCGCTGATGCGCCGCCGGTTCTGGAGGCGCCACCTTTCGCGGTCACCCCGCCGGTCCCGGTGGCGCCGCCCGTGCCCGGCACGCCGCCGCTGCCAAGACTCCCATCTCCACTGTCCACCCCACCCGTTCCACCCGTGCTCATGTCCGCATCGCCTCCCGACGGTACTGATCCATCCGCCCCCGCGGCGCGGGCCTTAGAGCCTCCTCCACATCCGGTCATCCCGATCGTCGCGCAACCCAGGACGGCAATCATGAAGGCTTGCGTTCGCTGCATGGCGGTCAGCACGCGCACGGGACGCCTACCCGGCGGCCTCCGGAACGATCACGTCGAAACCTTCCAGTTCGGCCACGCCAGCCAGTTGCTCGTCCCCGGTGACGAACGGCCAGTGCGGTCGATCCTTGGACAGCACCAAGGCTGCGGCCAGTTGAAGGGCATCGGCGGCGCGCAAGGGATGCACGGCAAGGATGCGCTCGGCCCGGGCGCGTACGGCATCCAGGCCGTCGACCTCGATCCAGTGCGCGGCCAGCGCATCCAGGCGCCGTATGGCCAGCACCGCCCCGGCCTGCTCCATGTCGCCGGCCCGAACCCGACGCCAGATTGCGGACAGTACCTCCACACGGGACAGAGCCCAGACCGCCACCCCGCGATCGGCGCGCAGCAACCGACGGCAGGCCGCGCTGCCTGCTTCTTCGACGATCAGGGGAACGATCGCCGAGGAGTCCCAGAACCGCATTCAGCGACCCGCCCGGCGCTCGTCCACGAGGGTGGCCGCCACGCCCTTACCGCGCACCGGCGGGCCTGGCTTGAAAATCAGCTCGGGCAGCGGGCCACGGCCCCTGCGGATGAGTCCTGCCCGTTCTAGCGCCTGTAGATCACCATCATCGGCCTCGCCAGATGGATCGTCGCCAATGGGCACCAGCTCGGCCACGGGAACGCCGCGAACCTGGATGCGCACCGACTCGCCGTGCCTGGCACGCTCTACGTGCCGCGACAGGTGCGCCTTCGCCTCGGACAAGCTGACCATCTTCATCAGACTAATTTGGTCAGATTATCGGCCAAAGTTCAAGGGGTGTCTGCGTGCCCGTCCCCGTATACGCCGCGTTCCGCCTGGCATCCGCGCTCCGTACTCTTCGTCACCATCATGAAGCGACACGCGATTACGTCCGGCGGCGCCTGGCACCCAAGATGAGCGTCAGGAGCACCAGCGCTTTCGCCGCTCGTGAACACCAAGCACTGCTGGCCTCGCCAAGAAGGTGCATCCACAGCCTTTCAACCAGCCGGAGCAACTAGGAGAAGGCAGAAATGGCTGGATTCAGAAAATCGGGACTGCCTTCACCCGCGGCGGACGACATACCAGCGAGATTCGAAGTGGGGCGGTTGTGCGGCTCAACCAAAAGACAGCGACGGTCGCGGCAAGAGATGGGCGCCAATGGCGTGTGAGCCCAAGCTTCCTGTCGCGCATCACAGACCACGTGCAAGATGACAAACAAGATCTCGCCGAGGTCGTCTCCCTGCACTCGGGTGGCAATGCACGAAAGTCAGTCTGCGCTCGCCGGTGATCCACCACCACCAGACGTGAGTGTCCAGCAGAACGGTCATGCGCGCCTCGTCAGCGCATCCCAGGCCCCGGTGGGCAGGACGGGCGACACGATGTCACCACGCGTGCGCCCCCTCGCGCGCAGAGCGTGCTGCGGGAATTTTGCCCGGCTCGCGGGCTCGGGTCGTACCACGTTCACAACCTCGCGCCCGCGTTTCGAGATAGCCACGGGTTCGCCGGTTCGAGCCACGTCGTCCATGATCGCAAGACAGCGCGCCTTGAACAGAGATGCCGGCATCGACTTCATATGACCAGTTTACGTGACCACGTAGGGCTGAGCAACCGCTGTGGTTCGCCACGACGTCATCGGAGGCGCGCCCCGAGGTGAGCCGCGCCTCACGCTCAGGTTTCAAGCGCGACAAGCAGCCGAAGCAGAATCCCCCGAAGCTCCTCCGGATCGGGGCTGCTGCGCCACTTGGCCAGGGCGGTCGATCGCCCTCGGCACTGCGCCGCAGTCAAGATCCATCATCGACGCCACGGTGTTTTGGCACGAACCCGCGTTGTATGCTGACGGGCCATGGTCGTGCATCAGTCAACAGAGGATCTCCCAGCCCTGGAGAGCAGGATCGTTATTCGTCTCCAGCAAGCCGGCGTCTCTGTGGTCGGCTTCGCGGATCTCTCGCCTCTGCCGGAACAATCCACCGGGGGTCTGAAGTCTGCGATCTCTGTGGGCATCGTCCTCAACCCCGAGGTCGTCGCTGGCCTTGCTGCTGGCCCAACGACCCGGTACCACGCGGAGTATGATCGTGTGAACAGCGCCCTCGCACAGGCAACCGCGTTGGCGGCGGACATGCTCTGTGAGCGGGGATTTGTGGCGACAAGTGGGCCGGCGACAGTCAGGACGGCGGACGGCGGCAGGGACACGACGCCTCTGCCTCACAAGACAGTCGCAACCCGCGCTGGTCTGGGTTGGATCGGCCACAGTGCGCTCCTGGTCACCCCTGCATTCGGCCCCGCCCTGCGCATCAGCAGCGTGCTCACAGACGCTCCCCTTGCCTACGCGGTGCCAATCGAGCGATCCCGCTGTGGAAGCTGCCGACGTTGCGTGGATGCCTGTCCCGCTGGCGCGGTGACGGGACGTCCCTGGACAGCCGGAATACCACGCGACCAGATCTACGACGCCGCTGCCTGCCGCGAGAAAGCCTCTGAGCTGGCCACCGCACAGGGTATCAACGCCACGATCTGCGGCATCTGCATTTTCGTGTGCCCTTGGACACAGCGATACCTACGGCGCAGCGGAGTGACTCGGCCCGCAATCTCATGTAACAAAACGGTGGGAACATGAAACGACGGTTTAAGCAGGTCGACGTGTTCGGGGCGCGGCCATTCTTGGGAAACCCCGTTGCGGTAATTCTCGATGGACAAGGGCTGTCGGAGCCTGCGATGGCCTCGATCGCAACCTGGACCAACCTCTCTGAGACAACCTTCGTGCTGCCGCCCGAGCGTGGCGGCGACTACCGCTTGCGCATCTTCACGCCGAAAGCGGAGCTGCCTTTTGCCGGGCATCCCACGCTTGGCAGTGCGCATGCCTTCCTGGAAGCAGCGGGAAGAACACAAGTTGGACGCTTGGTCCAAGAATGTGGGGCTGGCCTGGTGCCAGTCGCCGTCACCAGCAAACCCGACAGCCTCGGTCGGACGTTGTCGTTTGAGGCACCACCGGTCTCCGCGACGGAACTGCCGGCGACGGCCGCGCAGGAGCTGTTGCGCGCACTGGGAGCAGCAGTGCCTGCGCGGCCCGAGGCGATGGTCATGGACGTGGGACCCCGCTGGTGCGTGCTCGACTTGGCTGACGGCGAGATGGTCGCCCGTCTGGTGCCCGACATGGGCCTGCTTGCCGATCTCAGCCACAAGTACAAACTCACCGGCGTGACCGTGTTCGGCCGATGCAACGGGCGCGAGCCGTCGCTGCGGGTGCGCTCGTTCGCGCCCGCAGCGGGCGTGCCCGAGGATCCAGCCTGCGGCAGCGGCAACGTCTGCGTGGGGGCGTTTCTGGTCAAGACATCCCGCCTGCAAGAGATCGGAACGCGCTACTCGGCTGTGCAGGGACAAGAGATGGGTCGGGATGCCCGACTGCTGGTCAGCGTAAGCGATGGTGGGTCCCGCATCGACATTGGCGGTCGAGCGATCACGCTCATCGATGGCACCATCGAGGCGTAGCGGACGGTGAGATATGATCGGATCGGCACAGGGGTACGTCCACCAAAGGCGTCCAGCGTGCCTGGAATCGAGATGCCGGCATCGACTTCATATGACCAGTTTACGTGACCATGTGTGGACCAACAACGGCACCCGCCGCCTGTGCTGCGAGTGCGGTCGCATGACTCGTCGCCACAGTCGAAGAGCACCCGTCGTGGATGACGGCTTGCCGAAGCAAAGGTGATCGGGATCACTCAGGATTCAACATGACGCCGTCTTTTTCGCACACAGTGCGCACCAGCTTTCGCTTCGCCGCATCGAGGTGGGCCGCAGCCCGTTGCGCCTCCTCAGCGTCGTGCAGGGCACACGAGCACGCCGCGATGATCTGATAGGCTAGCGGCTGGTCCGGGGCCAGCGCCAGCGCCGAGCGCGCTCTGTCGATGGCAACCGCATAGTGGTGCCTGAGCCATGCTTGCTGGGCTTCGTGCACCAGGGCGGCGGAATCCCCAGCCGGGTGCTCGGGCACAGCGGGAACAGGGGCGGGCGCTACGACAGGCGGCGCCGGCTCGGCTGGGGCAGGGGCTTGGGACTCGGGCTCGAACAATGGCAACGCAGGGGGCGTGCGACGGGAGCTCTCCTCGACCGCGCGGTGAGGCCTGCCTGGCATCCTGCCTGCGCTTGGTGGTGGCGAATTCGATGGGGACTTCGCCGAAGGCACGGGCAGTGGCGCGGACGCCTCGACCGCCGGAGGGGGCGTCGCAGTGGCCGGAGGTGGGGCAGGCTGAACCGCCAGGGGCTCTGCTGTCGCGATGGGTACCGGTTGCGTCCCCTCGGGCGCGTGGCCGGCGCGCAGGTACCACAGAGCGAAGCTCACTCCGGTCAGAAGCACGATGGCCACGGCGACATACAGTTGCGACTTCCCCTGCGCGCGGAGACTGGGGATGCGCATGGTGCGCGCGAAGCGATTCGTTCCGAGCGAGTCGATGTGTGCCAGCTCCTCGTCGCTCGCCGGCTCGCTCATGTCCGCGGGCCCGTCCTCAACGCGCACGGGCTGCGGCGAAGGACTTCGGCGCGCCGCCGAGATCGAACGCGAAAGATCGAATCCAGACTCTCGGATGCCCGGCAGCCGTTCCGCGTCTCGCAGAAACGCGCGGTCGCCCACGCAACCGCGGAGAGCGTCGATGAGTTCGTCGGTGTTGGCGAAGCGGTCTGTGGGATCCTTGGCCAAGCATTTCAGCACCACCGCGTCGGTGTGCGGGTCGATGCCGGCGTCGGGTGCGCGTTGGCTGGGGGGAATGACCGTGCCTGTCACATGGCCGTTCAGGATCTCCAGGATCGACTTCCCCGTGAACGGGACCACGCCGGTAATCATCTCGTAGAACACGGCACCTAGAGAGTAGATGTCTGTGCGTCCGTCGACCGGTTGTTCCTGGGCTTGCTCGGGAGAGATGTACAAGGGTGTGCCGCAGATCACGCCGCCTTGTGTGGCCGCGCCTGGGCCCAGGTCAATGAACTTGGCCACGCCGAAGTCGACCAGCTTGACGGCGTCGTAGGTTCCTTCGGGCGCAACTTCGAAATGGACGCCGCTCTGGTCGGCGGAACGGCGAACCACGTGGCGCCGTCCCTCGCGGGTGAGCAGAAAGACGTTTGCAGGTTTGAGATCGCGGTGCACGATGCCCAGCTCGTGGGCTGCGCCCAGGCCGCGCGCCACCTGTCCCACGATATTGACCGCATCGAAGAGCGCCAGCCGACGAACCCGGCGCAGGCGTTCCTCCAGATTCTCTCCTTCGAGGTACTCCATCACCAGGAACACCATCCCGTCAGGCGTGGTGCCGATGTCGGTTACGTCAATGATGTTGGGGTGGCGGATGCGACTGGCGGCCTTGGCTTCGAGGATGAACTGCTCGACCACGTCCGTCTGCCGGGCGAACCGGTCGTGCAGGACCTTGATGGCCACGGGTTTCTCAAGCACGATGTGCTGGGCGCGGTACACGACGCCCATAGCACCCTCGCCGATCACGCCCTGGATCTCATGGTCCTTGAGCAGCATGCCGACCCGAGCGACCACCTCGGGTGCGAACAGGGGCGTGCGGTCATCGGGACACAGATCCAGCGTTCCGGAGAAAGTGCCGCCACAGAGGGGACATGTGCGGGTGGCTCCCATAGCTAGGGTCTCACGTCCCGGAAAGGCCCTGGTGTTGCGGCAGCGATGGGCGCACGGGCGCTGCGAGCGGTGTATCGCTTCGGGGCTGTCCAGACCACGAAGCGTAGTCTACCCCATCGCGTCTCCGTATCTGCGCTGCCCGGAATCGGAACGAATCAAGCGGCGAACCAGCGCGGGATTAGCCCGCGCTGGGGGCGCCTGTCAGCGCATCGCAGTGTGATCGGACTTCAGGGGCGTTTTTTGTAGCCGACATCACGGCAAATTCATGCGACAATATCCGCCATGGTAGGCACCATCAGGTTGTTCCTCCGCACTACCGAGAACGACTATCAGCAACAACTCAAGGAAGAGGCCCTGCGCGAAGGCAAGCGTGCGGGATTTGCCGTCGAGGTCGAGTCTGCGCAGGACGATGCCGGGCGACAGTTGGCGCAGATCCAAGCGGCTATCGGGAACGCGCACGCCAACAATTTGGTGGCCGTGCTGGTGGCTCCGGTTCGCGAGGAGAGCGTGGCCCCGGCGGTGCGCGCCGCAGCCGAGGCCGGCGTGGAGTGGGTGATGCTCAACCGCGAAGCGGGTTGCATCGAAGATCTGCGCCGGGAATTCGCTGACCGGGCCATCTTCGCAGTGAGCCCGGAACAGGCCGAGATCGGCCGCATTCACGGCCAGCAGGTTCGCGCGCTCATGCCCGACGGCGGCTGCGTTCTGTGCGTGACCGGGCCGCTCAGCACCACATCCGCGCGGCAGAGGCTCGAAGGACTGGAGTCCGTTATGGTCGAGCCTTACCGGCTGGTGACGCTGAGTGCGGACTGGACCAGCGAGGGCGCGCGCTTGGCGCTCGAGCGCTGGCTGAAGAACATGAGCAAGGATACGGAAGTGCCCGGTGTCTTCGTCGCGCATAATGACGAGATGGCGCTGGGGCTGCGCCAGGCCGCGCGCGATGCCGCGGTTCGACTGAACCAACCGCTCGACAAGATTCCCATCGTCGGCTGCGACGGGACCCCGACCTTGGGACAGCGCCTGGTGCGCGAAGGCCGGCTGCGCGGCACCGTGGTGACCCCGCCAGCCTCGGGACCCGCGGTGGAATGGATCGCGCGCAAGCGACGCCGCGGCGAGATTCCACCCGCCATGGTCGTGCAAGCAGTGACGTCGTTCCCGGGCCTGGCTAGCCTGCGAAAGTAGAATCAGCGCACGAAGTGCGGCATCTGCTCTGGCAGCTCGATAGCAATTTCGACCACGCCGGCGAAGACACCCTCACGCGAGAAGGGCGTCTGATGGATGAGCTTCTTCTTTCCCGCTTTCTCGACGGTGTAGCTGTTCGCGCGCGGGGTGCGCAGCAAGTCGAGCAGGCGTGACCGCGCCGGCTCCGGGTGACAGTCGATCAGGCTGCGTCCCAGCAAGGCGCGGCCGCCATCCTTGGCGAACATCTGGCAAGCGCGTTCATTGATATAGGTGCAAACGCCGGCGGTGTCGCACGCGACGACAGACACGGCCACGCCGTCTAGCCACTGCAGCTCGGAGGGCAAAGTCATCGGCGCAATATAGCAGGCGAGCCGGGCTGGCTGGACAACGGGGCTTGATTCGCTACACTGTTCGCATCATGCACGCGTGCCTCCGAACTTCGATGCTCGTGAAGACCGCGTGTTGGTGGTGGCGCTAGCCTGGGCGCTGCCAGTCTTTTCTGTTGAACACGAAAGGAGAGGCCGCCCGGACGCACCCGGGACATGGTCTCTGTCTTGGGTGCACATCGGGCTGCGACAGACGATGATCAGCACCACGAACCATTACACCTTTGGTGAAACCGACACGGCCGCGCAGCGATTGGCGCTGCTGGCCTCCGCCTATCAACCGGCCACGCAGGCATTTCTCGAAGAATGGGGCCCGAGCGAGCCTGAACATGCCATCGATCTCGGATGCGGACCGGGATACACCACCCGGCTCCTGCACCGGATGCTGCGGCCGCGCTGGACCACCGGCGTAGATGCCTCGCCGCGCTTTCTCCAGGACGCCCAGCGCGCGTCCGAAGAAGACATCGGGTTCGTCTGCCACGATGTCACGCAAGAGCCGTTTCCCACCGCGCCCGCGGACGTCCTCTTCTGTCGCTTCCTGCTCACGCATCTGCACGATCCGGGCACGGCTTTGCGCGCATGGGCAGCGGCCGCCCGACCGGGCGCGCGCCTCTTGGTGCAAGAAACGGCCTGGCTGCGTGCTGATGATCCCACAATTGCCCGCTACTATGAGCTCGTCGCGGCGCTGCAGTCAGGCTACGGCCAGTCGCTTGAAGTCGGTGCAGAGCTGGACGCGCGCGTGCGCTCGCGCGGCTGGAGGATCTTGTCGAGCCGATTGGTTATGCTGCAACAGCCAGCGGCCGTCATGGCGAAACTGCATGCCGCGAACCTTCGCACCTGGGGCCGCGACCGCTTGGTGCAAAGATCCTTCGATCTCGACGAGGTCGCCAGTGTCCAGGCGGGCCTGGACTGCATCGCCTCGGGCGAACAGCCGGCCCATCCGGTGAGCAACGCCCTCCGCCAGTTGGTGGCCGTGGTCGAGTAGGTGAGTTTCGTGGATCGCCACCAGCATGCGTGACGCTGCTGCCCACATCGACCTCCTTGCCGCCGGAGAGAATGCATGGGTGGGTGGTCTCGCGGCTGGCACCTCGTCAGGCGTGAAATCTGCCCGCTTGACCGCCGTCGCGGCAGGTCTTAGCTTTGAACTGTGGACACTTCGGTGGATTTCTCCGCTTTGCTGTCGGCGCTCGACCCAAACCGCGCGTTGGCATCTGAAGAGTTGGAGAAGCTCTATGTCGAGAGGCAGCCGCCAATCCGCCTCCGTCTGGCTCAATTGCTTCAAGCCCAACGGGCCAAGGTCGTCCTCTGGGGGCAGTCCGGGTCGGGCAAGAGCACCGAGATCGTCCGATTGGCTCACGACCTCGACGAGAAGATGCTCGCGGTGGTTGTTCAGCCCGGGTTGACGTTCGACCTAAGTCGGATCGGATTGATCGACCTTATTCGGCTCGCCGCCTACGCTGCGCTCCTCGGTGCGATGACGCTGGGCTTTAGTCCTTCCACCGAACTCAAGACGCGTGCGAAACATTGGGGTCTGTCTTGGAACGAGGGGCCCGTGTTTCTTGCAGGGAAGAGGATGAGTTCAATTGGCTACGCGATTCAAGAAAGCGCTTTCGTCATTCGCGAGATCGAGTCCAGCCTCGGTCGACCGGTCGTGGTTCTGTTTGACGGATTGGAGAAGTTGTCCACGGCGACCGGGCAAGCCATCTTTGCCACCAATGGCGAGGCCCTGGCCGGTTGGCCGGTGCGCGCTTTGTTCGTTGTTCCGCCCCTTCTCGTCTATCGGCCAGAGTGGGATCAGGCCGAGCGACACATCACCGACACGGTATTTCTCCCGGCCCTGGCAGTTTCTGAAACGCCAGACGGAATTCCAGCTCTGAGTTTCTTTGAGGAGCTCGCGGCCAAGCGGTTGAAAGGTACGGGCCAGAAGTTGCCGCCGGAGCTGCTGGCTCTTGCAGTTCTCAACAGCGGCGGGATTCCACGTCAGTTTCTTCAGATCCTGAGAGAGACTTTTGTCGAAGCCTCGCTTGATGGCCGTTCGGCTCCTAGCCTGGATGGCATGAATCTCGCGCTCGCGCGGATTCGCAATACGTTCCGTTTGAAGCTTCGCCCGGCTCAGCTCGAACGGCTTCGGAAGGTCCACAATGATCGCCCATCATCAATGGCTGGCGAGGACTATGATCTTCTGGCCATGGGTTGCGTCATCCAATACCAGTCCGGAGGCAGGCTGTGGCACGATTGGAACCCGGTCTTGGATGCGGCGTAGAGCCTTCCGATCCGGATCGATTTGCCGCGGAACTTGGACTGCTGGCAGGTCAGCCATTTGTCGTTGCCGCGTTCTTCTCGGACTACGCGACACGCGAAACCATGATCGATGCGGTGGCGGCGGAGTTTCAGTTTCTAGCCGTTCACTGCCGTGCGTCGTCCGCAGCTGGTGCGGTCGTTGGTCCGGCCGTGGCAGGGCAGTCCACCAAGTGAAGGACGAAGCGCTCGGGGTGCGAGCAGAAGTGTCGGGTCAGTTCCGCCGTCGGTGTCAGGTAGCGTGAGCGCACGCATTCGTCGGCGCTGCCCAGGCGGATGAACACGTTGGGCTGGGTCTGTTTGCGCGGCTGCGAGCAGCGACACAGCATGGGATGGCCGAATTCCAGGTTCACCCCGCGCGCCTCCAGGTAGTCGCGGGAAGCCTGCTTGACATGCCCGCGCGTGCGAATCCCAGGAACAGGCGAATGCGACACCACCGGATCGTTGAGTCCCCACTGATCGATGACCCGAAGACCTGGCGGAAAGTAGGCCATGCCGGCTGCCCGGGTGGCGATGATGGTGTCGGGCGGCAGGGCCGTGTTGAGCGCCACGCCGACCAGACGCGTCCTCTGTGCAATGCCGTCCATCTCCTGCACCGACTGCATGCCGTGCTCCATCTCGAGCACCACCGGAGTTCGGGCCAGGGCCAGCGACGCCGCCAGCGCCAGGGCTGTGAGCGCGAGGCTCCTGCGCAGCAGCTCGAAGGCGCCCATGGCAGCGCCGGCCACCAGCACCGGCCAGTATTCCCACATCAGGCGGTACTCCATGAAATCACCGCCCACCTTGGCGACGAAAATCGCCTGTGCCAGCAGCGCAAACCCAGCGTAGCGCGCGAACGTCCGGCTGGCGGATCCTGCGCGGCTAGGCTCGCGAACAGCGTGAGAGCCACCAGCAGCAGAGAGACGGGACAGCTCCGCACAAAACCGAAGAGGTACTCGATGCCCAGGCCAAAGCTCGCCAAGTCCGCGGCCTTCGCATAGTAGGTGTTGGGCAGGATTTCGCCGTAGCTGTGCAGCTTCCAAGCGAGGTAAGCCGCCAGCCCAATCGCCGTCGGACCGATCGCCGGCCGCAGCCGCGCCCGCAGCGCCGTGGCCGAGCGAGGTTCGGCGATGACCAGGACCAGCGCGCTGGCTGCGCAGGCGATCCCGGCATCGAGCCGTGTGAGCACTGCCACGAGAGGCGGCACGCCGGCCAGCTATTTTCCCAGCCCCGTGCGCGGCGCTCCCAGGTGCTGCGCCAGCCCGGTCAGCAGCACCATCAGACCGACGAACGACGTCTCCAGCCCGGAACCCGCGAAGGCCGGGTAGGTTGGCGGCAGAACCAGCAGCGCGAACAGCACCAGCACCAGGACATCGCGCCCGCGACGGATGTGACGGCCGGTAGCCACGACACCAACCAGAATCGTGCCGAGGTACGCGGCCACGCCCACGGCCCGCGTGGTGGCCAGCGGGTCTCGCCCAAGGGCGATGCCCAAGGCGGCGATCAAGGTCCACAAGAAGTTGGTGTAGCCCTCCACGTGCTCGCCGGGGTTGAAGACCAGGCCGTGCCCGGCGACGAGGTTGCGGGCATGACGATAGGAGATGAAGGCATCGTCGAACACGGCCTGACTGTGCCGCCACCTGAGAAAGGCCCAGACCATCAAGGCGACCGCCACCGCGGCCACGACTCCCCGACGCGCGAGCGGGCTCCAGCGATCCCAGGAAGCGGGCGCGGCCAACGGGGAGGGACTATTCACGACCGCAGCGCCACTTTCGAGAACGAAGCCCCGAGCGACACCATCACTTCCGCGGCGCGAACTGCACCTGGTCCATCATCGCGCCGTGCTGCTTTTCAAAGGCCGCGCGATCCATTGACAGGGTCACGTCGCTCTCTTCGTCGATCAGGCTGCGCGCCCGCGGGCTGCTGTCCGGTGCATAGCCGAGCTGCTGGAACAGTCGTATCGATGGGCCGTTGGCCGGCAGGATGGTCACGTACACCCGGGCCAGGTGCAGGCCGCGAAAGGCCAAGGCGTGCAGCATGGTGGTGAACTTTCGGCCCAGTCCTCGGCCCTGCAGGTTGCGTGCGCCGATCATGATGGCGTACTCGGCCGACTCGGCGTCGAACTGACGAAAGTCCGCGTCCCCGACTAGCACACCGTCTTGCTCAAGCAAGAAGAGCCGATCCCCTCGTGCGCACGACTCGGCGTAGTACTCAACCACCTCCTCGGCGGACATGTCTTCCTCGTGGGTCAACATGGCCCGGTTGTGCGCGTCGTTGTAGTAGCTGGAAAGCTCGGCCGCGGCGCCGCGCACTTCGTCCGGAGTCGGCTCGAAGGCGCGCAACAGAATCTGCGCGTCTTGGAATTTCACGTCGAAGAGAACGGACATGTGGCCATGCTAGCGGAGAAGAGGCATCGGCACTACCCTAAGTCCCATGCAGGACAAGACAGCGTGGTCCCAGATCGAAAAGGAAGCGGCAGGTGCCTTTCTCGGCCCAGGGCGTTTCCCCGTGCCCGCCTACTCGGAATTCATGCCGCCCCCGTTCGTGGGGTTGAAGCCCTTCACGGCTTGCGATGCTGGCGGCGCCGCGGACAACACCAGCGTGTGTGACGAGTACGGCGTCGCTGTCGACGAGTATGAACAGGAGCACGAGCTGCGGCCTGGCCTGGCCAAGATCGCGAACCACCTCGTGCTCGAACTGCGCAAGCTGGCCGCGGGCTCGACCCACGAGTTCTCGCACACTCTGCTCGACGGCAACCTGGCCTGGCCCGAGGCGCTGGCGGCTGCCGCCCGCGCGGGCCGCTACCCGCAGCGTCCCTTCTTCGTCATGCAGGCGCTGGCGTTGTCGCGCACCCAGGACGACAAGGGCAACGTGCGCTGGACCGTGTTCGGCGCCAGTCATCAGCCAGCCGCTGCCGTCTTCTGGCGCGGCTTCGCTGACAGTGACGAGGAGCGTTTCCTGCGGCTCATGGCATGGGCCAGCGGCGATACGCCGCTCCCAGGCGAGGGCTTGCGTTTTTTCGGCGCGGAGGCCGAGCTGCCTGGGTTCGCCCGCGCTCGCCTGTGGCGCGAGCACGAGCCGGCTGAGCGGATCCACACGCTCTTCACCCTGGAGCCATTCGCTGCTTTGCCCAATTCGCTGCAGAAGGCCTTTCTCGACGGGACGCTGCGCATTCTGCCCACGCCAGCCAGCCACGTGTTCTCCGGACATCCTGGCTATCGCAAGCTGGCCGCTGCCCTGCCGCGCGCCACGCAGATTCCGCTGCTGCATCTCTTTCCCCGCGTGCAAGGAGGATACACGCTTCGCATTCCCCAGTCGGGGTGGCTCGACGAGCACGATCCCTGTCAGGCGCGGCCCTCGGGTTCCCATCGCATGGTCCGCCACATTGAGCGCACCCACCGCTGGCAGCGCACGCCGCGCGACCAAGCCTTGGTGGGCGACGGCGCCTTCACCGACGAGGTCACGGTTGCACTCTTCTCCACCAACCCAGACGATCTCGGCCTGTACGGCAAGCCCATGGCGCGCAACGCGCAGATCTGGAGCCACGACTACCAGCTGCTACTCGACGGTCCCCGCGCCAGCCAGGCCGAACTGGAACGCGCTGCCGAGATGCTCGACCGTGGCGGCCGCTTCGGCTACCGGCTGTACTACCCGCCGATGCGGGCGGGAACCCGCGAGCTGTTCTGGCACTTGCCCTTGCTGGCGCGGCTCCATCCCGGCGGCGACCAGGCTGAACTCAATGAAGAGACGCTGCGTCTCGGCCGCGTCACCGCTGAATCGACCGCGCCCACCGGCGAGGGCTCGCTCGCGCTCGCGGCCAATCTTCTCGATCGCCCCGGCCATCGCCAGGCTGCCAAGCTGTTCGCGCGCGAGCCAGGTCAGCTGCGCCACACCACCGCCCAGAACCTGCGCAAGCTCCTCGATTTTCGCGAGTATCTCGCCGGTCCCTTGCCCGGCTCGTTCGCCCGCGCGCTGCTGCGCATCGCGAAGGACACGACCTTGGGCGCGTGGCTCGACAAGCTGCCCCAGTTGGCCAGCGACGCCGCGGCTGCGGCNNTTGGAAAGACCACAACCCGCGCGTTTGAAGAATCGCTGTGGCGGACCATCGCGGCCTTGGCCGAGGGCGAATTCCGAAACAAGGAAACTGCCGACCGCGTGGTGATCAATGAAGGACGAACCGGCGGAGCAGCGGCCCGGGCGGCGCAGGTGGAGGCCGGCACGCGTGGCGATCTGGATCGGCTGGGCCAGCACCTGCACCAGCGCTATCGCGAAGCCATCGAGCGCCACGGCATGCAGGGCCGCGCCCAGGTGTTCGATCATCGCTTCACCTGGCGCACCGAATTCGATCTGTCGTGGTCAGAGGCGTGGACGCAGAATCAGCAAGGCCAGGCGCAGGAGCGCAACATCGTGGTGGTCATTCCCGGCAAAGATCGCACTCAGGCGGTGATCATGGCGGACCACTACGACACCGCGTACATGGAGGATGTCTTTGAAAAAGAGCGCGGCGGGGACGGGTTGCGTGCGGCGGCCGCCGGTGCCGACGACAACCATTCGGCGACGGCCACGCTGCTGGCCGCCGCGGAGGTCTTCTTGCCGCTGGCGCGCGCCGGCCGGCTGGAACGCGACATCTGGCTAGTGCACCTGACCGGCGAGGAATTCCCGTCGGATTGCTTGGGGGCGCGAGCCTTGGGCCAGGCGCTGGTGGAAAAGAGTCTGTGCCTGACCGCGGAAGACGGCAGCACCTGGGACGCGTCCGCGGTGCGCGTTGTGGGCGCCTTTGTGCTGGACATGATTGGGCACAACAACAACCACGACCGCGACGTGTTCCAGATTGCCTCCGGCGAGGGCGCGGGCTCGGCACGGCTGGCCCTCCATGCCCATCTGGCCAACCAGCGCTGGAATCATCAGGCGCGGGAAGCAGCCCCGGAGCGGCGGGGCCTGGGCCGCGCGCAGCGCACGCCCGACGGCAAGCAAGTGCCGCCGCCCTTCGCGCCCTTGCCCGTGGCCGGCGAGGTGCGGGTCGAATGGGAGCCGCGCTCGTCGCTGTACAACACCGACGGGCAGATCTTCTCGGATTTGGGCATCCCGGTCGTGCTCTTCATGGAGAACTACGACATCAACCGCACCGGGTACCACGACACCGACGACACCATGAAGAACATCGACCTGGACTACGCGGCTGCGGTCGCGGCCATCGCCATCGAAAGCGTGGCCGCGGTGGCAATCGAGAAGCCGTAGACAAGTTGCGATCGGCCAGATGCGGGGCGGAGAAAGGGCTGGTTCCGCCCGCGCCCCAATTGGGTTAGCCTGGCGACCGGTGAACGAATTTCCGGTGCGCTTCGGTCCCTACGTTCTGCTGCGCTCGCTCAGCGAGGGCGGCATGGGCGAGGTCTTTCTGGCCATGTCGGGACCGCCCGGCCTGGAAACCTTCTGTGTGATCAAGCGCATCTTGCAGGAGCGGCGGGGCGATGCGGAGTTTCTGCGGCGCTTTCACCATGAAGCCGACATTGCGCGCCGCCTGGTTCACGGCAACATCGTGCAGACCCACGCGGTGGGAGACATCGAAGGCGAGCCCTTCATCGCGCAGGAATTCGTCGACGGCCACGATCTGCAAGAATTGCTCGACCGCGCGGCCAGCGAGGGCCGGCCCATGCCGGTGGCCGCAGCGGTGCAGGTGGCCTGCGAGGTGGCGCGTGGGCTGGCCTATGCCCACGACTTCGAGAACCTGGAACTCATTCATCGTGACGTCACGCCCGGGAACATCCGCATCACCTACGCGGGCGAGGTCAAGCTGCTCGATTTCGGAATCGCACGCTCCGAGTTGTCTGCCGGCTTGACTGTGCCCGGCCAGCGCTGGGGCAAGCTGGCCTTCATGTCGCCCGAGCAGGCGCGCAACCGCTCGCTTGACCGGCGTAGCGACATCTACACCCTGGGCCTGGTGCTGTGGACCATGCTCACCGGCCGCCCGGTGGGCACCACTATGGACGGCGATCGCGTGGTCGCGCCGTCGACCGACCGGCAGCGTTTGCTGGAAGACCTGCTCAAACGCGATCCGCCCGCACCTTCGCGGCTCAGCTCGGCGGTGCCGGTCGCGCTTGATGAAGTGGTGGCGCGTGCGTTGGCCAAACGCTGCGAAGCCCGCTTTGCCAACGCGGCGGATTTGGCGGCTGCCCTGGCGCCATTTGCCTCGGTGGTTCCTTCGGGCGAGGCCATCCTGGCTGAGCTCATGCAGGGCTCGTTCGATGCCAGGGCCGAGCGGGCCGAGCGCGCCGAACTTGTTTCAGTCGCGCGGCGAACCCTGCGCGCTGGAACTGCGCCAGCCGAGGCGGCTTCGGCTGCGCCCGCAGCGGTTGCCAGCGTGACGGCTGCGCCGGGCAAGCGCCGAAGTCGCAGGAAGGCCGCGGCGCAAGCGGGCGGACGTGGCTGGCACGTGGTCGCGCTGGCGATCACGGGCGCGCTCCTGGTTGTGGGCTTCTTGGCCTACGATTTCTTGCACCTGCGCCGGGCCAGCGATGCGCCTGAGCCGGCTGCTGCGGTCGGCATGCCCGCGGCTCCGTCGGCGATCCTGGCGCCAGAAAGCGCGGCTCCTGCGGCAGCGCCGTTGCCAGCCACCGTGCCCGCACAGGCCAACGCACCGGCCGCGCCACCGGCGAATTCTCGCCCTGCCGTCCCGACCGGCGGGGCTGCTATTCATTCGTCGCGCCCCAGCCCTGATGCGTCTCTAGCGGAAAGGACCGCGCTGCTCGAACGGGCCCAGGCTGCCTTTGACGAGGGCAACCTGGATCGCGCGCAGAGCGAGGCCCGCCACGCCGCTGCCCTGGGCAACCACGAGGCCGACGCCCTGCTGGGCGCCATCGCGTTCAAGCGCGGGAATCTCGACGAAGCCGAGCGCCTGCTCAGCAAGGCCTTGGCGCGCGATCCGGGCAACGCGCGCATCGCTCGCCAGTTGCAGTTGGTGCGCGCCAAGCAGGGTCCGTAGGCATCCCGCCTGGAAATGGGACTGGGTCATCCAGCGCACGTCTTTTGCATTCGACCGGCGATTGCGCGAGATTGCAGAGGCGGCGCGAGTTGGGAAGGCGCGCGGCCGTGGGGTATAGTGGAACGGTGTCTGATCGCATAGTCGAGACCCTCGCCAGCGCCGTCGCCGCCCGCGTGCCCGGGATTGTGGCGCTCTATCTGTTCGGCTCGCGTGCGCGCGGCGACGGGGCGGCGGACTCGGACATCGACCTGGCCGTTCTGGCCCAGAATCGCCTCGACCCGGTCGAGCGCTGGAAGCTGCAGGAAGACCTGGCGGCCCTCGCGCACCGGAATGTAGATCTCGTGGACTTGCGCCAGGCCTCGACCGTCATGCGCGTGGAAGTGCTGCGTGATGCGGTTCTGTTGCTCGACCCGCAGCCATCGCCTCGCGCGGCCTTCGAGGCCTTCGCGCTTTCCTCCTATGCTCGCTTGAACGAGGAACGTCGCGAGATCCTGAACGACGTGCGCGCCAGGGGACGAGTCCATGGATGACGTCGCCCTGAACAAAGCCGCCGTCATCGAGCGTTGCATCCGCCGCGTGCGCGAAGTGTACGCGGGCGACGAGCGCAACCTGCGCGATGATCTGACCCGCCAGGATTCGATCATCGTGAACCTGCAACGCGCCTGCGAAGCCGCGATCGACTTGGCCATGCACTTCGTGCGCGTGCAGCAGCTCGGAATCCCCCAGGACAGCCGCGAGGCGTTCGATATCCTGGCCAGCGCGGGTCTCTTCCCGCGCGAACAGGCCGAGAAGTTGCGGCGCATGGTCGGCTTTCGCAACGTCGCGGTTCATGACTACCAGGCCCTGAACCTGGACATCGTGCGCGAGATCATCCGCACCCACCTTGATGACCTTGGCGCCTTTGCCGAGTGGGCTGTGGGTCGCGCCGGGTAGCGGCCCAATCGCCTTTCCCCTTTGGGGAGAGGCCGACGCGCGAAGCGCGGCGGGTGAGGGGCGAGCGGCGTGCCTCCCCAGGGCCACGAGGTCGTTGGAGATCGCAGCCCAGCGGAATTTCCATCAACGCGGGGGCAACATCGTCTCGTGCCTGCCGAGAACAAAGACATGGACACGCCACTCGCCCGCCGCAGACAACTTCGCCGCAGCTCAACCGATGCCGAGGCTTTCCTCTGGTATCACCTTCGTAGCCGCCGCCTTGCAGGCTTCAAATTTCGCCGCCAGCATCCCTACGGCCCTTTCATCCTCGACTTCTTCTGCGCCGAACGAAACCTAGCCATCGAGCTCGACGGCGGCCAGCACTTCGAACCCGCGACCCAGCACCGCGATGCCCGTCGCGCGAGCTACCTCGTTCAGTACGGCATTGCGGTCATGCGTTTCCCAACCGACCTGGTCTTTCGCAACCTCGATGCTGTGCTGACCGCTATCTCTGCTGCGCTGAACGTCGATCGCCCCTCACCCTGACCCTCTTCCCGCTTGCGGTCGCAATCGGGGAGAGGGAATAAGAATGCTCGCTCGGTCAGCCCGCTGCCGAATTCTCGCACGGCCGCGGCAGCGGCCATATCGCCTCGCCCCGAGGGGGAGAGGCCGACGCGCGAAGCGCGGCGGGTGAGGGTGCCGGCCTGGGCCTCCCCACTACGAATTCCAGTAACCCCTTGACGGCATTGCCGAATCTCGCGATTGTGCGCGCATGCGTTTCCTTCGCGTCGGCCTGTTTGGGGTCATCGTGGCATCGGTCCTGGTTCCTCGCGCAGCCGCAGCCGCGGCCCATCGTGTGGCGATCGTCGAGGCGAGCAGCAGCAAGCTTCCGCGCGGGGAGGCGGCCAGCCTGCGCGCTGATATCGAGGACGTGGTGGGCTCGCTGGGTGCCGGGGTCGTGCCCTTCGCGGAGTCCAAGGCCGCGGCGGGCGGGGACTGCAACCAGCCCGAGTGCATGATCGCGATCCACGGCGCCACCGGCGCCACTCACGTGCTGCGCGTGGAATCGGTGTTCAAGAAGGGCGCGTTCACCCTGCAGCTGCAGATGTGGGACGCACGCGCCGGCAAGACGCTCAGCTCCGACGGCAAGAGCTGCGACATCTGCACGCTGCCGGACCTGCACACGGCCCTGCGCGACCGGGTGGCCGCGCTTTGCACGCGCGTGTTCGAGGCTGAGGAACCTGCGCCAGCCCCGCCGCCGGTTCCCGTGCCTCCGGCGCCGCCGCCTCCGGCCCTGGACGTGGCGCCGCCGACTCCGGCTCCCGCGCCCGAGCCCGCGCCGGCCAGCTCGACCGGCAGGCGCATCGGCCAGGTGGGCAGCGTGGCCCTGGCAGCCCTGGGCGTGGCCGCGGCAGTCTACGGCGGATATCTCTTGCACCTCAACGGTCAGGCGACGTGCAAGGCCGGACAAACGACCATCTGTGACCAGCACCATGTCACCACAGGACCTGGCGCCGGCTTCCTTGGCGGCGGCATCGGAGCCGTGATCGTCGGCGGAATCCTCTTCTATTCCTTTACCTGGTGAGGCAACCCATGAAGCTGCGAATCCAATATGTCCTTCCACTCTTTCTGTTGTTCGCCTGTGACAAAGTCGAGCGCGACTGGAGCAAGTGCGCGCCTGGCGATCAGTGCCTGAATGGCTACATGTGCACCGACGCCTCCACTTGCGTGCGTGTGCCCGATGGCGGGCCCGATGTTGCTGCGCCAGCGGACGCGAGCGGGCGCGATGTGGTAGGCGGCCTTGAAGTGGGGGGTGGCTTGGATGTGGCAGGCAGCGGTGAAGTGGCCGGGCGCGAGGTGGCGGGCAGCGATGCGGTTGATGGGGCCGTGGATGCGCCAGTGGACGCGCCGGCTGATGCGCCCCAGTTTGACGCGGAGCCAGACGTGATAGTGGACACGAGATCGGTCGACGGATTGGGAAGCTGCGGGGTCGATCGGGATTGTCCGACCAGTGCGCCCATGTGCCTGAATTTCAGGTGCGCGAAGTGTGCTGGCAACAACGACTGCGCGGGCCGCGCCGGGGCTGCGGTGTGCGAGCCGACCAGCGGGAAGTGCGTGGTCTGCGTGAAGAGCAGCGAGTGCACGGTTGACCCGACGAAACCGGTGTGCGTGGTCAATCAATGTGCGGCGTGCAGCGCCGCCGCGAGCGAGTGCGAGACCAAGAACAGCGCCGCACCAGTGTGCGAGCCGACCAGCGGCAAGTGCGTGCAGTGCGTGGCGACCAGCGACTGCGCCGGCGACGCGGACGGCGGCGTTGACGGCGGGGCAGACGGAGGCGTAGTTGCAGGCTTCTGCGACACGAAGACCAACCAGTGCGTGGGCTGTCTTAGCAGCATGGATTGCACCGACCCGAGCAAGCCCATCTGCGGAACCACGCAAACCTGCGTGGCCTGCGGCAGTCAGCTTGCGCTGGTCGACGGCTGCGCGACCAAGAACTCCACATTACCAGTGTGCATGACAGGCGGCTCGTGCGTGGAATGTGTGGGTGATTCTGACTGCAAGACCTCGGCCATCCCGGCCTGCGACACGGCCAACAAATGTGTGGAGTGCGTGCAGTCGAGCCACTGCAAGAACGCGTCTGCACCGGTCTGCGACACGACGGCCGAGCATTGCGTGCAGTGCCTCGCCAACAGCGACTGCTCAGG
>PLNW01000060.1 GCA_003142855.1 Myxococcales bacterium
TTTTTGAATCAGTAGTGCTAAGTACGCGCGTGTCGTGGACCTAGCCGAGATCGAGAAGAACGATTTCAACCTCAACATCAGCCGTTACGTGGAAACCGCCGCGGCTGCCGAAAAGGTCGATGTAGCCGCCGCCATCACCAGGCTTCGCGAGGTTGAGAAGAAGCGCGCCGAGGCCGAGGTGCGGATGAGCGCTCACCTCAAGGAATTGGGCTATGAGTGAGGGACTCCTAGCCAGCACTCCCCGCGTCCTGACACCGACCGGCTGGTCTTGGCGCCGACTCGGCGATCTTGCCAGCGAAGTTGCCGAACGGGCGGGTGGAGTCGAGTACTCGGTACTGTCGGTCACCAAGCATCGAGGAATCGTACGGGCTGAGGACTACTTCAAGAAGGCAGTCCACGGCCGCGAGACGTCGAACTACAAGGTGGTCCGGCGCGGTCAGTTCGCGTATGCGACCATTCACCTCGACGAAGGGAGTATCGGCTGCTTGCGTGATGATGATGCCGGGATTGTCAGCCCGATGTACACGGTCTTCGACTTGCGGGACGGTATCGAGCGAGAGTACCTGCTTCGCGTCCTGAAACAGCCGGAGAGCCTGGCTACGTACCGCACGCTCGCACAGGGGACTGTGAACCGGCGCGCGTCGATAGGCTTTACTTCCCTGGCATCTCTCTACGCGCTGATACCCCCGCTCGCCGAGCAGCGGAAGATCGCGGCCATTCTGTCATCGGTGGACGACGCGATCGAGGCGAGCCAGGCCGTGATCGACCAGCTCCAGGTCGTGAAGAAGGCCATGATGGCCGAGTTGCTCACCCAGGGCCTCCCCGGCCGCCATAAAATGCTCAAACAAACCGAAATCGGCCAAGTGCCGGAGGAGTGGGAAGTTGCGGCACTTGGCGATCTGCTCAGCAGCGGCCCGGACAATGGGCTCTACAAGCACCTTTCTGCTTATGGCGAGGGCGTGCGCATTGTGCGTATCGATGCTTTCTCCAACGGGGAGATTGTGGCCGAAGATGAGCTAAGGCGCGTGCGCATCGACGACACGGAAACTGAGCGTTTCAGGCTCGCCACCGATGACATCCTCATCAACCGCGTGAACAGCTTGAGTCACCTGGGGAAGGTCGGCTTCGTTCAGACTCTCTCAGAGCCGGCGGTGTTTGAGTCGAACATGATGCGACTCACGGTCAACAAAGCCAAGGTACTGCCAGAATTCGCGTTTGCGGAACTCGCATCAGAGCGGGCACGTGAACACTTTCTCAGTCGAGCGAAACAGGCCGTGGCGCAGGCCAGTATCAATCAGCAGGATGTGAAGTGCTTCCCGATCCTTCTTCCTGGGCTCACGGAGCAACATGCAATCGTCGAGGCCCTGGGCACAATCTCGCGGCGGATGCACCACGAGGCAGAATCGCTGAATGCGCTGGTGAACACGAAGTCCGCCCTCATGTCCGTCCTCCTCACCGGCGAGGTCCACGTGCGCGTGGACGAGGATGCGGCTGCATGACGGAACGGCGTCCCTTCAGCGACTACATCGTCTACGTGGACGAGAGCGGTGACCACGGCATGGAGACGATGGACCCGTCGTATCCGATGTTCGTCCTGGCGTTTTGCATCTTCCGCAAGGACGACTACGCACAGAAGGTCGTGCCCGCTGTGCAGGATCTCAAGTTTAGGTACTTCGGCCACGACCTGGTCATCTTGCACGAACACGAGATCCGCAAGCAGACCGGGCCGTTCAGGATCCTGCGCGACCAGAACCTGCGAGCTGCGTTCGTCGCGGACGTGACCAAGTTGATGGAGGAGGCGCCCTTCACCGTCGTGGCGGCTGCCATAGACAAGATAGCCTTGAAGCGACAGTACGCCCACCCGGCCAATCCCTACGGCCTGGCCGTCGAATTCTGTCTGGAGCGACTGAGGTTCTTCCTTCGGGATCAGAAATCGGGTTGTGGCCTGACATACGTCGTCTTTGAGGGACGTGGCAGCCGAGAAGACAAGGACCTGGAACTATCGTTCCGCCAGGCATGTTCTGGCGAAAACCCCTACCGCCAGGTGACCTGGTCCTATACCGGGGCAGGCGACGATTTTCCCTTTGAACCCCTGTTTGCGCCCAAGAGCTGCAACTCGTCAGGCTTGCAGCTCGCCGATCTGGCCGCACGACCCATCGGTCGCCACCTCTTGGACCCGGCGCAGGAGAATCGGGCCTATTCGGTCATCGAACGCAAACTCCGGCGCAGTTCGACGGGCGACGTGAAGGGATGGGGGCTGAAATGCTTCCCCTGAATAACAAAAGGCCCCGGGAAAACCCGAGGCCAGTTGCCGACCGGGAACGCCCAGTCCTGATGCTTGTAATGTGCGCTCGCGCGAGGTTTTCGTCAAGACCCTGGCCGTTGGCGTCGGAGACAAGTCCATGACGCGCTCACTCGGCAGCGACTGGAACGAGGCCAAGCTCTCCGAGGATCCGGCGGTCGGGCTGCTGCAACGGCTCGGCTACACCTATGTCCCGCCCGAGGTTCTTGAAGCCGAGCGCGAGTCGTTCAAGGAGGTCGTGCTCAGCAAGCGGCTGGCGGCTGCTCTCAAACGCCTGAACCGCTGGCTGTCGGACGACAACCTGGCCAAGGCCGTGCGGACCGTGACCATGATCCAGGCGACCAGCCTGATCGAGGCCAGCGAGCGCGTCCACATCATCATCACCCAGGGCATCGCGCTCGACCAGGACCTGGGCGACGGCAAGAAAGGCCAGACGGTTCGTTTCATCGACTTCGACGATCCGGCCAAGAATGAGTTCGTCGTCACCCGGCAGTTCGGCGTGATCGGCAGCAAGAAGAAGATCATCCCGGACGTGGCGGTCTTCATCAACGGGCTGCCGGTGGCGATCGTAGAGTGCAAGAGCCCGACCCTGGGCGACGGCTGGAAGGCCGAGGCCATTGATCAGTTATCGCGCTACCAGGAGCTGGAAGACCGCTATCACGATCTGGGTGCGCCGAAGCTGTTCGAGACGGTCCAAGTGCTGATCGCGGCCTGTCGCGAGGCGGCTGTGTACGGCACGGTGACCACGCCGCATCGGTTCTTCGCCGAATGGAAGGCCACGTGGCCGCGCTCGGCGAGCGAGCTTGAGGCTGTATGTGGACGAAAGCCGACGATCCAGGATGTGGCCCTGGCCGGGCTGCTCACGCGCGAGACGCTGCTCGATCTGATGCGGAACTTCGTCGTCTTCGAGCGCGATTCCTCCAGCGGTCGGATCATCCGCAAGCTGTGCCGCTATCAACAGTACGTTGCCGTGAACAAGGCCGTGCAGCGTGCTCGCACGGCCAAGAAGGCAACCGATCGCGGCGGCGTGGTCTGGCACACCCAGGGATCGGGCAAGAGCCTGACCATGCTGTGGCTGGCGCTCAAGCTGCGCAACGATCCCAGGCAGGATAACCCCACGCTGGTGATCGTGACCGACCGGACTGACTTGGACGATCAGATCACCAAGACCTTCCGTGCCTGTGGCTTCCGCAACCCCGAGCAGGCCGAGAGCGTGCGCCACCTGCGCGAGCTGCTTTCCGGGCCGACGGGCAAGACCATCCTGACGACGGTGCAGAAGTTCCAAGAATTGACAGCCAGCGAGCCCGGGCGGCGAAGCGATCGCGCCGCGCACCCCACCCTGTCATTGGCCCGCAACATCTTCGTGCTGACCGACGAGGCCCATCGCACGCAATACGGCGGCCTGGCAGCCAACATGCGCCAGGCCCTGCCCAACGCGGCCTTCTTCGGCTTCACCGGCACTCCCATCGACAAGAAGGATCGCAGCACGCTGAGCACATTCGGCAGCTACATCGACACCTACACCATCGAGCAAGCTGTCGCGGACGGCGCCACGGTGCCCATCTTCTACGAGAGCCGCCTGCCTGAGCTGCGCATCGTCGGCAACACCCTGGACGCCCTGTTCGACCGCGTGTTCGCCGACCGCAGCGAGGAAGAACGCGAGGCCATCAAGAAGAAGTACGCCAACGAGGCGACCATCGCGGGAGCGCCCAAGCGGGTCGAGGCCATCTGCCTGGACCTGGTCACGCACTTCACCCAGTTCATCCGGCCCAACGGCTTCAAGGCGCAGGTGGTGACCTGCTCGCGCGAGATCGCGGCCCTGTACAAGGAGACCCTGGATCGCCTGAACGCGCCCCAGTCGGCCATTGTGATTTCCGGGTCGAACAAGGATGACGATGCGCTGGTCAAGCACCACACCAGCGAAGAGCAGCGCAAGGACATCATCGAGCGATTCCTGAAGCCCGGCGATCCGCTGTCGATCCTTGTGGTGTGCGACATGCTGCTGACTGGGTTCGATGCGCCGGTCGAGCAGGTCATGTACCTGGACTCGCCGCTGAAGGAACACACCCTGCTGCAAGCCATCGCACGGGTGAACCGCACGGCGGACAAGAAGACCTACGGTTTGATCGTGGACTACTGGGGCGTTTCCGAGGCGCTGCAAGAGGCGCTGGCCATCTTCGCACCCAGCGACATCAAGGGCGCCATGCACCCCAAGGGCGACGAGCTGCCGCGCCTGCAAGCCCGGCACGCCGCCGCCATGCGCTTTTTCGTGCGGGTGAAGGACAAGAACGATCTCGACACCTGCGTGGCCGTGCTGGAGCCCGAAGACGTCCGGGCCGAGTTCGACAGCGCATTCAAGCGGTTCGCGCAGTCCCTGGACATGTTGTTGCCCGACCCGAAGGCGCTGCCCTATGTGGCCGATGGCCGCTGGCTCGGCAAGATCCGGGGCACGGCCGCCGCGCGGTTCCGGGACAGCAAGCTGGACGTTTCCGACTGCGGCGAGAAGGTGCGCAAACTGATCGAGGAGGCCGTGATCGCGGACGGCATCCAGATCCTGGTCAAGCAGGTGTCGCTGTTCACGCCCGAGTTCGACGCCAAGCTGAACGCGCTCAAGACCGACGAGGCCCGTGCCAGCGAGATGGAACACGCCATCCGCGACGAGATCCACATCAAGCTGGAAGAAGATCCTGCTTTCTACACGTCGCTGCGCCAGCGGCTGGAGCAGATCATCGAAGACCGCAAGGCCAAGCGCATCGACGCGGCGGCGCAGTTGAAGATGTTCGAGGCCATGACCAAGGACATCCGAGGCCGGGCCGATGCGGCCGAGAAGCTCGGCCTGAGCCAGACCGGCCTGGCCATCTATGGTTTGCTGGGCCTACTGCACTTGCCGGGCGCCAAGGCGCGGGACGACGCCGACTCGCCCTATGGCAAGCCCGACGAGGCCAAGACCGCCCTGGCTGGCCTGCTGGAAGAGCACCTGGCCCAGCACGCCGAGATCGTTGACTGGCAGATGAAGGACGACGTCCAGCGCGAGATGCGCAAGGTGATCAAGAAACACCTCCGCGCGGCGGCCTATCCAGCCGAGCGGGTTGACAGCCTGGCCGAAGGCATCGTGGACCTGCTCAAGCGGAGGCGCCCCGCATGATGGCCATTGAGCGATCCGAGGTTCGCTTCGGCTTGACGGCCATCCCGTACATGGTCAGGCGCAGCCAGCGGCGCGGGACCGTGTCCATCGCCATCGACCCGTCCATGGGCGTCCTGCTGACAGCACCCCAGACCACGCCGATCGCGCGGTTGGATCGCGTGGTACATGACAAGGCGCGATGGATCGTGGAACGGCTGCGGCGTGGGTCGGCGGATGCGGAGCGCACGGCGCCGCGCGAGTTCGTGAACGGCGAGACTTTCCTGTACCTGGGCCGTCAGTATCGGCTGCGAATCGTGGCAGGCGCGGTGGCCAAGGTGGTGCTCACGGGCGGCCGGTTGGCGGTGACCGTGCCGGTGGGCAGTGCAGCGGCGGTGCGAAAAGCGGTCGTGGCCTGGTACCGGCACCACGCTGCCGAACGCCTGCCCGAGCGAGCCGCGATCTGGGCCAAGAAGCTGGGCGTGGCGGTGCCGGTGGTGCTGATCCGCGACCAGCGGCGCCGCTGGGGGAGCTGCGATCCCAAGGGCAACCTGCGCTTCAACTGGCGGATCATCCAGGCCGCCATGCGGCTGGTGGACTACGTGGTGGCGCATGAGCTGGTTCACCTGGCGCACCGGAACCACACAGCCGGGTTCTGGGCCGCGCTGGGGAGGGTGATGCCGGACTATGAGGCACGGCGGGAGCGACTGTGCCAAGTCGGGAGGCGCTTTGAATGGTGAGGGACGCATCCCGGATTCCTGCACGGCATCGCGACCGGCTTGCAACGGCGACGGGCGAACTCCAAGATGGTGTGAACCGCCGCCGTGCCAGGGGATCCCGATCATGCGTACCTGCGTCGCTCTCACCCTCGTTCTTCTCTTTGCAGCGTGTGGAAGATCGCCCTTGGACGTGCTCTTGTCCGCCGATGGGGGATGGAACCACTTCGCCGCCACCGGCCCGGATTCAGCCCTGGACTCAGCAGCCAGCGCTGCTTGCGTGAGGTGGCAGCTTGCTCCACAAGTCACCTACGCCACAGGTCCTGCCCCGAGTGCGGTGGCAATCGGTGACTTCAACGGCGACGGCTCGTTCGATCTGGTGGTTGCGAATCTCGGCAACAGCACGGCGAGCGTGTTGCTCAACGTCGGGGATGGAACCTTCGCCCCGCAGGGCACCTACGCCACGGGCACGAGCCCCTACTCCCTCGTGGTGAGTGACCTCAATGGTGATGGCAAGAGCGATTTCGCCGTGGCGAACTACGGAGCCGGAGCGGAAAACGTGGGCGTATTTCTCAACAGAGGCAACGGGACGTTCGCCTCCGAGATCACCTACTCCAAGGAAGGCTACGATCCGCTCGGTCTGGCCGTGGGAGATTTCAATCGTGACGGCCACCCCGATCTCGCGGTGACCACCGTGGATCCCAACGCCATGGGCGTGTTTTTTAACCATGGCAATGGCACATTTGATATCCAGGTGATGTACCCCACAGACGCGGGGCCGGTCTCCCTTGTGGCCGGTGACTTCAATCACGATGGGGTGCCGGATCTCGCTGCGGCGAACTGGGCGTCCAGCACATTGAGCGTATTTCTTAACAATGGCCATGGCACTTTTCCCGCGCAGGTCACCTACGCCACGGGTGCGCCGACCAGGCTCTACTCAGGTGGGGGCGACCACCCCTCGTCAGTGACCGTGGGCGATTTCGACGGCGATGGCAGCCCGGATCTCGCGGCGGCGAACATGGAGTCGAGTACGGTGAGTGTGTTTCTCAACACTGGCGATGGCACGTTTCTCCCACAGGTGATGTACCCTGTGGGCGACGTTCCCTATGCCGTCGGGGTGGGGGATTTTGATGGCGACGGTCATTCCGATCTCGCTGTGGCGAACAATGCAGGCACAGTCAGTGTGTTGCTCAACCTCGGCGACGGCACCTTTGCGCCCCAGCAGACCTGGGCAACGGGCATCAATCCACAGTCCTTGGCAGTGGGCGATCTCAATCGCGATGGCCATCCCGATCTCGCTGTTGGGAATTCCGGTGACGGCACGGTCGGAGTGTTTCTCTCGCAGTGCCAGTGACAGTGGAGGCGACTTTCAGTGTGAGGCTACTGGCCGATCATCGGCGCGAGGTAGGGATTGAGCGCGCTCATTTTCCAATCCCACGGCGTCAGCCAGTCGGTCTGCAGAATTCCTTCGGTGTCGCCAGAGTTGGGATTCCAGCACCAGAAGGTCCATGAGTAGGTCGAGCCCACGGTCTTGAGCAAAGTGTCGAACCACTGCCCCGACTTGTTCGAGTCGGCGGTGCGGTCCTTGATGCCGAATTCGCCCAGCAACAGATGGCCAATTCCCTGCTGCATGATGAAATCGAAATGCTGGGTCCACACTGCGGCCAAATTGGCGGGGAAAGTGGCGTCGCTGAACCAGGTCTGGTCATGCACCTCAGGGCCGTACTCGTGCGCTGAATACACCAGCTTTTCGGGATGGGTCAAGTGAATGGGTGCGGTGCGGACTGCGCTCAGATTGCCACCCCACCAATAGACGTCAGTGCCCACAATGCTCACGCCCTCGACGATGATGAGCGCGTCGGGGTTCACGGCCTGGATTGCGTTCCCACAGCGTTCGGCGGCGTTGTTCCAGTCGGTCGCTATCACGCCCGTGCCCCAGGTGGATGCACCGTGCGGCTCGTTGTCGAGGTCGAACCCCACCACAGTGGGATTGCCCTTGTACTTGGTGGCCAGGGTGACCCAGTCGGCAATCCACTGTTGCTCGGATGTCGTCGCAGTCCACCAAAGCTCTTCTTTGTCGTAGGCGTCGGGCTCGCGCGAGTGATTGTCGAGAATGATCCTCAGGCCAAACTCGCCAGCCGCCGCAATGACCGCGTCCATAATTTGCAACGGCGTCTTGCCCACCAAATCTCCGTTGATCGGATTGGTGTGGTCGTAGGCATCTTCCCCGACGGTGGTGACCGAAACGGCCGCGGCACCCGGGCGCATGATGGCGTTGGACCAGGGCAAGCGCACGGAATTGAATTTGAGGTCGGCCATCTGCTTGAGCATGCTGCGGTAGTCGCGGACCCAGATCCCGTGGGGCGCTTCATTCGAGGTTTCCAGCCCGAACCAATTCACGCCGGTAAGGCGCACGCTTTCCCCCTGGGCGTCGAACAGGCCATTGCCTTGCACGTGAAGGAAACTGGGCGCAGACGGAGCATCAGGCCGGCCACTGGACGCATCGAGCGCTGGCGCGCCGGCCGCTGCATCCGCGCCGCCAGCGGCGCTGCCGCCAGAGCCGCCCGTGTCACTTCCGCCAGCGCCGCCCGTGTCGCTTCCTCCAGCCCCGCCCGCGACAAGGCCACCTGTGTCCCGCCCGCCAGCGCCGCCAGTCGAGGTTGCCACTCCGCCACTGCCTCCGGCAGCCGTACTGCCGCCCGCTGCACCGCCAACCGCAGCATCACTCGCAGCGCGGCCGGCGGCCGCGTCCAATGCAGGTCTGGCGGGTCCCGAATTGCTGCACGCCAGGCAGCACCCCAGCATTCCGATCGCCAGCGCGAATCCGCGTGGCGAGACATCGCTGTGACTGTTGCCAGCACCTGTCGGCGTTTGACCGCCGGCAGCCCGAAGTTCGTGAATCATCGCGCGGAGCACTACATCTCTTCCCGCGCAGCAAGTGCGGTGAACTGTGAGTTTACTCGCCTTCAGCGCCCAGGGCTAGAGGACCCTTGAGCGCATTCTCGACGGCTGGGCCGATGAGCCCGGCCAAGCTGGTCAAGGCGCGGTTGCGCGCATCAGATTCGGCGCGGCCCACGCCACGGCCTTCTTTCTGGAACCCGGCAATGACCGCGTCTGTGTCAGTGCGCTTGACCTCCACGTTGGCCGCTTCCTGCGCCGCCATGCCGGCTGCGATGGCAGAGGGCACCATGGCCTTTTCGGAAACTTCGAGTTTGATGACGACAGCGCCCGCGGCCCTGTCAGCGGTCTGCACTTCCACGCCCAGCTTGGTTAGCCGCTCGACCACGCCGGCAGCCACCTGTTTGCAGCCCTCGCCCGTGGCGATCACGGTCACGCGCAATTTGGAACGTAGGGAACGGGCCAGGTCCTTGAACTGGCTGCGGGTCGGGGCCGTGCCTTTGTAATTGCCACCGATGGCGCGCAGGACGATGAGTTGCGTCTCCACCTCGTCGATCCCCTCGCGCGCGGGCAGGAGGTGCGGCAGGGCCTCCATGGGCGCCCGCTTCTTCATGGCCGCCTCGACGGCTTTCATCTCGCGCGCGGCCTTGTCGGCCGCGGTGTCTACGGCCACGCTGACGCGCTGTTGTGCCACTGCCTTGTCCACGGCAGCGAGCGCGTACATGGTGGCCTGCTGCGGATCGAAACAACGCGCGACGATCTGCGCGTCGGGCAACTTGATGGCACTCTTGATCGTCGATTTGTCCTTGATGGAGAACTGCGCGCCGCCGCTGGAGCTACCCGAGGCCTCGACCGTGGTGGTCGACGAGATCGACGCCACGATCTGCTTGGACATGTCGGCCAGCGCAGAGGTCTTGGCCGGCTCCTCGCCGGCGGCCTGACTGGGCACGCCGCCGGCCACGCCCAGCCCCACCAGATAACGGGACCGGGGGTATTCCGGGCTCTGGCCGCTGCGAGTCCAGTCGGGACACCCGGCGTCGGCCCTTGCGGAAACCAGTAGCAGAGCGGGAACCAACGCGGCCAGAGTCACATAGGTCTTCGTTGTCACGCTCTGCCTCCGCTTCTGGTTTTGGCGTCTACTGCGCGGCTGCGGCTGCGGCGTCCTTCATCTGCTCGTTGACCTTGTCCGCGTCCTTCTTCCAAGTACGCACGCGCATCTCCAGATCCATCCACGCCGGTTGCGGCTTCAGGGTCTGGGCCAAGTGCAGCTCGGCCAGGGCGACATCGTAGTCGCCTACCATCGCCTTGCCCAGACCATAGCTGTAGTGGGCGGCGCCTTTGACATCGGGCTTGAGCGATGGGTTGGCGTCCGCCTTGGCCACGGCGCGAGCGAAGTACTCCACCGCGGTGCCCGGTTCGCTGTGCCTCAGATACTCATTGCCTTGCTTCAGCTCAGGCAGCGCGCTGTTCTCTTCCAGGGCCACATGTTCCTGCACGGGGTGGGGCGCGATCATCTTGAGGAATTGGTCGGCCACCTCATTGCGGCACTGATCCAGCAGCCCATCGGTATCCACGGTCGCGGGATCGCCATCGGTGGCCGTGGTCTCCTTCTTGCGTTCCGCGACCAGGCGCCGGCTGACCAGCACCTTGCTGGTGTTGGTGTCGAAAACGCGCACGTTGGTCACGAAGCGCGTCTTCACCAACCGGGTGTAGCGGGTGCACGAGTAACGCAGCAGCTTGCCGGCTTCATACCGGGTGCAGCTGTCATTCCGGCTGGTCACGTTGTCGCTGGCCTTGGATTCTTCGACCCGGCCGGATATCAGCGCCGCCGCAGGCAGCAGTTTCCCGATTTCCACGCCCTGATTCTGCTCAAAGGCCGCATCGAGCGCGCCGCGGTGCTCGGCGGCGATCTTGTCCATCTCGGCGCGCTCAACCAGCTCGTAGCGTTTGGAATCGAGGATGCGTTGGCTGACCAGGGTGGAAAAAGTCTCGCCGTCGGGGCCTCCGATGCTGGTGATGGCAACGCGCTTGACCCCGGCCAAGTTGACCTCGGCGGGTGCCAAGCGGGTGACCGTGATGCTGCCGGCACAGCCAACAGTGACGATCGAAGTGAGCGATAGAGCAGCGACTAGAGAATGACGGGAGACTGTCGTCTTCATGTCCTTTTCCCTGGTTGAAGTGGTGCGCACAAACGTCGGCTATTGAGCCGTGGCGTCGTCCAGTTCGGAGAAGGCCTTGTCAGCCCTCTTCACGATGGCAGCGCGAATGTGGTCGTCGAGCTGCTTCATGTTGTTCATCGAGTCCTTGAAGGCCTCGGTGTCCAGCACGACCAGTGCCCAGAAGGTGCCGGCGTTCGAGATCCAGGTGTCTTCCAGGCGCGTGCCCGACAGCGTGGTGTCGGTGATCTGCTTCGACACGTCTTCGATGTGCTGCTCGCTGGCAGTCAGGTTCCCGGGGCCGCCCTGGGTGGCTGCCTGATAGTCCTTGAGCATCGCCTTGACGCGCGTCTGCAGGCTACGCGCCAGCTCGGTGCGCGCGCGGCCCTCGGCGGCCGAGCGGGCCAAGGCCACGTTGGTCATGCCGGACACGCTGCCGGTCCCACAGATGGCCTTCTTGTTCTGCAGACCAAGCTGACAAGCGCCCTGCGCCCACTTGGGAGCGCCAACCATTTCAGCCTGGAGTGCGTTCTGCGGCTTGGGCGGCGAGCTGCCGCATCCAAGTACCACCCCTAGCAGGGCGAGAGACAGGGTTCCGCGAAGACCAAAGAAATTCTGCTGTGACATAGGTATCGGCTCCTTTCTTAGTGACCGCGCCCGTACCTGCTGCGCCCTGTCCCTGAATGCGGACCAATTGCGTGACAAGTCGGACGTGTGCAGTGTCCCAGAATAGGTAGGCCAGCGTCAAGAAGGTTTGGGCTCGGTAAATGCCGCACCGAACCAGACCGCTACACTTGCGGAGCGCGCGATGCCGGGGCCAGCCACGGCAGGATACCCGCATCACGTCTTGGGTGGCGGCGACCTGCGGTCGCCCGACGCGCGCACGCACCGCCACGGCCCCCTACCCGGGGCCGCGACGCCCGGTCTGTTTCAGAATTCCGATACTGTGCTCGTCGAGTCCCATTTGTACCTGCAACAGACCGGCGTAGAGGCCGCGCCGGTCAATCAGCTGGTCGTGTGTGCCCGATTCCGCAATCCTTCCCTTGTCGAACACCAAAATACGATCCGCCTTAAAGATGGTGCTCAGCCGGTGTGCGATCACGATGGTGGTCTGGCCCCCGAGCAGGCCGTCGATCCCCTTCTGCACCTCGCGCTCTGATTCAGCATCGAGGGCCGAGGTGGCCTCGTCCAGCACCAAGATCGCGGGCCGGCGAAAAATCGTGCGAGCGATGGCGATGCGCTGCTTCTGTCCGCCCGACAGCGTGGCCCCGCGCTCGCCGACAACGGTGTCGTAGCCGTCGGGCAGCGCCGCGATGAAATCGTGCGCGTTGGCCCGCCGGGCCGCCTCGTGCACCGCCTCTTTGTCGTAGTCCTCGCGACCGTGCGCGATGTTCTCGTACACGGTCCCGCGAAAAATGATGGGCTCTTGCGTGACCACGCCCACCTGCCGGCGCACGTGCCGCATGTCCAGGGTGGCCAGGTCGCGGCCATCCAGCAAGATGCGCCCGCGCTGCGGCTGCACCAAACCCAGAGCCAGATTCACGAAGGTGGTCTTGCCCGACCCCGAGGCGCCCACCAGCGCAACCGTAGCAGCCCGTTCCAGCACAAGCGAGAGCCCGGCAAAGACCGGCGTTCCCCTGACGTACGCAAAATCCACGTTCTGGAATTCGAGCTGCCCGGCAATAGCGGCGGGTTTCTCTTTGCCCTGGTTGTGCTCCTCCTCCGAGGCATCGAGCACCTCTTGGATCGAATAGACCGATTCGGCGAACTCGGTGATGGTGGGGAACTGATTAATGATGTTGGTAACCGTGTTGGTGAGCTGGGTGATGTAGGTCAGAAACAGCACCAACGACCCAATCAGCATTTCACCGCGAATCACCAGGGTCGCGCACACGGCGACAATCAGCATGGTGAACACTTGCGAAAAGGTCACTGTGATAATGCCAAAGGAGGCGATGGTCTTGCGGATGGATTTCTGCCGCTGGATGATGTCGACGCTGCGCTCGTCGATGCGTCTTCGTTCGAATTCCTCCTCGCCGTGCAGTTTGCTGAGGAACGAAGTCTGGATGAACTGGCTGAGGGATTGGCTCAGGTCCTCGTTGGCCATGCGCGCCGCGTGTTGCAAGCGGCCGAAGCGCACGTTGAAGTAACGGTAAACCAGCAAATAGAAGGGAATGCACAATAGGTAGAACAACAGCATCTTCCAGTTGTCGGTCGCCAGCACCGCCACTGAGAACACCACCGTGATGACAGACGCCAGCAGTGTATTGAAGAGCATCTCGGCAAAACGCTCGGTTCGCTCCACGTCGACCAACAGCTTCGAGACGAAACGCCCGCTCTCATGGCTGGCGTGATACTGCAACGACAGGATCTGGAGTTTCTCGATGATCTGATTGCGCAGGTCGCGCGACACGCCCTTGGTGATAGTGGTCTCGCACACGGTATAAGCGCGATGGCAGAAGTAGTTGAGCACTCCCAGCAGCGCGACCACTCCCAGGGTGCCGAAGATCAAGTCGAGGCGACGCGCGGGAATGAAGCGGTCGATGATGAGTTTGATGAGGATGGGATAGAAGAGATAGGCGGAGTGCTTGATGGGAAAGAGCACCAGGATCTTGGCCAGGGGACGCCGGTGCACGGCGATGCGCCGCAAATAGCTGCCCATGGCATGGGAGAGGGAGCGCGAAACGGGACGCATGTCGGTGCGGCTATTGTGCATCAGTCTCGCCGTGAGGGCGCCTGACTTTCGCACCCGGTTTCATCGGGCGCAGCGGAAGCCGAGAAACTGGGCGCGACTGGTAGGGACCAGGCGAAAACGGTGGCTCGTCCGCTCGGTACGCGGCTCGCCACCGCCCCAACTTCCCCCGCGAAGCACTCGTTTCTTCTCGGCGTGGCTGCCGTCGTAAGCCGCGTACGCGGACGCTGTCCATTCCCAGACATTGCCGAGCAGATCGAGGACGCCGTGCTTCGATGCGCCGGCGGGAAAACTGCCCACCGGCGCGGTTTCCGGCCAGCCATCGTCCGCTTCATACAGGGGCGCCCATCTGGGAAACCCCTTGGCCATCAGGTTGGCTGGGCATTCCTGTCCGCAGGCATTCAGCCGAGTGTGGTCCAGCTTGTCGTTTCCCCAGGGGTAGGTTCGGCCTTCTGCACCCGCGCGGGCCGCGTATTCCCATTCCTCCTCAGTGGGCAAGCGCTTGCTGGCCCAGGCGCAGAAGGCCGTGGCTTGCTGGAAATCGACGCAGTTGATCGGGTGGGTCGAGCGATCCTGTGGGTTCTTCCAGTTGCAGAAGATGTGAAAATTGCCGCGTTCTTCGCGGTAGGCATCGGGTTCACTGCACGCGCCGACGCGCACACATTCGGCAAAGGCTTGCACCGTCACCTCGGTCCGGTCGAGCTGAAAACTCTTCACGCTGACAGAGTGCACCGGCTTTTCATTCTCATTCGCATCCTGGCTGTCGCTTCCCATTGTGAAAGTGCCACCCGGGATCTCGACCATGTTGTCGAGGATCCAGAGAGGCGCTGCGGGCGCGCGCCACGTCTTGCACGCGGCCACTGTTGTGGCCAGGGCTAGGCAGAGGACAGCCGGCGGCAATCGCACCGAGGCACGATAGCATGGAGAGCGGGCCCCCCTTGGCCAGGCCAGCACGCGCTTGCCAATCAATCGTTTGCCGATGTGAGACGACTCAAGAACGAAGGGGAATGATGCAGCAATAAGACTCAACTTCCATGGTACTCTTGACTCTGGCGACTTCTCGCTTTCGGCCATGTTGCGGCTCGCACCGAGGATGGACATGAGGAACATTGGATCAGCATCTGCCATGCCGTTGGCGATAGCACTCGCGTTCTTCGGTTGTCGAGATGGCTTGATGCAACCCAAGGACGCCTCTGTCGGAGTTTTGGGGCCTGGCGGCGGCATTGCAGACTCCGGGGGTGCGGTGGGCGGTGCGGGCGGCACCGACAGCGCTGTCAGCAGTCCGGACAGCGGAAGTGGGAATGGCGCTATCGTGTGGACTCAGTCCAGCGGGTCGTCGCCAGTGGGGGACTGGCAAGCCGTGGCGTCCTCGTCGGACGGAACCAGGCTGGTCGCTGTGGACAGCCGCACCATCTACATGTCAGGGGACTCTGGGGCAACCTGGAGCATTCCTCCGAGTTCTCCAATGGATAACTGGACATCAGTGGCCTCATCTTCTGACGGCACCAAGCTCGTGGCCGTGGGCATGGAACAAGGTCAATCCCTGATGAGCGGCGGCGGCATGAAGTATGGCTACATCTACACATCAGCGGACTCCGGGGCGACTTGGGCCCAGACGGGCACCCAAGGGAGTTGGAGCTCAGTGGCGTCTTCGGCCGATGGCACCAAGCTCGTCGTGGTGAGCATCGGCGGCGACATCTACACGTCAGCAGACTCCGGGGCCACCTGGACCGACAGGACCAACAGCCCGCGGGGTCCCTTCCTGTTCTGGTCTTCCGTGGCGTCGTCCGCTGACGGCACCAAGCTCGTCGCCGCGGGCAGCTCGGAGGGTGCCGCCGACTGGCCGCTAGGCTACATCTGCACGTCGTGGGACTCCGGAGCAACTTGGACCCCGAGAGGCACGCTGCAGAGCTGGCACTCGCTGGCGTCGTCAGCGGACGGTACCAAGCTCGTGGCTGTGGCCGCCACGTTCGTGAGCGAAGAGTTCAACCCCGGGTACATCTACACGTCAGGGGACTCCGGGGCGACCTGGACCCAGACTGGTACCGCGCAATTCTGGGTGTCGGTGGCGTCGTCAGCGGATGGAACGAAGCTGGTCGCTGCGACCCGCACGCTCGTGACCGGCGAGCTCAACCCTGGCTACATCTATGTGTCAGCGGACTCCGGGGCGACCTGGACCCAGACCGGCACGGCGCAAAACTGGACATCGGTGGCGTCTTCAGCGGACGGCGACAAGCTGGTCGCCACGGACAGCTTCGGCAGCAACGGCGCCGGCGGCTACATCTATACCTTCTCTCGCTCGACGCCGTGATGGAGGGTCTACGCCTCGATGGTGCCATCGATGAGCGTAATCGCGCAACCGCCGATGCGGGATCCTTCATCGCTCACGCTCACCACCCGTCGGGCATCGCGGCCCATCTCTTGTCCCTGTTTGGAGCGTCGCCCGCAGACAACCCTCCCACCCGGCCCACGAAAGTGGTATCTATGAGGGGTCCATTCGCGCGAGTAGCTCAGTTGGTAGAGCATCGGCTTCCCAAGCCGAGGGTCGCGGGTCCGAGCCCCGTCTCGCGCTCAAGCCTGAGGGATCGGATCGTGCTACGACTTCACCGTGGGATTCCGCATCCGCGATGCCTTGCTCGAGGATCTGCCGGCCCTGGGCAACCTGGCCGGCCAGCTCGTGCGCCTGCACCACGGCTTCGATCCGGGGCGCTGGATGCTCCCCGAGGGTGTCGAGGCCGGCTACGCGCGGTACTTCGCCAGTCAGCTCGGCAACCACGGCACCATCATCTTGCTGGCCGAGGACGAAGACAGCCACGAGATGGTGGGCTACGCCTACGCCAGCCTGGAAGAGCGCAACTGGGCCGAGCTGCGCGATGACTGCGGTCGGCTACACGACGTCTTCGTGGCCGAGCGCGCTCGCCGCCAAGGCCTGGCCACCGCCATGCTACGCGAGTGCCTCAACCGCCTGACCGCACTCGGCGCCCCCTTCGCGGTTGCCTCGGCTGCGTGGCAGAACGAAACTTCGCATGCCCTCATCCGCTCGCTGGGCTTCAGGCCGACCGTACTCGAGATGGCGAAGGATCTGAAGTAGCCGGTTAGCGCCGTACGGGCGGCACGGTCAAACTGCGAGGATGTTGATATCCACAACCTCGTAGTTCTGAGGCAGGTTCCAGCCCTCCTGGTCCTTGGTTTCAAGGCAAAGCTCGATGGCCTCGCGGATGTTGGCCAAGGCCTCGTCGTGGCTCTTGCCTTGGCTGATGCATCCAGGAATGAGCGGGCATTCCGCCACAATCCAGCCGTCTTCGCCAGGTTTCAACACCACTGGGAGCTTCATGCACAAAGGTTACGTTACCTACGTTCGCAATGCCAGTGGCACGCGGAAACACCTCACCACCGTCCAGAGTTCATCGGGGTCGGTTTGCAGCAGCGTCACCGGCCGGCCCGCGCTAGCGCAAATGCGGGAAGCTCAGGTCTTGGAACCGCTTCAGACTTCCCGCTCCGGGATCAGTTCGTAGGCGACTGCGGCCAGCACCATCACGAACAGACCCGCGAGAAAGACCAGCGGGCTGCCGGGCAAGATGGGATCGAGAAAGGGCGCGCTGGCGAAACCGGCGGACAAGGCCAAGCCTGAAGCGGCGGCGGCCAGGCCCACAATCACGCAGGCCGCGGTGATTAGCGACCGAAGCAGCCGACCAGCGGGCGCGGGGCTGGTGGGCGCGGACGCGTCGCCCGTTTGTGCGCGACAAACCTTGATCAGGAACAGGAAGACAAGGGCAGCCGCGGCTGCTACCCCGACCAGCACTGACCATTCGATCGACGTCGGGTGATACGCGCCGGCTGGCCAGGGCAGCCCCAGACCGTGCGTCTGCCAGGCCACCAACACGAGGAAGCGCTCAAGAAACACGGCCGCGCACAAGAGCAACGCCGTGGCCGCCGCAACAATGATGGAGACCTTCTTCCGCCACGCCATGGCCAGGCTGACTATCCCGGCCAAGAAAAGCAAACCCAGCTCCGCCCAAAAGAAACTGTTCCACGGCCCGTCAAGCAGCGCGCGCGCATAGCGATGCACGGACAGATACGGCGTGCGCAGCGCCAGAATCTCTCCCGACACCACGAAAAGAACCGTGAGGCCAGTGAACACGGCCAGCACGCGCGCCAGCAAAACGCTCGCCCGTCGGGACGCGTGCGCAGCCAGCAGCAACAGGCTGCACCCAGCCGCGCCCCCGGACACGACGAAGGTGACCACTGCAAATGCGCCTTGCCACGCCGGACGTCCTGCCCTCACGCCGAACACAATGCCGAGAATGACAAAACCACCCAACAGCGCAGGCAAAAGCGCGAGCGACAGCCAGAAGTCGACGCGCTCTCGACGCCGCATGGCCGACGCTGTCGCTTTCCACCCACCGGCTAACCAGCGCCACGGCCACCGCTTGGTCGTGTGCGCCCGCTCGGCCCATCCTGGCCGGCTGGCCAATGCCAAGTGGACCACAGTCGCAAAGAGCGACGCGCCTACCACCACAGTGAACGTGCCGAAGAACGGCGAGCGCGGACGTCCGACAAGCGGCAAGCTCACCATGGCGGCCATGGGGCGGCCCAGATCAGCCATCACGCAGCCGAGCGAGGCCAGCAGGCCCGCGATCCCGAGAGGCAAGGCCATGCGGGTGACGCTTTCCATGTCCCGCCGTCGCAACACGCGCAACACGCAGGCCACGGCCAGCATGGCCAAGGCTGCGCTGGCGAAGAAGCCATCGCCCACGACATACAAGCCCCACACCACGCCGCCCGCGCCAATGGTGTGCAGGTCAGTGGCCGCGTCGCCTTGCACGGCCTGCCGAACCCAGGCGTAGCCACCGACGGTGACCAACGCCGTGAGAAACACAAGAAATCTTCGTACCTTCACTTGTACTCCCGCAAGTAGATGACCTTGGGCCGCGTGCCGGCGTCGGGAAGCAGTCGCATGGCGCGCGGGCTTGCCGCCAAACGCGCCACCTCGGACGCGGGATCAGCCAGATCGCCGAATGTGATGGCCTGGGTGGGACAGGACTGGGCGCAAGCCGGCAGCCGACGCAAGGCTTCGTCGATGAGCGGTTCCTCGTCGAGGCGCGCGCGCTCGAGCGCGGCGCGAATGCGGTGGTGGCACAGGGTGCACTTTTCCACTACGCCGCGGGGCCGCGGAGCTACGTCGGGATTGAGACTGCTCAAGTCATCGCCTGGCCAAACTGGCTTGCTCCAATTGAAATAGCGACGCGAATAGGGACAGGCCACAATGCAATAGCGACAACCGATGCAGCGTTCCCAAATCTGCGCCGTAATGCCCTGGTCGGTCTGGTAGGTCGCGCCCACGGGGCAGACCTTCACGCACGGCGGGTCCTCGCAGTGCATGCAGGGAATGGGTGTGGCCGCCAAACTTCCGGACGCGGGCGGCAGAAAATCCATCCAATGGATCGGGCGCGTGCGGGCCGCGGCTTTCGCGCCGGCGGGCGCCACGTTGTTCTCCTGCTGGCAAGCCACCACGCACCCGGCACAGCGGGCGCAGCGGTCGAGATCGATCACCAGACCCCACTTGCGGCGAGGTTCACTGGGCGCGGAACCAGGTGGCGCGCTCGGTCCGGCCACGGCTCGCGCGCAACCGACCATGGCGCCCGCGGCTGAGGCGGCCAGCGCCGCCAGAAGCTTGCGTCGCGAGTCGCGCGCGTCGTCGTCGAATGGGTCGCGCTTCATGAAATCTTCTTCACGCGCACGCGCGTGCCTTGCCAGGCCAGCACACCTGACCAGCGGTCTTCGTCGGGCACAACCAGATCGGCAACTCCGCCGCTGCCCAAGGCCATCGCCACCGCGCCCACGTGGACACCGTCGCTCACCTGCGCGATGGCTGGGCACGAGCCAAGCGAAGATTGAACCAGCACCTGGTCACCCTCGGCCACACCGAGCCGCGCAGCATCGGCAGGATTGATCTCCGCGCGCAGCAGCCAAGGATTGCCCGACACCAGCGGCAGTTCACTTAACCAGGAGAGGAAGCGCCCGCCATTTTCGACAAACTGCACCGGCCGGTAGGGTACCAGGTGCAAGGGGAAGCGCAGCGGATCGCCGGAGAATCTGGGCGGCTCCCACGCAGGCAGGCCTTGGCACGGCCAGGCCCGTGCGGCCTTCGCGCTGTCGGCGGCTCCTGCCATGCGCGCCGCGATCGCTTGAGAACAGATCTCGAACTTGCGCGAGAGGCGCGCAGGCAAGTCGGTCTTGGGCTCGTCCCAACGACCGCCCTTCTCTTTCATGTCAGCCAAGCTCCCTGCCGGCAGCGACTTGGCCAAGGCGTCTGAATAACTCTTCCAAGGCAGCGAGCGGCCGACTGATCCGCCCAGCCCGGCGGCTATTGCGATGATGACATCGCCAGCCTGTCGCGTGTCTTGCAAGGGCACCACCACGGGCTGCCTCAGACCCACCACCCACTCGCCTGCCGGCGGAGCGCACCTGACCACGTCCAAGGTTTCGAGGGGCAAGGACTCGGGCAGCACCAAGTCCGCCTGCTGTGCGCTTTCGTCGAGCCACGAACTAACTCTCACCAGGAGGGGCACCTGGTTCAGGGCCGCATGCCATGCCTTCCGTCCTGGCAACGCGGCCAGGGCATCCGCGCCGAGAAAAAACAGGGCCTCGACCGGATAAGGCTCGGAACGGGTGATGGCCGCAGGAACGGCTTGCACGCGGCTGCGCCCGAGCGGACAAGCCGCCGTCCCTGCGCCGTCGACGCGCGGGGCCGCAGTGCCGGCGGCCGCGACTGCATCGACCGCGGGCGCTTCCCAGTGCGGAACTGCAAACTCTTGCGCTCCTGCGATTCCGCCTCCGTCCGAATTTCCGAGCAGCACATTGAGTGCCGCGATGGCCATGCCCGTGGCCAACCCATTGCTGGCCGCAGTCGCGCCTCCGTCGCTGGCCACCACCACCCGGCGCTGTTGGGCAAGCGCGTGGGCCAGCCGATCGACAGTGGCTGCGGCAATGCCCGTCACTTCCTGCGTCTGCTCCGGTGCGTAGGCCGCCCGGATCAACGCCTCGAATCCCGGCTGCTCGACACCGGCCTGGTCCCGCCACGCGGAAAAGCCCGAGACCGTATCGCGCAGAAAGTCCCTGTCGACCAGTCCATCGCGGACCAGCACATGGGCCAGCGAGAGCGCCAGCGCCCCGTAGCCCCCTGGCGCAATCGGGATCCATTCATCGAAACGGCAGCCCGGCCGGCGCGGCGACACGCAGATCACGCGCGGGCGATGCACGCTGGCCGCAGCGAGAAACTGCATGGCCTGGTCAGAGGATTCGAGCAGGTCCGTGCCCATGGCCAGCACCAGGCGCCCCCGGATCCAATCGTGTGCCGGCAGACCGTAGCGGCCCTGCGTGTACAGGGTGGCCAACTTGACGCCGGCGGCGCGAGCCGATCCCATTCCGATGTGGTTGGGGCTGCCGAATGCCAAGAGAAAACGCGTCCACAGGTCGTAGGTGAAACTGGCCGTGTCGCCGTCGATCAACACCAGGCGTTCGGGATGGCCGGCGGCGCGCAACTTGCCCAGCTTCGCCACGATTTCGCCGATGGCTTCGTCCCAGGAGATCGGCTTCCATTTGCCCTCGCCGCGTTCACCCCCCCGTCGCAGGGGTGAACGCATACGCTCCGGGTGATAGAGCGCCTGCAGGGCGGCCTGGCCGCGGCTGCACAGGCCGCCGCGGTTCACCGGGTGCTCCGGGTTGCCTTCGATCTTGACCGCCCTGCCCTCCACCACGCGCACCTTGATCCCGCAGCCGGCGTCGCACAGGACGCAGGTGGAAAGCACCCAGCGCTCTTCGCCGGCGCGCGCGCGGTCCCCTGGCACGGACGGCTTGTCGATGCGATAGGGATCCTTGTCCGGGCGACAGCCCAAAGCCGCGGCGCCCACCAGCGCGGCGCCACTCAGAAGTTCACGTCGGCCGAATCGACTCATGCATCACTTGTGGCAGGCCAGGCAGTCCAAGCTGGCGTGTTTGGCGCGGTGGCAGGCGACGCACGCATCCATGTCCTGGTGCACGTCGGGCTCGGTCAGCGCGCGATCCATCGTGCGCATGTCGCGATGACAATCCTCGCACTTCATGTGGGCCAGGGTCACGTGCGCCGCGTGCGAAAAGTACACGTGCCCGGCCAAGCGGTTGCGCCGCACCCACGAGACTTCTTGCCGGTGGGCCGCCAGGGCGCGCACCTCGGGCTCGGTGGGCTCCTGACCCTGCGGCGTCTTGTGGCAGTCCATGCAATCAGCCAGGGTGGGAAACGACGCCATGGCCTCGCCCTCCACGCCCTGGTGGCAGGCTCGGCACTTCATATCCTTTTCCACATGGCGCTTGTGGCTCATGGGCAGAGGCGGTCGCGTTGTCACGGCCGGCCCACGGCGCGCGACCGCCACGCCGCCGAACAGAGCGACGGCGGCGACGACCAGGACGGATCTTCGACGAGCGGATGACACGGCGGACGTCCGCACTTTACAACGTCGGCGGCCGATTGGGTGGCCCAGCACGTCTGAACTGACATTCAGGAGACCGAATAATTCAGATTGACAGCCAAATGGTCATTCGACACACTGAATGGAAGTTCGCCCGTGCGAGCCAAAGGCAGCAACCATGAAGGCACCCCAAAGACGTGAACGAGAGATCGCGCGAACCCGCGAGGACATCGTGGACGCGGCCAGCCGGGCCTTTGTGGAGATCGGCGTGCACGACGCCACCATGCAGGACATCGCGGCCGAGGCTGGCTACACCGCGGCCTCGCTCTACACCTACTTTCGCAGCAAGCAGGAAATCGTTGAAGCCGTGCTGGATCAACTCACGGCGGAGTTCCTGCAGGTGTTCGAGCAGCCGTTGCCCAGCAATCTGACCTTCCCGCAGCGCTTCGAGATCTTGTTGGTGCGACAGCTTGAGCTGGTCGAAAAGCGGCGCGCGTTGATGCTCACCTTTCACTCGGCGGAGGCCGAGAGCGGCCACTGCCCGGGCGACAGCCACGGTCAATCCTTTCACGAAAACTTCGAGCGTCGCATTCTCGGCCTGGCTGACTGGATGAGAAAGAACGCCAAGCCCGAGGAGCTTGGCGGTCACGATCCGGAGCTGGTGGCGCGCCTACTGGTCGGCATGGTGTTCGGACTGCTGCACGGCTGGGTGGCCAGGGCGGAACAGGGGAATCTGGCCGACCGCGCGCCCCTGGTGCGCGATTTCTTCTTCCACGGCGTGTCGGGAAATTCCAAAGCGGGAGCCAAGAGAAAATGAGTGCCACCAAGATCACCTTCACACTGTTGGCGCTGTCTCTGTTGGCAGTCGGGACTGCGGCTGCTGAACCCATGACCCTGGCCAAGTGTATTGACGTAGCCTTGCAAGGCAATCCGGACATCACCAGCGCCAACCTGGAAGTGGACGCGACCACGGCCCAAAGCAAGAGCGCGCGCGGCGCATTCGGGCCAAGGCTGCACCTCGATGCTGGAATCCAGAGATGGGACAGCCCGCTGAGCGCAAATTTTGCGGACATGCTCATTCCGGTCGTCAACGTGGGTCTCCAGAACAAGAATGGCCTTACCCCGATCGACAAGAGCGATCTTACCGGCCCTCTCGCCGCCCTCGCTCAGCCGATCGAACTCCGCGCGCAAACGACCTGGTCCGCTTCTGTCACGCTCGCGCAGCCGATCGCCTCGCTGTGGACCATCAATGAAGGCTATGCCCTGCGCAAGATGGGAGTGGACCTGGCCGGGCTGCAGCGCAAGGCCACCCGCCGTGACGTCGCCTTCCAGGTGACCGAGGCCTACTACCGCGTTCTGCAGGCCATGCGCCTGGTCGATGTCGCGCAAAAGTCGGTCGAGAACATCGATGCCCAGGTCAAGCGCGCACAATCTTTCTACCGAGCAGGAACCGTGGGCCGCAACGACGTGCTCCGCGCTGAACTCGGCCTAGCCGCGGCCCAGCAGCGCCTGATCCAGGCCAACGGCGCCGTGGTGCTGGCGCGTGGCCGCCTGGCGACGCTGATGGGCCTCGCGCCCGACGCGGCCATCGAGCCGGCGGATTCGATCGCGGACGTGACCGTCGGGCCCGTGATTCCCGCCGCGCAAGCGGAAGATCGCGCCGTGGCCGAACGACTGGAGATGAAGGAAATCTTGGCGCAGACCGAGCAGGCCCGCGCAGCCGAGCGCCTGGCCAAGTCGAAGATGCTGCCCCAGGTGAACGCTGTGGCGAACTACACGCACTCGTCACCGGCGACCATGTTTGCCCCCAAGCAGGACATCTGGTTCATCGGCGCCACCGCGTCCTGGGACATTTGGGAAGGCGGCGGCACCTACTATGGGATCGACGAAGCCAAGGCGCGCCTGGCCCAGGCCCTGGCCGCCCGGCGCAAGGCCGAGAATGCCATCCGCCTGGAAACGCGCAGCGCCCACGTCAACGTGACCACAGCGGCTGAGGCCCTGGCGGTCGCCCGCCACGCCGTCGAACAGGCCGAAGAAAACTTCCGCATCGAACAGAAACGCTACGAAAGCACGGACAACACTTCGTTCGACGTGCTCGACGCGGAAAACCAGCTCACCACCGCGCGCGGCCAGCTGCAGGCCGCCAGCTACGACTACCTCATCGCCCAGTCCAACCTGTCCCGTGCCATCGGCCAGCAAAACCCTGTCGAAGGCCGCGCCCTATGACTCGCACAGTTTCCCTTGGCCCCACCCCGCAACCGAGGTTTCTCATGACGGCTCGCCCACTTTTCGTTGTGTTCTTCGTTCTGGCCACGGTCTCGTGCCAGGGTAGTTCCGAGGTTGCTCGTCTGCCCAAGCCGACAGCGGTTCAACCAGCCGCGCCTGCACCCGCGACGCCCGCGCCCGCGGCCCCGACGCCCGCTCCCGCGCCAGCCCCTGCGGTCGCCGCTGATCCATCCGCTGGCGCGGCCGGAAGTGCCAGCCCCTTCTTGTCAGGCACGACCGAGGCCCACCGCAAGAGTACGCTCACGCCCAAGGTGTCCAGCGCGGTCACGCGCGTACACGTGCGCGAGGGTGACATGGCCAAGCAGGGCCAGCCTCTGGTGACTCTCGACACGCGCGACTTCGTCCTGCGCTCCCAGCAGGCCGAGGCCGCGCGCGACGGCGCCAAGGTCCAACTCGACGCTGCCAAGCTGGACTGGGATCGCCTCAAGTCGCTGCTGGCGGAAAAAGCTGTTCCCCAGAGCCAATTCGACATGATCGATGCCCGCTACAAGGGCGCCAAGGCCGGCCTGGCCGCAGCCGAGACCGCGGTGGCCATGGCGCAGAAGGCACTGCACGACTCGGTGATTCGCGCACCTTTTGACGGGCTCATCGTCAAGCGCTTTGTCAACGAGGGCGAGTACGCCTCGGTGATGCCGGCCACGCCTTTGGTCTCGATCGAGGAGATCGATCCGGTGGACCTGCGTATCCAGGTACCCTCCACTGATATGGCCCAGGTCACCGTGGGCTCGCCCGTGCACGTGCGCCTGCCGGCCACTGGCCAGGAAATGGACCTGCGCCTCACGCGCGTCGTTTCCTCGTCGGATCCGCACACCCGCACCTTCTCCGCCATCGTGGAGATCCCCAACTCCGACCATACCCTGCGCTCTGGCCTGTACGCGGAGGTCACTTTGCGCCCGCGCAGCGCCCCTGCCCTCACGACAACCGACACTGGCAAGATCAAGAAGCGCGTGCGCCTGCCAGGGAACTAGCCATGAAGCTCGCTGATGTCTCCATTCGCCGTCCGGTCTTCGCCACCGTGATGGTGGGCGTGCTGGCGGTGTTCGGTGTCTGGGCCTATCCCAAGATCCCACTGGACATGATGCCGGACGTTGAGTTCCCCATCGTCACCGTGACCGCGGTGTATCCAGGCGCCGATCCGGAAACCATTGAATCGCGGGTCATCGACAAGCTGGAGGAAGCGGTCAGCACCGTGAACGGCATCAAGACCCTGCGCTCCACCTCGATGGAAAGCGTGGGTCTGCTCTTCGTGCAATTCGAGCTGGAACGCAAAGCCGACCAGGCGGTGCAAGACGTGCGCGACAAGGTTTCCAGCGCGCTCAAGAATTTGCCCAAGGATCTGGAGCCACCCATTGTCGAGCGCCTGGACATCAACGCCGCGCCGGTGATGTCGCTGGCGCTGGCTGGTCCTTTGCCCAAGCGCGATCTCACATCGCTGGCCAAGGACAACCTCAAACAGCGCTTGCAGGCCATCAACGGCGTGGGTGGCGTGGACATCATCGGCGGCCAGGAACGGGAATTCCACGTGTGGATCGATCCGCGCCGCCTGGAATCGTACGGCCTGGCGGTGGGCGATGTGGTGCAGACGTTGGCTGCGCAGAACGTGGAGATCCCGGGCGGCCGCCTGGACGTGGGCGCGAGCGAGCTGTCGGTCAAGACGCGTGGCCAGGTGTACTCGGCGCGCGAGTTGGAGGACATCATCATCACCGCGGCGGGTGGCGCGCCGGTGCGCATCGGGGACGTGGCCCGGGTGGAAGACGGCGCGGAAGAACGGCGTTCCTACTCCACCCTCAACGGCACTTCGTCCATCACCATGCTGGTGCGCAAGCAGTCCGGCTCGAACACGGTCGAGGTCGCCCACCGGGTGAAGGCCCTGGTGGAAAAGCTCCGGGACCAGCTCCCCAAGGGAGTGACCATCGCGATTCCCATCGACAACTCGACGTTCATCGAGAACATGATCCACGACGTCAGCTTCGACCTTGTCTACGGCGCCCTGCTGGCCATCTTGATCATCATGTTCTTCCTGCACGACTGGCGCGCGACCCTGATCAGCGCCACCGCCTTGCCGGTCTCGGTCATTGCCACCTTCGCCTTTATCAAGGCCATGGGCTTCACCCTCAACGTGATCACCATGCTGGGCTTGTCGCTTTCCATCGGCATCCTGATCGATGACGCCATCGTCGTGATCGAGAACATTCACCGCCACCTGGAGATGGGCAAGTCCCCCATGAAGGCCGCGGGCGAGGCCACCGCCGAGATCGGCCTGGCGGTCATGGCCACCACCGCATCGATCTTGGCGGTGTTCGTGCCCGTGGCGACCATGAAGGGCATGATTGGCCGTATCTTCGTGCAGTTCGGCCTGACCGTGGCGTTTGCCGTGTCGGTGTCGCTGTTCGTGGCCTTCACGCTTACACCCATGCTGTCCTCGCGCTTTCTGCGCACACACACCGGCAAGGGCGCCCTCGGGAAGGCCATCGAGCGCTTCCTCAACGTGATCGACGCCGCCTACCGCCAAGTCCTGGCGGGCGCTCTCAGGCATCGCGGGCTGACCGTGCTGGTCGCGCTCCTGGCCTTCGTGGCCAGCATTCTGCTGGCCTTCGTGGTGCCCAAGGAATTCATGGCCACCGAGGATCGCAGCATGTTCTCAGTCAAGATTGAACTGCCCAGCGGCTCCTCGCTGGCGGCCAATGAGACCTTCACCGAAGACATAGCCAGCAAGCTGCGCGCGGTGCCAGGGGTCAAGGAGACCCTGGTTACCATCGGCGGCACCTCGCAGTCCGAGATCAACCGCTCGGAGATCCAGGTCAACCTGGTCAAGCGCCACCAGCGCAAGTTCACCCAGGCCCAGGCGGTCGAGTACGTGCGCAAGCAGTTCCCCAGCTGGACCGACCGCAAGGACGTCAACTACGCGGTCGAGCCGTACAACTTCGCCGGCGGCGGCAGCTCGGCCTTCCGCAGCGCCATGCTGCAGTTCAACGTGCGTGGCCGCAATTACGACGAGATCAGCAAGGCCACCGACGAATTGACCGCCTGGATGAAAACCCAGCCAGGCTACGTGGACGTGGATGTCTCGTACCGCGGTGGCAAACCCGAGGTGGCCATCAACATCGATCGCGATCGCGCCGCCGACCTGGGGGTGCCCATCGCGTCCATCGCCAGCACGGTACGCAGCATGATGGCCGGCGACAAGGTCAGTGAGATCTCCAGTGATGGCCAGCGCTGGGACGTGCGCCTGAGGCTGGACGAAGCCTTCCGCCAGAAGGCGGATGACTTGCTCGCCTTCAAGATCCGCTCGACCACTGGTCAACTGGTCAACATGTCCAGCGTCGTGTCCATTACGCCCGGCACGGGGCCGGCCAAGATCGACCGGCAGAACCGACAGCGCCAGATCACTGTCTACGCCAACCTGGCGGGCGGCAAGACCTTGGGCACCGGCGTGACCGAGGTCGAGGCGGAAGCCAAGAAAGTGGTTCCCGCAACCATGAACACCGACTGGGCCGGCATGGGCGACATCATGCGCGAGTCGTTTGGATACCTCTTCGAGGCACTCATGCTCGCCATCATCATCGTGTACCTGGTGCTGGCGGCGCAGTTCGAAAGCTTCCTGCACCCCTTCACCATCATGCTGTCGCTGCCGCTATCCATGGTGGGCGCACTGGGGGCCATCGCCCTGGCGCGGTCGACCATCAGCATGATTACCCTCATCGGCATTATCTTGCTCATGGGCCTCGTGACCAAGAACGCCATCCTGCTGGTGGACTACACCAACACGCTTCGCCGCCACGGCAAGAATCGGCGCGAGGCGCTGCTGGCTGCGGGCCCGGTTCGGCTGCGACCCATCCTGATGACCACCGGGGCGATGATCTTCGGCATGATGCCAGTGGCCCTCGGGCTTTCCGAGGGCAGCGAGCTGCGCTCACCCATGGCCATCGCGGTCATCGGCGGCCTCATCACCTCGACCATGCTCACCCTGGTGGTGATACCGGTCGCCTACGACATCATCGACGCTCTCGCGGAACGCCTGCTCGGCCATGCCACGGTCATGCCCGAAGGCGAGGAGACGCCGCTCGAAGCCAAGGCCAAGGGCCACGCGGCGGCGACTGCTTCGTAAGCGGGCGGTCGGTTCAGCGCTCTTCCCAGAGACGCATGAACAAAGCCTCGTAGCTCACCACCGCGCGGGGCTGGAATTTTCGAATGGCACCCAGGGCCTCGTCGTTGGCCGAAAACATCCAGAGGGTCAGGTCCAGTCCCATTGAAAGAAAAGCCTGATAATGGCCATCGGAAATCCAATCAGCGTGAAAGACAACATCGGTAACCGGGGGAAAATCCGACAGGTATTGCAGAGCGAACCCGCTGGGCGTGGCATCGAGAAAATCAGCAGCGGTACGGTAACTGCGGCTCGGGCTGTTGGACTTGGCCAGCCAGCGGGGCCGCTGGCGAAGCGTCCAGAGCAATTGCGGCTCGCCGGAATCCATGATGAATTCGATGCGATGGTCGCTTTCCGTGGCCGCGCTCTCCAGAGTGTCGACCACATCCAAGGCGCATTCCACATGGGCGATGGCCTGTTCGGGCGTGTGTTTCGTGCCGTAGGACCCGACATAAGGCTTCAATTCCATTTGCAAATAGAACCACTGGCCGTTCCATGAAACCACACTGTATTGCCGCAAATTGTCCGCCAGGATGCGTGCTGCTTCGTCAGCCCCGGCTTGCGGCGTCGACATGAGTTCATGGGCCAATTCGCAACGACCGGCGCCATTGTTGGCTTGGCCGTTCCAAAATAGGTCCATTTCCACACCGTCGATCACGGGACGATCTCGGTAGCGCAGGGCCAATGAGGCTTGCAACGCTTCCAGGGTGTCGTCGTGGCTGGGATCGGTTGGTTGGGCACAATTGGCATTGTGACAGAAGACCAGCGGTCGCGGGTTGGAACAGCCCGCTGTCCACGCGCCTGCAAGCAAACCCGCGCCCACCAGGTGCGCGAGCCGGCCGCGGCGGGTGAGTCTAGAATCGCTTCGAGGCATATTCGAACCTCGCGAACATCCCAAAGTTGAAGAAATCGAGGGCGTCACGCTGGAAATCCAGCGTCTTGGTCGGCAAGCCGCCTCCGTGTTTGACCCAAAGTATATCCAGCTCGACGCCGAAATGCGCTCGGATGTGCCCATGGGCCAGCGGCTCGGGCGAGACCACCAGGCCAAGAATCGATTTCTCCTGCCACTGCGTGCCACCCGCCACCATGATCGCGGTGGCGCGCCAGCCCGCCAAGTACGCCCACCCTGGCGCGAATTCCATGGTGGCCAGCAGATCCAGATCGTGCTGGCCGTCGAGAAACACCATGGGATCAACCACGACTATGAAATCGAACCGCCTGATGCGCACCCCGCCGTCCAGCCGCCAGGGGTGGGTGCCAAAATCGGTGCGCAGGTTCGAACCCACGTGCCAATCGCGGTTGGCTTGCGTGGCGGCCGGGGCCGCTGCTGCTGGAATCTCCTGGCTGGGGTCCGTCTGCGCGGCGACGGAACGGGCGAAGCCAAGCACTGCCATCAGCGACAAGGCGAGAAAGATCCGGCGGCGCTGAAAGAATGGGGCGCCTCTTGTCGGGCCGGGCCCTAAGCGGTCGGTCGGAAGCACGAGGCGCAGTCTACTAGAGAATGCCGGTGGTGAGCCTGTCGCGCTCGATCAGCTGCTACCTTCTCGCAGGAGCCTTCGGCTTGTTGAAGAAAGCCTTGCGCAGGTCCTCGGTCTCCTTCGGGTCGACGTAGCGGAAGCCCCCCGGTATCTTGAAGCGCTGCCCATCGTCGAAGTCCAGGATCACGTCCACCGGCCCCTTGTCCCCGCTCGGGGTGATGAAGTTGATCTTGTCTTTCGACGAGATGACGACCTGCTCGGCCACGTGACTGCCTAGTGCGACGCGGACCCCGGTCCTACCTGGCTGCAAGCCCGCTCCGAGGATGTTCACCGAATCACCGCCCGCTGTGATGCCTTCAGCCGGCTCCACCCGGTCAATGCGGAGCTTGTCCTCATCGCAGGCGGCCAGAAATGTCAGGATTGCAACAGCCGAACACAGCCCCAATGCGCGTTTCATGTGTGCTCCTCCTTGGTTGGATGGCCCCCTAGCCCGCTCCAATCAGCGCACGCCGCTCAAGATGCCTCAGCGTGACGCCGTCATGATGCATATGCTCAAAACCAAAAGGGGGCAAGTGGAATTCTCGGGTTTGTCCCGCATGGCCGGTCGGACAGGCGCCTGCCATCCAGCGTCGCCACCCTGGGCACCATGGCAGTTCGCTCGCTTGCGCGGAATCAGCGCCGGTTCGTGCCTGCGAAGGACCCTGTTGAAGTGCTTGGAAGCACAATGTTTTTGGGGATCGGACGTCTCCGAGATTGACCCTTCCCCTGTTCTCAACTCTCCATCTATGGCGACGCTGCGTGTCTGCAAGTCCTGTCAGGGTGGCGCCAGGCCGGCCTCTGCCAATAGCCTGAAAAGCCGCTTCCCTCCAGAATCAATGAAGTTCGCGACGGATGAACAGGATAGCCAGCACGGGAGCACTCGACGCTGACCTGACCTCCTCGGCTACTGGGCCGAGAGGCAGTCACTCGAGCAGCCGTCGCCGTTCACGTTGTTGCCGTCGTCGCACACCTCGCCCCCGTCGAGTATGCCGTCGCCACAGCGGGGAATCGTGCAGTTAGTCCGGCACAAACTGCGAGACGCGTACGCCTTGATGTCGATGGGGACGGTCAGATCCAAGTTGACGACCGAGGTTGATCCCTGAACCCACGTCCATGTTGTGATTCCGCTCAAGAACGCCGGTGAAATCAGCACCTCCCATGAGCCTGGAATAGGAAAGCCGGTCAGCACGCCGCCGTCGGCGTTTCCGTTGAAGCTCCATCGGCCTGCGGCCGTGGTGGCGGAGCTCATGGCCAATTCGCCTGCGTCGTCCGATACGGCGACCGCGCATCCAGCCGGCAGCCCGCTGAACAGCATCTGGACTTTCGATGCCGGCTGCTGTTGCGACGTCGTGCTGGCGTCGATGCCGTGCTCGACGATCAGGCTGAGCGCAGTGGCCGTGCGGTCCAGGTAGAGCAGGATGAGACTCGTGTCCAGTTTCTCAAGACCCGTGTGGCCGCTTGCCGAGACATAGTCGTAGAAGTTTGCGCTGGACGCCACCTGCACGTAGGGCGTAGCGGCGAACACCAGATTGTTTTGCGTGACGACAAAGGCGGGTCGATCGGCGTTGGCCGCGCCAAGGTCGCATTGCTCGCCGGGCTCCACGACGTCATTGCCACAGACTGCCTGGGCGCCGTTGCTTCCGCCCCCCGCACCGCTGCCACCGGGTCCGCCAACGCCGCCCAGGCCGGCTCCGCCGGCTCCCCCTGAGCCACTGCTGCCGCCGACTCCGCCACCTCCGCGTGAGGTAGTGCCGCCGCTTCCATTGAGGCTGCTGCCGCCACGACTACCGCCGCCTGATGTTGTGCCACTGCCACCCGGTCCTCCGGTGCCGCCCGAACCATGCTGGCCTGTGGTGCCAGCTACAAAGCTGCCGCCAATCACGCCGCCGTCGGCAAGGCCACTCCGGCCACCCGAGGCACCGCCACCGATTCCGCCGTTTCCGCTTCCTCCAGAAGCGCCGCCAAGATTCGAGCCCCTGCCTCCAATGGCGCCGCCGCCTACCGTGGTACCGCCCAAGCCACGACCGCCTGTTTCGACGAGTCCAGCGCTACTGTTCTGGCCGCCGCTCGCGCCCGAGCCACCGCCCACTCCTAGCCCAGCATCGCCCCCTGCCGCGCCGACGCCTCCGAGGCTGCCGCCAGCGATCGCCACTCCGCCCGCGCCACCCCCGCCGGATTCGCCTTCCCCTCCTACTCCGCCTCCGGATGTGCCGCCGAAGTTCTGCGTACTCCCGGTCATTCCACCGAGCTCACTGCTGGCGTCCGGTTGACCCGATGCCGACGCGGACTTTTCATTCATGGGCGTACGGGAGCAGGCAAGCCCGCTGAGTGAACCCACCACACCGATGGCCAACCATCGATATCGTTCTCCGCGAGTCGTGCGAGTCGCCATTCGCGTTTACGTCCTGAATGGGGACATCGCTGGGCTTCTCTTGACTGGCCCAACTCCCCACCAGAACAGTGTGGGGTCTTCCTTCTTCACATGCAACCTTCGCAAAATTGCCGGATGCGTTCGCCCACACTTGCCGCGCAGCCCCATGGAGCTGCTGGGCCTTTGGCCTGAAGGCCCGTGAATTGAGGCGATGCTTTTCGGCCGGCAGCTAGAGAATAGACGGTGGCGAAGGAGCGTCGAAGACTTGGTCGCAACATTCAGCGACGCGACCGCATCCAAGTTGCCCAAGCACCTACGCAGGAACGAAGATAGTCCCCCGCCTAACACTACTGATTCAAAAA
>PLNW01000120.1 GCA_003142855.1 Myxococcales bacterium
CACAGAATTCTTGCGGCTGACAGAGGACGGCAAGGGGAATCTTCACCCGCGCTAGGCGCTCGACTGGCCGGTGGGGCAAGAGCATTCTGCGCTCGCACCGGCAATGCGCCTGGGCTTCGACTCCCGCCGCTGCAACCCCCAAGATCTGCCACGGAAAGACACTGAGCATGTTGACATGGTCGCTCCGGGCCGGAGTTGAAGGCAGCGCCTACGTCCGGAAGCAGGGCCGGTCCGGCGAGGTCCCGAACACAGCCTCGCCATCGAGGGCGCTGTAGACCTCGAAGCGCATCGAGGGCAGTTCCAGGACGCCGAATGTGGCCGGCCGGAACTCGTCGGGCACGATGAGTGGGCCGGCCTGTCTATAGATGTAGGCTTTCCCGCAGCAGGCTCCGGGGTTCAGTATTTTTCCGGGAGGGACGTCCACCATCAGCTCGAACTCCACGTGCGTGTGGCCGACGATCAAGATCTGGGCGTGGGACTGCTCCAGCAGCCGGTTCCGCAGTTCCGGGCCGGTGGTTTCCTTCACCACGCCCTCCACGTCGCTGCCCGGTCTGGCGTGCCACATCGCCACGCGGACGCCCTCCAGCTCGCCTTCCCAATGGCCAGGCAGCGCGGCCAGCCAGGCAAGGGCCTCGCGCGAAAGGTCGATGCCGCCACCGACATAGTCGGCGATATTACAGGGCTCGAAGAAACTGCGCACGTCCTTCCGCCGACGGCGGCGCTCAAGCGCCCAGCGTTCGTGGTTGCCTTTGATGCAGATCACGTTCTTCTCGGACTTGAGGCGCTGGATCACCTCCTCCCCGAATGGCTCCATCTCGATCAGATCTCCGGTGCAGAGAATTGGATTGCAACCCATCTGATGGAGACGGGCCAGGGCGGCGTCGAGCGCGAAGATGTCGCCGTGGACGTCGGCCAGCACGCCGACGAGCCTAGGCAAGCCGGATCCCCTCGGTGGCAACCGCGTAGTGAGGGGTGCCGTAGGCTTCCTTCCACTCCTCGAAGGTGGCCTCGTCGGCAAGGTACAGGACGATTTCCTTGGCGTCGTCGCCCAGGGCCTTGTGTATCGCCCCGGTCAAATCGGCGGTTTCTTTCGCCCAATCGTCCTGCATCTTCTCCACGATCACCAAGATGTAGATCTCGTCCCGGGCGGTGGCATCGCCCCGTGCATAGGCATCGAAGACATATGCCTTCGCCTTGCGCTCACCCAGGGCCTTCGTGACCGCGTCCCGGATCTGGGCCAGGGTCAGGACGCCCCTGCCCAGTCGCGACCACCGCGCCGTCGCCGCGCGACGTGCAATGCGCGAACGCTGCTCGGCGCCGATTGAGGGTACTTGTGGCCTGCTCACGGCTTGCCCTCCTCTGTGGTGTTGCGCCCTCCCCAGAGCCAGCCAGCGAAGAACACGGCTGCAGCGGCGTCGCCAGCAGCCGGGCAGTCCGCCGCATATCCGGCAAAGTGGAGTGCAAAACCGGCCAGGGCGACCCTGGCCAGGAACCCCAGATCTAGCTCCGCCGCGAGCTTGTCTTCCGTCGTCTCGTCTTGGTCTTCCATGATGCCACCAGGCGGTCACACACGGCCGCCTTCCTATTCTCGCCTGATTTCTTGAGGTGCTCGGACAGAGCTTCGAGCGCCTCGACCAGGTCGTCCTTGGCCTCCTCGGCCGTCGGGCCGACGCCGTATACGCCCCGGACCGATGGAGCCTTGGCCGACCAGATCTCATCCTCCAGCCAGAACACGAAGTGGTACCTGTGGCTGTACGGGGTCTGTGGCTTGTCCCCGCGTGGGCCGAGCCCGAGCCTCTCACGCATCTCCTCGCTTGAGATCGCGTGGGCACGCCCAGCCTCAAGATCGGCGATCTGACGCTCGGCAATCCTCACGTCCCTGGCGTCGGCCCGAGCCTCCGCCGCCTCGCGCTCGGCCTTGGTCCATGTCTCGCGCAACCACTTCTCCAGCCTTGGGCTCTCAAGGACGAAGTCCCAGATCTGTCTCGGGGTCATCGTCGGGCTGCCGCGAAGGCCAATCATCTTCTTAAAGCGGACGAGAGCCTTCCAGTCGACAGCCGGGTGCCGCAGCCTGACCCTGGTGGGCTGGCGGGACGCAGCCTCCCCAATTTGTTGTATGTGGCGCATGGCCGCGTCCCGGTGTGGGCGGCTCGCCGAGAATTTCGCGAAACTCACGCCCTCCAGGCACTGTGGGAGGCGCTTGCAGGCTATCAGGATATCGTTGAACCAAGCACTGGCTGGCTTGGGCGTCAGGACCAAGTCGCCGAGCCAAGGCTTGTGGGGCTTCTTCGCGACCGAATTCTTGCTCTTCACCGCAGTTTCCTCTCCAGCCCGGGGGCCTCCTCGCTGGCGAACCTCCACAGGTCACCGACGGGCATGACCATGACGGTCTTTGTTTCCTTGAGTTGATCCAGCCGCTCCCAGTCGATGCCCGGGAGCCTGGCCCTTGATGCCGGGGGCTGGCCAGCCGCCGCGTGGCCGAGGTACACCAGTTCCATCCTGACGGCGTCCTGGATCATCTCGTTCGCGGAGAACGCTGCCAGGTCCAGGCCCTCCAACCGCTCTGCGATACTCCTGCAAGTCTCCGCAATCTCAAAAATCTGCACGCACGGCCCGCACAGCACCGTGACCCAACGTCCCCGCCTCGCGATTGTCCCGGGCTCGCCGCAGACCAGGCATGTCCGCTCGGACTCCTCTTCCGCCTGGTCGATCGCGGCGTCCATCTCGGCGTCAAGGCTCAGATCTCGCGGCACGCTTTCCTCCCTCTCGAAGTACACGGTGAGCCGGCCCCATTTTTCCTTGAGCTGATCGATGTGGTTTGACTGATCGACAGCCAGCTTCGCGGACAGCCGATCAACGATGCCGAACCAGCCGTCGCCGACGTCGAAACCATCCCGCGCGAAGGGCCTGGCCGCGTTCGAGGGCGTGGCCCACGCCTGCCGGTAGAGGGCGGGGAAGCGTTCGAGGAGGGACAGGACGTGGGCAGCCGTCATGTCGAGGCGGCTCCTGTCGCCCGAGGCGGCGAGAAGCGTAGCCCGCTCGAAGACGGTCTTGGACCGGAGGGCGACAAGCTCGTCGTAGCTTGAGCCGGCGCCCTTCATCGCAACTTCCTTTCCAGCACGGGGGCCTCCTCGCTCGCGAACCTCCACAGCTCGTCCACCGGCATGCCCTTGACGGCTGTAACGTCCTTGAAATGTTCCAGTCTGTCCCACCCGATGCCCGGGAGCCTCTCCCGCGACTTCGAGGGCTGGCCGGCCGCCGCACGGCCGATATCCACCAGGGCGAGCCTGACGGCGTCCTGGATCATCTCGTTCGCGGAGAACGTGGCCAGGTCCAGGCCCCCCACCAGCTTCCCGATGCGCTCGCAAGCGGCTGAGATCTCATCGATCTGATCGCACGGCCCGCACCGGACACTCCACCAACGGTGCCGCTCCTCGTGCGTGCCGGGCTCGCCGCAGACTTCGCATGTCCGCTCGGACTCGTCGGCGTCCTCGTCGAGCGCGGGTTTCATCTCGGCGTCGAGGCGCGGGTCTCGCGGCACGCCCTCAGCTCTCTCGAAGTACACCTTCAGGCGGCCGTATTTTTCTTTGACCTGGACGACGTGGAGGGCCGGGTCTTTGGCCAGCCTCGCCGAGACGCGGTCGACAAGGCGGAACCACCCGTCGCCGATCTCGAATCCGCCTGCGGCGAATCGGCTCGCCGGGCTCGTCGGCGCAGTCCATGCCTCGCGATAGAGGCCAGGGTACTTTTCGAGGAGCGCGAGCGCGTGCTCCGGCGACAGGTCGAGCCGGCTCCGCCCGCCCGGGGCGGCGGGCAGCCCCGCGAGGAGCCTCTCCATCCACGGTCTCAGGCTCTTCCTCCGCGCCTCTTCCGCCGTGCAGGCATCGCACTTGACCGACCAGCGCCCCTCGCGCTGTGCGTGCTTGCCAGGCTTTCCGCACCGCTCACACGTCATCTGAGATTCCGCCACCGCCTCCGCCAGGGCGATGTCCGTGCCCTCCTCGATCTCATTGGAGGGCAAGGGGCTCAACTCAAAGTAGATCCTGAGCAGGCCAAACTTCTCCTTGATCTGGCTGACGACGAGGTTCGGATCGGCGGACAGCTTCGCCGAGAGCTTGTCGATGACGGCGAACCAGCCATCGCCGCAGGCGAAGCCCTCACGGGCGAACGGCGGCGACGACGAGACGGGCGAGGCGTCGGCCAGACGGTAGAGGGAGGGGTAGCGCTCGATGAGCTGCTTCGAGTGCTGGACGCTCAGCTCGCGATAGCCACGGGGAGAGATCCCAGAGCCGAAGAGGTTCTGGGCGAGGCACTCGCGCAGAGTCGGCGGCGTGGGGATGTCGAGCTTGAGGGCGTTCGGGTTTGAGAAACCTGCGCTCCTCAGCTTCTTCTTTCTCGGGGCTTGCTTGGTCGTCATCTTTTAGCCCTCGGCGGCTTCCGTGTGTTCGGCGGGGCGGGATCCTTGTCCGCTTCCGAGAGAATCCGGGGCATCGCGAGCGCTGTGATCTGGCCGTCCTTGAAGCCGGCGACCGGCTCGCGCGGACCGTCGCCCCACAGCTCCAGCCCCTCTAGCAGGGGCCACAGTCGTGCGTCGAGCCCCACCAGATGGCGGGTGCCTCCAGCCGGCCTGGACAACACGTACAGGCTGACCTTGGCATCCGACGACTTGCGCGGACCATCCCGTAGGACGAGCCGGTTCCTCGGATCGCCGGGCAGCTCGCTCGCGTCTCTCAAGATGGCGGCGGAGGCGGCGGCGATCTCGCCGCCCTCCAGCCGGGCGGCCTTCATCCGGTCGGAGCGCACCGCCCAGGGGCCGGCCCACAACCATCCGGGCGTGGTGGAACACGCAAAGGGCAAGGTCTTGCGCTTGTCCTTGTCGACGACTTGGAGGGCGCGGATGAGGGTGGTCCTCGCGATCATTGCGTTCACCCGGATGGTCAGCAGCGCGGTACGGGAGTCATCGGAATCCCGTGTTCCGTCGGACGTTGGCGCAGATTGCCGGATCCTTGTGGGACATCTTGCCGCCGCTCGCCTCCAGATTTTCTTTGGTCGTGATCCCGGGTCCGCCGCATTTTTCGCAGGCGGCTGTCACCTGTTTCATGCCTCCGGGGTTCTCCCCGGCGGGGCGCACGTTTTCGATCTCCACCCTGTAGCGAGGGCGGGGCTTGCCGTCCCGCTCCTGGACGACGATCTTGGCCAGGAAGTCGACGACCGGCATCGTCGAGAACTCATGCATGGGATCGTCCTCGATGGACATGTCGAACTTGTCGAGAGGACGGGGTTTGTAGGGCACGCGCTCGCGCCGCTCGACCGCTGGCGCCGTGGCCACGATCATCAGCGGCCGATACTCGATGCCGTCGATCCAAGGTCGATAGACGCTGTTGAACCAGACGCCAAAGTCCGCTGGCGCCTCGACGAAATACAGCGCGTGGTTGCTGAACACTTCCCCGTTGTCGAAGATGAAGATCATCGTTGCACCATCAGCAATACTGCCCGGACGCTGGTCCCCTGGTCGGCGAATGTGCCCTCTGGCAGTTCTTCCCAGGTTGCGGCGAGGGGACGCAACTCCGCCTGCTGGCGGGGGCCGTTCGCGCAGATTGCGACGAGCCGTCCGCCGGGCTTCAAGAACTTGAGGGCGTGGAGGATGTGGGCGACGTCTTGGCCCTTGGAAAATGGGGGATTCATCAGCACGCAATCGTGGCCACCCTCGCTGTCGGGACACACCGGCATGCTGGCCGCCAAGAAATCACGGCACGAAACCTCGAAGCCGGACGCCTTGAGAATGGAGCACAGCTTCGGATCGATCTCGATGAGATCGAGGTGAGCGCCTGGGACGGCGCTGCGGATCGCCCTTGCCAGGTTCCCCGTACCCGCGCTGGGCTCCAGGACGCACATACCCGGTTGAATTTCGGCCAGCTCGACCATGCGCTTCGCCAGATCGGGCGGCGTCGGGAACAACTGCGGCGCCACGGCGATCCGCACGCCAGCTTTGAGCGTGGCCTTGAGGGCCGCGAAGTCCTCGGCAACCGGATCGGTTGCCTGCGGGGCTGGAGGCGTGCTGGGCTCGGGCGGCAGGGTTTCGATCTGCGGCACCGGCTCCGGTGCGCTCGGCGCAGGCGGGTCCACCCGTTTTACGTCGGTCAGGTAGACCGCCACCGTCGTCCAGGCTCCGCCGGAGGTGGCGCGTGTGCGGTGTGCTCCATGCTTCTCGTTCGCCTTGTGGCGGATGGCCTGCGGCACGTCCGACATTTTCTTGCGCTCCCACTCGGCGCGGGTCATGTGGCGGAAGCCCTCGCTGGGGTAGTTGCACATGGGCGCGAGCTTGGTCGCGGCCTTCACCTTCTCGGCAACCCCATCGGCAGGCGCCCGATAGTCGGCGATGTCTTCGACCGCGATGGTCGCCGCGAAATGTCCGAGCACGGTCACGCTCCGCACGGCGCCAGCGCTGCGGTTCACCTTCGTGATCACATGCCAGTGCCCACGCCGCAGCACCTGGCCGCCTGGCTGGAGGTCGAATTTGTCGGCCTTGAGTCCGCCGCTCTCGCCGAGCATGGCCTTTTCATAGGCCAGGCGGTTTTCAAGGTGCGCGATCCAACGCGAGCGATGGGCGATGCCTCGCTGGTTCATCGCCACCGCCAGGGTCCTCGCCTGCTCGGCCGTGATGATGCCGTCCTGCAGGGCGGACCAGAAGCTTTGCTGTCCCTCGTACTGCGAAGTGGGCGGCTCGCGCGGGTACAGCGAAAGCGGGAAGCACATGCTGTAGTGGTTGACGTTCGTGATCGCCTTCGCCCTCTCAAGGGTCAGCGGCTCGACCGCCCAGAGTTCGAGAGCCGTTTCCGCCTTGGCGGTGTCGCGCCGGTAGCCGCGCAACTCGGCTTCGAGCTTCTTGATCCTCCGGGCACGCACCGCCGGCTGCTCCAGGTATCGCGCGTGCGCGATGGCGCCGGCGGCGCGCTGCTGCCAATACCCGACCGTCTCCCACAGGCGAACGGCCCGGCGCAAGCCGTTCTCGATCTTCTCGGCGTCGCGCCGGGCATGGCGCTCGGAGTGGTGGCCAACAAGGATGGGCTGGCCGAGGGGGATGCCGTCGGCGATCGCCGAGACTGACTTGCGAGCTTGCTCGGCGTCGGCGGCTCGCTTGCCTTGATAGGTAGAGAATCGGTCGGCACGTTGGGCGGCGCGTTCTTCGGGAGTAGTTTCTTCATCGTCGATTTCGCCGGCCAGCGCGACAAGCAGATCCTCACGGGCGGGAGACCAGATCGCATAGAAGAGATCTTGTTTCGGAGCCCAGGCGAACCCGACGCCCTTGACCTTCGTGTAGGTCTCGGCGTCGAGGCGCGAGCTGGCGCGGAGGCGGAGCTTGTCGTCAGCCGGATCGTAAGTGGCGTCGAAGGTAATCACGAAGCACCTCCATCAGCCCAAGTGAGGAAGGAGATGCCGAGCCAGGAGCGATCGGAGGATTCGGTCCAGGGGAAAGAGATGTTCTTGAGCGGGATGGGCACGGTGGGGCTCGGCATGTTCTTGACCTCCACCGATAGCTTACCAAGCGGATATAAACTTTGATATAGTTATATCCACATCACCGGAAACCTTGCTGTTTTCAGGAGGTTGGATAATGTTCAGAGCGAAGCGAACGAAGCAAATGCCCCGGAAGCCCCTCTACCACGACAAGATCTTGCTGTGCCTGCCGCCAGCGCTGCTCAAGGCGCTCAAGCGGGCCGCGACCGAGAAGCGGCAGACCTACTCCGCCCTGGCCGAGGAGTGGCTGGAGAAGGGCCGGGCTGACTACGACGCCAAGAAAGCGACCGAAAAGTGAGCACGACCAGCCTCGTCCCGCTGGAACGGGTGGAGCGGACTATCCTCGTCCTGCGCGGGTACAAGGCCATCCGCGACTCGGACCTGGCCGCCCTGTAGGGTGTGCCCGTCAAGCGCCTGAACGAGCAGGTGAAGCGGAACGCCGCCCGATTCCCGCACGACTTCGCCTTCGTCCCGACCAAGGAGGGGGCCGCGTCGCTGGGGAACAGACAGAACAAGGCCAAGCAGCCCTGTGGGATCGCGGCTTCCATCAACCGCCCGGTCATCACGGCCACAAGCATGCGACGGTCGAGTACGTGCGGGGCGTGTGCTTGGGTCCAGCCGGTGACCTCCGGCGCCTGGGATTCCCCGAGGATAATGGCTGCCGCCAGGTCGGGATAGGCGCCGCGATCTCATCGGAGTGGCCATCTACGTCTTCGCCGCTTTGTTGTGAATTTCGTCGCCCTCCGCTCGAAATCGGCTACGGTTTGTCGCTCGCCGCTGTTCTTGCGGCTCCCAGAGATCATCTTACTGGGTACCTGTAGAACAGGTGGTCCCCAGACCCACCCCAACTTGAAGGAGATTCGATGGCTAAAGGTCCTCTTTCCAAATCCGCACTGATCCAACTTCTCGCCGATCAGTCTGAAAACAAACTCACGCGCAAGAGCGTCAAGGGCATCCTTGAAACCATGGCCACCGTCGGCCATGCCGAGATGAAGAAGAATGGCGTCTTCGTCGTACCCGGGCTCGTTCGCATGGTCGTGGTGAAGAAGCCAGCGACCAAGGCACGCAAGGGCATCAACCCGTTCACCAAGGAGCCGACGGTCTTCAAGGCCAAGCCAGCTCGCAAGGTGATCAAGGGACGCCCCGTGAAGGCGGTCAAGGACGCCGTAGCGTAGCCTCCGCAAATCCAACCTGCGCCGAGGGCTGACCTTCTCGATCAGCCCTCCTTGCAGGATGTGGCTGGCTGTCCAGGGTTCCTACCCCTTGAGCAGCTCGTCGAGCACCTCAAGGCGTTCCTCAGTCATCTCATCCTTCTCCGCGAGGAGCGTTTCATCTTTCTCCGCAGACGCGGTTTCGTTGGAGGGTCGGCCGCGTTTCCGTCCTCTCGGCGCGACAGATCCGCCAGCCTTCTTTCCCGCAGATCCGGCAAGCCGCCGCTCGACGGCCTCGCGAATCAGATCGCGCCGGTCAGTATGCCGCGCGGCTGGCACGGTCGCGGCTGTTGTCCTGCGCTCGGCGACTTTGGGCGCGATGGCTCTCGGTGCGACCACCTTGGTTCGGAGCTGGTCTGATCGCGGCGGTCGGGACCCGCAGGTCATGGGGGATCAATGACCGGACGCCACTGGAAAACACACGGGGCTGAAAGGTGGCGTTGTGGACTCAGTACGGGACTCACCCGACTCGGGGTGGTCGGTGCTGATGCGCCGGATGAAAGCGATGTGCTCGGCGGGGATGCGGGGACGGCCTGGCTTCCCGCACTTCCAGGTCCAGTAGCGCTGATGGCCACGCCGGTGCCACGCAATCACGGTGGCCGACTTGACCAGAACCAGGGGCGAGCGCCAGTCCCGCCAGACTTTCGAGAGCGCGACCCAGAACGCCCTTTCCCCGGGCTTGAGCCGGGGCCGCTTCTGGGTTCGGGTGTAAGCCGCGAGCTGTTGCCGAAGAGCGAGATTCTCGAGGGCGAGAGAGCGACGCGACGTGAGGACCGCGCGGAGGACCCAGACCAGAAGGGACACGAGAAGGCGCATGGGGCCGCCATCCTACCCCAACCCAGAATGCTCACGATTCCCCGTGCGTATGAGGTTTTCGCGGATCACGGGCACGATCCGTTGACGGGCACCTTGACGACGACACAGGTGCCAATCCACGGGCTCGACAGCGCGACCGGGATCGGTTCGGATCCGGGTTGTTGGTCGGCTGTAGCTGCGGGGGTGTACTTTGCAGCGAGGTCTTTGCAAATAGCTTCAAGCCGCAGTGGATGAGTGGCGGGATGTCGCGGGGACTCTTGGCCAGTCACCGAACAGAGGTATTGTGTTGCTGTCGAAGTCGTCAACATGCCCACGACTTTCCAGCATCTGTGGAATAGTCGCCATCCCAAGAACGTATGACGTTGTTGTCTGGGACTACCAGTGGTGGAGCAATAGTTCCACAGTTACACTGGGCGCCGACGTTGGGAATGGCAATGGCGTATCTTTTCCAGTTGACGGATTACGCAGAGGTGGCACGATCCAGGGGACCATGGGTGGAATTGAGCTCATATCGCTTCTGACCGGCACTGGAACGCGCCTCGGAAGGTGCTTCGCAAGTCCGAAAAGCCCCAATGATTCTGCGGATTTACGTGTGTGTCGTCCAGCTCCGCGATACTGCTCGGGTTTTCGGCAGTCGACCTCGTGGAACGTGACGTGCCGCCGGTAATTGACTGTAGCGGCGTTTTGACGGATTGTGTGTCACTGGACGCCCGTAGCGGCGCGCAGTGCTCCAAGGAAGCTGAGCAACAGGGAGCCCAGCGTGTAGTTGCAGATGATGGTGCGCAATGCCTTGGCCAGACTGGGCCTGCTACACATCATTATTGATGCTTCCAGCGGGAGACACACTTTGTGGATGACGTCGCACCGCAGAGACCAGCCAGCGGGACCTTCCTACCGGGGCGATCCACCAGGCTGAGGTGGAGCTGAAGTGGAGCTTGACCGAGCACCCTGTGCTCTCCAAACTTCCGCGCCGTGACCGCGAAGCAGCCCATCGCCATCACCCACACCGGTGAGCCCCACCAGCCGGTGCGGTTGTATTGGAGGGTCAAGAACCGCCCCGCCGTGCTGTCGGTATTTCGCGGGCTCAGATGCGTATGGGAGGAAGCCGACTGGGCCGGCCGCTGGATCTGGCTCTACGATGACGAGGCGTCCACCGTCCCGCTGCCCAAGCGCCCCAACGAGGTGCCCGAGATATACCGCCCCATCGTGCTTGCCCAGATTTCGTTTCCGGCGGCGGACAAGATGATCATGCGGTTCCGCGCAGTGGAACGGGCCATCGCGGCGGCGTTGTTCTTTGCGCCGCGCTTCGGGCAGAACGCGGTGCCCGATCGGTTCAGGATCCTCAACCGCCTGGTGACGGCCGAGGAGGTCCAGCGGGAGGCGCACTACTGCGACATGTTGCTCGACCAGAACGTCACCATCATCGATCCCGAGGTCGAGCTCCGGCGGAGGGATGCGCTTCTCGACGCCGCCCCGACCGTCAGGGAGGGGCGACGCCTCTACGAGCAGGACGCGAGAGCCCGGCGAGGGCTCGATGTGCCAGAGGTTGAGGATTTTCCGCTGGCCATGGAAGAGGAGACCGAGACCTTCACGCAGCTCAAGGCCACGCTTTGCTTCCGGTCGGTCAGAGCGTTTGAACGCTGGTCTGGCAAATCGGTGACCCTTCGGGACATCATCTATCGCACCCTGGGCGTGGATCCCGATGCGCCATTGTTCCCGCCAGAGATGATGTAGCTCCTGCCTGTCTCCCACCGGGCCGGTGGAAAGGATCTTGCCAGATGTTGAACGGGTCGTTGACAACGCTATAGGACAAGAGGCGCCTTTGGTGCCCCTTTCCGAACCGTGATATCAAGAGGTTAACGTGTCTGCTGCTGGCATGAACATGTCCCCAAATCCCCGGCCGGCCCCGGCGTGGTGGCGTGCCCCAGCCGCGAACGAGAGCTCGACGTTTCACCAGCTTTCCCCCTATATTGGGAAGCTCAAGAGTACGATTGCGCGCGATCTGGTCACGCGGTTCTCAAAGCCAAATGACCTAGTGCTGGACCCATTCGCAGGTGCAGGCACGATTCCGCTGGAGTGCATGCTCCTTGGCAGGCGGTCCTTCGCTGCCGACATTAGTCCCTACGCTCGAGTCCTGTGTTGCGCCAAGATGGCTCCGCCAGCGAGCCTTGATGCTGCACTTCGTCGGATACAGTCGGTTGCCGGCCCCTCGAACGAATTCTTGGTTGACGAGTTGCCACGTCCACCCATCTGGGTCCGGAGGTTCTTCCATCCCCACACGCTCCGTGATGTCTTGCGGTTTGCCACGACCTGTAGGCAGCGAAAGGACGACTTCCTGCTCGCCTGCTTGCTCGGCATCCTCCACCACCAGCGTCCCGGCTTCTTGTCGTACCCGAGCAGCCACCTCGTTCCGTATCTTCGCGACAAGAAATTTCCGAGGAGTGCCTATCCGGAGCTCTACGCGTATCGCCCCCTACTCCCCCGGCTTGAGGCAAAAGCTCGGCGCACCTATAGGAGACCGGCGTTTCTGGCGAGCCCCGGCAAATTCGTGCAGTCGGGAATCGAGACATTGGCCTTCCCCCGAGATGTCGATGCCATCATTACGAGTCCCCCGTACATGAACGCGCTTGACTACGGAAGAGACAACCGACTGCGACTTTGGTTCATTCAGCCCCAGCCAGCACCACCGGAGGATCCTCCGGCCACGAGACGACGCGCTGATTTTCTGTGTGCTATGACCGCTCTGGCGCGGAAAGCCGATGCTCATCTCCGGAAACGCGGCCACTGCATTCTGGTCGTAGGAGAAAACGTCACACGCAACGCTAACCTTCACCCAACCGACGTGGTTCGCGACGTGTTCTCAGCTCACGCTCCTTCTTTGCGCTTGGTCTCTGTGATTGTTGATTCGATTCCCGACATCCGGCGCGCTCGCAGGGACTGCACCGGCACAAAGCAAGAGAACGTCCTCGTCTACAGGAAGAGATAGACTTTGCCTCGCCCGGTCCTGCCCAACAAAGACCTGTTCATTGGCAGGAGCGTACCCGGCTTACCCAATAACTACGTAATCCGCAGGCTTCTGGACAATGGAACGGTCGGCAGCGTCTTTCTGGCAAGCTCCGATGAAACCAAGCACGAAATTGCGTGTAAGATAATTGAGCGACGAAGACTCACTCCCACTTGGCAAACTGAAGTACACCGTGCCAATTCCGTTGGAGGTGCTGCGGTTGTCAAGTTCACCAGTTTTGGCGCGTGGTCGGAACCCGAAAATGGCATCGACTGCGTCGTGCTTTGCTCTGAGTATGTTCGCGGTGTCAGTCTAAGGTCGTATTTCAACGCCAACAAGGGGGGCATCTCTGTCGAGTTCGCGCTGGCCATGCTGCGGGAGGTGCTTGAATTCCTGCATCTCGCCTCCCAAACGGCGATTCAGCATCGCGATCTTCATGCCGGCAATATCCTGGTCGAGGACCGCTCCGGTTCCCTAACCGCAACTTACGCATTTCGCATCACAGATTTCGGCGTCACATCCGCCGACAGCGCTACCGTTTTCCGCGACGATCTTGAGCAGTTCGGCACGGTCCTCCACCACTGCCTTGAATGCATTGACTACACACACCTCTCGCCGCGCGACAAGTTCGTGTTCAACGTGCTCAAGGGCGAGATTGTCCCCACCCTTGCCGAAAAAGATCCTACGCGCAATCCTCTAGCTCGAAACCCCGCTGAGATCTTCAAGCGTCTGCAGACCCTTGACCGGGAATTTCAGCGGCAAGAACAGGCGCAGTCTACTGGTCGCCACTTGACTAGCCCCTTCGACTACTTGAGTTGCGAGCAAATGGGAGACTCCCACGGGCTCCTCCAAGTCCTCTATTCTGACCTCTTCCTCGGCCTACCTCTTATCCAAAGTCGCAACAACCTGGTCTTAACCGGCCCTCGCGGCTGTGGCAAGAGCACGGTCTTTCGCAGCGTCAGCCTTCGCCACCGGACCAACATCGATCAAGATGCTCCGAGCACCACTGCATATGTTGCGGTCTACTACCGCTGCGATGACCTCTATTTCATATTCCCGCGATACAGTATTCCCCAAGCCTCCGAATTCTTCGACATACCACTGCATTTTGTCACAGCATCATTGCTCAGTGATCTTCTCAACGTCTTGGCCCTGTGGCTGGGCAAGCATTTCCCCGAGCAATTCTCCGCCTGCCAAAGTGGGGTTGTTGCCGGTCTGTCGAAACTCCTCGAAATCTCCCCGCCCTTCGGATCCCCTAGCGGGGAATTTCCTTGGCTAATCGACGCCCTGTTGGGCGAGCGTGTGCACGCCGCAAAGGCTCATCGGTATGTAGACAATCCTGGCCAGAAGGTGACGCGCCGACTATTCGGTCCTGATGTTCTCATCAAGGCCTGTGAACTCCTGCGGGACAGTGTCCCGGCGCTGGCAGATCGACCGGTGTACTTCCTGATTGACGACTATTCGTCCCCAAAGATCACGATTGACTTGCAGCGCAACCTCAATCGTCTCTTCATGCAGAGAAACAGCGCATGTTTCTTCAAGATGTCTACGGAAAGCCCCGTATCCTACACGCCCGAGGATCTTGACGGAAAGCACTACGTGGAAAGTCGCGAGTTCACCCTCCTCAATTTGGGACTCGACTTCCTGAGGGCGGACATCGAGAAGAAGCTGCCATTTCTAGAGGATGTTCTACGGAAGCGGCTCAACGCGATCCCGGAATACCCCGTGAAAGAGCTGCTTGAACTAATAGGCGATGCCCCTGAAAGCAGCCACAACTCTGTCGCGCTGAGCATACGGGAAGGAAAGAAGCCCATTTTGTGGGGGCGTCAGGCCTTGGCGAGTTTGTGTAGCGGCGACATTCACTATGTCATTCAATTGGTTGGCAAGATGGTTGCGGCGTCGGGCGGCACCGCCGGCCTGGCCTCCTCGCAATCGCGTCCGAGGATACCCCCAGAGGTGCAGAACAAGGCGATTCACGATGAGGCTGGCGCGTTTCTTCGCAATCTTCGCTCAATCGTCAAACACGGCGAACGCCTCGTGGATGTCGTGTCGGCGTTTGGCAACGTTGCAGCGTCCTATCTCAAGTTCAAGAACTCGAAGAACGAAGACGGGCGACCACCTCATCAGGCCTCACGCATCGAGCCTCACGAGCCGCTGCGACTCACGGAGGCTGCGCGGGAGGTCTACAACGAGCTGCTGCGCTACTCCGTGTTCATCGAAGACGTCCGGGGAAAGAGCCGAAGAGGGAAGGTGGTGCCACGCTTATACCTGCGGAGATTCTTGATCCCGCACTTCAACCTGACTTTCAGTACTCGCGATTCACTCGGACTGGAGGCGGAGGCCGTCGAATTGCTACTCATGGCACCGAACGAGTTTGAAACAAGGATGCGTCTGAAAGCTATCCCAAAGGATGACGATGGTGGCGACGGAGGGGGCGGGACAGCTGTTGATCAGATGGCGTTTCCATTTGGCGACGAGGGAATCTAGGCGTGGGCGCGATTCGCATCGACGAAAGGCTCGCAGCGGCGTGCAAACCGTCCGTGCTACGTGAGCCCGAGCTGATTCTTCAGGCTGACGACCTGCTTGTCCTCTGTGCGGGCTTTGAGGAGAGAAGCGTTGCATGGCTCCGGCGACTCGTACAATCCGGCAGTCGACGCTTTTCCGTCCTCGTGTGCGAGTACCACCCTGCAGTGCCTCAGAATCGGGGCGGGGAGGTTCGAGCGCTGATCGCGGAGGCAGATGGACGCCTCCTGTCGATGCCGTATTCTCGTGAGGAGCCTGCGGGCGCAGGTGAGCGTGTGCTTGAGGCGGCGAGAGGCATGAGAGGTCGGACCTGGGTGGACATTTCCGGCATGTCGCGTCTCCTCATTGTCCAGATTGTGGTGGCAGCCTTCGAGGCTAGGATGACCGTCCCCACTTTGCTATATGCCGAGGCGGCCGCATATCCTCCATCGCAATCAGACGTGGAGACAGCTGCCCAGGGCGGTGACGACCCCGTCGACACGGCGCTTTTCCTCTCTTCCGGTGTGTTCGAGGTAACTATTGTCCCAGAACTATCGTCAGTGGCGATGCAGGGACAACCGATCAGACTGGTAGCGTTTCCGTCATTCAATGCCCACCAGATGTTGGCGTTGCGATCTGAGATCCAGGCGTCCTACTGGACGTTCGTCAACGGCGTTCCCCCGTCGGAACGGAACCGATGGCGTATGGAGGCCCTTAGGCAGCTCAACCGCGTTGACAGCATTCCCCTTCCAGTACGAGAGGAGTTCGAGGCAAGCACACTTCGTTACGAGGAGACTCTTGGTGTGTTGCTTTCGGTCTATGCGGCTCACGGTTCTCTTGAACGGATACTTGTGGCCCCGACAGGGAGCAAAATGCAGTCGGTTGCGGTGGGGGTGTTTAGAGGTGCACTCTCGGACGTGCAGATAGTATACCCGACTCCTCGCGCCTTTCTCAATCCAAGTCGATTCACTTTGGGCGTAGAGGCTCTCTACTCCCTGGACGTAGAGCCCCTTCGCCTTGAGATCGGGCCCGGTTGATTTGCCGACCACAATGAGACCGAGGGGTTCTCCCCGGAGTTCTCGATAGCCAGCGAGAACTTTCGGCACTTCGCAATTGACCGCACGTTCTGATTCACTACCAGTTCTTGGTGACGTTCTTCATCTTGAGCCTCCTCCTGGGCACGGATCCTTCGTCCCACAGAAGAGTCGCCTGCTTTGCCGCAAGAATTGCAAGCTCCACGCCTCCTGGATATGCGCGTTTCCTGGGGTGGGCAGCGTCATTGCGAAACGTGCGCAGTGTCTCCAGAAGCTGTTTGGTGGTTTTCTCGATCATTGGGGCGCCAGTATCGGCCCATTGGACTCGGCCGGAGGCCTCTATAACATCGCGGAGATCCGCCCTGTGAAGAGGTTCGCTACGGATTGAGGGCTTGGCTGGGGGTGAAGCCTTGGGAGGAAGATCAAGAGTCAGCTTCTTTCCTCTTGCGATTTCTCGAAGGACGGCTTCGAGCCCCCGTAGAGCAGACAAGGCTCCCAACTCCTCCATGTCGACAGAGATGCAATCGCGGGATTCCAGAAAGTACCATTTGAGCTCTTCGGGAAGTCCCTGGACATGTTCGACGACCGTTCCCTCTCCCGCGTATGCATATCGATCATAGGCTACACGGAGAGTCCTGGCAGTTTGTGCCAGGTCGGAATACCACTTCCTGGTGCTAGTCCTGTCCGTTGGCAATCCTATTTGGAGAATTGCGTCGCGTGTTGTGACGAATGCCTTTCCCTCTGGGGCCACGGCGAGATCCCGGCATGTCTGGAGGACCAGCGTGCCGGATTCCATGACACTGCATGCTGGCTCTTGCCATGCTGATGGGCCCTCATTGGATAGGAGGACTAGTAGTTGGCCTGCGAATTCCTCAATGGAATGCATTTGGATATAGGAGAAAGCATTGCGGGCTCGCGGAGTCATTTGGCGAATTCTCTCGAATTCCCCAGCGGAGAATCTTCCGACAGTTGCGATGAACTCCTGCTGTGACTTCCAACGCATCAAGGCCTCCAGATTCAAGAGAATGGTGGTCCATGTAAGCCCAGAAATCGCCGCGTGCCTTCCAGGTCCAAGAGCCGCTCGGCCAGGAGCCTGTCCTCGGCCGCCTCGGGCAGGCAGGGCTGGAACTTGCTCACCGTTCCCCGGGCCATGCCGCGTGCGGCGGTGGCCGCGACCTGCTCCCAGTCTAGCCCGGTGAGGGCTGCCACGGCCTCGCGTGCGGCGACGACGGAAAGCTCTTTGCATCGCAGGGACAAATTTCCTGCGACCCATTTCTTGGCCGACTTCTGCTCAAGCCCGGCTGACAGCAAGCGGTTCACTGCGCCACCGGCGAAGGTGTGCCAGACGACGCCGTCTGGCTGCTCCTCCAAGGGGGCGCGGCCCTGCTCCAGTACCCCGGAGTACGACCCGCGCAGGCTGGCTAACTCCAAGGCCGCAGTTCGGGTGAGCCACGCCACCTCTTCCTGCTCGTGCAGCAGAACGTCCAGCATGGTCTGGCAGATGCGGGTCGAGAGTGATCCCGGAAGCCCGATCCAGGTCGGGACGCGCCCTCGGTCGGCGGGCTTCACATGAAGCACGCCTTTCGTCCAGTCGCTCTGCCCCACCTCCCAGGCGCGTCCGCCGAGCCGGAAACACAGCGGCCCCTGGCTGTAGTCGTGCATGGCCACGAACGTGGCCTGGATGTGCCCGATCTCTTCTTTGCCGTGCTGGACCCGCATCACAGGGGGCGCAGTGAAGACCGCGTACAGCTCGAAGAAGTTCTTGCGGCCGTACAGCTTCTCGCCGCGCCGGCCGAGCGACAGGACTCCGTCTGCCTCGTACAGAATGTCCCGCGCGACCATGGTATCGACCAGCTCCTGCAGACGCTCCGTCCCGACGTTTGAGAACGGATACGCGGCCTCGATCCACGGCCACAGTCGGTGCCGCGACATCCCACCCTCCTGCAACACCAACGCCATCACCTGGTGTGCGAGCACGTGCATGGCTTGCGCCGCCGGCTTCACATCCTCTACCCAGCCGGACTCGGCCAGGCGCAACAGCGCCACCGACTGAAGCAGCGATTCCGGTGTGAGACAGAAGAAGGTGCAGTTGGTTCGTGTATTCGCACGCCGGCCGGTGCGCCCCATGCGCTGGAGAAAGGACGCGACGGTGCCCGGCGCGTCCACCTGAATCACCTGGTCCAGATCGCCGACGTCAATCCCCAGCTCCATCGTGGATGTACATACGATCGCCGTGTTCTGGCCCCGGGCAAATTGCTCCTCGGCCAGAACCCTGTCAGCTCGGCTAACCGAGCTGTGATGAATGAACACCTCCACTCCAGATCCGCTGAGTGCCTGGGCCACGCGCTCTGCCTTCGAGCGGCTCTCGACAAAGACCAGGCTCTTCCTGCCTCGGGCAACCTGCGCGATCCCCAATGCAGCGGCTTCCACGCCATCGCAATAGTCGACACGGAGTTCGCGCTGCGCCTTCTCCCTGGGGGGATCGACCAGTCGAAACGGTCGCTTGCTCGATCCTGCAAGCCATTGACCGATGACCAGTGGGTTGCCAACGGTGGCCGACAGCCCGATCCGCTGCACGTCGCGGCCACACAGGGTTACCAGCCGCTCAAGGATCGCAGCCAGGTGGGCACCTCGGTCGTCCCCGGCGAAGGCATGGACCTCATCGACGACAACGGCTGACAGGTTCTGGAAAAGCGCCTTCGCGTCCGTCCGGGCGCTGATCAGCATGACTTCCAGCGATTCCGGCGTGGTCATCAGGATGTGGGCCGGCGTGCCGCGAAAGCCCTGCTTCTTTGAATCGCTGACATCGCCGTGCCACTTGAACACCTCCAGCCCGACCATGTGTGCGTAGCTGCGCAGCCTCTCCTCCTGATTGTTCAGCAACGCCCGGATCGGACACACGTACAGCACTGCAACCGGCGCGAGGTTCTCACTCAAGATGCGCGACAGCAGCGGGAACATCGCCGCCTCGGTCTTGCCGCCTGCTGTGGGGGCAAGAACTACAGCGTTGCAGCCGTCGAGAACGGCCTCGATGGTCAGGTCCTGGACCGGCCGGAGAGAACGCCACCCAAGGTCGTGAACAATCCCGTGTTGCAGATGCGGGTGGAGTCGCTCAAGCCCTGGCATGGCCTAGCCGTCCAGTCGCTTGGGCTCGGGCGGATCAGTTTCTGATTCTTCGCCGTCCTCGCTTTCGTCTGCGACCTCCAAAGGACGCCCGTGCTTGGCAGCCAGCTCCTCTGCGGTCAGCTTGGCATCTTCGAGTTGCAGCTTGTAGTGCTCTGCGGGCGCGTAGTCCTCGTGCAAGTCAACCCGGTCCATGACATCGACCAGCTCGCGCAGGAACAGGCGAGGCGCAAGCGCTACCTTCCCGCCAAATCCCGCCGTGACTTGCGACACCAGTGCCGCCAGGAATCGATCATCCACTCGCGCGGCGACCCGGTCAGTGTGCTTGGCGGGGTAAAGATCCCGAACACGGTGAGCAACCGTCAGCAAACGATCTTCCGTGAATGGCAGTAAGCGCACTTGTGGTGCCCGCAGGTTGTCGAAACGAGGATCGTCGCTGAAGTTCACCTGAACCCGCTGGTGAAGCGCCGGGGCGCCCTTCAATCCCTTGTAGCCCTCGAAGAAGTCCCGGGTGCCGGTGATGACCAGATACAGCCCCGGCAACTCCTCCTTCGCGAGCATGTCCATGAACTGCCGAAGGGCATTGAGGGCTTTCTCCCGGGTTTGTACGTTCATCCGCTGGATCGTCTCGACCTCGTCGAGAACCACGACCAACCCCGCATAACCCGACTGACGGAGCAACTGGATCAGTCCCGCGAGAAATGTTAGCGAAGCCTGACCATCGACCTTCCCCTTGGTCCCAGCCTCCCGCAGCACCGAACGATCGGTATGGGGCTGCCCGGCCACCCAGGCCAGCAGCCCCTGCGCCGTCGCAAAGTCACCTTCGTGTGTGGCCCGGTGGTAGCCGCGCAAAACCTGTGCAAAGGCCGGGTTCCGCCGTGACAGATCAGCCAGCTTGTCTTCCAGCCGCTGCTCAGTCGCATCCGCGAACCCAGGGTCGTCCTCGGTCATCCCCCGCAAACGCATCACCTCGTCGCCGACCTGGTACAGCCAACCCTCCACAACGGCCTGAAATGCGTTGGGGCCATCGGCTGCGGTCTCAAGCCGCTCAATCAGCCGACGGTAAACAGTCTCCAGATGGTGCAGAGGTGTGTCGTTGATGGAGATCTGCACCTCAGAGGTGGCGAAGCGTCGCTGCCGGGCTTTGGCGCACAGATAGCGAGCAGCGAAGGTCTTGCCCGTCCCGTACTCGCCCCGAATCCACTTGGCAACTCCCTTGCCTGTGGCGACAAAGTCCAACTCCTCGTTCACGGCAGCCAGCAACGGATCCAGTCCGGTGGCGAAGTGCTCAAGGCCCTGCGCTGGCACCAGCCCGCTCCGGAGCGCGTTGATGATCGTCGCAGATTCAGGAACCACCGCCATCAGCGCCCCTCCTTGCCCTGGTATCGGTACATGGTTTCGCCGCTCGGAAGAACCTCATCCGTGAACAGCACATGTCCCTCGGCATGCAGGGTTCGGCGCAGGGTCCGCATCAGACCATTGAGCCGCCCTGGGTTCTTCTTCAGACGATCGGCTAACTCGCTCGCTCGGGCTGATCCGTTGTCACGCAGCAACACCAGGACACCCTTTTCGTCCAAGCTCAGGCGTGCAATCAGTGCTGCGGACAAGGGCAGCGAGCCGGCCCTTTCCGCCGGGTTGAATAGCGAAAGCTGTGGCTTGGCCTTGGGCAGCAGCTCGTCCGATGGCAGGGGCGTCACGATCGGCGGCTCAACTGGACGCGACTCGGTGGGCGGCTCTGCCAAAGCACCGCGCCCGAACCACCAGGCTGGCTCGTCGGCGTGCAGGCCATCGCGCTCGATCCAGGCCAGCGGCACCGCCACTTCCTCCAGCCCGCATCCCCCATGGAACCCCACCTGCTGTCCGCCAAGATACACACCAGAACGCCAGGCGAACGCGCGTCGCTGAGGCGGCCCACCCAGCCCCGCCAGATCGATCTCGATGAAGCCTGCCGGCACCGGCTCGTGCTTGTCGAGGGCCACGTAGCGCGGGGCCTTGCCACTGCCCTGGCGCAGGCTCTTGTCCACAAAGGGGCTGTGTCCGTGATCAGCCGTCAGCAGCACGCGCCGGCCAGCCTTGAGGGCCGCGCGTAGTGCCGGTTTGAACGCTGTGATGTTCTCAGGGGCCAGCTTCACGGTCGCCCCAGTGTTCGACGACCCAATCTGGTCGTCCACGGCATTGAAGACCGCCGCGACCACGTCCAGTGACTCGTCTTCCAAGGCAGCCAGCAACGCCTGCCCGCCATCCCCCAGGTCAGACTTCAGGAACAGGCGCCTGGTTCGGGTGCCCAGTGCCGCATTCTGATTGAAGCGCGCCTTGTCCGTCTTTGTCTCCTCCTCGTCGCGGAATACGGTTTCGGCGACCAGGGTGTCATTGGGAAGCTCGCCCAGGAAGATCGCGCCCCGGGCATGGCTGGTCACGGTTGGCAACGGCGAAAGCGCGGCTAGCCCCGCGACGCGGCCGTCGGGGTCGGGTTTCACGCCGAGGGGAAAGCCGCTGTCCTGAGAGAGCGCATGGAGGAGTTCCAGGAACACCGGATAGCTGCACCCGTCCAGCACCACCAGGAACAAGCGGGCCTGGGTTTCACGCTGCCAAAGCGGCGCAACGATTCGCTTCCAGATCCTGTGGAGAGGCACCAGCCCCTTCGTGTGAAGGGCCGCTTCGTATCCCCCGGCCAACGCCTCGGCGAACTGGCGGTTCTGGCGGTCGCGGCGGTCGCGGCACGCAATGAGCAACTTTGTCGCCTCGGCGTGGTAGTGGGCGCTGCTGGCCAGTGCTCGGCGCAGCTGCAACATGGCCAGATCCGCAAAGGCGCCCTGGCGTTGGTATTCCTGCACCTGTTCCAGGATGTCGGTCTTCAGCCCCATCGGCTGGTCCAGGTAGCGCGACACGCGCGCCATCGCGTCCAGCATCGCGAGATCCTCACGATTCATGCCAGCAGCACGATGGCCAGCAAGCCAAGAAATATCGGCCGCGCTGATTGGCTTCCCGTCCGCAGCCTGTCGCGCAAGCGCATGACATCGATCCTCGAAGGCCAAGGGAAGCACGTGGCTGGTCTGTAGCTGCGTCGGCGTCAGACACTCACGGCCAACCCGGTCGGCGGCTGCCAGCAATGTACCAGCTGAATCACCCAGGGCCGTCAACGTGTCCTCTGCTAGACGCGACAGTACCCGCCGAAGAATCCTGCGATCCATTTCCAGCGGCGGCTCAGCCGCCGCTTTCCACAGTCCACCCCACGCTGGTTTGGGCAACTCCGGCGCTTCCACTGTCAGCACCGCCCCATGGACGACCAGCTCGCGCAGCCGCGTCTCCGGCTCTGCCAGCGCCCAGGCGAGCAAACGGCCCTCGTCGCCATGGAGCGTGGGCAGGGCGTCCCGGACCAGCTGACTGACGTTCGCGGACCAGTGCGGTGGCTCCTGCACCCATGCGGCCAGCAGCCGCGCTGGGGTCTGCGTTCGCACCTGCTCGCCCACGCTGACATCCACCAGCATCTCGGTCAGCAGGCGACGGTCTATCACCGTGGGCAGCGTCCGGTGGCTCATGGCCAGGCCCAGCTTGTCCACGTGCTCAAGCGCAAGTTGCTGCATGTAAGGCGCGTCGGCCCCCACAACCCGTACGCCGAGGACTACTTCCAGCACGTCGTTTACTGACAAGGCGTGCACTCGTTGATTGCGCGCCCGACGCAGGAGATCCGGCGCTTTCTGAATACGCTGGGCGACGTCTTCGGGCATGACAGCGATCAACGGCGCGCCCTTTGCCTTCCACAGCAGGTGGCGCAGGCCAAGCTCGGTCGACACCTTGTGAACGCCGTAAGCGCCCTTCGGGGTCGGCATCTGTTCCGGTAGATCCTCCAGCCCCTCACCGTCGATGACCAGCAGATAGCCGGTCTCGGAGGCCCCACCGGCCTGGTCCAGCAAGCGCCGCAGAAGTAGCTGGGCTGCGCTCACTCGCCGTCCTCCTCCCGGATAAGCTTGAGGTTAATGCTTCCGGTTCCCTCTTTCGCGATTGCCTCCTGCACCTGTGTCAGGAAGCCTGAAACCGCCTTCGCATCGCCTGTGTTCACACGGGCTTTGCAAAGGACGGCGCGCGGGGAAGAAGGCGTTGGCGCCGGAGGCGGTGTCACCGGCTGCTCGATCAGCTTCTTGATCAGCTCCTGTGACTTCTTGTTCCAGTCCCCGATCCATTCCTTGGTCAGCGGTTGCTCCGCCTGGGCTGCGGCCAGGCGACCATCGAGCACGCCCAGGTGTTCGCGCACCTCCACTCCGAAGACGCTGTGCTGGGTTCCGGCGTTCAGGTTGGCTCGTGCGTGTTCGTTCAAGTCTCCCAAGATCTCGCGAATTGACTCCCCCTGCTGGACCACTGACCGCATGGGATCGGAGGCGTCATCCGGCCACACTGCCAGCAACTCCGTGAGCACCTTGTAGCTGTCCGCCGTGGCCTGGCCAAGCGCGGCCAACCGCGTATTCGCGGTCGCCACTTCCTTCAGACGATCCCCGGCAGTGACGCCAAGATGCACCAACCGCTCGTGCAGCCCTTGCAGCACGGTGCGCTTTCCCTCGCCAGACTGTTTCAGCGCAATCGCAAAGCGGTCCTGGCCTTGCAACGAACGATTTGCCGTGGGACGGGCAACGTTGAAGAGTTGGTTTCCGAGATCGCGCAGCCGATGCCACTCCGCCGCGCCCACGAGTTTGCCCCGTTGCAGGCGCAGTCGCGCCGTGGGCGTCATCCCGATGCGCACCTCGACTGGCTCTCCATCAATTTCCCGCAAGGCCCGGTGATCTCGCTGGCACAGAAAGCAGAGAAACAGATCGGTCACAAGCGGCTGGAAGCCGTAGGTCTCGCGCAGGTGATCGGCGATCGGAGTCCAGGCAACCGAATCCTGGTCCGCCCTCTGGAGAACGTCCTTGATGTAGCGCGAGTCGAGCCGCAGCGACGCCTTGGTCTGGCCCAGGTTCACCAGTTCGAGCGGCTGGCCAATCGTCCTCAGCACCTTCCCGGTGGCGTCGTCATAGCCAACCGAAACGTTGGTCTCACCCGCCTGCACCATCCACACGAGCAGCATCTCCAGATCCGGTTTCTTCGGTTCAGCGAGGAAGCTCGGGTGCTGCGGGTAGCGTCGGTCCATCAGCAGCGCGGCGACATGCTCCAGATTCTCACTCAGCGTCGGGTGCGGTCGGCTGCTATCTACGTCCGAGATCAGTGCGCAGAACTCTCCGTGGTGGACATAGACCTCATTCAGCAGCTCCTCCAATTGCCCCACCAGCGTCTTCTCGCGCACGCCCGCCTGGTCCAGGATCTTGCCGCGATCTTGTGGCCCCAGTGTCTCAAGCAGATCCTCTTGCCCTGGCTGGGACAGCAGGTGTCTGACCGCCGCAAGCTCAGTCAACACGCCAAGCTCGGCCGGTGTCATGTGTCGCGGCAGCCAGCACACCGTGTGCAGTAGACCCTTCTTCTTGCGTACGTTGGCAGCTCGCTGACGGTCTTCGTCGACCGAGTGGCCGGGGTCATCCCATGGATAGTCGATCAGAACCTTGAATGCCCCCTCAGGTGGCTCGAAGTCCTCGTTCGACATCTCGCGCACGTTGCCAAGCTTGATGCGACCACGGCGTCTGGTGCCTCTCCAGACTAGCTCCCAGTCACCCTCGTTGGTACCGCCCTCCTCGAAGCCCCGGGTGCCCCCCAGGTCCAGCGCCTGCTTGAGCGCCTGCCAGAAAATCTCGAACCGCTTGGGCACGCTGCCCTCAACCTTGGAGCGAGCGCGGCCGAGCACCTCGCCCAGGCTCACCCGGCCGAGAACGTACCGCACGATCGCGGTCTTGCCCTCTCCCGCAATCTGAAGGTCGGGCACCAGTTGAGAAAGCGCCAGCAGATCCGTCTGGGCCACGCGCACTTGGCTGCGGACCGTCTCACCCTCAACGTCCACCGAGTTGAGCTGCACCAGCCGCTCGATAGTCAGTCCACCCTGTTTCAGCCGGGGTGACACCTCGGCCAGCAACACCGTCTTCACAAGCTGATCCAGGGCACGGCGACGCTCGGCATTGAATTCGGCTGCACGCTCCTCGGCGATCTTCTGCATCGCTGGCAGCAGGCGCGAGTAGTACTGGTGATGAATGTCCTGCATCACCTCGACCTTCTTGCTCGCCTCGACCCCGGACTCGGGAAATATGGCAGCAAAGGCCGAGCCCACTGGCAGGAATTCGCCCAATGGGAGATTCGGATAGTACAGGACCAGCAATTCGTACAGCAGGCGCAGTGCCGAGCGTTCCCGCTGCATCAGCGAGGTGACATCGACCAGCATCTCGATCAGCGCCGGGTGGAATGGATATACGTCGCGCAGGTACTCGATGTCCCCGCCGGCCAGCAGGGCTGGCAGAACCTTCTCGTGCCGCTTGGCAAGCGAGGCCACCGCCTCTTTGACTGCGCCTGGGTCCTTGGCGCGAAGCACGCGTCCCTTCACGATGTGGCGCAGCTCCACGTCTTGCAACTTGGTCACCTCGAAGCGCTTGGCGTGGTGGTCCAGGTGCTCGTGGATCTTGCTTTCGTCCACCAGGTCCGGGAAGAACTCCTGCAAGTTCCGCTGGCGTGCCACGAACGCGAAGATGGGCACTGGCCGCTGCCCGGTGTTGTGGTCGACGATCACGTTCAGATTGTTGATCTCCTGCACGAACTCCTGACCCGACTTTTCGGCCAGCCACAGCAGGAACTCGTCAATCATCAGCACGATCCCGCCAAAGCCCTGGGTCTTGGCGTGCTCGGCCATCCGTTTCAGGCCCTCGCTCCAGTGTGGGTCAATGCCCGCATCCGCGACATCGCGGCCTTTGTATTTCAGCCACTCTCGTGCCAGGCGTTCACGCTTCTGCGCCGATCCGCCCGCCAGAGTCTCGAAGTCCTCGCGGCTACCCACGACACCTGCCGCCGACAGGCGCTTCCACACGATGTCGCCATACTCCTTGGCCTCGCGGCGCACCTCCTCGAAGATGGCGTCCACATTGACGAACTCGAACTGCGCCTTGCCCCGGCGTTTCAGGGCGGCGTTGAACGCCTCGTAGATCGCGCGGTCCAGCCCGGTGTTCTTCCCGCGCACGGAAAGCATGTGGATGCGCACGACCAGCAGGCCGGCCCTGCCCAGCCACGCCTCATGGTCGACAGCTTCGCGTCCCTTGCTCAATTGAGCGACTCCGTGGGCTTGAAAGAGCGGACGGAATTTCTTCCACGCTGGCTGGGCGCCCTCCAGCAGAAGGGAAAGCATGGTCAGAAAGTGCGACTTGCCGCTGCCGAAGCTGCCGTGGATGAAGCGCCCATATTCCTCACCCCGGTCGAAGACCTGTTTCACATCGTCCAGGATGGCTGGCAGCTCCCTCTCAATTATGGGCGTGATGACGTAGTCATCCACCAGTTGCCGGACCTCATCCGAGCCGGGCTCGGCCTCGCGCAGCTTCACCACGAAGCCCATGGCCCGGATGTCTTGCGGCTTCGGCAGATCGAAGACGTCGGTGATGGTGGTCATGGCTGCCCTCCCAGGGCTTCCAGTTTTGCAATCCAAGCGTCAAAGCGTGGGCATTTTGACCTCAACGCCGCGATCCCGGTTTCCGCCACAACCAATGGGCCGTGAAAAGTCTTTCGATAGCTAACGATGTGTTCTTCGAGCCGCTTTGAAGGTGCGGTGTCTTCACCATCGTTGATGTCCTCAGGCGAGGACTGAGCGATCATAGTTCGAATCTCTTCCAGTCCGGCGAGGTCGTCCTTGTCCTGCAGCAAACCGGCCAATGCTGGCAGACCGGCAAGCACGAGCGCCTCAAATTCATGTCGCTGCAAGTAGGGCACCAAACGCCAATCGTCGACGGCTGCTGCCATGGTTTCCTCCAGGCGTGTCGCACGCCGAGATGTGTCTCTGTCGGAGGCGTGCTCGCACAACCCGGGGAAGTCCTTCGGCAATCCGTAGAGATCGAACATCGTGGTGAAACGGACGTCGCCGCCATGCTGTTCCGTCGTCAGGCGTTTCAAGTCGCAGTACCACTTGCCCCACCTACGCCCGCCGCCGCGCCGTTTTCGCCCAAAAGCGTCGCGACTCGTCTCGACGACACTCACCCTGACCTCGATACGCCGTCTCCACAGGTGAGGGACGAGGACACTCTTAACGAACTCCTCCTCGGTCTGACCTTCCACCAGCACATACAGTCGCATTACGGACGGCCCCCGAGCACGTTCTTGTCGTAGAGCTCCGACAGAGAGTACTCCTCCAGCCAGCTCGCAAGCTGCACCTCATCTAGTCTCCGAAAGTTCGTAGCGGAGTTCATACGCTCTGCCACGACCACATCCCTCGGCTCGAAGTAGTCCAACAACACAGGCGACTGCGTCGAAACGATGACCTGACGGCGCGCGGCCACACTTGAGATCAGGCCGCAGAGAACCCCCAAGGCAGCGGGGTGCAGCCCGAGTTCCGGTTCGTCTATACAAGAAACCAGGGGCAGGCTCGATCCAGGCTGCCCCAATGCAGCCACCAACGCCAGCGCCCGGAGCGTGCCGTCCGAAAGGTGTGCCGGTCCGAACAGCGCACCTTGGTCGTCCACCCACTCGAGCTTGGTTCCCTGGCGATCCTCGATCGGCGTCAACTTCGCGATGAACGGGGCAACACGGCGGAAGGTGGCCTCGATGAGGCGCCAGGCGGCCCGCGATCCCTCGTCACTCGATTCCTGCAATCCCAAGAGAAACACCGGCAGATTGCTGCCGTCCGAGCGCAGATAGTCGCCGCTGGTATCGGCGAAGGGGCGCGTTCGCAGAGGGGAACGCCGAGATGTGTCGTGGAAGTGATAGAAGTTGATCTGTCTCAGCAGCCACCGCACCGTCTTGGCAGTCGTGTCCGATTCGGATGCCTCCCGCAGTTTCGATTCACGATGTCCGACTCCGAGCTCCTTCCATTTCCACTGTTGCTCCGCTGTTCTGCGAAATGCAGCCCTCTCGGACAGGAATATGAGGCTCTCATCAGATCCGTAGCCGAGCCGAGCCTCGTAGGCGTTTTCCCCGCTGTGGGTCACGAACTCGAGAGCCACATCGATGGCCGCCGTTTTCTGAGGTCCGTAGTGCATCAGATAGCTAGCCCCGCCACGCTCGCTGACGAAGAGCTGCAGCGACTCGAAGGCCAGCATCCGGACCATCTCCAGTGCCCAGAGCAGGTTGGATTTGCCAGCACCATTGGGCCCGATCAGGACGGTTACGGGCCCGGGGTCCAGGGAGACGTCGCGCAATGAGCGAAAGCCCTTGACGCGAATCTTGTTGAGCTTGGGTTCGGTCGTCATTCTTCGTTCTCCTCGCGCTCGCCGTCCCCATCATGGACTGCGGGTGCGCGTTTGGCTTTTCCGGTCCGCGTGTTCGGCGGCGGGAAGCGCTTGCGCCAATCTTCGATCAGTTCTGGGCTGGGGCCCTTGGGGCCGACCAGGCCTTGCAATTCGGCCTTCAGGCGTGCGGCTGCTGCGGCGTCCTCTCGAGCCACGTCGGGCAGCAGGCGCCAGGCGCTGTCGAGAAGACCGATGCGATCTGCCAGGGGTACGTCGGCGTCTTCCAATTCCTCGTCAATGGCCAGAATAGCCCGCAGGCGCTGTAGAGGCGTCCAGCCTGCCCAGCCGTACAGGGTCTCGGCGCCTGCGCGACCGGGGATCTCGGTGAATGCAATGAATCGCTCTTTGGGAACGTCGAGCTTGCCGCGCAGTTGCCAGTATTCGGTCTTGAGGAAATCGCCTGTGCCGTAGCTGGGTGGCACCTCGGGGGTAACCTTCTCACCGGCGTCTTCCCGGCACTGATCTTCCCACGTGCGTTCCCATGCTTCGCGTTTCACCAGTCCAGCCGGCTTGTAGATGTGAAAGCGATGGTTCGGCACCATGTCGTTGAACAGCGCCTCGGCCACAAGCTGCGAGAGACTGAAATCGCGCCGCCCCGCGAGCAATTCGCAGACGGCCAGTACATGGGGATCGTCCTGGAGCGACGCGACCATCTGTTCGAGCGAGAACGTGGCCTTGCGTTCCTTCGCAGCGACCTCGACCTGGTCGGCAAGCCATGCCTGCATGGCCTCCCTCTCCTCTGCATCGTAGTCGGGGCAGTACCAGCGCCGTTTGAAGTTGGCGTTCTCGATCAGGGCCAGGGCGGGAACGCTGCGAATGCGCTGGCGACGTGCATCGATCCGGGCGCGAAGTGCGGGCGCCGCTTCTGGCGGGAGTTCGGTCAGCGGCTGCCAGCGATGGCGCTCGAACCAGACCGTGGGTTGTTCCCCTGGGTTTCGCCCCTCGGCCAATTCGGCGCGAATCTCAGCGTCGCGGGTCGCGAAATTCAGGCACCACGGTAACCAGGTCGGCGGAATGGGTACGACCTTGTCGGGCTCAACGATCTCGGGCGTCTCATCAAGACCGTAGAGGCCGTAGGCGAGCCAGTCGAGTTCTTCCTGGAGGCCCACCATGAGGAAGAGGTCATCTCGGTCGCGTGTTCGCCGCTCTGCCAAACGCCGGCCCAGCGCTGCCGTACTCGTCCAGCCTGCTTTGTCCTCCAAGAGCGCGGAAACGGAATGCGCGGCGCGCGCTCGTGCAACCTTGTCCAGGGCCGCAGCATAGGGCCGCGCCTTCTCGGCGTGCTCGACAATCGGAAAGAGCTTGATCTTGGTGGAATCGAATTCGAAGAACTGCTCCCAGTCAGTAGCTGTGATGCCCCCGCCTTGTCCTCGTAGACCTTTGTTGTGAAATACCTGCTTCATCCAGAAGCACGCGGTTGACGAGTTGAGCAGGCCGAGCAGGGCGAGGTGCTCGTCCTCCGTCGCGCCAGCCGGCAACTTGATGACCGGCGCGCTCTGTTTGAACACCTTGCCGCCTCGGTCGAGAACGAAGTGGTTGTGGGTCGCGACGAAGGCGAACGCGATGGAGAGGGGCGTGCGAAAACGGCCGCGCTGAAAGCGGCTCCACTCCCACCAGGTGAGGCCAATCTCGCGGTGATTGCCATTCGGTTCCCGACGCAACCACAGCATCGTTCGATACGGCCAGAGGAAGCGATGAACTTCGGGAGCCTCAGTGTCGGAAACGGGTTCGAGATCGGCATTGTATGGAAACAGCGTCGTGTTGGGTTCGACGATAGTCCAATCGCGGACTCGATCACCTTCGACGGTGATCGCGATGTTGCCATCCGCTATCCCTGCCCGACCGAGAGCGTCTCGCGGCGCGAAGTAGATCTCATCAGCCCGAGTCATGCATACGAACCCTATTTCGGCTGCGATATCGGCGAGTCTGGCTGTCGCCTGTCGCTCCATTTCTTCCTTCAGTTCCGCCGCCCCGCCCCCGCCCAGGCTCCAGGGGTGCTTGCCCAGCGTCGCACGCGGCAGTGCCGCCACGCTCACGTACTCGTTTTCGAACCCGACGGTATCCCAGCCCTCGGCGATGCTCGACCAAACCCGACCGTGAGCCGGATCCTCTGGAGTGCCGCTCTCGCCACGCTTGCCCATCACGGCGCGAACGCGGTCACCAACCGGAGCGCGCTTTCGACCAAAGAGGAGCACGGTCGGTGTGCCGTGAAACGGAATGTAGGCTTGCGAGGTGTCGACAACCAGTGTGAGGTCCAGCCCGGCCAGTACATTTTCGATGAGCGGCTTGCCAAACTCCCGCTTCATGAAGTTGTTGCTGGTGATGATGCCGACGAAACCGTCATTCTCAGCAAGCTGAAAGCAACGCTCAGCGAAGGGAGACGCCAGTGAATACTCGCGGTAGGCGGAGACATAGCGCTGCGATTTGCCAACCTTCTCGCGGTGGTATTGCTTGCGGGCGGCATCCTTTTCCGTGATGTACGGCGGATTCGCGACCACTGCGTGGAACTTCTTCGCGAACACCTTTCTCAGCGCAGCCCGCACATCCGCCCGGGTGAGCGTGGCTCGCGGCCGTTCTTCAGTCTTTTCGAAGAGGTTGGTCTGCAACGGTTTCTTCACCTCATCGCGCTCGACCTGCTCCAGCCCATCAGCCCAGTAGACATGCGGATGGAAGTGCGCGGCCTCGGCCAGGCTGGACTTGCCTGCCAGCTCTGCCGCAGTCATCACGAGCCGCGCCCGCGCCAGGCCGCAGGCGTAGTCATTAAGATCGATGCCCACCACGCGATCAAGCGCGTGCGTGACCACCTGCTCGCGCTCCCAGTCCTGGTGCTTGGCCGCTGTGGCTGCGACAATTCGTTTGAGGCCATCGATCAGGAAGTGGCCTGACCCGCAGGCCGGGTCCAGCAGCCGAACCTCATCAGCCCCGAATGTCTCAATGGCAGGTGTCAGGGTTCGGTCCAGGATGAACCCGCGTACGAAGTCGGGCGTCTGGCAGAGGGCGAAGCGATCCTTCACGACTGGATCGAGCTCCTGGTACAAATCGCCCATCAGCTCGCCCTCGAAGTGCTCGTCGGCAAAGCTCCATTGTGCGCCAGTGTCCGCGTCGCGATTCCGCCAGAAGGCGATGAGGGCGCGTGACAGCTCGTCCGAGGGCAGCGCGACCTCGGCGGGCTGCGGGCTGAAGAGCTCGGGCAGACCACCCCGGGGACTGGCCAGGTCGCGGTACACCCAACGCAGGAACGCCGTCTCGCCCAGGTGCGGGGCCAGGCGCTCGAAAAGCTGCTGCGCCTCGGGATCCAGCAGACGCCCGGGTGAAAGCAGGCCCCGGTCCTCCAGCACGCGCAGGTAGACCGACTTCAGAACCCACAATACGGCAGCCCGGCGCGAGAGCAGGTCGGTCCAGACGTCGAAATCCTCTGCCACCTGCTCGTCAGCGTGAAGCTGCTGCGCCCGCTCGCGCGTGGCCCCGGGCGCACGCATCTTGCCGCGCAGGTCAGCCGCGATCTTGGCCACCTGGTCGCGCAAGGCGGCCGTCAGTCGGGCTCGCTCAGTCGGCTTCATGGTTCTTTCTTCGCTGTGCGATAGGCCTGGAGGGGATGGCGCGGGCTGTCCGGATAGAGCCGCACGAGATCCCCGCGTGCTACCAACGGAGGCAGATAGTGCTTTCGCACCGTTGGCTCGGCTCGTCCAATGGCGGCTGCGATCTCCGCCACCGTGCGCCACTCACCGAGGCAATAGGCTAGGACCGCGTCGCCCTGATGGCCGATGGGCGCCCATCCCCGCGCCTCCCCTGAGGCTTCGGAACTCTGCCCGGAGGTTTGTCCCAAGCTTTGCCCTATGGTTTGCCCTATGGTTTGCCCTATGGCTCGCCCGGCACTTTCCTCGGAGGTTTCCTCGGAGCTTCCATCGGTGCCAGCCTGGCGGGCTTGGGCAGGGAGCAACAAGGTATAGGTCTTGGTTCGCGACGGCCCCGAGGACGCGAGCAGCTTCTTGCGCAGCAGTTCCTGCAACTTCAGGGTGACGTCGCGCGTGTGGGCGTCGGTCAAGGTGGCCAAGCGGGCGTGGGTGATCCAGCCTTCGGCGTGGGCAGTCACCAGGGCGAGGCGGCCCAGCTCGTTCTGGGCGTCGAACTGCCCTCCCAACTGCTGGCGCAAGGCCACGATGGAGGCTTCGGGCAGCAGGCTGAGCTGGCGTAGGCGCAGATGGGACTCGGAATGCTCGACGTCTTCGGTCAGGGCTGGGGGCTGCCAGTGCTGGTGGGCCCATGCCTGCCGGATGGCCGGACCGCCCGAGCCCTCGTGCTCGCCGAGCTGGATCAAGCCAAAGAGGTGCTGCAAGACGGGGTTGCGACACTCGCTGATGCCGCCCTTCCACACCTGTTGCGGGGAGATGAGCAGCAGGCCCGGGTTGATGAACTCGTACCCCGAAAGGTCGCGGAGCGCGCGAACACCCGACCGCCCCTCGTAGTCGGCGTGGATGATGGCGTTCACCAGTGCCTCGCGCACTGCCTTGTGGGCAGGGGTCTCGTCGCGCCGAAACTGCCCAGCATCGAGTGCGAACGGAACCTTCAGGCCCTGGTACAGCTTGCCGATGACACGGCTGTAGAACTGGAAGGCATTCGCGTTCCACGTGCCGTCGCAGGCGATGCGGTCCACCCAGCGCTCCCCGCTCGACGGATCCGGCGGCAGCTCGCGGTAGCTCAGGTGCCAGTGCGGGAACCGCTCGCGCAGGGCCCGTTCGCGCCCGAGCATCAGGAGACCGCCCAGGGTCAGGCCCTCGATGCCGTGAACCCGGTCGCGGGCGATCACGCTGGCTTGGCGAAGGAAGCCTGCGTCGTCCTCGCTAACGAAGGGGTGATCGGGCCGCTTGGCGGCGAAGACGTTCCGGTAGGCGCGAACGCTTTCCGGATCGAGATCGGCTTCGCCAAAGCCTTCCAGCACTGAGCCGTCTCGCTCCGGCAGAGCGTCCGCCAGCATCCGTCGCGCGACATCGCGGTCGGCCAGGCGGTCGCCCTCGTGCACGCGCAGATAGGTTCCGCGCTCCCACGAACCGTTGAGAAAAACCGGGCGCTGGCCGCGTGGGGCTTTGGGGACCCGGACCACGAGCAAAACGTGCCCATCGACTGGTTCGCGAGTCACGCCCTGGCGCGACAGGATGTTGGCGCTGACCTTCTGCGGGTTCTGCAGGTTGTTCCAAAGGTCGCGTTCGACCTTGTCGATGTCGGGAATGCCGCGAAGATCGAACGATCCGTCGGCGCGTTCTTTGGCGCCGAGGACAATCATTCCACCCTCGGTGTTCGCCATGGCGCTGTAGGTTTCCCAGAAGGATTCCGGCAGCTCGCCCTGGCTATTGCGCCCAAGCGCGAGTTTCGCCTCGAGATCCCAGCCCTCGTGGAGCGCCTCGAACTCCTCGCGGGTCATGAGCCCTGGCCTCCCGCGCGCTTCGCGTCCGCACAGAGCGGTTTGGAAAGCGGCAGAGTCGCGCCGTCCAGGTGCCACATCGGCGGGCCCTCGTTGAAGAGCGGCTGCTGTTTGTGGATGACCCCGGGAACGACCAAGATCCAGAAGCCCCGGCTGCCGGACAGCGTCTCGTCGTAAAGCCGTCGCGGCAGATCAAGGGCCTCGCACAGCGCGAACAGGGCGGTGTCGCCAAGAACGATGGTCTTGCCCGGACTGCCGTGTTCCTCCAGCAGGCGGAACAGAGTGGACTCTGCTGCCTCGGTCAAGGCGTCGCGCTGGGCGACGAATCGTTCGGCCCGTTCAAGCGATGGCATGTCGGCCGCATGGTCGGAGAAGAAGGCATCTTCGAACGAGACCCACTTGCCACCCAGACAGGTGGCCACTGAACGCCCCAGTTCGGGATGGCGTTCGGGCGGCGTGACCAGCATGCGAAACCCACGTGTGCCGGCCGCATCCCGCAGCATGTCCCGGACCACTTCCTCGGGGCTGCGTGCTGTGCGAAATGATGAAGGCAGCTCGTCGGGCGCAAGCGCGGGTGTGGCCACGATCGAGCCCGGTCGTCCGGGCAGAACGAGATCGCCTTGCACCCGGCACTCAAGCTCTCGCAGGACGGCAAGCAAATGGTCCGGGGCGGGATAGGGCGTGTGCTCGCCGAAAACGCGGCGGACGCGGCGTTCAAGATCGTCCAGCGAAACCGGGTCGCGCGCCTGTTCCAGCACGAACCCGATGCTCTGCTTCGGCTCCAGCGGTCCCATGAACAGATGGCCGGTTTCGGCGATCTGCACGTCCCCGCAAAGGCGCACACCCAACGCCAGCGGATCTCCCTCGAAATGGGGCAGAAGACCGGCAAGGGCTTTGCGAGAAGTTTCGGGTTCGACAGGTGGCCACTGGTTGGCCAGTCGCACGGTCTCGGCGGCAAAGGCCCGCAGCGTCTCTCGATCGTAGATTGGACGCGCTACAAGCGGCTGCTCGGCGCCATCTACCTCGACCAGATGGGCTCGTCCAGAAGAGGTGCGCACCAGAAGACGGACGATGCCCGGCCCGGTCACGACCGCAGCAGGCCATTCCTCTTCGAAGCGCGCACCGATGTCGTCAAGGCGAGCGATGCCACCGAACCCATCCAGCACGCTGTCGAGGGCGTTGGTCAGGTCGGCCAGGGCGCCCAGGTCGAGCCGTTCGAGGCCAATCGACAGGTCGGTGCTCACCTGGGGCTGGCTCTTGTGCAGATCCTCAGCGATCAGCCCCTGGGGCTCAGGATCGCCGGTGATGCCAACCACGCGCTCGACCGCGATCCGCTGACCCTCATTGAGCGGTCGGGATGCCAGCTCCCAGAGCCTATCCAAGGTGTGGGCGCCTTCCGGCGTTTCAGGGCTGTGCGCACGAAACTGATGAAGCGCCTCTACCACCTGCACAAGCCGCGTCCGGCCGATCCCAGTGACATCGAGCAGCTCGTCGCGGGTGAGCGACGCCACCGCGCCCACGGTTGGCAGATTGGCCTCGGTCAGCGCAGTTCGCAGCGCCTGGGGCAGTGGCAACTTTTCGACCGGCTCGGGCGAGTCCACCAGATCGGCCACGAGCGGCGTCTCGGTGCCCAGCCCCGGAGCCGCCGCTGCCGGCGCAACGCCCTGGCCGCGCAGGGCCTCCTGAAAGTTGATGATGTCGGATGCGGTCTTGGTGCCGATGGCGTGGATCGATCGAATGTGCGTCGGATCGAGCGCCAGAAGCTGGCCCACGGTGTGGACGCGGCTGCGAGCGAGAGCATTGATCGCCCGTCGAGAAAGCCCGGTGGAACGAAGCGAGGCCGTCGGCTCCAGGCGCTGCGGCGGCTGCGCGGGGGGCGCGGCAGCCGACTCGTCGCCCAGCGCGACCAGCAGCGCGTCCCGCATCGCACGCGCAGACGGAAAACGCTTTTCGGGAACTGGATCCAGCGCCTTGCGGAAAAACGCGGCCAATCCCGGTGGGTCGATGTCGTCCTCGCGAACAGTGGGGGTCTGGCCGGGCTCGGGCACATGGCCGTCGAAGGCGTGGCGTCCGGCGTAGAGCTCGAAGAGGCAAAGCGCCGCAGCGAAACGATCTGTGGCGTGCGTCCACCGGGCGCTGGCCGGGTCGCGATACAGCGCGGTCCCGCCGTAGGGTGCGTCCTCGGGAATTCCCGCCAGGCTGAAGTCGATGATGGTGAGGCGACCGTCGCAGACGAGCAGGTTGTCCGGCTTCAAATCCTTGTGCGTGACCGATTGCTGTTCCAGGTAGTCCAGGCCCGCGAGCAGATCCTCGGCAAGCCTGCGCTGGGCTGTCGCCTCTGGCGTCGGGTGGGTGGCCAGCCACTGGCGCAGAGTCTCGCCGCCCACGCGCTCCATCACCAGGGTCAGACGCCCCTCTACCATCTTGGTCAGGTCGATGACCCGCACGACATTGGGGTGGTCCAGCCGAGAAAGCGTCTGGTACTCGCCTTGTAGAGCCTCCTCAGCCGCATTTTCCGAGCGAGCGATCTTGAGTGCGCGGGTGCGTCCGCTGACCAGGTGCCGGGCGGCGTAGACCACGGCCATTCCGCCCTGGCCGAGGCGCGCGACGATCTCGTAGTCAGTGCCGACTCGTGTGCCTTGCTGGAGGTTCTCGGCATCAAGCGGCGTGCGGCGGTCCAGCGAAACCCCGGGTAACGCCGGTTTAGGCTCGCGCCCATCCCGAACGGCGGTGATCGCCTCAGTCAGCGACGGAAAACGGTCGGTCGGCCGCAATTCGAGCATGCGCGCGACGGCCTCGTCGAGGCTGAGGGGAACACGCGGGGCCACATCGCGAACCCGCCGCATGAGCCGACGCGCGGCCATGAGCTGTCGGGTATTGTCAAAGAGTGGCTTGCCGGTCAGCAAGATGGCCAAGATGGCGCCCAGGCTGAACTGGTCGGAGGCCGGTTCGGCGCTGCTGAAGGCGTTGATCACCTCGGGCGCGGCAAAGACCAGGCGGTCGTCGGCGATCGTGGTCAGCGAAATCGTGGTGTCGAGGGTGAGCTGCTTCGCCAAATCGAAGCCCGTCACGCGGATCTGCTGGGGATCCTGCTTGTCCTCGACCAGGACGACCTCTGGCCGCAGGAGGCGATGGACCACGCCCTGGCGATGGGCCTCGTCCAGTGTCTGCGCGATTCGCATCCACAGATCGGTGCGCGTCCGAAGGTCGGCCCTTTCCTTCCCGCGAGCATCAGCCCCATAGCGATCGATCCACGTCGGCAGCGTGATGCCCTTGAAGTACTCGAAGGGCAGCACGATCCCGGCCTCGTCGGAAAATGGCTGGTCCGCGCTGCGGATCCCCTCGCTGCGTCCCAGGCGCCCGAGAACCTGCGCCTCCCATCGAGCGCGTTCTTGGATGCGTTCGCGCTGCGCATCGGTTGCCAGCGCCGGCACACTGTAGATGCGTAGCACGCGGTCGGCGGACGACAGGGTGTTGTGTCCAAGCAGTTCGGTGTACGTGTCGTGGTGACTGAGCGTCTCGACGATTTCGTACTCGCGCACGCGCCGCACCGGCTTGGTCCCGGCTGGCACGCCGGTCAGGACGCGGAGAAGATCCTTCTCGGCGGTGGAGGTTGCCGCAGGCGAGGTCCGACCACTGAGCCGTTCGACGAGTGCAGGATCTTGCAGGGCTGAAAGGATGGTCTTTCGGGTGTGGATTCGGTCCTTGCTGGCCGGACCGCGAACCCCCACGTCCGTGGTAGCGGAAAGAAATACCAGGCCTTCCACCCAAAGCTGACCGGCGCGGTAGCTTTCGCGCTTGAGCTGGCTCTTGAGGGCCTGCGCGGTGACACGGTTTCGCCTGAGCGGGCTGGGCACGGGGTTCGGGATGTACCAGTCGTGGTCGGTGCCCTCGATGCGCCCTCGGTAGGACTTGATCTCGACCACGAAGACGGCGTGAGGAGCAACGACCACGGCGTCCAGCTCGTAGATGACGCCGCTACGCTCGACCAGCCAGGTGTTGCCGTAGACGGTGTAGTCGGACGAGAGGCCCTCGACCAGGAACCGGAGCGCCTGGCGCTCGGCATCGTGCGCGGAGTCCCCTACCGGAATGAAATGCGCAGCCATCGCTATACCAGCAGGATCTTGGCCGTCGGGAACCAGATGGCGAGCTGGTCCCGAACCCGGTAAAGGCCGCCCTTGTCCGGGTGAACCCCAATCACGAAATCGAAAGTGCGCTGGCGGAGCGCGTGGCTGGCGTCGCGGAGGTCGTCGGGCGCGACGCGAGTGATGAAGTCGGGATGAGGCGCGCCGAGTTCGAGGGCGATCACACCGGCAAGCGCCAACTCTTGCCAGGATCCGCAAGCGATCGCGAAGTTGTCCTGAAGTGTGAGATCCCGCTGGCTCGACACCAAATGGTGGGCAAGCTGGCCGCCGGTGCCGGGGAGTTCCAGCACCTTCTGGTGCGCCTTGACCACATGCAGGTCCGAGCGAGCCAACCTGGTCGAGACACCCAGCAGCCGCGCCTGCTCGCCGACGTAGTCCGCGCCGGCGGCCTTGAGGTCGATGGATGGAATCGCGCGCAGCCAGTCGCTGGCCACGCCATCCGAGAGCCGGTCAAGTCGCAGGTGATCCCCAACCTGGGCCGGATCAAACGGAACGCGGTGAAGCACCGCCGCGTCCTCGAACAACAGCGCCACCAGATCCCCGGCCGTCAGGCGACCGCGAAAACGCGACCAGGTGGCCAGGTTGGGTTCGGTAAGCCGCTGAGGACGGCGCCCGGCAGCCTCATCCCGAGCCAGCGCGTGCAGGAGTGCAGCCGCCCAGGTGCCGGTCGGCCGCTGCTCCTCGCTCAAGCGGGACACGTCGAAGCCCGGCATCAGCGAAGTCCCATGGTGGTCGTCTCGGCGCCCTCGCGAAAGCCATAACGCCTCGCGAATTCGTCCAATGAGAACAAAGGGTTAGGCATGATCCATTCTTCAGCGCCGCCGGCCGGGCATGCCCGATCCGACGCGCAAGAATGGTATCACGAGGGGCTGACACACTGAAGGGGCGGCCGGACAGGGCGAAATGGCGCTCCTTGACACGACAAAGCGCTTGGTGGAGTTTGTGGCCAGGACGCAGGTGACCGCGTTGTGGGCGGGAGGGCAGCGTCGGCGGAAGAAGAAGGCGGATTTCCGATGGAACGTACAGGGGGAAAACCATGGAGCACGACTTTTCGTCTACCTTTGTGAGGCCGGACGCGGCAGCGCATGATTTTCAGGAAGTCTGGGCCGGACTGTGCCGCGATCTTCTCATCGCCGAGTTCGGAGCGAAGGACCTCATCCGTTTGGACGCGTCCGAGTGCGGTTTGGACCTTCTCGACCGCACGACGGGCACGGGATTCCGATTCTTTGGCATCGAGAATCCCAATGTCGGCGAATTGGCGGTCGATCCAGCCGTGGAGTCAATGCAACTGGCCGAGGCACATCGCGAACAACTGGGATGGCACCGGTACGTTCTGGCAACCAACGTGGGCTATTCGCAGGAGGCCATCGAGACGCTCACGGCGAAGCGTCGGGAGATATCGCCTCGGGCAGACGACCTGGAATTCTTCGATCCGCGCTGTTGGAGCGCGCTCTGCGCAAAGCATGGACAGGTTGTGCGCAACTGGTTCGACTATCGCGTGCGCACCACCCCGGAAGCAGTCATCCAGGCCTTTCGAACCGAGGGGTACTTCGACCGCAAGATCGAGGAGTACCAGGCCAAGATGAAGGCCACAGAGTACCACGTGGTGCTGACCAACAACCGCACCCCGCTGGAACTCGAGATCCCATTCGCCCCCGACCTGTCAGTGGAGAACCTGCTGGACGTTGGGAAGATCCTGCTCCGACTTGGCCTCGACTCCACTCCGTTTCCTGACCTGGGCACCTCAGCTCGTTTGAGCTTGTCCATCACCATCGACGGCATGGCTCAGTCTTTCAACAAGACACTTTCGGAAATTGGAATTCACTCGGGCGGAGAACTTCAACTGTGGGTGAAAGTCATTTGGCAGGAGGAATCTCACGACAAGACCGACGGAGGTGACGAGGAACAACGTCTTTCGAAGCTGCTGCGCAGAGGATCCATCGCGCCATTCGCAGGTTTTCACCTTCACACGATTCATTCGATTTGTGCGCCAATTAGTAGCGCAGCTGCGCGCGAAGACCTCCAGCACCTTTGCGTTCGCATTTGCGGCACCCTCAATATCATTGAGGTTTTGGCTGGCGGGTGACGTCCGGCGGGTGATCCTTTCGTGATGATCAACACCCTCCCGGCTGCGTCACAGACGCGCCGCGTGTACGACCATCGCATCCGGGAGCAGGTCCTCCGGACGGGCATCAGGTGTTTGCCCAGGCACCTCGCCATCCCGCGATCCACCGTTGGTACCTGGCGTCGGCGCGGTCTGCGCCCTGTCGTCACCATCGAGCCGTTCGACCAGGACCGGCAGCAGTTGCTCGACACCATCGCGAAGCTTGATCGGCGAGCGCGAGTCCTCGCGGCCGTTGTCCGGATCCTTCTGGCACTACTCCGCGCTTCTGGCTTCAGCCTGGCTGGTGGCCAGCGGCTTCCCGAAGGCAACGCCAAGGCCGCTATCCTACGCGCCATCACCAGCGCAAACCCATTCCTCCCTCTCGCCATGATCTTGCGGATCGCGCACCTCGAGCCCGGGCGATACCACGTATGGAAGCGCGCCTCCAGGGTAGTCTGCGGTCTGGACGACCGTTCCTCCTGCCCGCATACCAGCCCGAGCCAGCTTCTGCCCGCCGAAGTCGCCAACATCAAGGACATGGTGCTCGCGCCGGAATACCGGCACATGCCTGTGAGCACCCTGGCGGCGTATGCCCAGCGCATTGGCAAGGTCTTCGCCTCGCCCAGCACCTGGGGCAAACTCATCCGTGAACGCGGTTGGCTGCGGCCGCGCCAGCGCGTTCATCCAGCCAAACCAACTCTCGGCGTGCGCGCAACTGCACCCAATGAAGTTTGGCACATCGACACTACGATCCTGAAGCTGCTCGACGGCACAAGGGCGGTATCCGTCCGGAGGAGCGCGTAGGGCGAGTGACGGGAGGTTGGCGTAGTTCTGGCAGGGCCGCGGGGGGCGCCGGCGAGGTCAGGTCCGCTGGCCGAGCACGACCTGGCGGAAGACGTTGGCGGCTAGGGCCTGCTGCACCTCGGACTGCGCCAGGGTTTGGGTCCAGTTGACCGGCGCCAGGTCCAGCACGCGGTGCTTTGGCCAGCGCGGCAGCAGGCACAGTAGGTCGCGCATGTACCCCAGGGGCTCGATCCGGTGAATGCGGCAGCTCGCCAGCAGCGACACGAAGATCGTGTTGATCTCGGCGCCGTCCTCACTGCCGCAGAAGAGCCAATTTCGTCTTCCGACCACTTGCCGGCGCAGGTTCAACTCCGAGATGTTGTTGTGCATGGGCAAGCTGCCGTCATCGAGGAACCGCATCAACGCGGCCTTCTGGTTGACGGCGTACTGGATGGCATCGGCCACTGGTGACTCGTCCAGAACACGTCCCTGCTCCGCCGCGCACCAGGTAAAGAAGGCTTCCACAATTGGCTTCGATTTCTCTTGGCGCACCTCGCGCTTCTTCTTGCGAGGCGAGCTGGCAATTGTCCGCTCGATGCGAAAGAGCGAGCCGATGTACACCAGGGCGATGTTGGCGCGCTCGGGGTCCGAGCCAAGCGCCTTCCACCAATACCTTCTGGCATGAGCCCAACAGCCAACCTCGACGACGTTGCCGGTCTTGTACAGGTGGTCGTACACGATGTGTGCGTCCGCGACCAGATGCCCGTGATAGCCAGGCAGCAGTTTGTCGACCGCTGCCCCGTCGTGGCTCTCCGAATAGCGAAACAGTACATGTCGGTCGGGCGCCACCAGCACCCAGAAATGCCCATTGTGGCAACGCTCTTTGGCCAGCACCAGTACCCCGGTTGCATCCACGCACAGGTACGGCGAGCCCAGCGCGTCGTTGAACATCGCTTCGTGCAGAGGCCGCGCCAGCCCGCCAAGCTCGCCGTGCCAGGTGCACAGAGTCGACCGCGACAGCTCCAACCCATCGCGCGCGTAGACCGCTTCCAGCCGGTTGAGCGGCTGATGGTCCTGCCAGCGCCGCACGATGGTGTCGGCTAGAAAACCCGGCCCGGCGCTGCCACGTTCGATGGGCAGCTCTACCGTCTCGCCCACCAGCACCTCGGTCTCGCCACCACGCTCCCGGTCCTTGCGCGCAAACTTCTTGTACACCAGCTTCACCGCGACGACGGCGGCCGGCCGCCGTTCCAGAACCTCGCGTGTCTCGCTGCCGATGCACTCGAACGCATCCGGCTCGCGCTCCACCTCGGGCGGCACAATCTCGATCTCAACCCGTGGCAGTTCCACCGGCAGAGGCTTGCGTACTGGCTTGCACCGCGTGTGCTCCTTCACCAGCTGCTTCTCGACTGCGGCAGCGGCTGCCTCGGCCTCGGATGAGCTGTCCGCCCCTGCCATTGCCATCCCCAGAATCGCCAACGAGAGTTGGGCATCGTTTCGCGGCAGGCGCTCTGCCTTCTGCCCCAGTAGGCCGCGCCGCAAACGCTCGTTCTCTTCTTTCAGGTGCAACACCAGCTTCCGGTACTCGTCGCGCTCGCCCTCCACCTTTCGCAGTTGCGCCGTCTGCTCGTTCAACTGGACGGCGAAGTGTGCGAGTCGCGCCTCGATCGTATCGTCGGTGCTCGTCGCTTCACTCACGCTTTCGACAAATGATCCCCTCGGATCAATCTGTCAAGCATTTGTGTGCAACTCATTGTTCTTTTTTCGTCGCCGGCCTTCGCGCGCGACGCCGGTCAGCAGATGCCCCAGCGCAGAGGCATCGATCCGGAGAAACGCGCTGCCATCTGTCCCGACCGGAACCTCGAACACTGCCCTGTGAAGACGTTTGTACAGGATGCACAGCCCGTGGCCCTCAAACCACAACACCTTCACCCGGGTTGCCGATCTTCCGGCGAAGACGAAGAGCGCACCGCCGGCCGCTGGGTCTTGCCCGATCTTTTCGCGCGCCACTTGCGCCAGTCGGTCAAACCCAAACCTCATATCCACGGGCGCCACGCACACGAAAATCCGAACCTCCGCCGGGATCACGAAACCGCCTCGCTCAGAAGCTTGAGCAACCGTCGCAGCGCCTCCGTGTCGAACCCGGCCGGCACACGCAGCCGCCGCTCACCTGGCAACTCGATCTCGAACCGGCTGTCCCCGATTGGCACGCCCTGCACCTCGACCAACGGCCAAAGCGCCGCCTTCACCGTGTCGCTGTGCTTGGCGCCGGCTCTACGCTGCGGCCGCGCCTCTTTCTCGGCCCGCAGCCGGTACAGCCATGTCTCGAACGAGCTGCACTGCACGTTGTGGCGTGCAGCGAACTGCTTGTGTCTCTCGGCCGCGCCAGCTTCCTCGAACTCCTTGACCAGCGGCGCCCAGAAATCACGACCCCGGCAAATCTGCTTCGGCATGCCCAGAGCCTGCCCGAAGCCACCCCTCGCCTACCAGACGCGGATGCCCGAACGGATACCAAGGGCGTATCTGCGGGCGGTGATCGACAACTACTCAAGAAAGATCCTGGCATGGACGGTGACTGCCCAACTGGAGCCAATGGCGACGGGCCAAGTTCTGTACGCAGCTGGCAAGCATCTGGTCTGTGCGGGCCAGCCTATTGTGTACGTTGATTCCGGCGTCGAGAACCTCAACAGTGCAGTGGACGCCGCCTTGCTCGCGGCATGCCTAAACCGTGTCCTCGCGCAAGTCGAGGTCGCCTTTTCCAACTCGATGATCGAGGCGTTTTGGCGTTCCCTAAAGCATCAGTGGTTGTACTTGAACTCGCTCGACTCGATTGAGCGGCTGCGCACGCTCGTGGCGTTCTTCATTGAGGAGTACAACACCCAAATGCCCCACCCAGCATTCTCCGGCCAGACCCCGGACGAAATGTACTTCGGCACAGCGGTCGACCTGCCCGCTGAACTGGCGGCGGCCCGAAGCACGGCGCGGGAAGAGCGTCTCGCAGCAAACCGAGCGATGTCCTGCAATCAATGCATCGGTCAGCAAGCCACCCTGCTGGTGTCGCAAATTCCTCCATGATTCCAGCACGGTCGCTGTTGCGTACGGGATTGTATCGAAGGTCCTCGCGCGCAGCTGGGCTGACCTCAGGTCCCCCCCCGCCTAGTCAGGTGACGTCACAGAGTGGGAACCATTGCACAGCGTTATCCGCGCCCCGTCTTCGCAAGGGCTGCCCTGAGGTCCACAGCCGTCTTGCCGGAGGCGCGAATTTCCGTGAGCAACTGCACCATCGACGGGTTCTCGTGGAGCCAGTGTTTCATCTCGGCACTCACCGTGCCCTTGAGCTTGTTAAGTTCGGCCGTGGGAACTCCAAGCGCCTTTGCGATCTTGTCGAGCTGCTCCGTTCCGCGACGACCGTGCTCCAAGTCGCTGAGAAACGGAGCGGAAACCTCTGCTTTCGTCGCGAGTTCTCTCAACGACATGCCCTTACGCCCTCTTAGCTCTCTGATCTTCTGGCCTAGCGTAATTTCGGATGTCATTTCGGTTGTTGTGTCCTCCTTCATGTCGTTAGCTTATTCCGCTAACAAAGCTAAGGCAAGACTTTGGTTGGATCAAACGTAAAGCACCTGAAATTTACGCGCGATCTGAGCGAGCACCTGGTCTAGTACTGGATGCCTGCATACTACGCAAAGCAAGAGACCGGTTTCCGCCTGCGAAGATTCTCGCAGTACGTCCGTCGTGTCATAGACGAATTCTGCGATCGGTGTCTCACCTACAAACCACCGCGTGATGGCGCACCAGCGCGGCAACGAGAGGGCTGTGAACGCTTGAGCTGCCCTGCCGGGATTTACAACGTTTCCCGCCAAATCGCGTACATATTCGCCAGATCGCCTGAACAGAAATTCGACGCCGAGCAACGGGGCGAACTTCGGTCCGACAGCGCGGTCCATCGTATCGGCCATTGCTTCTGCTAGCCTAAGAAGGCTACCGACCGACAGACGAATTTTGGGGTACACTGGAGTTAAGGCCCCGACGACGAGCCATTTCTCGCTGCTTCCTGGATCTGCTTCCTGATTCGTTTCGATCTCCAACGCCAGGGATTCTTTCCATCGATCCGTGGCGGGGATCGGCCGAAGGAACGCTCGGGCGTATGGCCCGATACGATCATCGTGTATGTAGAGTTTCGACATCCACGCACTGCGAAGCCCCACGCTCGATTCAAGGAGGGGTGTTGGCTTCTTACCTCGCTGAAAGCCTACCGCCGTGACAGCATGCCCCTCATCGTGCCCCTCGTCCAGTCGACGGAGTGTGAGTATCACAGGAATACCGGACAGGAGGTACGCATGCAGTGTTGTTGCGAACACCTCGACCCGCTCGCTTGCACGTACGAACTCGGGGGCGAACCCACACGAGCGGACGGCCTCGCAAAGTTGTTGCACAGTTAGACCGGAACCAGCGGGAACCACTCGACCACCGGAAAGCAGATGACGTGCGGCGCTCTCCGATACCTCGGCCGGCGTTGGCGCACGCATGTGTTCATGGCGGGTAACCCGTGACAGCGCACTCCAAGCGGCAGCAGTTGCGCATGCCCCAACTGCAACATCTTGCTGCTGGAAGGCGAGGCCGTCTACCTCCAGTAAGAGATTCCCCAGGTGAACGGAATATGGTCCAGTAGCCCAGATTTCGCGATTCTTTAGGCGCCGCAGGACCGTTCTGCCGATCGGCACGGTATCCAGTGGACGCACGCAGATGAAGCCCAGGTAGGTGTTCTCGATGTTGCCCTTGGGGGAGTCGCTGTCTGGCCTACGTGCCAGCAGTTCCGCCATCCGTCGTGCCAAGTCATCCTTACCAAAGTGCCCGCTGAATACGTGAAAGCGTCTGACGAAACTCGCAGGCGCAACCAGATTCCGCGAGTAGAAGAAGGCGAACTCGTCGAGGTAGTGCCGATCTACATAGCGCTCTTCAACCACCACCGTCTTCGCCCCGAGAGTCTCGCAGTATCGTGCAATGTACTCGACCTGCGGGACCACTGGCGAGCTGGATCCATTTTGGATCAGTCGAACGAGATCACCCCGGTCGAAGCGGCTTACCTTGATCTCGTTATGCGTTCGGCCATGACCATCGATCATCGCAGGCGCAGTGCGCTGTCGGCGTTCGAGAGTTCAAACTGAGAGCGAATGTTCTTGTTCAGCTCGCTGGCCGACTTCCGCCCCTTCTTCAAGAGTTCATCAAGGGTCGAGGCTGGCAGCGTCGCAAATGGCTTTAGCCCTTTCGGGAATGCTCGCGCTCCCGGCTTTTTGTTCGGCATCGCGGCTCCTCCAGAGCGATTCATATCATCGAACCCGATCGGAAAGTACACCGGATTTCTTGAGCCGCCAAAAACCGTCCTTTGCCATTCACCCCTGGCATGGCTTGGCTCTGGTGAAGTGGCGGCATCCATTTGTCCCCCTAATCGCCGGTATCACGCGCTGGGATTGGAGCAACGTTTCACGAAGGCCGCGACGGATCTCGGACGGGACAAGCAGCTTTTCTCTTGCGCCGTTCGCTCTGTATGCTACGTTAGCTAACATAGCCTTTGTGGCTATGGAAGGCAGGTTCTCATGTCCAACGAAGACACGCAAACGGCAATTCAAGTCAACGGCTGCACGGTAAGGGTGGAGGGCCACCACCCAACAGGTCGCCACATCAAGAATTCGGCTATCGAGCAAGGGCTCCCGATCGAACGTCACTTCTGTCTGTCCACGCAGACAGCCGACGGTCAGCACGTCGTGGCCGACGACGAGCAGGTCGATGTCGTTCGAGATCGCGTCTTCGTGGCTAGCCCTCACGAGACGGAGTTCGAGATTTTTGTGAATGGGCAGCCGGTCAAGGTTGTCGGCCGACAAGTCACAGGTCGCCACATTAAGGGTTCGGCCATCGAGCAAGGCGTCGTCGTGGAATTCAACTTCATCCTTGCAGAGGAAGACGAACATGGACCGCATATCGTGGACGACGAGGACACGGTTCACCTCCATAAAGGCGCACGCTTCGCGATGCATCCGCGTGAAACGGAAATCATCGTCAACGAGCGCGCAGTCCGAATCGCGGGCCATATGGCCAGCGGCTTGGAGATCAAGAGAGCTGCCATCGCGCAAGGCGTTCCAATCTATCTCGACTTCGTGCTGTCGGAGGAAATCGGGCAACATCAGTCGCGCATCGTCGGTGACAACGACGTCGTCGAGCTACACAGGGGGTCCAGCTTCATCGCGGTTGCGCCAGACGACAACTCATAGGTTGGTGAAGTAGCCATGAACGCCGCTGTCGCGAAGGCAATATCCGAAATCCAAGCCGCCTTTCCGGAAACACCGACGGAAATCCAGGAGGACGGGCAGGGTGGGGCATCTGTCATTCTCGGGGACATCCCCATCGGGGAACTCTTCACGCCATCCAGCACCTGGATTGGCTTTCGCATCACCTTCCAGTACCCCTACTCGGACGTGTACCCGCACTTCGTTCGCGGCGATCTCCTTCGCAAGGCGGGTGCGCCCCTCGGGGCTGGTATTACCAGCGGCCACAACTTTCTTGGCCGGCCATCGCTTCAACTTTCCAGGCGTTCAAATCACCTGAACCCACAAACCGACACGGCACTTCTCAAGCTTCTCAAGGTGATCCAATGGCTCAGGACCTCTCCCTAAAATACGAACTCGTCATGTCTGACCAGCTCTGGGAAGAGTTGCGCAAGCACCTCTTCCCAGGAGACCACGATGAGCACGGTGCGATCATTGCTGCGGGCGTGGCGAAGACCGATTCACGCATCCGACTTCTGGCGCGGAACGCCTTTCTTGCAGTTGATGGCGTGGACTACATCCCAGGACAGCACGGGTACCGGATGTTGACGGCGGAGTTCGTCCGAGACCACGTGCTCTTCTGTAGGGATGAAAGACTTGCGTATCTCGCTGTTCACAACCACTCGGGCCGGGCTACGGTTCAGTTTTCCCTAGCTGATCTTCGCTCGCACGAAAGAGGTTACCCTGCCTTGCGTGAAATCACACGCAACCAGATCGTGGGCGGCGTCGTTTTCGCCCAAAATGCGGCGGCAGGTGATCTCTGGATCTCCGACGGACGTGTCTCTCTCGAAAGTGTCCGCATAGTCGGTCGGAATGTGGAGGAGATATTTCCCGCACCACCCGCCACACCCCGAGAAGCACCGATAACCTATGACCGGCAGGCACGAGTCTTCGGCGACCGTGGTCAAGCGATTCTCAGGAAGCAGCGGGTCGGCATTATCGGGCTGGGCGGGGTGGGCTCGATCGTGTGTGAGTATCTTTCTCGTCTGGGCGTTGGATCGGTCGTCCTCGTGGATCCTGATCGCGTGGACGCAACTAGCACGCCACGGGTCGTGGGAAGTTCACCATGGGATGCAACTGCTGGACTGTCGGGGCGAGAGCGCGCATCTTGGTTCCGCCGTTTCTTTGCCCGACTAGCTCGCCTGAAGGTCGACATCGCGGCTCGCGAAGCAAGACGTGCCAATCCGGCAATCGAGATCATCCGCCATGCTTCCAGCGTCGTCGAGGAGCAGGTCGCGATTTCCTTGTCTACCTGCGACTATCTGTTTCTGGCTGCCGATAGCATGCAAGCTCGTCTGGTCTTCAATTCGCTCGTCCACCAGTATTTGATCCCTGGCATTCAGCTAGGCGCCAAAGTGCCCGTAGATCCAGCCTCGGGGAAAATCGGCCGCATATACAGTGTTGTACGCCCGGTTCTGCCCGGGCGAGGGTGTCTATGGTGTAATGGACTTATCACGAGTGATGGGTTGCAGCAGGAGGCGCTTTCCCCGGAAGAGCGGAAGGCACAGCGATACGTTGAGGATGATGACATACCCGCGCCAAGCGTCGTCACGCTGAATGCCCTTGCCGCAGCTCACGGCGTGAATGACTATCTCTTTCGTTCTGTGGGGCTCCGTGTTCCGTCATGCTCCGACGACTATGTCTTCATTGAGCCGCGCACTGGAGCTGTAAGGCTTGATAGCCCTCGTAGGGACTCTGATTGCCCCGAATGCGGCGCCGTATCCGCAAGTCGCTACGCTCGGGGTGATGGCTGTTCTCTGCCGGTCTCAACCAGGGAAAGACACAAAGGTTGGAGCCGCCTGGGCGCAGGGTGAAGGGACAGCACATGGACTGCGATGGTGTGGCCATGGTCGAGGTGCCTTCGGTCACTTGGCGCTACTTGTGAGCCGCAAGAACTTTGTGCGGACTGCGTAGCGCTGGGGATTCTGTCATTGCTCGCAGGAATGGCAGTAGATGACGGTGATTCGCGTGGTCAGTGGCGCCTCAAGATGATCAAGTAGGCTGTGATGTTGGGCTTGTTCGGCGACGTGCTGAAGCGCGTGCCGCCGACGTGAATCAACTCGATGGCTTTGTCCGGGATTCCGTGCGCCGCACTCTCGAAGATCCTCGCCAAGTGGTCGAGGAATAGACGAGGCGCGGATCTGAAGACGGGACGATCGCGGAAATGCGCACCCAACGAGACGACGCGACGAGGATGGTCGTCGACCAGGAGCAAGTCCCACGGCGTCTGCGCGACGCTTGCGAGGCTGGAGCCATTGAACTCGATGACTTCGTCGCGCGCAACGAACGGGTCCGCTCGTTATCTCGCACCTTCCTTCCGGCGCGAACCTCCTTTCTTCAGGTGGGTCTTGTCCTGACAATCACACTTGAGTTGGGTCTGTGGGAGGCTTTGCCTGGGAATTGTGAGAATCGTGGCCCCAGCATTCTCAATTCGGCTGAGGTACGGATAGGGGTCGTCGGAGTTCCTCGAAAGTATCTTGCGACCGGTTGTCAGAATCAGCCCGATAGCCAATCCAACCCCCACACTGAGTGCCGCCGTATGCAGCGAGCTGCCACTGAAAAGGGTTGCAACGCCAGCGGTTCCGGCGGACGCCAGCGCCGTTGCAATTGCGTCGCCGGCTCTCTGCAGCTCCTTGCGGCTCTCTTCGGCCGTAGTGTCTAGCAATGCCTGTCGCAGCTTTCTCGGCGCTGATCGCCGATACTTCTCCCATTCGCGGACCACCTTCTCGGCCCTTGTGTGCATCATCTCCTCACGGACATTGGGTGCTACTTCCGGCGGCATGTCCAATGCGACTCGGGATACTGCATCACGAAAGCCGCTCAGGTCATCACCGTTTTGCACGATTTTGGCTACATCCTTGACTGTCAGCCTCCTGAGGTCAACCATAGTGGTCATAACTACGTGTCCGAGTTGGTTGACCAATTGGGGGGCCGGCACTGCCGCAGGAGCTGGGAGGGCTACCGGACCTAGTAGTTCTCTAAGAATCTGCTGCTCGTCGAGAGAAACCAGGGCCGCATGAAGCGTCATGCTGTCCGTGACGATATCGAGCCCTTTATGGCGAGCAGCGGCAATCGCAATTACCGACATGATCACCTCTCCAACGACTGGGTGGACCGCCCACCACTCGTGGAACGACGAGCCGTGCCGCCGCAAATTCCTCCATATCAGCTCCATGCGGGAAAGCAGGAAGATAAGGTCGTGATTGAGCTTATTCCCGTGAATTTCAAACCCCTCGTCTGATCCAAACTGTCGTAGCGTAGCTCGTTGGCCGAACCGAATCTTGAGCCGTTTCGGATCGACGTCGCTTAGCACATTGGACAGTCGCTCTCGGGCAAACTGGATGTCAGGCCAATCCAGCGAGACCCCACAAATGAGGGGCTCGCCATCGGGACCGCGTTGATCACGCAGCCAGGCGACCTCCTCGCTGTCCTCCAGGGGAAACTGATGGGGGACTATGCGGTTGATTTGGCCGAAGGATAGAAGCGTGCCCTTGACCCATTCAATGTCTCTTGGGTGGATGTAGGGGTAGTAGAGTGCGCGCCTGGCTTGAACCAATCCTGGTCGCAAGAAGCTTGGACTATTCGGCACGTCTTCCTTCCTCCTCTGCATCTACGGCTCGATGAGCATGCCTGCCGCGCTTCTTCAGCAGATGGCCCGTAAGTAGCCATCTTCGCCTTGACTGAGCGTCGGCGCCAAGGCATGTGCCCCGGCTGTCCTATTCTGCAATACGGCACACCTCGTTCAGAACCACCTGCCCAATCTAAACAGGTCTGCGTTGCATGTTGCGGATGGCCGCCTTCCACCAAGGCTGCTCCTTGTCTATAGGTTCGCATCCGTGCCGTGGAAACGCTGGTACTCCTGGCTTGTACTTCAGGTAGTCACTAGCTTCCCATGGAGAACTTGCAACTATCAGACGCCTGGCATCGCCAGGCCTTGGTCTCAGGAGGTCAACCTCAACGATCTTCTGGCGAAGGCTAAGGAGCCGTGGCCTTACTACGATTTGTCCATCAAGGCCGTTTGTCTTTCTGCGCTTCACCTTGAGGGCAACATCGCCTGCAGACCAGGATTCCAGGCGCCCCCGGGTAGTATCGCCGCTCGCCCCATCCCGCATTCCCATCCAGAGTCGCCTACTCCCAGGCACCTTCTTCTTGTCAATCCCCTGCGGGAGCCCTAGCTTGGAACCGAAGCGACAGAAGCGCCTCTCGCACGTCGTTTGCGTGGCGCTGCGGCGAGAAAAGGGCTGATCCCTAGTAGCACACATCACGACGGGATCGAATTGCTTTCCCGAGAGATAATCGAGCAGTTCATCCCACTCCATGCGAACAAAGCACCACTCGATCACCCCAGTGACCATATGGGAGAGCAATATTGTCAGCGGGCTAGCGATGTACAGAGCCACCTGTCGGAGGCGCGGTCGTCGAGCTACCTCCTTGGCGGTGCGAAAGAGCAACCAAGGCACCAAATACCAGTACCAGTCGCGGAGCACGGGTGTGTTCCAACGACCGTGCGCCCCGGACACCAAAGAGCTGACCACCCCAGCAGCCAGTGGAAGCTCCGGCCAAAGCCTCGCTATCCGCCGCAATCTGCCAGGGGTAGATAGTGTCGGCATCCCTCCTCGCCTACAACGCCGTCGGGAGAGTGACCTTCGGCTCGCCAAGCCTGGCGCTACTCCGGCGGACACCAAGGCTACGTGGGAGTAAAGCGATGCCAACAGCTGCGAAAGTAGCGGCACACGTGATTGGACCCCAAGGCTGACGAGAGAAGATACCAAACACCGTGGTCGCCGAGGCAATACACAAGCAGCAGATGGCTACAAGGAGAACCAAGGGGCGGAAGCCAATCGTCGGCCCCTTGTTCGCGACTCTGAGCATCTCGCCGGCTCCCAGAATGGACGCTGGGTTCGTGTGCTTCGCACCCATGAGTGGAAAGACCATTTGGAACTCACTATCGGGAACCGTCAGGTCTGGTAGCCGATCAGCACGCTTGGCGCCCTCCGATGGCTTGGGCCAGACCTTGACATATCCAATCTCGCCCACCCACCCGGCGTCCACGATTTCGGGGTCGCGTCCGACCCTCGACCTGGCCAACTCACTCGCGCCGGCTTGCGAGCATGCAAGAGCTGCACATGCCTGCGTGCCCCACGACGCACTGCCCATCGCTGCCATGAACCACGTGCTTCGATCTCTTGACCAAGGATTCCGTCCAACGAGCAATAACCCGCAGTCTTCATCAGTCTGATCTTTTCTAGTCCCGATTTTCGGTACGAGAAAGGAATCCCGTTCGGATGCAAGACTTCCCCACTTCCGAATACGAAAGTCGCTCTGCGGGGCGTCAGGGAACAAAGATTGTGCCCCAAGCATCTTGAGAAGGGCCTCTGCAATCGGATTGCCCGCCGGCCCGCCGACTATGACCAGGTTTTGACCCAGCAGATCCTCGGCCTCCCGCGAAGGGGCTGTGAGTGGTGTGGTACTCGGCAGGCTGTTCTTGAGAGACCACGCATCGTGAAGACGAATCCCCCCGGTCCCATGCAGGCTGGTCAACACCAACAAGAAATACTGGAGTGCGTACATATCTCCAGTCGCCACGAGCGGACCGAGCCCCACGAGCCAGTCAGCCAACACGTCCTTCTCAGGGTCGTGAAGCTTTGGGAATACGTCACGTCCCGCCCCCTCCCCTCGATCGAGCGATTTTCCGAATTCAATTCTCCACCGGGCCGCGTCCCAGACCGGAAAGACAAGGTTTACTGGCGGAGTGAATTTGCCCCAGAGTCTGCGAAGATCTTTCGTTTGCAGGCGTGCGGCACCGGTGTCCGTTCTGGCGAACATTCCGTCATCAACCATACCGTCAGATGGGACACCAGTCTGGCCGCCCCCGGGCTCGTGCTGGGACGCTCTCACGGTGGGCCTCCTCCGAATGTACTCGGCGCTTCAGAACGCGAAGTAACGCTCATGACCTCAGCTTGGCGGGACTTCATGTTCAGCTCGGGATTCCCATCGAGGCTACCCGATGGCTCAACGTCGAGGGCGACGGATGATATCGCACCAAGGAATGTACATGCGAACGCACAACCGGTTCTTAGTCTCCACACAGTTGTCGCTATCATGGCACGGTCTCTACTCTCTCGATACATAGGCCTTCGGAGGGCTGGCGCAGGACGATATGTCGTCATGAATTGCGCGTCAAGTGTCGGTTTGCAGGCTCGGGGGGACTATACGGGTAGTTTCTTACAAGGGGGGGACCATGAAAGTTGCAGCGGACAAGCGATCACCACCTCCATCACCACCTGAGCGGGACCGGGATGGACGGCCCGAGACTCCCTGTGACGGTAAGTCCCTGATCCCGCTCAGATGTCCGACGGAGATTGCGCCATTTTTCCTTTTGCCAAGGTGAACGTCGAGGGTTCAAGTCCCTTCGCCCGCTCAAAAAAAAGTCCAATCAAAACGGTCAGTTGGAGAAGCCACTCCGACTGGCCGTTTTAGTTTCTGCCCCCGTCCACAGTCCGGTCCACAGTTTTGGTGAGCGGAACCAGCCGAACCACTCCTGCTACCGCCGCCCTTTTCTCGTCTAGTCCCACCGTAGAGTAGTGGGCCGTCATCGCCTCGGTCACGTGGCCGGTCAACGCCCGAGTCACCATCCCGTCTGCTCCCGCCCGGCGAGTCAGATCGTTGAAGGTGCGGCGCAGTCCGTGGACTGTGAACCGCTCCTTCACGCCGATCGCCTTCAGGCAACCCTCCCACGTCTCGGTCAATGACCCCGGCGTCTTGAGCGCAGCTGCGGCTCAAGACATTTGGGACTTTTCACGTTGCAACTGCAACAGGTCGGAAATCGCAAAGGAATCTGGGGTGCGGGCGAGCGCAGGCAATCCGCAACCGCGCTCAGTTGATTTCGAGATCGTCCTGCCTGGGCGCTCGCAGATTCGCGTGAGCCCTCTCCTCGCGGTCGTGCATGTCCTGCCATGACAGCCCGTGCTGTACATCGTCCAGACAGAAGCGAACGCCCTGGTTGTCGTTCGGATTGAGCGAGAGGATGCGCTCGAACACCTTCGCCGCCTCCGGGAAGCGTCGAAGCCGCCAGAGGCACAGCCCATAGCCATGCAGGCACCGTAGGTAGGGCCGGTTGTAGATGGGTCCCCAGGCCAAGAAACCGTCGAACCCGGGCGGCAGTGAGAGTTCGGCTATGCGCATCCCGACCTCGTAGTGAAGGATCGCGCGCTCGGGGGAGTGCTGGAACACGTGATTTCCGAGATGCGCGTGGGCATCGATGCAGCGCAAGTCCCTTGCCAGCGTCTCCATAAGCAACTCGCGCGCGCCCTCTGTGTCGCCGGTCTCGGCGAGTTCGGCTGCGTCGCAGGTTGGGTTGTCCTCGGGATCGGCACCGGGAAACGCTCCCCATGCAATCGGGTCCATTTCGTACGAAGGACGTGGCCGCGATGTGCGCTTCCTCCACAGCGGGGCGTAGGGATCTGGCCGTCGATATGGTTCAGTCGACCTGCGCAGGTCGTCCAACTCACCGCCATGCAGTGGAAGGGGGACCAGACCGAGCTTGGCGGCATCGATACAGGCACTCTCGATATTCCCGCTGGCATAGGCATCGCCTCGCCATGTCCACCTTTTCTTGATGATGAGCGTGGCGATCTGGCCCGGCACCGCCGTCCACATGTCGCCGGTGCGAAAAGTGAGTTGTTCGCTTTCGCCTAGAATTCGCGCCCTTACAGACCGGTCGTTCACCTTGAGAATGGCGGCCTCGCAGCGTTGCGGGCTCGCCATGGGCGCAGCAGGCTCTGCCGACACGCCTAGCAATTCGGCCTGGGCCTGCAAGACATGGAGACGCGCGGCGGTGTACGACTCTCCAGTCTTCCTCTGGCGATCTCGGATGATGTTCTTCAGATCACGGTGGGCGGTCATCGACGTTCTCCTCGCTCCGCGCTGTCGAAACCCCCGCTTTCGGCCGCGCGGCACGAAGAAACGTGCGACGAGCCAGCCGGAGGAGTGAACTCCCCTTTGCCCCGTTCGAGGGCTCCTGCGGGGGAGGAACCATCGGGGTTCGGCGTCGCTGCCGCCGTATCAAATACGCTGCCGCAGAGATGGGCAGGAGGTCAATAGATTTTTTTCGATGGCTGGGCTGTTCCCGCCCCATCACGGCACGCGGTGCTTGCGGGTCGTGGTCACTGATGGTTGAACTGCAGCGGGCAGACGATGAGCCTCCTGAAGCATAAATGGGAATTCAAGGCGCGCTTTCGCGCGGGAGCGTTTGGCTGGAAGTCAACAAGATGTGGAATCATTGCCAGTTCGGCGTGAAAGCGCTGGTGGCACAAGGCAAGATCGTTGAAGCAATCCGATACGCCGAGGAAGGGCGCGGCCTCAACGACGGCTGGGACATTGTCGCTGCGGTTTGCGAGGACTTGCTGCTGTCGGCTGGGATGGTGGAAGAGGCGTATCAGCGTTACGGGGTTTCTGCCAACCGGGCCGGCACGTACCTTGCCACTTTCCGCGCGGTGGCGAAGAAGTACCCGCGCAAGGGCGCTGCCGAGATCCTGGCCGACCTCGTGAAGAGCACGCCTGGCGACGAGGGCAAATGGTTCGCGGCGGCCAAGGAGGCGGGCCTTTTCGACGAAGCCCTGGTACTGGCCGGCCGCACGCCCTGCGATCCGAGAACGCTGACCCGTGCAGCCCGCGACTACGCCGAGAAGCAGTCAGCCTTCGCCGTGGGTGCAGGCCTGCTGGCCCTGCACTGGCTGGTAGAAGGCTACGGCTATGAGATCACCGGCGCAGACGTGTTGGCGGCCTACACCTCGACGCTGGCGGCGGCGAAGATACAGGGAGCCGAGGTCGAGCCCAAGGCTCGCATTCGTCGGATGGTGGCGGCCGAAACCTATGGCAAGCGGTTTGTGACGAAGATCCTGGGAAGAGAGCTGCAATTGTGAGGCAACGTGCGCTGGTCCACGTCGCCGGACCCCGACGCGCGGGGAAGACGACGGTTCCCCCGCTATGAATCATCGCCTCAACAGTTGTCTGATGAAGGAGCTGGCGTCAACAACCTGGATTGGGGGAAAGCCACGAACCTTGATGACCTTCAACGACAGAAGGTCTCGGGCATCCTCTGTAACAATGTAGTCGGCACCGCCCTCGAGTGCGGTAGACACTATGTGGTTGTCCCTCGCGTCGGTGGGCACCATGTCGACCTGATATCTTCCAGTCGAGACTTCTGCGGCTTCGAGCAACGCCACCAGGAGTTCGCGTGTGTCTTCCCAGTTGAAGGATGGTCGCGCCCGAATGTGGCGGCGCCGAAAGACGCTCTCCACTTCGGTCAGAATCGAGAGCGACAGCACGAGATCGAACGCTCCATCGAAAAAGCGGTCCAGGATCTGACCGCTTGGACCACGACTGCTCAGGATGCCCCTGACCAGGACGCTCGTGTCCAACACGGCAGTGGGAATCCTAGTGGCTACCTTGCCCACTCCGGGCCTCGCGTAGCGCGTTGGTGATGGCGCGATCCAACTCGCGCGGCGGGATGTGCTTTGTCCTCTGCCGCATCCGTTCGGCCACGCGGCGCAAGCGCTCCCGTGGAGCTATGTTCTCCCGGATGTCACGCACTTCTCCTTCGAGGGCTTCGACCCGCTCAAGGAGTTCATCGATTTTGACGGCGCCGCTACGGGGCATCGCAAGGTCCTCTGATCCGAAGCGTATCACGTTGGCCAGGATGGTCGCATGGCCTCTGGGGCATTCGCTTGGCCGTTAACCCGGCCGGTCGAACGCCAGCATGAGGTAGTCGCCTCCAGCATGAGGTAGGAATGAGGTNNCAAGTCCCTTCGCCCGCTCAAAAAAGCAGAACAAAAGCGGCCAGTTAGCGGTGTAACGCTAGCTGGCCTTTCTTTTTTCCGCGTCATGCACACCACCTTGCACACCACCATGCGATGTGACAGCCATCGCCTCTTTCATCTTCGCAAGGGAGATCACCTTGCCGATGCTTTCCCTCATCTCCTCCGGCGCAACGGTGCTGTACCGCTGCTGCATTGCCTCAGTGGCGTGACCTGACACCGCCCTGGTGACCACATCCCCGATCTCCGCTGCGCGAGCAATATCCTGGAACGTCCGCCTCATCCCCCTTGGCGTGATTCTCTTCGTCAGCTTGAGGGCGTCCACCACCTCTTGGAACGGCTTGTCCAACGTCGAAGGGGACTGAAGGCCCCCAAGGCAGGATGGAAACAGGAGGTCCGAGTCCTGCTGCTTTCCAGGCGGCAGGCTTTCCACGTGTCGGCGAAGAATCGCCATTAGGTCAGCGGGTAACGCCAACCTCTGGTGCGCCTTCGTCTTCGTGGTGTTCATGATTTCCTGCTTCCTGCCGTGTGACCGTCGGACAAGTATCACTCCCTCCTCCCACAGAACATCCGGTGTTGGCCCCTTCCGTCGAAGTGGTCGCATGCTGGATGGTCGCAACCCTGTCGCAAACCCCAGTGCCACCATGGCAAAAAACTGGGGATAGAGACGATTCATCGTCGCCAAGAATCCGGGGACCTCGTCGACGGTGAGTGAGTTGGGCTGCTCTTCGGTGTAGGTGTGATGCGTGCTTGTGTCGAGCGTGGCCACGTGTGCTGCAGGATCTCGGTCCAACTCAAACTCGCCATTGGCCGCAGACGTGATCACCTTCAAGATGGCGAGCCATCCGTTGAAAGTAGTGGGTGCCAACTCCCCAGCTTTTGCCTTGGCCGCCATTTTCAGCTTCCATGCTTCAACGTCTGACCTTCGGATCTGGTCGACGTAGAAATCACCGAACTCCGGGATGAGGTGAAGCCGGAGCACGTGCCCCCACTTTTCTCGTCCCTTGAGCGACCGTATGTCACCCTCCATGACCTTCTTCTCCAGCAACGACACGCTGTAGTCGTCGAAGCGCTGTCTCTCGACCGTGGTCACCTGTCCGGCCCTTACCTTCCGAAGCGCCTCCTGGAGTCGATGAAATGCCCCGACGGCATCGACGTTTTCCAACGTCAGCCTGACCTCGCACAGCCTCCCTGTTCTCGGGTTCACAGCTCGGCCGCGAACCAGAAATCCACCGTCCTTTCTGCGCCACACCCCTGGTTTCGAGGGCTTGGGCGCGATCCATGATCTCCATCTTCGTTTCCACTTTTCCTTCTTCGTGTTTTCCATGGTTGCCTCCATTTGAAGGCGCACCTGGACATCCGCCCCCAAGGGTATCACGAGGTGGAAGGCCGAGGAGGAATCGGTCCAGATCTTCGACGGACCACATCCATGTGCCAGTTCCTCCTCGCCTTCCAGCGGGCCGGACCTTTCCTTCCAGGTAGGCTTTCCGAAGCGCGCTGCTGGTCTTGAAGCGACAGTAGGCAGTCGCCTCGGCGCTTGTCAGATAGGGACTGGCCGGGCTGGTCGGCCTCTGAGCTGCGCTGGTCATTGCGCTTCCTTGCGTGGCGCCCGACGCAGAAGATCTCCAGAGATCCGAATGCCGGTTCCATTTCCAGCTTGGGCAGTATCGGATCTCATGAGAACCAGCGACACGATGCCGATTCGCATGTGCGACGCTCCAGCATTGGTCAAGTCCGCCTGGGTAGGACAGAGCTCAGGTCGACCCAGGCATCAGTCTCACCCCTCCCATCGAATCGTAGGTCGCTGAGGAGATGTATTTTTTGTAAAGCGGTGGTCACTGAAGATTATCGGCGGAAGGGGACACTTCGTTCCGAAAAAATCTCCAGCCATCCGCGGAACCAACATGCGGCATAGGGACCCGAAAAGGTCATTGCCATATGACAGGGCACGGAAAATCCCAGCGGACACTGGTGTCCGCTGAAGCAGGCGGAGGCTGCGAGGCAGTCGGGTTGGTTGGTCAAGAAATGGTCCTCCCACGTTCGTTGTCGGGCGCGGCTTCGCTTCCCACGCGCCCTCTCACGGGGCCCTCCCTGCTCGTCGCCAAGCCTCCTGCGCAGGGTCCCTCCCGTTCGGGGAGCTAGGTCGCTCGCCCTTGGGCGCCCCGACACCAACCGCAGGAGGATCCAAAATGAGCAACCAAACCAACACATCAATCTCGCAGTCCACCACCACCACCTTCCCCTTCACCCCAGAGCCCCTGGGGCCTGTTCCGGCCCCTTCCCCCCAACTGGGGGGAATTCCCGTCCCGCCCCTCGCCTCCGCAGGTAGCTCGAAAGCCCAGCGAGGTCAGAAAGGCGGAACCGTTTTCGATGTGGTGACCGACCGAATCATCTCCTTGATGGAACAAGGCACAGCCCCTTGGCGGGCAAGCTGGGTAAGCACGGCTGGCAAGCCGATCTCCCTTTCGACAGGCAAGCCCTATCGAGGCATCAACCATTTCTTGCTCTCCATGATCGCGCAGCTGACCGGCTACACCTCGCCCTATTGGCTGACCTTCAACCATGTGAGCGAACGCGGTGGCAAGGTGCGCAAGGGGGAAAAGGGCAGCCCGTGTTTCTTCTGGAAGGTGTACGAGGGAGCGCCTGCAAAGGGCGGCGAAGATGGCGACCCCGACACCACCGAAGGGAACAAGCGCTTTGTCGCCCGCTACTACACCGTCTTTAACATCGAGCAATGCGAAGGCCTGGAGTACCCCAAGCCCGTGCTTCCTGATCCAGAAAAGTCAGGAGCTACCCCCATCGAGAGGGCAGAGAAGATCGTCAGCGGGTACAAGGGGCCAACGTTGGAAACGAAAGGATCACAGCCCTGCTACTCACCAACGAGGGACGTGGTGGAGATGCCCGCCCGGGAACTGTTCTTCAGCCCCGAGGGGTATTACGCGACGCTGTTTCACGAAATTCTTCACTCGACTGGCCACAAGAGCCGGCTTGATCGCAAGCTCGAAGCCCCTGCCCCGTTTGGGTCACAAGACTATTCGCGGGAGGAGATGATCGCAGAGCTTGGGGCTTCCTTCCTTTGTTCGGAAGCTGGCATCTCCCCACCGGTGATCGAAAACCAAGCCGCCTATCTCGCGGGCTGGCTCAAGGTTTTGAAAGCGGACAAGCGGGCAATCGTGGTGGCAGCCGCCCAGGCCGAAAAGGCAGCGGACTACATCCTTGGTCACAAGGAAGTCCCAGTGATCGAGGGATAGCAGGGCCACCAGGCCAGAACGGCCTGCCTCCCCAGGCAGGCCGAAGTCTTCTGCCCGTAGCGCCAAAGCCGCGCGGGGCTTCGCCCCGTACCCCACGGGGACCGTCGGTCCCTCGACCCCGACCAGGAGCTGCGCCCCTGGACCCGGCCACGCCAGCTGAATCCTGAATCCCAAACTGGTCGCGGATCTTCCGCAGTACCTCCCGACCGATGATCGCGGCATTGGTGTCGACCAGAGACATGGCCAATGCCTTGCCAGGCCAGATTTCATCATCAGCGGCCCAGACCACCTTCCCTGCTTTGTCCCGCACCACCAGCTCGTACTTGCACCGAGCCGCAGCGAAATACCCCTGCGGCTCGTAGTCATACACCGTCACAGAAACCGTCACGTCCTCCCGCGCTGGCGCCCGCTGGTTGAGGCGTCCCACCTCGTCTCGGATGGATTGGAGTAGGTCCGGCGGCGCGCTCGGCACCGCCCAAGACCTGGCGCTGTCCCAGCGAATCATGCCCCAGGACTTGGGCGGCGTGGTCTGCCAGAAGCGCCGGAAGACCGCGCTCGGCGAGCCACCCTTCCCTTGCAAATGGTTGCGCTCAGGCCCGACAAGGCTCGACCGGCCAGCGTGAAAACCCGGCGCCGCGCAGCCCAAGCCAAGCACGGTAACCATCAGAAATGCCACTCGCATGGCTACCCGCCCCCTGCGGTCAAACCGGTTGCCCGCCCACCACTCCCCTTGCCTCCTTCTGCCAGGGACTCCTTGAACAGCGCATCCTTTGCGAAGAACTCGCCCAGCGCCATGTCCAGGGTGAGGATCATTACTTCCCCCTTGTCCGCACCGCTCGACTCTGCCGCCCATTCCACATATTGATCCAGAAGACGGCCGGTCTTGGCGCTCATTGCAACCGTTCTCTCCGCGCGACTGCCGATGCGCTCGAAGATCCTTGGACCTGACGGCTCCTTGCTCCGAGATCCCTTTGCTCCCTTTGTGTCCATGTACGACTCCTGTCCTTGGCCAACGGGGTTGATTGGGTGTCGGCCGACACTCCCTTCTCGACAAAGCAGGCCTGCTGGTTCGGCAAAAAATGACCAGAGGCAATTCATGGCCCATGCCCAAGAGACGCAGCCCTGACCCCACACTAACTCACCCTGTCACAGGACCCTGCCACGGAGCGGATGCAGACCGGATGCCCCCCGCCGCTTGCGCGCCGGCACCCCAACTTTGGCAGTTGGGGGATGGACATCATACTTCCCAGGGCGCGTCACGCCCCGGGAAGTATTTCGACCCAACGGCGGCATAGCCGCGCGCTGGGTCAAGAGGCATCTCGGACAGCCAGAATCTCCTTAGGGACGGAAGTACCCGCTCTGTCGATAATCCTCCGTGACAACATTTGCTGCCAAGAGATCTCCCCGCCCCCTCCCGATCATCTTCGCGGCACTCGACCCCACGGTTCCTCGCAGCGTGCCCATACCTCAGTCGTTGGCCGACGAGTTGGTCAGCTATACGCAGTGGGCACTGCAGTTCTCTTCGCACTCGCGTGACGAGATCAGGGACACGCTTCTTGCGACAGCGGTCGAGCGATTGCTCAACCGCGACTACATCTGGCAGCTGAGCAAAAAACCAAAACTCCTGCCCCCAGCAGCGCGCACGTCCGACCGTGGCACCCCTCATCC
>PLNW01000121.1 GCA_003142855.1 Myxococcales bacterium
GTGACCATGATTTCTACTCCGACCTTTGGCCGCATAGGCGCGTTTGATGGCTTCAGCCGCAGCTTTCAGTTCCCGCTTCTGTATGTGGTATTTAATACCATACCCGCCAAGACGCCGTCAAGACCCAGGACGGCCGCAGGCGCGCGTTTCGCTGCCGGCGTGGTGTTGTACGACGGCGAGACCGTCGTCGCCTTTGCCGACGACCTTTTTGCGGTGCCGATTTACGCACTCTGGGAGCCTGGCGGCCGCGCCCGGTAGCGCGAACGGAGGATCGACACGCGGCGAAGCCGTCGAGCCGGACGGGGCAGCCAGGTTCAGCGCCGCCCGGTCGTCGGGCCTCGGCGCGGGCGTGGCGTTCTCCCCCGGCCGCGCAGCGGCCAAACACCTCGCCCCGCGCAGCGGAGCGTAGCGGGGAGAGGTAGCCGCGCGCAGCGCGGCTGGTGAGGGGCTACCGCGCCCGCTCCACCCCAGCCCCTTGCCCTCACCCTCGCTAGCTGACCGGCCCGTGCTCTTCGGCGATTCGTCAGTGTCCCGCAAGAAGTCGGTCGTAGTCTTGGTGGCGCCCGATCCAGTACCAGATGATCCCTTCACCCTGCAGGATGCCGACCGCTCGGTGATCGCGCGATATGCGAACGGAATAGACGGGGCGCGCCTGGCTCACCCGCTTGAACTGGGAACCCGGGTGTCTGGGGTTGAGCGTGAAGGTTCAGTAGGACTCCCGCGCTTGGTCCTGAACCTCCGCCGGAAGTTGGCGAAACAGTTCCCAGAATCGGGCGTTCGCGCGTGACATCCTGGTCTGGACGCGCGAGGCGTTCGACAGCCGCATTCACTTGCGCGCCTCTCTTCCCGCGACGATCACCCGCGAGGGACAACTGCTTTATGCCGCATGATCCTGCTCGCGTCGCTGAGACCAATCTAGCCATCCCATGCCGCCCCTGATCTTCGTCAACCGCTTCTTCCATCCCGACCACTCGGCCACCAGCCAGATCCTGGGGGATCTGGCCGTTCACGTTGCCGAGGCTGGGGTTCGTCTTACGCCTTGACTAGCCGCTTGGGGCCGCCGGCCACGCCTTCGCCAAACAGGGGTTCGACCATGTTGCGTGTATCCACAACCAACTTCACGCCCCCCCACAGTCGCGGATCCTTGAACTGATCGTGCGCTGTCGCCACCAGGAGTGCGTCGAACTCGGCAAACGCCTCGCGCGTGCACGGCAGCAGCGAGCCTTGGGGAGGGGGGACCCCTGTAGTAAGGTGGGATCGCGACGGCTCGCGGAGCTTCATCGAGTCGCTCTGCGAGTTCGTCTGATAGACGCCTGCGCTGCCTTCGGCCCTACCAACCGCTCGACCGTCTGGCCTTGAGCCTGTCGGTGCCCGATGTGCACCTGGTTCGATGGAGCACGTCTTCGCCTCGCCCCGCGTGTTCGCCTCGCCCCGCTTGCGCGGGGCAAGGTGTTTTCAGGTCAGCCCGCCGCCGCGACTGGCTTCGGAAGGCGTCGGAGGTGGACCCGCGCTTGATGGAGGTCGACCGCCTGCTGAGCGTTGAGCCAGAAGTCGGGCGACGTCTGGAAGCTGGCGCCGAGCCTGAGCGCCATCTCGGCGGTCACGGACGTGCGTCCGTTGACGATCCGGTTGACGACCTTCACGTCACAGCCGAGGTGAAGGGCGAGCTCCTTCTGGCTCATGCCCAAGGGCTTGAGGAACTCCTCGTGCAGGATCTCACCAGGGGTCGTCGGCTTGCGCGTCATTTCTCGGTGTGCATCCATCTGAATGTCTCCTTCACCCGTGGTAGTCGACGATGTCGACATCCTCCGGGCCACTTCTCGTCCAGCGAAAGATCACTCGCCACTGGTCATTGACCCGGATGCTGAAGAAACCCTTCAGGTCGCCCTTGAGAGCCTCCAGCCGGTTCGCGGGCGGTGACCTCAGGTCATCCACCGTTTGTGCGTAGTGCAGGATATCCAGCTTGCGGGTCACGATCTTGGCGACGCCAATCCAGCCGGCTCGTCGGTCCGTCGTGCCGTCGAGGAAGAAATCCGCAAGCGCGGGCCGGCGAAAGCTGCGGATTGCCATCGACGTGTCCAATATACCTGCTCACGGTATACCTGCAAGAGGTATCCAAGACCTGATGCTGCACAATATCGATACGCTGGGAGCCAGCCTGGATGCACGCTGGCTGGGGCGTCACATCACCAGCGGAGTCACGCTCAGCTTCGAGGTCACGGCACGCCGCTTCGACGACCGCGGCGGGGGCCTGGCGCGCGTGCGCCGGCGGTCGGTACGCGCGGCCGCGAAGACGCAAGTCCCTCGGTCAGGCTATGAACCACGGCCGGATCGAGATTCCGTGCAGGGAGTGTGCTGTGGTGCCCCCGTAGACGACCAAGCCGCCATGGCTCCGCGCGAGATTGGTCCACCAGATCAGGTTGTCGGTCGCGTCGGCCGCGACCGTCTGGCCAGACTTGACCTCGACCGGAACCAGTCGGTCGCCCAGATCCATGAGGATGTCGACCTCGTGGCCGGTCGAGTCGCGCCAGAAGAAGAGGGGCGCCTCGCGTCCGCGATGAACGAAGGCCTTGGTCAGCTCGGCTGCGACGTAGGATTCGAAGATAGCGCCGCGCAGGGGGTGCCGTTCCAACATCTCGGGCGACTGAATGCCCAGCAGATGGCAGACAAGTCCGGTATCGAGGAAATGCAGGCGTGGGCGCCTGCGCAGGCGCTTGCGAAAACTCCTGTGGTGTGGCCGGAGCACGGTCACCAGAAACGCGATCTCCAGAGCATGCAGCCACGCGCGAGCCGTCGGCTGCGTGATACCCGCGTCGGCGGCAAGATCGCTCAGATTCAGTTCTTGCCCTGTCCGGGCCGCAGCCAGGCACAGAAACGCATCGAAAGCCGGCAGATCGGTCACGCGCAGGATGTCGCGAAGATCCCGCTCGACATAGGTGCGGCGATAGTCAGCCAGCCAGGATTGGGGAGGTAGCTTCTGATCATGGATGCGTGGATAGAAACCGGCCCAAATCGTCGGCCACAATGAAGCCGCTGGCACCGACAGGCGGCCCTTGGGCGCATGATGGAGATCGGCAGGAACAAGCGGCGGCCGGCCGAGCAGCTCGGAAAGCGAAAGCGGCAGCAAGTGCAGAAGTGCGGTTCGCCCGGCCAGCGTCTGAGAAACCCCGTGCATGAGCAACAGATTCTGCGAGCCGGTCAGGACGAACCGGCCGGGGCGTGCGTCGGCATCGACCATTCCTTGCAGGTACGACAGCAGGTCGGGCGAGCGTTGCACCTCGTCGAGGATGACCGACTCGCGCGTGAAGCGGGACAGAAACCCGCGCGGATCCGTCGCGGCCCGCGAACGCTCGTCCGGATCTTCCAGCGACACATACGCGTGGTTGGGAAATGTCGCGCGGGCGAGGAAGGTCTTACCCGATTGGCGAGGCCCGGTCAGGGTGACCACGGGCATCCGTTTCGCGGCCGCACGAAGTTCGCCTGCCAGCACTCGGGAATACACCAGAGGATCCTATGGTCGAAACCCCGGTCCATGTCAAATTGAAAATAGCATCTTCAATCTGACGTAGAGCCACCTGCGGCCACATGGTCGGCAGGTGCGATCCGTGTTGGGGCGACCTGCGGTCGCCCGCACGGCTACCTGATGGTCCGCGCGGCAATGCCAGGCGCCTGGGCCGTGGCCCGGCGCAGTCGAGCCGCCATCCCGCCGCCCGCCGGTTGCTTGTCGGGGGCGATGTCATCGATCTCGAGGATTTCCTTCTCGCCGACCCTGAGCGCTGGTTCCCAGATTGAATTTCCAGTTCCTAGCCGGCGGCGCGTTTGCGTGCCCCGGTGGGGTTGTAGAAATTGTCCAGCTCCGCCAATCGGCGTTTGGGGCTCGCGGACACCAGGGCCAACGCCGAGACAATCTCTGCGCTAGGGCTCCGCCGTCCGAGCTTCAACTTTGACAGGTAGCCAGGCGAAACTCCGAGAACGCGCTCCACGCGTGCCTGGCTTCCCTCCTCGCTCAAGATCTTCTCCAGGGCGGCGTCCAGGCGAGTCCGCAGCTTGCTCTCGTACACGCGCTCCAGAGCCTCATCAAGCGCTTTGGCAGCTGCCTCGTCGATCCACTCCGCCCCACATTTCGCGCAGGTAGGGACGACGACGTGCGCCGGAACCTCGAGCTCGAGGTTCCGGTACATGGTCAGCCGTCCGGCGCGCGCAACCCCACCCACCGCGCGTGCTCCACACTGGCCGCATCGCCTTGTTGTCGTGCGAGTCATGGCTTGATCTCCCATGATTCATGAATGGGACTAGGTCCCAAGTCAACCCCACGCGAGAGCTACGCCTGGAATCGCGGGACTTTGGTTCGACTACCCTCGATGACGTTCTGTGACCCCTTGTCCGCCCTCATCGTTACCCAGAGCTTTGTTCGCACGTCCTGAGCGGGACGAGCGTTTCGACACAGGGACTCCTACTCTTCGGCCGCGGCAGCGGCCGTATCGCCTCTCCCGCGCAGCGGGAGAGGCCGACGCGCGAAGCGCGGCGGGAGAGGGTCCGCGCGCACGGAACGCCGTCCCCGTGCCTAAAGCCTCTCCCCGCAGCGACCAAGTCGCTTCTACATGCTCTGTCGACGCAGGGGCACGTGCTCGGGCACTAGCAGTCCACGCACGGAGAGATCCTCGTCCAGCTTCGGCCAGTGGATTCCGACCCCGCGGCCCACGAGTCGCCAGTCACCCAGAGCATCCGGGCTGGCGTCGCGCAGCTTGGGGAACCACTCGAGCGGCACGCTGACGGTTCGGCCATCTTCGAGATGGACGACGAGATCGCCTTCGAGGACCTCTACGCGGAGGGCCCGAGGACTTTCAGGTGCCGAAATACTCACGCCACTTCTCCCGGAAATCGATGCGATGCTGAATCACCAATAATCTAGCACGTCCCAGCTCGCGAGTCTTCATGCCCACTGCTTGGGTGTCTCTACTCGGGGCAGGTTCTGACTTATCAGAAGATGCTCGGCCAGATGCAGGAGCGCGGCAACGTGGTCACGCTTGCCCACTACCTCGAACTCCTCGGCGGCGCGGGACTTCTGACGGGACTCGACCGCTACTCCGGCAGCCGGGTGAGTCGGCGAGGATCCAGTCCCAAGTTGCTCGCCCTCAACAACGCCCTCATCACGGCCCTACGACCCGACGATGCCGAGGAACCCGAGGTGCGCGGCCGCCTGATCGAGACGGCGGTTGGCGCCCACCTTCTGCGTGGCGCCCAGGCCTCGGGTTTCGAACTGTCTTGGTGGCGCGAGGCCAACCGCGAGGTGGACTTCGTCATGCGCAAGGGCCGCCGTCTGGTTGCCATCGAGGTCAAGAGCGGCAGGCGGCGCGATTCCCTGCCCGGCTTGGACCTCTTCGCGCGCCGCCATCCCGCCGCCCGCCGGTTGCTTGTCGGGGGAGGTGGCATCGATCTCGAGGATTTCCTTCTCGCCGACCCTGAGCGTTGGTTCCCAGATTAATTATGACCCTCCCGTGGGTGTTTGCATCCGAGGCGACCCCGGAGACGGACGCACTGCTTGATGTCCTTGCTGCCGGCGGCAAGGCGTGGGTGCCGGCTCTATGGCACCTGGAGTTGGGCAATGTCCTCCTGCACGCCCAGCGCAAGCGGCGGATCGACAAGGCCGGGATCGAGAAGTTTCTCTCCGCCTTGAATGTCTACGACATCGAGGTGGACCCGAGACGATGACCGTAGCCTGGTCCAAGACCCTCGACCTCGCAGATAGCTTTGCATTGTCGGTCTACGACGCAGCCTATCTGGAGCTGGCATTGCGACGGGGACTGCCGCTGGCGTCGTTGGATGATTCCCTACGCCGGGCGATGCAAAAGGCCGGCGGCCAGAGGCTCCCCTAGCCTCGCGCGATCAGGGGCGGGCCTCGGCAATGGGGCGAGCAGGCGGGGTGAGAGCTTGCCCGTGACGTCTTCAGCAAGTAGGGGCGACCTGCGGTCGCCCAGGAATTGCTGCGGTGGCAGTGGCGACCCGCGGTCGCCCTCACCCGGAGAAATGGCAGGCGTCACGACATTGGTCCGGCCGCCGCCGTCCGTGGTACGGTTCGGGGCACTGGAAAATTCGATGACAGTCGACCTCTCGAACTACGACATTCGGGGCTACCATCCGGGACGCGGCCCTGTCGTGCGCCTGTTTTGGTACGTCTGCAATGCCGTGTTGTTCGCGAGCTGGCTGCTGCCGGTGTCGGGGCCCAAACGAAGGCTGCTTCGCCTGTTTGGTGCAAGCGTCGGCGCCGGTGTGGTCATCAAGCCGAGGGTGAACATCAAGTATCCCTGGCACCTTCGCATCGGAAAGCACTGCTGGATCGGTGAAGGCTCCTGGATCGACAACCTCGTCGACGTGACTATGGGCGACAACGTGTGCATCTCCCAGGGTGCGTATCTGCTCACCGGCAACCACGACTACAAGGATCCTCATTTCGGCCTCATGCGTTCACCCATCACTCTCGATGATGGAAGCTGGGTGGGTGCCTTCGCCGTCGTGTGCCCTGGTGCGCACCTGGCACGCAACTCGATCGTCACGGTGGGAAGCGTTCTGCGCGGCGAAACGGCGCCCGACGGCATCTACTCGGGAAATCCGGCGACACGCGTCCGCGAGCGAGAAATCGTGGGCTAGCGGACCCATGCCGCGGCTGATCTTCGTCAATCGCTTTTTCCATCCCGACCATTCGGCCACCAGCCAGATCCTGAGCGATCTGGCCTTTCACCTGGGCGAGGCTGGATTCGACGTCCAAGTCCTCACCAGCCGGCAGATCTACGACGATTCTTCTCGCGAATTGCCCGCGAGCGAGAGCGTGCGCGGCGTGCATGTGCACCGGGTGTGGGCGACGCGATTCGGACGCGGCCGACTTCTGCCGCGGGCCATCGACTACCTCACCTTTTATCTCAGCGCGACCGCGAAGCTTGCGGCTCTCGCGGATTCCAGCACCGTCGTCGTCGCCGAAACCGACCCGCCGCTCCTGTCGGTTCCCTCCGCTTTGGTAGCCCGACTGCGGCGCGCCCCTCTGGTCAACTGGACGCAGGATCTTTTCCCCGAGATCGCGCAAAGCCTCGGCGTTCCTGGCATCGCGCTGGTCGCGCCTGTGCTGCGAAGGCTGCGCAACCTCTCGCTCAAGCTGGCGCAGACGAACGTTGTGCTGGGCGACAGCATGGCCCTGCGCCTGCGCGCTGAGGGGATTGCGCAAGACAAGATCGACGTCATTCACAACTGGTCCCCGGTCGAAATGGAACCGCCGTCCGGGCACCCCGTCGCCAACTCGCTGCGCGAGGAATGGAATCTCGGCCAGAAGTTCGTGGTCGGGTATTCGGGAAACTTCGGCCGCGCGCACGATTTTGCCACGGTGCTCGACGCTGCGGCGATGCTGCGCGACCTGCGCGATGTTCACTTTCTCTTCGTTGGCAACGGCGCCCAGCTTCCGTGGGTGCAGGCGCGCGTGGCCGCCCTGGGTTTGACCGACGTAAGCTTCCGTCCCTACCAGCCGCTCGACCGTCTGGCTCTCAGTCTGTCGGTGCCTGACCTGCACCTGGTTTCTCTCAAGCCGGAACTCGAGGGACTCATCGTTCCCAGCAAATTCTACTCGGTGCTCGCGGCAGGTCGCCCCGTTCTCTTTGTCGGGGATCCCAAGGGCGAAATTGCCAGGCGAATTGAGGAAGCCGGTTGCGGCCGGGTGTTTCCCGTCGGCGCGGCCGCCGAACTCGCGGCTGCGATTCGAGAACTCGCGGGCCAGCCGGCCCAGGTCGCCGAAATGGGCAAACGCGCCCGCGCCCTCTGGGCTTCGAGCTTCCAGCGCAAGCACGCGCTGGCGACTTGGCAGGAGCTATTGACGAAAGTGTCCGCCCGCACGAGAAGATGAACATGCGGATCCTACAGGTCGTTGACTCGCTCGATCCGATCTACGGTGGCCCACCCACGGTCGTGCTTCGGCTTGCGGCCGCGCTCGCGCGCGAAGGCGCGCAGGTGACCCTGTACAGCCAAGAACGCTCGGGGCGAGAAGCCGACATTGCGGCGACCCTGCACGGCATTCCCGGTATCGAGTTGGTGAGCCGGGTTTCCGACGTGTGCGACGATCGCAAGGCACGGCTGCTTGGACGGCCCGCTTGGGACTTTCTGCGCCGGCCGAGCGCCGCATTCGATTTGGTGCATATTCATGGGCTGTGGCGGCCCGGCTTGCGGGCCATCCTGCGAGAATCGCTCCGGCGCTCGTGCCCGTACGTGATCACGCCGCACGGGATGCTGGCGCGCTGGAGCCTGGCCCAGAAACCAGTGCGCAAGAAGATCGCCCTGGCGCTTTCCTGGCGATCTCTGATTCGGAGGGCGTCGTTTGTTCACGCCCTGACCCAGGCCGAGGCTCGGGACTTTGGCGCTCTCGGAATCGCTTGCCCCGTGGACGTCGTGCCCAACGGCTGCTTCCTGGAAGAGATGGGCGAACTGCCGGCGCCGGGATCGTTTCACGCGGCCCATCCTGAACTCGGTGGCCATCCCTTCATTCTCTTCTTGGGTCGGCTCCACTACGTCAAGCGCGCAGATTGGCTGGTGCGGGCGTTCGCCAAGCTGGCAGCGACCGTCCCGGACGTGCGCCTGGTCCTTGCGGGACCCGACTGCGGAACGCGCCCTCAGATCGAACAGGAAGTGAAAACCCTGGGCCTTGGCAGCCGAGTCCACTTCGTCGGTCCGCTCTACGGGCAGCAGAAATATGCCGCGATGGTGGACGCCCGTTGCTTCTGCCAACCCAGCGTCTACGAAACCTTCAGCATGTCGATTCTGGAAGCCATGGCCTGCGGCCTGCCGCCGGTGATCACGCGCGGCTGCAACTTCGACGAAGTCGGAACCTCCGGCTCCGGACTCGTGGTCGACAGCGAGGACGAGCTGTCGGACGCCCTTCGCAAGTTCTGCACCGATGCCAACGCGCGCGATTCCGCCGCGAAGAAGGCGCGCGATTTGGTGGTCGCGAAATACACATGGCCCGTCGTCGCCAGGCAAATGCTCGCCCGGTATGAAGCGCGGATGGGCAGCCGGGCGTAATGACCAACCCTTTCAGGGTGATCGCGCGCCGTTTGTGACCGAGCGGCCGGACGTCGTGGTCGCGACGTCGCCTCAGTTCTTGACCGGCGTCGCAGGCTACTGGCTTTCGCAGCTGTACCACGTGCCCTTCATTTGCGAAGTGCGCGATCTCTGGCCGCGCAGCATCGTTGCAGTCGGTGCGATGAAGGCCGGATCTCCGATCGTGGAGGCGCTGGAACAGGTCGAACTGTTTCTCTACCGGGCGGCTAGCCATCTGGTCGTCGTGACGGAGTCGTTCGTCGACGAGATCGGCGCACGTGGCATCGACCGTTCAAAGCTGTCCGTGATCACGAACGGGGTGGATCTGAATCTTTTCCAGCCGGGCTCGCGAGCGGAGGCACGCGGGCGACTGGACCTGCCCTCGGGATTCATCGCCACCTATGTGGGCACGCACGGCATGGCGCACGGGCTGGGTATGCTTCTCGATGCGGCACCGCGATTGGCAGCCGACGGAATCACGCTGCTGCTGGTCGGCGAGGGGGCCGAGAAGGCGATGCTGAAAGAACGCGCGGCCCGGGAGGGCATCAGGAACGTGATCTTCTGGGACCAGCGCCCAAGAAACGAGATCGCCGACGTGTGTGCAGCGGCGAATGTCTGTTTGGTTCTTCTGCGTGGGAAGCAGCTTTTCAAGTCGGTGATACCCTCGAAGATCTTCGAGTTCATGGGGGCTGGCCGAGCCATCCACACCACTGTCGACGGTGAATCTAGGACCATAATCGAACGGGCCGGTGCCGGCGTGTTCTCTCCGCCCGAGGATCTAGACGCTTTCGTGGCCACGCTGCGACGATGCGCCACGAGTCCAGCCGAACTCGACGATCTCGGCAAGAGCGGACGTCAGTATGCGGAAGCAAACTACTCGCGGCCCGCGCTTGCCGCCCGGTACGCTGAACTCCTCGTGCGCTTGGTGGCCTCCCGATCCAGATGATAGGTGCTCGCCTTCGGAGTTGCGTTTGGTAGTGTACTTCAAGAGGATATCCTGTGCATGAATACAGCCAGGACGACATGTCGAACCGTCCCCAATGGTCGACACCGGTTCTTGCGCCTACGGCCTCGGCGCGAGGGTGTGGCCCATCAGACGGGGCAAGAACTTTTGGTGGAAGGCCCGACGGAGGGGAGGCGTTGTGATGGAGACGGTGTCGGTTGTGATTCCAGTCTACAACGGCGCACAAACTATCCGGCGCGCCATTGACTCGGCATTGGGGCAAAGCTGGAAAGAGCGGGAAGTCATCGTTGTCGATGACGGCTCCACCGACGGAACCTTCGCACTCCTAGAAGGGTATGGGAACAGGATTCGTGCCATCCATCAAAGCAACTGCGGAGTCGCACTCGCGCGCAATGCCGCGATTGAGCAGGCGAAAGGGGACTACGTCGCGTTTCTCGACGCCGACGACGAGTGGCTCCCAGAGAAGCTGGAGATCCAAGTCGGCGTGCTTCGATCGATGCCTGACGTGGGCGTGTTGGGGGGTGGAAGTGAATGGAAGAAGGGCGGCGAAGGAAGGTTTCAGGTACCGGCGTCTAGAGAAGTGAGCCTTGAGAGCCTGCTGTTCGGAAACCCGCTTTGCACTAGCACCGTGGTTGTCCGGACCTCGATTCTACGGGAGTCGAGCTTGCGGTTCTGGCAGGAGCTTCAAGGGCCCGAGGATTGGCACCTTTGGATCAGGCTTGCTGGGCGAACGCGCCTTTGGAACGACAAGCGGATCGTTGCGCGGCACTATCTTACTGAGGAAAGCATATCGAGGCGGGACTGCTCCGGCTTACTGGCGCGCTATGGGCAGATGTACGAGCGCCTTTTCTCCAATCTGCTCAACGACCCCGCAGTATCGCCGATGGTGCGCCGACGATGGGATGACATTGAACTCAACGTAGAAATGTTGAAGTTTCGAATTCTAGTCACCACGCAACCTTTGGAAGCGCTGGCGCGATGGTGGCGAGTTGCCCGCCGGTTGCGGAGCGCCACGCAGATTCGTCTGTGCATGCGCAGTCTTGTGGCCGGGCTGTACCATTCGCTCGGGTGAGGTGGACTGTGGTTCCAATGGCGTTCACTCCACGCACGTCCAGTCGAGCGGCGTGCCGCGCTCGATGTCCCTCGACGCCCGCCGCCCGAGCACGATCGGCAGATACCTTGGGGGCAAGCCACCGTCGGGTCGGATCGATCGCACGTGCTCCTCAGTGAAGATCTCCCCTGCCCGGGTTTGGCGCACCACGTACAGCGACCTGCGGAAGGCCCGGCTGTGGGCCTCCTCGGTGCCGAGCGCATAGCTGACCTCGCCGAGTGCCTCCCGCGCTGTTCGCACCGCCTCGACCATGGCCTTGAACTCGTGCGGCTCCAACGAGAATGCGCTGTCAGGACCCGGATCCGATCGTGAAAGGGTGAGGTGCTTCTCGATGATCGTCGCCCCAAGCGCCACTGCGGCGATAGGCACTGCGATACCCAGCGTGTGGTCGGACAGGCCCACCGTCAGACCGAAGGCGGCCGCAAGGTGCGGGATGGTGCGAAGATTCATCTCTCGGGGGTTGGCCGGATAGCCGCTCGTGCACTTGAGCAGCGCGATGGCGGTAGCTCCGCCGTCGCGCGCTGCGCGCACCGCCTCCCCGATCTCCGCGAGCGTCGCCATCCCCGTCGACATGATGAGCGGCCTCCGGGTGGCAGCCGCGCGCGTGATGAGCGGCAAGTCGACGATCTCGAAAGACGCAATCTTGTAGCAAGGCACACCAAGGGTCTCCAAAAACTGGATGGCCGACCCATCGAAGGGCGTCGAGAAGAAGGCCAGGCCTCTCCTTTCTGCCGCCTCCTTGATCTGCCCATGCCATTCCCACGGAGTGTAAGCCTCGCGATAGAGTTGATAGAGCGTCTTGCCCTCCCATAGTGTCCCTCTTGCTATACGGAAGGGCGCTTTGTCGCAATCAATGGTCAGGGTGTCTGCAGTGTAGGTTTGCAGCTTGACTGCGTCTGCGCCAGCGTCCGCGGCGGTGTCAACCAGCTTGAGCGCCTCCTCGACCCTCTGGTGGTGATTCGCGGAAAGCTCGGCGACGACGTACACCGGATGCCCAGCCCCTATGTCACGCTGACCGATTCTCATCGAGCGACCTCTTCCCTGCCGACAAAGTAGTGCATCGCCCGGTTCTCCCCGAGCACTTCTTCCCCTCGGTAGCGATAGCCGGCCTTCTCGAAAGCGCGGCGCGACCGAACATTGTCGGGCTTGACATAGGCGTTGACCGCCGAAAGCTGGAGGTTTCCAAACGCGTACGCGGCGCCCACCTCGAGCAAGGCCGAGGCGAAGCCACGCCCCCGGAACGCGGGCGAGATGCTGAACGAAAGAAGCGCGGTGGAACCTTTGCGGTCCAAGCGAAGCTGACCGACCGAGTTGTCATCCTCGTCCATCGCGATGAGGAGGCGCCTGGACTCGTCGGCCATCAGGGCGGCGTACCAAGTGGTGTGCTTTTCCCAGGGGATAGGCTCGGTTGAAAAGGAGTGCGCGCGCGTCTCGGGGTCGTTTGCCCAGCTCCAGATCGTGCGACTGTCTCCTTCCGCCGCACATCTGAGGCGAAGCCGACGACCTTGGAGGTGCATCAGGACACGTTCCACTCCCTCGCCATCGACAAGCTCCTTGCCGCGAGCGGCAAGGGCCGCACGAAGGGACGAGTCCTGGAGCAGTGCTCTGATCGGCGCTGTCAACGCCTCCGCGGTAGCTTCGGCATGCCAGCCGCCGTACAAGGCTCCGCCGTGGCGAACCAGCCACCCCGCGTTCGAGCGTTGGTTTTCGGCTGATGCCAGGACCACGAAGGGTACTCCCATGAAGGCGAGCTCCCAGACCGTCGATCCGCCCGCCGATACCGCCGCGTCTGTTTCCGACATGAGCGCTGCCATGTCGTCGACGGTGCGCAAGACTCGAACGGTGTGCCGCGATCGCTGTGCGGCATCGGTCAGCTCGGAGTCGGACTCTGGACCACAGACGACGTCGAGGCAGAGCCCCAGCCCTTCGATCGCTTCGGCAGCTTGAAGCACGCGGGCAGCGACCCTGCCGGGATCACTGCCGCCAAGCGTGACCAGAAGCCTTCGAGCTTCCCGATCTCTCAAAGGCTGGCGCCTACGCCAGCCCCAGAACTCCCTGCGCAACAGGGCGAACCGCGTTCCGAGCAACAACTTGGTCTCGGGCCGGTGAGGATACTGGAGTTCCTCGGAGCCTGGGTTTTGATTCAAGACAATGTCCGCCGGATAGTCGGCGGAATGCTGGTAGTCGTCGAGGACGAGCAAGCGAAGTCCCCCCGACTTGATCAGGTGCTGATACTCCGCGGCTGTGAAGTAGCCGTCCGCGACAACCCACGAGGCTCCGGCTTCCCGCGCGGCGTTGACCGTCGCTCGAGCGTCGTCGGTCGACCCGGGTTCCGAAGCTTGAGCGATGACGGAGAGGCCCTCGGCGGCCATACGCTGCTTGAGCCACCCGGCCGGCCGAGTGGTCAAGAGCGTCGCCCGGCCACCCGCCTGCAAGCACGCCTGGGCCAGGGCCAGGCATCGCATGACATGACCGGTCCCGGTTGCAGGGCTCGCGTCGGCGCGAATTAGCAGATGACTCATGTTAGGCGCTTGAATCCCATATCTGCGACGGGCCCCTTGAGCCTTGTGGTACCCCCAGGGATACCTTGCCATACGTGCTTGTATTCATCCTGTGTCTTGCTCATTTCTCGCTTCGCTGGGTCCCGCTCATCATCGCAACCTTACCATCTTCGCAAAGAGACTTCTCGTAGCCCTCGCTGCGGTCGAAGCCGGCGGGCCTCCGGCCAGCACTTCCCCTACCGCTGCCCGACCGGTGGGTCAGGCCAGAACTGCTTTCCACAAACCCGGCATGGCTGTTTGTCGAGCCGCGTGCACATTGTGGCTGCGCTCGCCGGGACCCGCGTTGCCACCTCCGCCGCTGCGCCCCGTCTATGCTTGGGGTGGACTACTTCTCGCGAGCAGACGCAGACAAGCAGACCCGGACAAGCAGACCCGGACAAAGCAGACCGGACTCCTGTCGAAGCCGAGTCAATCTGTCAGTTAACTGCCGAGTGAAAATGTCACTGGGTGGGTTCAAGGGGGAATGCCTGGACATCAGGCGGCCCTGAGTTCGGTCTTGAGGTTTGGCTTCTGAGCGAGGAGGCGGGCGACGGCGGCAGGGCAGAATCGGGCCACGCAGGTGCCGCGGTAGTCGACCTCGACGGTGCCGTCGCGGAGTTGGAGGACCGAGACCTTCTTGCCAGCGATCGACCGAAAGAGCTTCGAAGGTGGGATCTGGAGGGTGAGGCCCTCGAAGGAGATGGTGTGGTCCTTGGCGACGGTTCTGGTGTCCTTGAGGCAGAGGATCCGCTGGAGGGCTTCGGGCTTCGGGCATTTGCGGAAGATGGCGACGGAATCGACCGGCGGGACGCGAAAACGGGCGTTGTAGTCGTTCAGGACGCGCTGGAGGACGACGTTGGCTTGCTCGATGGTGCATGCCCCCGCGAGGCGGAGTTCGACGACCAGGCGGTCCTGGAGGAAGGCCCATTGGCGCTCGACGCGACCCTTGGCCTGAGGAGAATGGGCGCGGATGAGCTGAATCCCGAGTTCGTCGGCGGCACGGCCGAATTGCGTGATGGGGGCCAGACCGCGCAACTGCTCGTCAAGCGTCGGCTCGCGGTTGACGAAGAATGCGCTGTGCTTGTCGGCGTAGAGGCTGAGGGGAAGGCCATGAGAGAGGCAGACATGGGAGAGCAGGTCGAGATAGGCCCAGCAGTTCTCGACCTGGACGAATCTGGCCCAGCGGAAGTTGGTCGCGTCATCGATGGCGCCGACGAGGGTGAGCCAGGGGCCACGGCCTTCGAGCCAGTCGTGGGGCGAGGCATCGAGTTGCAGCATGAAGCCGAAGGCCGGTTTGCGCTCGCGACGACTGCGGTACTTCTTGGGCCGCCGGTGTCGCTTGGGGGCTATGCCGTCCTCGCGAAGCAGGCTGCGCAGCGTCTCGCGGCCGATGCGCAGCTTCCTGTGTCGGAATAGGAGTTCGCGCAGGTGGGTGTCATTGACGTCGGCGAATTCATCCCGGGCGAGCCGGAGCACTTGGTCACGCACGGCCTGCGAGGTCCGCCGTGGCGACGGCCGCCCCTTGTTGCCGTGCCGCAGGCCCTTGATGCCCTTCGAGCGAAGCTTCCCGAGCATGCGGAATACCGTCCTGACCGACCGGCCGAGCGCTGTGGCGCCCGCCTCGACCGTCAGTCGACGAGTCTCAACCCGCCGGAGAATCTCGATGCGCTGCATCTCTTTCATGGTCAGCACCAACTTCTCGTTTGGTTCCATGGACCGCGACGCTACCGACAAAATCACTCGGCAGTTGGACTGACAGATTCACTCGGCTACCACAAAGCAGACCGGACTCCTTCACAACCGCGCCTTAGTGGTGTAGGCTATCGCCAGTGGTGGACGCAGTCTCATCAGCATCCGCAAACGGCGAAAATGGCCTCTCCGTCGCGCTGCGCTAGCGCGTTTTTGACCAGCGTATGAACATCGCCATCATTCCAGCTCGTGGCGGCAGCAAACGCGTAGTCCGGAAGAACGTCAAACTCTTTGACGGGAAGCCGATGCTTGCCTATGCCATCACTGCAGCGAGAGCATCTGGACTATTCGAACACATCGTCGTTTCCACTGAGGACGAGGAAATTGCCACCATTGCGCGGAAATGGGGCGCAGAAACCCCTTTTGTTCGACCGGCCAACTTGGCAAACGACTACACGGCAACGGTACCGGTGATCGACCACGGGGTTCAAGCCTGCCGTGCTCTGGGGTGGGTATTTGAGTATGTGTGCTGCGTATATCCAGGCGTGCCCTTCATTCAGATCGATGATTTGAAGGCGGCTCTTGTCCTTCTGATGGCGGGAGGGGCGGACTACTGTTTCCCGGTCACGAGATTCCCGTCGGCCATTCAGCGAGCACTCAGACGCTTGGACGATGGCAAGATGCAGCCATTTTTCCCGCAGTTTGAGACGACAGGAACTCAGGATCTAGAGCCAGCGTATCACGATGCGGGTCAGTTCTATTGGGGCAAGGCTGAAGCCTGGCTACGAAACACTAGGATACACAGTGACGGGATCGGCTGTGTGATTCCCAACTGGCGGGTTGTAGATATCGACACCCCCGAAGACTGGCGTCGCGCAGAAGTGTTGTTCAAGAGTCTGTCATTGTCGACGGGCTAGTGCGCCTCAATGCAGAGATTGGTTGATAATCTGAAGCGGGCAATGACCTTCAAGACAGAGCAAGAAGCTTTCTGGGCTGGGGAATTCGGCACTGAATACATACGCCGCAATAACGGCGATGTCATGCTGGCGTCCAACCTAGATTTCTTTGCAAAAGCCCTGCGCGCAGCACGTGGCATCAAGACTTGCATAGAGTTTGGCGCCAACATTGGCATGAATCTCAGAGCACTGAAACTGCTGTACCCAACACAGGAGCAGCATGGTATCGAGATCAACGCTGCTGCGGCGCGCGAATTGGCGCAGGTCATCCCCTCGCACCATGTGCACCACAGTTCCATCCTGGACTTCAATTCAGAACAGACATGGGATCTTGTGTTGGTCAAGGGGGTTCTCATCCACATCAACCCAGATGCGCTGCCGCAGGTGTACGACAAGTTGGTGACCGCCAGTGGAAAATACCTACTGGTGGCGGAGTACTACAATCCCTCGCCAGTGGCGATTCCCTACCGCGGCCACACAGACCGACTCTTCAAGCGCGACTTTGCTGGTGAGATCATGGACCGCCACCCGAAGATGGGGCTCGTAGACTACGGCTTTGCCTATCGGCGCGACCCCAACTTCCCGCAAGATGACATCACCTGGTTCCTCATGGAGAAGCGAAGCTAACATGCTTACTTATTGCAGACAGTGTGTAATGCCGGATACCAAGCCGGATCTGCACCTTGATGGCGAAGGTGTTTGCAACGCCTGCCGCAGCTACCAAAAGCGCGGCGAGGTAGATTGGGATGCGCGCCACAAGGCCCTGCTTGAGTTGTTGGAAAAACGCCGCCGACTGGACGGCAGCAACTGGGACTGCATCGTGCCCGTCAGTGGCGGCAAAGACAGCACCTACCAGGTCGTACGCATGGTTCAGCTTGGCTTGAATCCACTATGCGTCACGGCTACCACTTGTGACATCACACCTCTTGGTCGGAAGAACATCGAGAACCTCAAGCACCTGGGCGTGGACCATGTCCAGATGTCCCCGAATCCACTTGTCCGAGCTAAGCTCAATCGTATTGGACTCATGCAGGTGGGTGATATTTCATGGCCGGAGCATGTGGGCATTTTCACAATTCCGGTTCGCGCCGCCGTACAGTTCAATGTGCCGCTAATTGTCTGGGGCGAGAATTCGCAGAACGAGTATGGTGGTCCGGCAGCCGCTGCCGAGGACAAAGTGCTCAACCGCCGCTGGCTTGAGGAGTTTGGTGGATTGCTGGGCATGCGGGTATCTGATCTCGTTGGTATGGAGGGTATTGAAGCAAAGCATCTGATACCCTACACCTACCCGAGTGATGAGGAACTCGCGCGCGTGGGCGTTACAGGGCTGTTTCTCGGCTACTACATGCCGTGGGATGGCCTGTCGAATGCTTTGATTTCACAGGCGAACGGTTTTCGTACCTATGACAAAGTCGTTGAAGGGTCCATGGTCAGCTACGAGAACCTGGACAACCATCAGACCGGCATCCACGACTACTTCAAGTTCCTAAAGTTTGGCTTCGGTCGTGCCACAGATCTGGCTTGCATGCATATCCGTAGGGGGCGGCTTACACGCCAGGACGGGCTTGAGGCGGTCAAGCGGCTGGACGGCGCGTTTCCCTGGGAGTATCTGGGCAAGTCGCTTGAAGACATTCTGCGCCCGCTTGATATGGCGGTAGATGAATTCATTCGACTGTGCGACAAATTCACCAATAAGAAGATATTTAGGCGCGACGCGAGTGGTGCATTGATCAAGGACCGTACCGGCAGCCTCACCAAGATCAACTACGACAACGCATGAGAGTCGGCGTCATAGACTACGGGGTGGGTAATCTGGGCTCTGTGATGCGAGCGCTGGAAGGGTTGCGCGTGGCTCCGATCCTCGTCACACGCGCAATCGATATGCACGCCACGGACAGCCTGATCCTCCCCGGCGTGGGTAACTTCGCAGACTGCGCGCGATTGCTGGGCGAGGGCGGCTGGTCTCAGGCCTTGCGGGACGAGGTGCACGGAGCGCACAAGCCACTACTCGGGGTGTGCGTGGGCATGCAGCTTCTGGCGTCCTGCAGCATGGAAGGTTCGGGCGAACAGGCCCCAGATGGCACTCCTGGCCTCGGATTCATTCCCGGCCGAGTGGAGCACCTGCGCACACTGGGCTGTAGCATGCGCGTGCCACATGTGGGCTGGAACGAGGTCGCGAATTGTGCACCCAAGGACGGGCTCTTTGATGGCATTCCCGATGGCACCGATTTCTATTTTGTGCATAGCTACGCTTTTGTGCCCCAGGATCCGGCGGATGTACTGGCCACCACCGACTACGGCGTCCCGCTGACCGCGGCGGTCAGGCGCGGTCGTATCTGGGGCACCCAGTTTCACCCGGAAAAGAGCTCGCGCGCAGGATTTCGGCTGTTGCGCAATTTCATCGAGGGGCCCGCTTGCTGAAGGTGCGCGTGATTCCCACCCTGCTGTGGAAGCAGTTTGGTCTGGTAAAGGGTGTCGGATTTGACAGTTGGCGCAGGGTAGGCCCTGTGTTGCCTGCCATCAAGGTATACAACCAGCGCGAGGTGGATGAACTCATACTGGTGGACATCGTGGCCCACCAGTCGGAAGACGACCCCGACTTTGAGTCCATCGACGAGTTCGGGCAGGAATGCTTTGTGCCGCTTACGGTGGGCGGCGGCATCACTCGAATCGAACAGGTGCAGCGGCTGCTGCGCGCCGGCGCCGACAAGGTCAGCGTCAACACGGCGGCCTATTCTCGCCCTGAACTGGTGAGCGAGATCGCCAAGCGCCACGGCGCACAATGCGTAGTGGCCAGTATCGATGTGCGCAAGAATCCCGCCGGCGCGGGGTGGCAGTGTTTTAGCCAAGCCGGACAACATCCCACCGGACGCCAGGTGTGTGAGTGGGCGAGAGAGATCGAAGACCGGGGTGCGGGCGAAATTCTGATCACCTCCGTCGAGCGCGATGGCACGCTACAGGGTTACGATCTGGCGCTGATTGAAGCGGTGGCGAGTGCGGTAAAGATTCCTGTGATCGCTTCTGGCGGAGCAGGAACCTATGAGCACATGGTGGATGCGGTCAAACAGGCTGGGGCCTCAGCAGTAGCGGCTGCAAGCATCTTTCATTTCACGGAACAGACACCGGCAGGCGCCAAAGCAGCAATGCAGGAAGCAGGGATTCCCGTTCGGAAGAACTTCGTTGGCGGCGCACGAACGTGAAGAATTGTTGCTGCAGTATCTTGTGCAGTTGCTTGGCAGGCGGGTACTTCGGCCTATCAATAAGGGGATCCGCATGAGTTGGGGACTCCCGGGGTAACTACTTGGTCATGTCGCGCATTCTATGTTTTGATTCCTGGACTAGAGGCTCGCGCCATTTTGTTCGATTGCAAAACGCTTTTGCGCAAGAAGGGCTGCAGCTCAAGTTGGTCCATTTGGGGTCGTGGGGAAATGATGTCGGGCGTCCTGTGGTGGAGAACATCGAGCAACTAGACGTGGCGGATATCGCGGCCTATAGGGGCATAGATTTCGATTGGATTCTTGAGTCCGAGAAGCCTGATGCTGTCGTGTTTCTGTCGACAGGGACGTTCGCACACCGTGCCATGATAAGGTACTGCAGGGCTCGTGGAATTCCTACGCTCAACTTGTATCACGGCCTGCTTGCGGTGCAGGCAATGGGATCATATGAACTGGCGCCCAAGGTCTACGCTGGGTTTGTTCTGCGGAGGCTGAAGAAGACGTTTGTCAAGACGCTGCCTTGCTATGTTCGTTCCCTTAGGGCGACCAGGGCCACCCCTCGTGATTGGCTGTTTTTCTTGAAAGACGTGTTTGACCTTGCGACGGGCAGAATAATCAATTCGGGCCATTATGCGGACGATGCAAGGACGACACATTGTTGTGTCTACACGAAAGCCGACATTAGCCACGCGGAGTCTTTGTATGGCTTTTCCGCAGAAGAGGTCACGGTCGTTGGAAATCCGGATCTCATTCATTTTGGGCTTCAGGCAAAGCACATCGGGCGATGTTTAGATCCCGTGCGGCCGTTGCAGCCGTGGATCATGTACATTGATACCGCTCTCGTTTCGCTGGGCATTGCATATTCGAGTTGGGAGAACTTCAGGCAACACATCGAGGCTACTGCCGAATCCTGTCGCCGTCTTGGTTACAAGTTGCTCCTAAAACCCCACCCTTGGCATGATATTGGAAGGCTGAAGGAGTCGTTTGCAGGTCACAACGTTGAATTGGTTGCTGGCGACGACTTCTTAGCCAAACTCGAACGATGCGTGGCGTGCATTGTGGAGCCTTCTTCTGTGACGCTCGTGCCAATGCTATTGGGTCTGCCCGTTGCGTGCGCGCGGTACGGGCCGCTCTGCAATATGCAGTATGGACCGGTCTTGACTTCGTATCCTCGCGGGCAGTTGCTTGGGGCTTTGACGGACTTGCCTGATTTTATTCGCACCCAGGCTAGTGTTGTCTCACCTAGCCTGTTTTCGAAATGGGCGAACGAAAACAGCGGTCCGTTACCGCCTGAAGCGATGCCCAATCGTGTCGCAGGGGTAGTGAAGAATCTCTTGCGCGCTCCCCGATGACCAATCACGCTGGCGTACAGACGGCGTGCGCCACTTCAATCACCCTCTCAACGTCGCGGTCGTCCATGGCCGGAAAAATCGGAAGTGAAAGAATACGCTGGTACGCGGCCTCGGCGATCGGGCACAGGCCGGGCGCGGTTTGGAACCGTTCTCGATAGAAGGGATGAAGGTGTACTGGGATGTAGTGAACCTGGACCCCAATTCCCGCCTCCCGGAACTTCGCAAAGACCTCGTTGCGCGCCGTCTCCGAGCCTTCGAGTTTGAGTTGGACAACATAGAGATGGTAGGCGTGGTTGACCTCGGCTGAAACTCGAAGGGGCGTCAATGACGAGAGGCCGGTGAGACTCGTGTCGTAGCATCGCGCGATCTGCTGGCGTCGGGCGACCCAGCCCTGCAGGTGCTTGAGCTGCGCAAGCCCCAGGGCGCATTGAAAGTCGGTAAGCCGATAGTTGTAACCCAAGGCAACCATTTCATAGAACCAGGTGCCCTGCTGGGCACGCTGCCGATGGTCCGACGTAATCCCGTGATTGCGGAAGGTCCGCATCCGGCTTGCGAATTGAGTGTCGTCAGTGCTTATCGCGCCCCCTTCTCCGGTCGTAATGTGCTTGACCGGATGGAAGCTGAACGTGCTCAGGTCTGCCAATGAACCAACGGGCTTACCGCGGTAGGAACCTCCGATGGCATGGCAGGCGTCCGCCACGAGTGCGAGCCCCCGCCTTTCGGTCACTCTGCGTAGTGCGGCGTAGTCACAGGGATGTCCGGCGTAGTCCACAGCGATCACCGCCCTGGTGTTGGGAGTAATCCTGCTCTCGACCGACTCCGGGTCGAGCAGAAGGTCCTCGGGACGCACATCCGCAAAGACTGGCGTCCCGCCCTGATACACCACGCAGTTTGCGGTCGCGGCGAAGGTCATCGCGGGAACGATCACCTCGTCACCTGGTCCGATGCCCAGTGCATACATCGCACAATGAAGCGCCGCCGTACCATTGCTGACAGCGACGGCCTCTCGTGTCCCGGCCACAGCGGCAAACGCTTCCTCGAACTCATGGACCTTGGGACCAGTCGTTAGCCACTCAGATCTCAGCACCTCGACAACCGAACCGATGTCCTCATCGCTGATCCATTGCTTGCCGTAGGGGAGAGGTTTCTGGGGCACGGAACACTCCTCGTTCAGATCGCGCCAGGGTGGGCGCGAATCCACTCGCGCGTCCGACGAATGCCTTCAGCGAGTCCGACCTTGGGCTTCCAGCCGAGCACCGCCTCAGCTCGCCGGCAGTCGCAAAGCAGCTTGGCGATCTCAGCCTGCGGATGATCGTGCGGAACACGCTCGATGGGCGAGCCATTTCCCCCGTTCGCCGGATCCGTCACGAGCGCGGCGAGTTCGTTCACGGACAGGTCGCTGCCTAGGCCGGCATTGAGCACCTCCCCCTCCGCGCGATCGCTAAGCCCTGCAGCCACAATAAACGCCGCAGAGTCCTCGACATAGAGCAGATCGCGTGTTTGGATGCCGTCGCCCTTCACGAGAAGCGGCTTGCGCGCTAGGTCTCGAGCGATGAAGATGGGAACGACGCCGCCTTCAAGGTTGCTCTTCTGAAAGGGGCCGTACGTGTTAAATGGTCGCACGACGGTCACGGGAAGCCGGTAGGTCATCCCATATGACAACACCAGGTTCTCGGCCGCGATCTTGCTCGCCGCGTACGGCGAGCTCGGTCGCAACTGGTGGCTCTCCGAGATACCCCCGGTCTCGGGTGCCGGCGCGTAGACCATGCAGGTGCTCGCGAAGACGACCTTCGGCTTGCGCTGACGCAGTGACGGTTCGATGTCTAGCAGATGGAACGGTCCCGCCGGGTCGATACCATTGGCCTCGAAGAATTGGAAACGGCAACGCTCGATGATCTCGAACGTGCCGACGACGTCATTCACGAACACGGGGCGTGGGGAATCAATGGAGTCCTGCACGCGTATCGACGCCGCCAGGTGAAAGACGACATCAAAGGGCCCCCGACTGCGCCAAAGCGCTCGCAGACAATCCTCGTCCGCGACGTCGCCGCGGACTGCCGTGAGCCGCTCATCTCCATTGAACTCGTCCAGATTGCTGGGACTCGAGTTGCTATAGTTGTCCAGAACGGTGATCTGCGCGTCGCTCCGCTCCAGAAGGCGGCGAACTACCCACCGTCCTATGAAGCCAGCACCACCGGTGACCAAGAATCGCATGGGTCTTCCTCCAAGGTTACCAGCGCTGCGCCGATGGCTCGGCAAAAGCACCAAACTAGTGGGAAACGTGCCCGCCGTGAAACCATGGCTGGTTCAAGGAGCCGCCTTTGCTTGCGGACCTGGTCAGAATCGGTCCTTGGCAAGCTCACCTCTGAGAATCTCCAGAACGGCAGCCTTTGGAAGCGGCGGAACGGCACTGGAAACAAACGTATTCTTCACCCACTTCGGATCATCAGGATAGTTGCCGGGTCCTAGCTGTTCCTGTTGGGGGAGTCCGAGGACACTTAGCGTGCCTTCCTCAATGAAAGGGAGCACGATCAGCAAACGCTCTGTTTCTAGGCAGCGCGATACCTCGTGCTCCGAGATGAGTTCCTCGTACGGCTTTTCTCCAGGCCGTCGACCGATTTCCTCATATTTCAACTCTCGCCGGGGCGCTAGAAGCTCACCCAAAGCGTCGATGAGGTCTCCAAGTTGCATCGCGCGCATCTTCGGGACGAAGACCTCGCCACCGCACGAAACGAGCAGTGCGGAGAGAAGTAGGTCGACCGCTTCGTCAGCGGTCATGAAGAATCGAGTCATGTCGCGCTCGGTGACCGTAAGAGCCATACCGGCCTCGATTTGGCGCTTGAACAATGCCACCGCGCTCCCAGACGAGCCGAGAACATTACCGAACCGAGTCGAGCAAAAGATGGTTCGTGCCTTCCCACGAAAGAGGTTGCCCGCTGCAACGAGCCGCTCACCGACGAATTTACATCCGCCCATGACGTTCGTGGGATTGACTGCCTTGTCTGACGACGTGAACACGAACCTCTCAACGTTTGCGTCGATTGCGCACTCAACCAACCCCTGTAGGGCGATTAGGTTCGAATTGACCACCTCGAAGGGGTTGTATTCACCGAGGCCAACGTGCTTCAGGGCAGCGGCATGGAAAACATAATCGACACCTTGGATGGCGCGCGCCATTCGGGTCCGATCGCGAATATCCCCGAGCAACACGCGGATCGGCCCACAGTCCTTGTGCCTGACCTGCAGGTAGAAGGTGCGCTCCTCATCGTGATCCAGGAGGCGTAGCGCAGCGGGCTTGTAGCGCAGCAACCGCTCTGTCAGTACCCGGCCGATACTCCCAGCCGCACCTGTCACGAGCACTGACTTGCCATCGAGGGTCTGGTGTAGTCGGGCGTCAAGGTTTGCGAGCAAGCTCACCTCTCATTCGGGCGGAAGGCCACAGGAGTCCAGGACAAATAGACGACCGTGACCCACGATTGGAGGTCGACGCGAGGCAGGTACGGAGTTGCAGACCACCGACATTGTCTTCAGCCTTTTCGAGCCCACGACACTACCATGTTTGTCTCACGCCAGTGTACCGTATTTGCTCTGAATCACTGGCGTGGCACCTCTACCCGGAAGCCTAGCGCTTCAAGCACGGACAAGTACCACTGCTACGGATTCATCTCCCCGACTAGTCTGACCTTAGGGCATGGCTCGTCTACGCGGAAGCCTAGAGCTTCAAGTACGGATAAGTACCGCTGGCTCCATCGGTGTTCCCTTCGACATCGTTCGTACGCTAGTGCCGCCAGCCTTCTGCCAGCAGACGGTGTCCGAAGCAGGAACCGCGTGATCTCCAGCAACTCGTCCAGCGAGTGCCAACACAGAATCTCGCGGCCGACATCGAAGTGCCGGGCAAGATCGGCGTTGTAAGTTGTCACATAGGCGCCTCCTCGCAGCGCCGGCAGCTCGAAGTCTCTGCCCTTCACATTCGTGATCTGCGACGAGTACCCGATTCCCCCGTGTCCGAGGCATATGGCGCTGCGCCTAACAATGCTGCGCACCTCTGCGCGAGTTGGCACGCGACCCCAACCCTTCCCGAACGGTCGCACGATAATCCCGTGGCGCGCTAGGTATCGGACCATTTCCAGGCGATGACCGTAAGCAGTTCCGATGAATGTCACACCCAGGTCCATCGAATCGACCTCTCCGACGCCATCTTCAACATTGCACCCCTCGGGGAGGTAGATCGCACGCCCGCCTTCCGCCTCGACCCACGACGTCGACACGCTCGCAGACGTCCACCACAGGTCGAAGGCTTCGACCAACCCGAGCGAGCCAGCGTTCTGTCCACCGACGTCGCCACAGTCCCATGAGTTCTTGTCATCCAGGCTAAGGTTGACCGTCGGAACGCCGCTGCTTTCGATATGACGAATCGTATCAGCCATGACGTGCAGACCCTGAACATATGCCAAGACCCAGTCGACTCGCCTGGTATGGTGAGCCTCGCGAAACGCTTCGAGAAGCTCTCCGTTCATTCGCCGCCGCCAGGCGACGATATCCTTCACATTTGCATTTCCGTCAGGAAAGGATCGGGCGTAGTCATAGCGTGTAACGGGCCCAAGCATTTCCAAACCAGGCATAAGTTCGTCGTGCCACGACCACGCCGGAATGATTGCGAAGGTGTGGATCGAACCAACTGTTTTCGTCCCGTCAAATCGGCGCAGCCGGGAATTCGCAGGGGGACACTGTTGTGCGTACCTTTCCCTGATTCTCCGGTAGCCATCTTCCTGCTGCAGCCGTCGACAATAAGCGTGTGCCGCCTCCCCAAGCCTAGTGCTATCGACAGCAGTTCGAAGTGCGTTTCTTACCCTCCACACCAGGTTTTCAATCATATTGTCATCGAGTCCTATCTTCCATTGCCCACTTCTTGTACTCGAAACAGTTGGCGTCTCTCGGCCAGACTCGAAAGGACCTTGTACACTGCTGCGACCAGCAATCCATTGATGGCGCCTCGTGCGACCTGCGCAAACCCATATCCGTAGCCCATAAGGAACGATGGTGCGAACTGCGAGAGCATCATGAGCCAAAAGGGACTGGCTCGACATTTCTTGTCGACGACGAAACAGAAGAACGATAACACAGTCGTCATCACCACCACGCAGATGAAACCGCCATTCCAGTAGAATTCACCTAGAACGAAGATGCCCCCACCGTGAACGAAATGATCGGCCAATTCCCATGCGGCCTCTATGGAACGCTTCAAGCCGAGTGCCTTGAGAAGGAACGATGGCTTGAAGGTGTACTCGATGACATTGTAAATCGACCTCCATTGGCGGGAGAATCCCGCATCGTACATTGTGATGCACTCAAGTAAATGGGCTGCATACTGGGATGAATTTGCGGCGCTCTCCAGGCCCTCTGCAGTCTGATCACGTGCGGCCTCTTGCTCGGCCGCATTCTTGACGACGGCGACGAGGCTGCCCACGGCGTCCTCGTGCATTCTGTCCCGTGCGGCTCGTACCGTAAACGAGATGGCCACTATGCCGAGTAGGGCAACCGCAACCCTAACCGTGTTTCGCAGCCGTTTCTCCGCTCCCGTGTGAGGCAGAATCATTAGCGCCCCTGCTAGAAGGTAACCCGTGGACGGGCCAGTTCCGCCTTGGAGGTAGCCAGTCAGCGCAACAATCAAGAACATGAGCAGGAAGGCTTTTCGAGCGGTGATGAGGGACAGGAGCCGCCGACGCGTGAGCTCGTAAAAGGCCAGGGAGAGAACGAGTGCCTGCCCCCCGCCTCCCACGCTCATGTCGTAGCGCACTTCTTGCCCAACCGAGTATGCACCAGTGAATATCGTACTAATCGAGCCAGAAGCCAAGACTACATAAATGGCGATTGCAACCAACACGGGTCGAGGAACGGCAGGAGCGTCCGGACCTATGCGAATACGGCGCCGAGCGGAGATAAGCGTAAACCCCACAAGACTCGCGAGTGAAATGGCCATGATCGCAAAGGCGGTCAATAGATTCTCTTCGGAAAAGACGTAGACTGGCAGAAGCCGTTGTGAAGCCGGCGGGCCGTATCGCTCAATCGTGGCCAGTGCGGAGGAAACGAGCATGTTGTTGCCTGCCAGACTGAGGGTGCAGACACGGAGCTGGTATAGGGCAACTACCACCACGACGGCGTTCCCGAGCGTCAGTAGATCGAAGCCGTTCATTGCCGCAAACCCCTAGCGCTAAGCTGTGCGGTAGTACCTGCCGTAGGGCGCATAATACGGATAGCCGTATCCACCACCCTTGCGGTCGGTCTGGTTGATGACCAGTCCAAGAATGCGGGCGCGGGCGTCTGTAAGCTGTCGGCACGCGTATGAGGCTGCCTCCCGTGTAGTGTGTCCGGCACGAAGCACCAGGATCACGCCATCGACCAAGTTGCCGAGAATCGCAGGATCCGTGACCGGTGCCGTCGGCGGAGAATCTAGCACTACGCGATCATAGTCTTTCCCGCATTGCGCGAGAATTTCGCGGAAGCGATCGGTATGTAGCAACTCGGCAGGATTCGGCGGCGTCGGACCGCAAGGTAGGACGTCGAGGTTGGGGACCACGCTATGGCAGATCACGTCCTGCAGCGAGGCATCCCCGAGGATGACGTTCGAAACGCCTCGATCAGACTTGAGTCCAAACGAGCGATGAATTCGGGGCTTCCGCATATCGGTATCAACCAATAGGACACGCGCCCCAGCCTGCGCCATCGCAATTGCAATGCTTATCGCAGCCGTGGTCTTGCCGTCCTGTGGGCCAGGGCTGGTTACGGCCAACATAGCGACCTCCTTCTGAGCCGACAAGAACATGAGGTTGGTGCGTATCGACCGACACGCCTCGGCCGCCATACTGGAGGGATCTTTGAATACCGCCAAGTCGCGCTCAGGAGCGTCCTCTATCAAATGTGTTTTGGCCTGCGACAACATTGGCAGAAACCCAAGCACAGGTGCCCCCACCAGTTCTTCAGCGGCCTCTGCGGTCTTGATGGTATTGTCGAGCGCCTCCACTACCAAAGCGGCCAGTAGGCCAAGAAGGAGCCCGATTATGAGGCCCACTGTCAAGTTGAAGGACAGCCGAGGGCTGACAGGCCGGCGGGGCGTTATCGCCCGGTCAAGGATACGAACGTTGTTTGCGCGCAATACCCCGGTAAGGTCAATTTCTTTGTGTCGCTGCGAAACCAGGCCATAGACCTTGGCATCATTCTCCGCATCGCGCGAAAGCGGCTTGTACTGCGTTTCCAGTTTGGACCACTCCAGCGCCTGTTGCTTCTCCTGCTGCATCCATTTCGCTAGCGATGTTTCAGTGTCCACGATAGCCTGATATCGCTTGTCGAAGGCCCTGAGCACATTGTCCAGCTCCTTGCTGTAGTCGCGCTGGATCGCCTCAAGTTGCTTCTGGATGTTATCGATCTTCGGGTGCTTCTCACCGTACCTGGATTCCAGGTCGGCTCTCATCTTCAAGAGGTCCAGATAATTCTCCCTCAGCTTCTGGACGACTGGGTTGTCCCGGATCTCGGGCAGACTCTCCTTCTCGCTCAGCTCACTCTTCGCCGCGATGATTAGCTTGCGAATCGAATCCATTTCGATTCGCCTAGCCTTGACGTCGCCCAGCTTCTGGTTGATTGTTTGTACGTTCTGGCGGCTCATGCCTTGCTTGTCGTCAAGCCCAACATCGAGCAGGTTATGATCCTTCTTGAACTGGTAGAGTTCCAATTCTGACTTCTCAAGGCGCTTGCGCAGATCGACCGTCTGCTCTGCGAGCCAGCTACCTGCGGAATGCGCGCCCTCAAGCTTATAGTCGAGATTCCTTTCGATGTACGTGTCAGCGAAGGCGTTTGCCAACCTCGTCGCTCGCTCAGCGTTGGTGTCCTTCACGATGATGTTGGCTATGCGCGACTGCTTGACCCCTACGACACGAGTCTGGAGCAGCAGGCTGTCGACAAGGTCCCTGGGACTGGCGCCTTGCGCGGTGTCCGTTGATTGCTTGAACCCCGAATCCTGTTCCAGCCCAGTACGATCCACCACCCTTTGCGCGATTTCTCTCGATCGGATGATGCGGAATTGAGTTTCGTAGAAATCATACGAAGCCCACCCTCCTGGCCCCATCTCGGTCAGTTCCTTCACGCCCTCCAACACTTGGGGTGTGGTAGACTCTATAATGATCGAGCAAGTTGCCTCGAAGATCTTCGGTTGCCGCACGGTCCAGACGAAGACCCCGGCCAGAGTGAGAACCAGCAGCCCCGCCGTCACCCGCCAGCGCTTGCCCAGAAGGTTAATGTAGTGCCGGAGCTCGCGGGTGGTGCCGGGGATCTTTGAGGGTGATGCGGGTACAGTTTCCATCGAAGAGGTGAAGGCTAGCCGGAAGCGGCGACTGTCGCAACGATGCGAAACCTGCGTTTCAAACTATCTGGGTGGTTGGACGCCCCTGCGACTCGCGGGGCTTCCATCGCGCGCTGCGCTGTGCGGTCGTCAACGTACCGCGTGAAGAGTGTCTCGCAGCGGCAGCGCATTATGCCAGAAGAAGCAACTTGAAGAGCTCATCGCGTCGTAAGTACACTTTCCTCGTTTCGAAGCACTTTCGCGGTCTTGTAGGGCGTGATGATGGCGATAGGCGCGGCGGTGAAGCTCGCCATACGGAGCGTGTCGGCCGAGACAGAAACGACTACGCCATTGCAATCTGGGTCCCACAGACTTGCGCGCCGAGGCGGATCCTGGATCATAGCGTGTACTCATGAGTGATCCCCGTCCCGCGGTCAACGAGCCTCCCACCCCGGGGCGGACCCGCGCGGCACTCGTTTCACTCATCACGAGCTACACTGGCACTGCAATTGCGATGGTCAAAGGCGTCGTCCTCGTCCCCCTCTACCTTCACAAGTTCGGCGTAGATGTCTATGGAGCGTTTCTTGCCTCGGCCAATGTGATCGGCTTGATAGGCGTTGTCGATTTCGGTATTAGCGCGGTGCTCTACCAGCGTTTAGCAGCCGCGTGGGGGGCACGAGATCGTTTGCTGTTTAGGCGCCTAACGGGCGCAGCAATCTTGCTTGTACCGGGCCTAGTCGCGCTTATGGTTCTGACGGGCGTACTTCTTGCCCCGTACGTTCCGGACTTGGTCAAGGCCCCTGGGCGCGCACACGCAGCACTGACACTGACTTTCATACTCACTGCCGCCGGCGCAGGTGTTACAGTTGCGACAACGAATCTCGTCGCGGTGGCGTCCGCTTGGCAACGCACCGAGGTCGTGGCGGCCGCACGGCTTGGTGCCCAGCTCGTTGAAATCGTTGTAATCGTGGCCGGCCTCCTCGGTGGTCTGGGCGTTGTGGCATTGGGGCTGGCTTCCGTTGTAGGGGCCTCAGTAGGCCTGACCATAGGAATCGTTTGGACCGTAGTGGTGTGGCGCGCAATGGGGATGGCCCGCCCAAGGTCGAACTTTGCGGACGTTGCCGATCTTATCCATACCACCGTACCCATGATGCTCAGCCGCATCGTCCTGCAGATCGGATCCAACTTGGAAGTAGCACTGGTTTCCAGGCTGGTAAGTCCTGTCGCGGCTGCAGTCTACTCAATAACCGAAAGGATCTTGAGGGTTGCTATTGGCCTCGTTAATCCTATTGCGGGATCGGTACTGAGTGGGCTGTCCCATCTTGTCGGCGAACGAGGTGTCAGCGCTGCCAGGAAGCCCGCACGCGAGATCATTGCCGTCTGGTCATTGGTTGTGGCTGCGGTGCTGCCGGCCATTGTGGCCCTCAATCATGACTTCACCGTACTTTGGGTCGGACGGGAGAACTACGGCGGTCCGGCCCTCAACGCCCTGCTCTGTGCCGCAGCCATTCTTGGTTCGCGGGAGTTCGTTTCTTCAATAGTTCTGACAGCCACGGGGGCGATCAGTACTGTGGCGTGGATCGGAACATTTGAGATGGCGCTTCGCATTGTGTTGATCTACGTCGCGCTTCGTCTCGTGGGTGTGCTGGGCATGCCCGCGACATCCTCTGCCGTTTCTGTGATATGTCTCATCTTCTATGCGTGGTTCGTCAACAACAAGCTAGATATCCGGGGATGGGATCGTTGGCAGTTTCAGCTCGCCGGCATGATTTCCGTGACCGTTTCTTTCCTGCTTGGAATTGCGGAGATCCCCGCGCTACCCGTGGCGAGGACGTGGACGGCTCTAGTGCTCAAGGGATCTCTTGTCGGCTGTGGCCACCTTGCCATCGCTCTTCTGCTAAACCCGGCAGGACGCACGGCCATTCTGAGACGGTTGGGACGTAACCAGAAGCTCTGAAGGTTTCCAGGCAGCCGGCGAAACGATCTGCAGGGCAGGGAGCCAACCTGTCGCTTGCAAGCTTGCAAGGGTGGCTGTCATCTCGTGAATTCGTAGAGACCGCAGGCGAATTCCTGCTTCGCCATATCATCGGGTGACACGTTGTCCAGAAACGCACCTGAGTCTTCAACTGCGGCGAAGGAAACCAGCCTAAGTTCACCGAGAGCCTCGATAAGCCTGGTTGGCGCGAAGACGCGATGAGCGTTGAAGCACACCCGTTCCCGTCCGATCGGAACCGAAACGTACAAACGTCCCCCACCTTTCAGAACGCGCTGGAACGATGCCAGCACCTTCTGCCACCCGCGGACGTCGATCCGATCGCCATACCGTCCAAGTCCGAAGTGCTCGACTGCGTGCAGGCTGGATATCGAATCGAGGCTCTCATTTTCGAATGCGCGAAGCGCGGTGGCGTCTTCGCGGACAAACTCCAGGCCGCGCACCCCGGAGGACAGCGGACGAATGTCCAGGACGGTCACGGGCATGAACACCAGAAGATGCGAAACAAAACCATCAATCCGTGAGCCCACGTCGACATGCCTATGTGGGCGTCTTTCGTAGATCTTGCGCGCTGCCCAGAGATCCTGAAAAAAGTAGTGTCCGCCGGCCTGCCCCGCATCGGCCCTGAAATCGGCGAGCACGGGGAACAACTCCGAGAGCCCGAGCGGGAAAACGTCACCGCTCGCGTATGCTGCCTGGTACTCCGCCAACGAGCGGAGGAATCGCGGGAGGCCAAAAATCGAGCGCGCGGCTGTCATAGCATCCAGCCCGAATCCCGATCGAACGCGGCTTAGTAGATGGTGAAACCTGCTCATCGTTGGCCCAAGCCTAGCGACAGCGTGCGTGCCTTGCAACTGTGTCGGCGTCAGTCTGCGTTTCGGCCGTGAACTCAGCCGGTTTCCCTCCTGTTCGCATGGGCTTCCATCCCACACGATAATCATTCCAACATGCGGCTTCCTGTCCACCTCCCATGCCGGCTTGGCCGATGCTGCGATGTGCCGATGGGCTTCCCATCGTCTCATTCAATCTGTGTAGTCGACCGACGTTGCCTTCAGCCCCTCCGCCGGACACACCGGCATGTGCTGGTCACTGCATCCCGATTTCCTATGCAGCACGCCTTGCCTGCCATCAGGACGCGGGGCAGACTTCGTCCGGGCGTCGATTTCGTGATAGCGTCTCTTTCGAGTGGCCCCATCTATTGCTCGGCCCCGGTCCCATCTGTGTCCCCGCTGCGGCGCCCTTCTGAAAAGCGATGGTCGCTCCGGGGCGAGCCGATGGTTTGCCCGGCTGCTACTTCTTCGTGGCTTTCGCTGCACTAGAGATTGCGGATGGCATGGACTGAGATTTTCGCGCAGTCTGTTTCGGCAGCAAAAACGGCGGCTGGGGGTGGCGCTGGTCGGCGTTCTGCTCATCGTGATGGCGGCTGCGGCAGTACACTTTGTCCTGTCACGTGTCGGTCCTAGCCCGTCCGACGAGGGCAGCCAGGAAATCGAATAGATGACCTGGCTGCTTCCGCTGTGCAGGTGTTCGGCGTCGCTGCATTCAACGCGGCTGGTTGGATGAGGGAAGTTCACCCTCCAGATCGGCGACCCCTGGTTTGGGCATGGCCTTGGGCCAGGACGGCCTACCAAAAACGCGCGAGCAGGTGTTTTCCAGGGCCTGCTTGAGTTGTTCCAGTTCGACGTCGCTGATGCTGAGCCCGCAGCCGTATGCGATCTTCACTACGGCCGTGCCGACAGAAATCTCCATGGTGCCGTGAAACGGCTCCGTTTCCGGCCATTCCCCGTGCGAGCGTCGGATGACGATCGGATCGCCGTCTTCACGGCAGTCGACCGAAAGGCAAAGCGCGGTCATGCACAGGGCCTCTGCCACGGACTTTAGCCCGCGCCACAGCTCAAGCTCATCGGTGGCCCCAGCCAGTCTTGCCAACCGCTTGGTGGTTTCGAGCTTCGCCTGCACGGTCGCGGATTTTCTGAGAAAACCATAGCCAAGCTTGCGGATCCCGATGAACCACGCGGTTCCCATAGCCACCAGAATCAGCGCGGTTTGGAAACCGCTGGCCACGGTCAGCAGCAGGGCCGTGATGCCCAGCAGGCCGCTGGCTCCGTAGAGCAGCAGCACGGCCTGTTTGTGGGTCAGCCCGAGATCCAAGAGCTTGTGGTGGATGTGCGCGCGGTCAGCGCTGAACATGGGTTGGTGGTTGAGCGCGCGCCGGATCATGGCCAGCAAGGTGTCGGCGATGGGCAGGCCCAGCGCGACGATGGGGATCAGGATGGCGACCGCGGTTGAAGATTTCTGGCTGGTCTGGATCGAACCCACGGCAAGCACGTACCCGAGGAACATGGATCCCGTGTCGCCCATGAAGATCGAAGCCGGATTGAAATTGTAGATCAGGAACCCCACGGTCGCTCCGCTCAGTGCCGCCATGAACAGCATCATGACCGGATCGGGTCGGCTAGCGGCCAGCACAAAGGTCGTCACCAGGCCAAACAGGCCCACGCCAGCGGCCAGGCCATCGAGCCCGTCGATGAGGTTCATGGCGTTGATGACGCCCACGATCCACAGCACGGTGAAGAGGATGCTGAACGGCCCCAGGCTGAACACGCCTATGAAGGGCAGCGCGAGGATGTCGATGCGAAAGCCGAACCAGTAGAGCGCGCCTGCGATGGCGAACTGAGCGAGGAATTTCACGAGCGCGCCCGAGCCGCGGATGTCGTCGTAGAGACCGAGTACACAGATCGCGACACCGCCAAGCAGGAAGGCGATAGCTCGGCGCGAGTTGGCGTAGAACATCCCGCCCACGCCGCTGGCTTCGAGCAGGAGCGCCAAGAGCGGGGCGTAGAAGCCTGCGACGATGGCGACACCGCCCAGGCGCGGGATGGGACGGCCATGGACCTTGCGGGCCGAGACGTGGTCGTCGAAGAGATGGTGCTTCAGCGCGAAACGCCGCACCCACGGCGTCAGTAGACCTGACACCAGGCAAGCGAGAACGAATGCAACCCCGGCTGTACGCATGATGACTCTATGTCTTCCCTAGCTACCTGTTTTCCGCGCCAGTATAGGCGAGTGAAATGCTATCACCACTTTCAAGGCGATGGCGTGGGAGCGGACCCTCACCCGCCCGCTTCGCGGGCGGCCTCTCCCACTTCGTGGGCGAGGCGATCCGGCCGCTGGCGCGGCCGTGAAAAGGCAGCGCTCAGCTCGGGGCTCTAGATAGAACATCTGCTCACTCGCCGAGGTGAACGTCGGCGGCCTCTCAGCCCTGCGGGCCCTTCGGGTCCGTCACGCCCCACCCCTGCCCCACGCGCGCTTCGCGCGCGCCCTCGCCGGCTGCGCGGGCGAGGCGATACGGCCGCTGGCGCGGCCGTGAAAAGGCAGCGCTCAGCTCGGGGCTCTAGATAAAACATCTGCTCACTCGCCGACGGGGACGTCGGCACGGATCTCGATTCGCCAGGTTCCACGCCATCACTTTCAAGGGGGAGGTGAAATGCTATCTACCTCAAGCTGCTTCTTGTCGCGTTGAATTCTTGCCAGCGCGCCTCGTCTTAGGGCGATGCCTACAACAGGGCGAATCGCCCGTACTCGGCAAAGTGGCGGTCGAAGGCGATGGCGTCGGTGATACCCAGGCGCGCCATGACCACGAAGCTCATGGCGTCGTCAGCGATGAGGTGCGCCCGCGCCCGCATCAACGAAGACGCGCCTCACCGGACTTACTCGTGTCGGTCCGCGTAAACATCAGCCAGGCGTTGAGGGCGGCGAGGCGCTGCGCCTGGATACCCGCAATCATGGCGCGGCTTCTGTGTGCCGATACTGAGAGTGGGTTTCGTTCAAGATCTATGCATGTTGCCGTCGTCCAAGCAGCTTCTGCGTCCGCGCTTCAGCATGCAGCTTGATGCCCAGAGCGCTGATGACCTTGAGAATCGGGTTTGGAGGTATACTGACCGGCGGATGCGCGGGATGATCGAAACGCAGGGCCAAGACCCACTTCTCGGGAAAATTGTTCAACGCCTGGTTGACGCGTGCCAGCCGGAGCGCATCTA